>JAISGQ010000047.1 GCA_031262985.1 Oscillospiraceae bacterium
TTTGCCTTATAGTTAATTAACTTAGAAAACAACAAGAAAACACGGGCGAAAAGCCCTGATTTGTGCGGTTTTCGCCCGTGGAGGCTTGATTGTTTTCAAGTTAATTTAGTATATCTATCACAAAAATTTGCTCAAAATCCAAGCATTTTAACTTGTGTCAACAGACCCTAATCGACAGTATTCTTAATGGACACAAAGAGAAATAGCCGCCCGTCTGTACAAAAGTCGGCGGCTATTTCTCTTTAGTCACGATTCTTGAGGGCGAACCGTCTATAGACAGTGCCATCTTTCACCTTTATTTTATTATAATTTTGCCGTCATGTCAAGTCTTATGCAACTGAAATTATGTGGAGCGGTTCACAGTATTGCAGTATTCATAAGTGCTTTTTCAGGCGGCACTTGTTTTCTGCTCCGTTTTTTGGTAAACTGTATACCATAATATGTTTTTCGGCAAATCTGTTTTTGGAGTGATTTCATCATGAAAATCTATAATTGGGGCATAATCGGCACGGGACACATATCGCAGAGCTTTGCAAACGCGCTTTTGCAGCTCCCGAACGCGAAAATAGTGGCTGTCTGCTCGAGAACGAAGCAGGCGGCGGAGAGCTTTGCCGAAAAATTCGGCTGTGAGTCTGTCTACACTGACGCATCAGAGCTGGCGGCAGACGAAAGCATTGACGTGATTTATGTGGGTACTCCTCACCCGTTTCACATAGACGCCACAGTGGCAGGGCTGCTCGCAAAGAAGCCCGTACTTTGCGAAAAGCCGTTCGCCATGAACATGGAGCAGGCGAACCTCGCCATCTCCCTCGCGAGGGAGAACGGCACTTTCCTCATGGAGGCACTGTGGACACGCTTCCTCCCCGCCTACAAAAAGGCGGAGGAGTGGATAGCTGCGGGGATGATAGGAGAGGTTCACGAGATACAGGCATCCTTCTGCTTGGAGCAGAAAAACCCCGACTTAAACGGACGGCTGTTTAATCCCCAGCTTGGAGGAGGAGCGTTACTCGACATAGGTCTTTACCCCGTATTCATCATTCAGCAACTCCTCGGCGGCTGCCCTGACAGCATTGAAACCACCATGGAGAGGGCATCGACAGGAGTAGACGCAAGCTTTACCGCTGTCTTCCACTACCCGAACAAGAAAAAGGCTTACATCTCCTCAAACTTTGACCACAGAGGACATCACGCTACGATAATCGGCTCTCTCGGATATATCACGATACCCGACTTGTGCTGTGCCCACTCGGCGTACTCATTTGTGGGAGGAGAGCTGTACGCGAGCTTCAATCAGCCTCTCGAACACGGGCTTAAGTACGAGGCGGCTCACGTCATGGAGTGCCTCGAGCAAAATCTCACCGAGTCGCCGCTCTACCCGCTCTCGGCTACGGTGAATGAGCTTACCACTCTCGACAAAATCAGGGAGATGTGGGGGCTTACCTACCCCAATGAGCATAGGACTATCTCAGTATGCGTGGGAGGGGAACGCGGCGAAGCGTCCGCAGAGGTCAACTCCGCAGACATCACCTCCACGCAGGTCAACTCCACGGAGGCGTCACTCCTTCCGCTCTCCAACCTGCACGACTGGTACAAGGACGCGGTTTTCTACCACATATACCCCTTAGGTTTCTGTGGTGCGCTTTACAGGAATGATTTTGTGTCAGAGCCGCAGCACGGCATCCTCAAGGTCAAGGAGTACAGCAACCGCATTGCGGAGTTAGGAACGAACGCGGTGTACTTCGGTCCTGTATGCGAATCGTCCTACCACGGGTACGACACCGCCGACTACGGTCGCATAGACAGGCGTCTCGGCACGGAGGACGACTTTGCCGACGTGTGCCAAACGCTTCACGGCAAGGGCATACGCGTTATTATCGACGGCGTATTCAACCATACAGGACGCGACTTCTGGGCGTTCAGGGACGTTCGCGAGAAGCGGCAGGGGTCTCCCTACTGCTCGTGGTTTAACTTAAATTTCGGCGGCAACTCCAACTACAACGACGGCTTTTGGTATGAGGGCTGGGAGGGCAACTACGATTTAGTCAAGCTCAATCTCAGAAACCCCGCCGTCAAGGAGCATATATTCGGCTGTGTCAAGGGCTGGTACGATCGCTTCAAAATTGACGGACTTAGGCTGGATGTAGCCTACCTCCTCGACCGCGACTTTTTGTGTGAGCTTCGCGCCTTCTGCAAGGCGCTGTCACCGCAGTTTTTCCTCCTCGGCGAGTGCCTTCACGGAGATTACAATATGTGGTGCAACGGCAGTATGCTCGATTCCGTGACCAACTACGAGGTATACAAGGGACTGCACTCCTCGATAAACAGCGGCAATATGTTTGAGATAGCCTACTCGCTCAACAGGCAGTTCGGGCCTGAGCAGTGGACGATATATAAGGGGCTTCCACTCTACACCTTCGCCGACAACCACGATGTGAGCAGGATAGCCTCTCTTCTGAAGAATCCCGAAACAGTGCCGCTCATTTACTCCCTGCTCGCCTCGATTCCGGGGATTCCCTCGGTCTACTACGGCAGTGAGTTTGCGCTAAAGGGAGAAAAATCATCGGGAGATGAGGTTCTCCGCCCGTCGGTGGAGGACGTTTTGACGCCTGCCGCCCTCACGTCTGCACTGCCGCAGTACATCTCCGCGCTGTGCGGCGCGAGAAGGCAAAGCAAGGCACTTTGCCGCGGGAGCTACAGGCAACTGCACGTCTCCTCCTGCCAGCTCGTGTTCGAGCGCGAGTTTGAGGGGGAGAGGGTGATTTGCGCGTTTAATATTGACAGCGTTCCCGCTACACTCCACTTTAACGCGAACGCGGGCAGGGCAAAGGACCTTATCACAGGCGCGGATATTGATTTCGGCGGCGGACTTTCACTCCCCGCTTATACCGCCTACATAGGGCTGGTTTACTGATACGAAAATTCGTTGATACAGCGGATTGAGTGTGGTATAATCGGAGCATACTAAATAGGGGGCAGACCCTACATCAAGATTGCGCAGGGCGTGATATGCAGATACATATTAATCCTACAGGATGTGATAAAATGCAGGACAGCAGTGAAAAACCATACACGGAGGAAAGTGACGCGGGAGAAAACGAGCATACAAGCGAAAACGAAAGCTCCTCTATGCAGATATTTATTGTCCGCGCGGAGGAGAAATACATCAAGTCGTATAACGAAACCTTCTCCGTAGTTGTCAGGGAGGGAAAATACCTCTCTACAAAAGAGCCGCTCACTCTTGAGGAGAGCGGGGAGTTCGTAGCGTTCTGCAAGGAGAACGGCTACCCGCAGTACTTCGCCGTGAACGAGCGGGATGAGGTAGTCGGCTGGTGCGACGTGGTACACCGCCCTGAGGAGAGCAAGACAGAGCGGGTAGGCAGTATCGGCGTAGGGCTTCTGCCCGACTACAGGGACGCGGGGATAGGGCGTATACTCATGACTGTCGCGATGAACGCGGCGTGGAAGTGCGGCTTTGACAAAATTATCCTTACCGTGAGGGAGGACAATGAACGCGCCATACATCTCTACGAGCTTTTGGGGTTCGAGCAGGTTGAATTTGAGTTCGACACTCAGAAAACCATGCTGATAGGCGGCGAAGATGTGCCGATTGTCAAGATGCTTTATGTCGGCGGCGGCGAATGCTCTGTAGGCGCAACCGACGGGAAGTACGGCATTGATATTGCTGAGGACGAGACAGATGAGGAGTACGGTGTGCAGAGGCGGCAGAACCGATATTTCGGGTGCATGGTAATGGCGGCGGTGTCGGTGGGCTTGGCTCTGGGGATTTTGATTGCGCTGTTTTCTATTTTGGGGAAATAAATAAACACACAACTACAATCTGTTGCCAAGGAGTTGTAGCAAGCCTCGCTCGCTTCTGTCCTCAGTAACCTTCGTAATATGAGATAACCTCAAGTTTTTCCAACGGGGATGCCCTATAGGTCGCACGGCGACCTATACAGGAAACCCCCGACGAGGGTTTCCTACGGGAAAATGTCCTTAGGGACATTTTCGCCTACCTTCCTGCGTTTTTCTGACGATTAAAGGATTTCGCCATCTGCGGATGGCGAGTCAGGGCTCTGCCCTAACAACCCGCAAGCCTTTGAAAAGGCTTGACCTAAACTTTAAGTCTTTGGCAACATCTGTCAGTCAGTGATTAACATAGTTCAAGGAGATTATAACAATGGGATTTGCCGGAAAGAAAGTAGCTCTTGTCACAGGTGCGTCCGGAGCAATCGGAGGCGCAATCGCCCGCCGCCTCGCAAATGACGGAATGTGCGTCGCCGTCTGCTATAACAGCGGCGAGAACGCGGCAAACACGCTCTGCAAAAGCATTGTGCAGGGCGGAGGAGTAGCCGAGCCGTTCCTCGCCGATATATCCGACAGCAAACAGGTCTCCGCCATGGTGTTAGCTGTAGGAGACAGGTTCGGCGACATAGACATCCTCATAAATAACGCCGGAATAGCACAGCAGATTTTGTTTACCGACATCACAGACGAACAGTGGGACAAAATGATTGCAACCAATCTCAGCGGTGCTTTCTACTGCACGCGGGCGGTTCTCCCGCAAATGCTTCGGAATCACAGCGGAGTTATAATAAATATTTCCTCCATATGGGGTATCTCAGGTGCGTCCTGCGAGGTTCACTACTCCGCAGCGAAGGCTGGGCTGATAGGCATGACTAAAGCCCTCGCGAAGGAGGTAGGTCCGTCGGGTATCCGCGTCAACTGCGTAGCTCCGGGAGTAATTGCCTCTCCCATGACCGACTGCCTTGGAGAGGAAACAATGTCCGCGCTCAGAGACGAAACTCCTCTCGGGGAGATAGGTACTCCTGAGGATGTAGCCCATTGCGTGGGCTTCCTCTGCACAGACGGCGCGAAATTTATAACAGGTCAGGTCATCAGTCCGAACGGCGGGATAATGTAGGGTAGCACAAATACCTACTACTACAAAAAATTATTGCAGGGAGTGATCAAAAGTGCCGAATGAAAAATTTGATATGTACGCCATTACGGAGATAGGGTATGTCCGCAAAAACAACGAGGACAACCTCTACCTCAACGGGGCGATGTACGATATAGAGGATGTAAACCACGCGGCGTTTGAGGACATCCCTTTTGTCTCTCCCGAGAGCGGCGAAAAGCACATGAACATATTCGCGGTGTGCGACGGAATGGGCGGCGCGGAGCATGGGGAGATTGCCTCCGAAATGGCTGTAGAGGCACTCTCGCGCCTCCACAAAAAATACGCGGAGCAGGGCAACAACTCCCCAGCCGAATTTGTCAGGGAGTATATAGACACAGCGCAGAAGTCGATAGCCGCCGAACGTGAGCGTCGCGGCGCGTTCTCTATGGGCAGTACCGTGGTGCTTGCCTGCTTTAAGGGGGAGAGTGCGTTTATCGCCAATCTGGGCGACAGCCGCGCGTATCACATGAGGAATTCCGTCCTCTCGCGCATATCGAAGGATCAGACTGAACTCCAGTACATGATAGAGAAGGGAGAAATCACCGAGGAGATAGGGCAGGATTCCCCTATGGCGAACACCTTGGTGAAGTTTCTCGGCATGAAAACGTCGGAAAGCCGCACCGCCTCTCCCTATTTCGGCAGGAAGATAGACATAGCTCCGCGCGATGTTTTCCTCCTGTGCAGTGATGGATTGAGCGGTATGCTCAGCGAGGAGGAGATGGGGAGCATCATCAAAAAAGGCGGCACGGCGAAGGATATGTGCGAGAGCTTGGTCTCTCAGGCACTCGCTCGCGGAGGTCACGACAATATTACCGTTATCGTGATAAAGGTGAAGGAGGCATAGCAAAATGAAAAGTAAAATCAAAATGATCTTTCGCATAATCATCACGTTGTGGTGTGTTTATGAGGTATGGATGTTTTCTAACGATATCTTTAGTCCTGCATATGATATCTCGATGTATCTTTTGACCCAGTTAGGTGAAATTGGATTCTGGCTTCCCCTCATAGCAAGAGATGTCGCGTTTGTCGCCGTCATGCTCATTCTATGGCAACCGTTCAATGTTAAGGTATGCCGCATAACGGCGGGGATTCTTGTTGGAACTGTCGTCCTGTTTGCGGGCGTAATCTACGGCTACATTTCCTATCAAAACAGCCTTAACGTCAGTACGCAAGAGGTGGAGATGCATCTTGACGAGTACGAACCGTTCAGAGAAGGTACTCTTGCCGCAAGCTTGGACGGTCAATCTACGCTTAAAATCGAGGGTGACCTCCCCGTTCTCGACGGCGCGACGGCACTCTATCCGCTCTACTCGGCATTCGCCCGCGCTACATATCCCCGTGGGTATTATGGTGTATACGACTATGGTTATGACATAGAAAAAGGAAAAATGAAACCATTTTCTCCTGTACTATGTCAAAGCACAGACTGGGCGTTCGAGTCCCTGATTAACGGCGATATAGACATTGCTTTCCTCATGGGCATATCGAAGGAGCAGCAAGAGCTGGCTGACCTTTTCCACAAGGAGCTGAAACTCACTCCCATAGGCAAAGAGGCGTTTGTGTTCTTTGTCAACAAACGAAACAAAATAAACGGAGTAACGTCTGACGACATCATCCGCATTTACACAGGCGAGGTCACTAACTGGCGCGAGGTAGGCGGCAAAAACGATAAAATCCGCGCATATCAGCGTCCCGAAGGAAGCGGAAGTCAGACACGCTTGCTTGAGATTATGGAGGGTAAAAAGCTAATTCCCGCTCCCGAAGAGGATGTTTACAGCGCAATGATGGGTATTTACAAGGCTGTGGCGAGCTACAAGAATTATAAGAACAGCCTCGGCTACTCCTTCCTCTACTACCTGCGCGATATGGTAGGAGAAGATGAAGTGAAGCTTCTCGAGATTGACGGCGTTGCTCCTACTACAGAGACAATTGCGAGCGGGGAGTATCCGTATATAAACGAATTTTACGCGGTTACGGTTTCAAACCCCACAAATATGAGCGAGGAAAAAGCCGAGAACATCGAGAAACTGCTGGACTGGATTTCCTCCGCGCAGGGGCAGAGCTTGGTGGAAAAGACGGGGTATGTGCCTATAAACTGAATAAGAGGCGGTGCGGAAACAGCTACCGCAGTAAAATTTAAGGAGGCATAACAAAATGAAAAGTAAAATAGTCTCTCGCATAATCGTCACATTGCTGTGTATTTTCGGGGCATTTGTTCTAATACCTTTTTACAGGCTTGTCTTCACCGCTTCCGCAGCATACATTTTCGGCGCGTATGGCATCTGGTTGCCCATCATAGTACCGAGTGTTGCATTTGTCATTGCCATGCTTTATATATGGAATATGTTCAATGCTAAGGTACGCCGCGTCATATCACTGGTTCTTGTGGGAGCTGTTGTCCTGTTCGCGGGATGGGGTTGCTGTTATAATATTGTTTATAAAAATACCACTACTGTTGATACTAACGAAGGCGAAATGTCTCTTCTCGAGTATGAACCGTTCAGAGAGAACACGCTTGCGGCCAGTTTAGACGGCGAATCTACGCTGAAAATCGAAGGAGAACTGCCCATTCTCGACGGTGCGACAGCACTCTATCCGCTCTACTCGGCATTTGCCCGCGCTGCATATCCTGAGGATATTTACAGGGTATACGACTATGAGTATACCGACAAAGAAACCAACCGAATCAAAGCTCTTTCTTCTGTAATATGCCAAACCACAGGTCCGGCGTTCACTTCCCTCATTAACGGAGATACGGATATTGCTTTTCTTGCAGGCATATCAAAGGAACAGCAGGCGGCGGCGGACGCCCTCGGCGTGGAGCTGAAACTCACTCCCATAGGCAGAGAGGCGTTCGTGTTCTTTGTCAATAAACGAAACAAAATAAACGGAGTAACGTCTGACGACATTACCCGTATTTACGCAGGCGAGGTCACAAGATGGAGCGAGGTAGGCGGCAAAAACGATGCAATCCGCGCCTATCAGCGTCCCGAAGGAAGCGGAAGTCAGACGCGTTTGCTTGAAATTATGGAGGGCAAGAACTTAATGCAACCTCCCGAGGAGCAGGTTTTTGATGGAATGGGGGATATGTACAAGGTAGTTGCGAGCTACAAGAATTACAAGAACAGCCTCGGCTACTCTTTCCTCTACTACCTGCGCGACATGATAGGCGAGGATGAGGTGAAGTTCCTCGAGATTGACGGCGTTGCTCCTACGACAGAGACAATCGCGAGCGGGGAGTATCCGTATACAAATGATTTTTACGCGGTTACGGTTTCAAACCCCACAAATATGAGCGAGGAAAAAGCCGAGAATATCGAGAAACTGCTGGGCTGGATTTGCTCCGTGCAGGGGCAGAGCTTGGTGGAAAAAACGGGGTATGTGCCTATAAACTGAATAAGAGATAAAATTGTAGCTATAACTCACATTCAAAAGGTGAGCAGTGGCGGCAATTATAATATCTGATAAAGAGGAATAAGTAGAAATAATAGTACTTCACAGTATAAAAAGGGCTACAGCACATTCATCGTGCCGCAGCCCTCATTTCTGCATAAGCAGTATAATTTATTTCTTCGAGTAGGAATCCTTCAGCTCCACAGAGCGGTTGAACACAAGATGCTCGGGAGACGAATCCTCGCTGTCTACACAGAAGTAGCCCAGTCTGAGGAACTGGAAGCCGTCGCCGGGACGCGCGTTCGCGAGAGACGGCTCAAGCTTGCAGTTTTTAAGAACAGTCAGCGAATTGGGGTTAATGTGTTCCATGAAGTCCACATTCGCGGAGTCGGGGTCGGGTATGTCAAACAGCCGCTCGAACAGCCGCACCTCCGCGTCAATAGCCGTGCCGCAGTTGACCCAATGAATCGTACCCTTAACCTTCATCCCCTCGGAAGGATTGCCGCCGCGCGTACTCTCGTCGTACTCGGCGTACACCTCGGTAACATTCCCGAACTCGTCCTTCTTGCAGCCTGTGCATTTTACGATATATGTGCCTTTCAGCCGCACATAGTTGCCGGGGAACATACGGAAATACTTCTTCTCCGGCACTTCCATGAAGTCGTCCGCTTCAATGTAAATTTCGCGTCCGAAGTCAATGGTTCGCGTGCCCGATTCGGGCTTCTGCGGATTATTCTCCACCTCGAACTGCTCTGTCAGCCCTTCGGGGTAGTTGGTGATTATCAGCTTAATCGGGTTGAGTACAGCCATGGCGCGTGTGGCGTTTTCGTTTAGCTCATTGCGAAGGCAATACTCAAGGAATCCCCACTGCACAGTGCTGGAGTTCTTCGCAACGCCGATTTGGTCGCAGAAGCTCCTTATGGCGGCGGGGGAGTAGCCTCTCCTGCGAAGGGCGGCGAGAGTAGGCATTCGGGGGTCGTCCCAGCCGGAAACAACCTTGTCCTCAATGAGGCGGCGGAGCTTTCTCTTGCTGAGAACCGTGTAGTCTATGTTAAGACGTGCGAACTCAATCTGGCGCGGCTTAGAAGGCACTGAAACATTGTCCACAACCCAGTTGTAGAGCGGTCTGTGGTCCTCATACTCAAGTGAGCAGAGGGAGTGCGTAACTCCTTCGAGAGCGTCGCCTATAGGATGCGCGAGGTCGTACATCGGGTAAATGCACCACTTGTCGCCTGTCTGGTGGTGTGTCTCGTGCTTGATTCTGTAGATTACGGGGTCGCGCATATTCCAGTTTCCGGAGGCAAGGTCAATTTTCGCGCGAAGGGTCATAGCTCCGTCGGGAAATTCGCCGTTCTTCATGCGCGAAAAGAGGTCGAGACTTTCCTCAATCGGTCTGTCGCGGTAGGGACTTGTGGCGGGAGTATTGTAGTCTCCACGCATCTCGTGAACCTGCTCGGGAGAAAGCTCGCAAACATAAGCAAGCCCCTTCTTTATCAGCTCGACGGCGTATTCGTAGGTCTCGTCAAAATACGCGGAGGCAAAGCAGTAGTTGCTCCACTCGAAGCCGAGCCAGTGGATGTCGTTTTCGATGGAGTGGATAAACTCCTGCTTCTCTTTGGTGGGGTTGGTGTCGTCCATGCGAAGGTTACACCGCCCGCCGAACTGCTCCGCCATGCCGAAGTCGATGCACAGAGCCTTGACGTGTCCTATGTGCAGACAGCCGTTAGGCTCGGGAGGGAATCGCGTGATGACCTCCATACCTGCGAAACGCCCGTCGGGTGCTATGTCTTTGATGATTTCGCTTTTTATGAAGTTGCCGGCGGAGGCGGAATCGGAGGCAGCCTCGATTTTATTTTCTTCAATGTCAGCCATAATAAATTATCCTCTCTTTATCTGCAAAATAGGTAATGCACACTGATTGAAATCTGTTGTCTTACGCTCAACTAAAATCTGTTGCCAAGGAGTTAGAATTTGGGTCAAGCCTTTGTAAAGGCTTGCATGGTTCACATTCTAAATTAACTAACAAAACAATGCAAGAAAAGCCCAAAAAATCCATATGCGAAAGCTTTTTTGCGCTTTTCTTTGTTGTTTTCTAAGTTAATTTAGAATCGGACAGAGCCCTAACTCGCCATCCGCAGAGATGCGAATCATCTAAAATTAACTAAGAAACCCTAAGTCAATCAAAGCTCAAAAAAACCATAGGTGAAAGCTTTTTCGAGCTTTGATTGAAGGCTTTCTAAGTTAATTTTATATGCCCTTATCGTCAGAAAACGCAGGAGGGGGTAGGAAAAAATGTCCCTAAGGACATTTTTTTCGCAGGGGAACCCTCGTCGGGGGTTCCCCTGTATAGGTCGCCGTGCGACCTATAGGGTTCTCTTGGTTTTCCCTAAGGTTGCCGTTTGTAGCCAACTCTCGTCGGGGGTTTCCTGTATAAGTCGCCGTGCGACCTATAGGGTTCTCTTGGTTTTCCCTGAGGTTGCCGTTTGTAGCTAACCCTCGTCGGGAATTTCCTGTATAAGTCGCCTTGCGACCTATAGGATTCTCTTGGTTTTCCCTGAGGCTACCCTTTGTAGCTCAGGGAGTAACAGTATTCCTCGCGCTTGGTCTGAGAAACAGACTGAAAAACAGAGTTTTACCCGTGAACTCTCGCAGTTTTACTACTGTCCTCAGCCCTCAGCCAAAGCCGCGTTCAGCTTCTCAAGCCCTATCTCCAGCCGCCTGAGAGATTCCTCCTTACCCAGTATGCACAGTACCTCGACCGCGCCGCCGGGAGTAACCGTCCTGCCGGAAGCGGCAATGCGAATAGGCCACATGAGCAATCCGTTCTTGACCTCAAGGGAGGCGGCAAGGGAGATGAGCGTATCGTGTACGGCATCCTCGGAAAACTCCTTTAGCTTTTGGAGTTCGCCGATAGCGGCAAGGAGCATCTCCTTCGAGGATTGGAGTGTGGACTTGGACTTCTTATTTACAAACAGCTCGGTAGTATAGTCGCCGAGTGTATCAATAAAATCAATCTGAGGAGCAATCTCCGACAGAACCTCAGTCCGCTGGTGGAGGCATTTTGCTATCGGCCTTGTGTCGGCATTTTCGTTACTCACAGCCTGCTTTATGAACGGAAGCGCGGCGTCATGGAACTGCTCGGGGGTCATAGCGCGGATATACTCCGCGTTGACATACCGTAGCTTCTCAGGGTCAAACACAGCGGGAGCTTTCGATATTCCGTCAATATCGAACTGCTCAATCAGCTCCTGTAGAGAGAAAATCTCCCGCTCTCCCTTAGGGCTCCACCCAAGCAGTGCGATGTAGTTGATGATAGCGTCCTTCAAATACCCCTTCTCCACTAAATCCTGATAGGAGGCGTCTCCGTTTCGCTTGGAGAGCTTGTTCTGCGCGTCCTTCATTATGGGGGAGCAGTGGACATACACAGGCACATCCCACCCGAATGCCTTGTAGAGGAGGTTGTATTTCGGCGTGGAGGAGAGGTACTCATTGCCTCTGACCACATGAGTTATCTTCATGAGATGGTCGTCTATTACGTTTGCGAAGTTGTAGGTCGGCATACCGTCCGACTTGATGAGAATCTGATCCTCCAGCTCGTCATTTTCTATTGTGATAGTGCCAAAAACCGCGTCCTCGAAGGAGGTAGAGCCGCCCTGCGGCATCTTCTGGCGGATAACGAAGGGTTGTCCCTCCTCCACACGTGCGAGTGCCTCACTCAGCGGAATGCTACTGCACAGGCGGTCGTATTTTGCCACTCCTCCCGACTGTCCGCGAAGGCTCTCCAATCTCTCGGCGGTGCAGAAGCAGTAGTACGCCTCGCCTGTCTCACACAGCTTTTTCGCGTACTCCATATATATTCCCTGCCGCTCGGACTGGATGTACGGACCGAACTGCCCGCCTATATCAGGACCTTCATCCCAGTTAAGCCCCGTTTCTCTGAGCGTGCTGTAGATAACGTCGCTCGCTCCCTCCACCAAACGCCCTCGGTCGGTGTCCTCTATTCGCAGGATGAAATCGCCGCCTAACTTCTTAATCAGCAGGTAGCTGTAAAGTGCCGTGCGTAGGTTGCCGACGTGCATATATCCCGTCGGAGACGGCGCGAATCTTGTTCTGGGCTTGTTCATGGTAAAAAATCCCCTCATTACATATTGGTAATAATATTACTATATATGCGCCGTGTAGTCAAGAAAAAGCTGATTTTTTGAGAGAAGAAGGGGTGCTTCCTCGCGCAATTTTTCCGCAAAGGAAAATTAACACACACTGTATTGTTTAAAACAAAAAGCTGTGCTATACTTTCAGATACTTCATCCTGTACAAAAAGGAGGTTTTGACAGCGTGATATACGCGGGTATTCTCGCCGGAGGAGTAGGCAGCCGTATGACCGGAGCGACAGTTCCCAAGCAGTTTTTCCCTATCGGCGGCAAGCCGATTTTAGTGCATACTGCGGAAAAATTCCTCATGTGCGATAAGTTTCAGAAAATATATATCGCCGTGGTAGGCGGTTACCTCGACTTAGCGCAAAGCATGATAGATGAGTACATAGACAAAAGCCTCGCCGCGCGAATCTCCGTCATAGAGGGAGGAGGCGACAGGAGCGGTTCTATTCTCAAGGTAATCGAGCGTATCTATGAGGACGGGGGAGACGAGAAGAGCATACTCGTGTCGCATGATTCTGTGCGTCCGTTTGTGAACCTTGCCGCCTTAGAGGAAAACATAAGGCTGATAAGCGGCGGCTGCTGCGACTGCGCCGGAACGGCAGTTCCTTCAATTGATACTGTTTTCGAGATTGACAAGGGAGGCTTTGTCACATCCATACCCGACAGAAGCCGCCTGTGCAACGCCCAGACACCGCAGACATTCACGGTAGGGGAGTTTTTGGAGTGCTACGGCAGGCTGTCTCCCGCAGACAAAGCCGCGCTTACGGACGCCTGCGCCGTGTTCCTGCGCTGCGGCAAGCGCGTTCTCACGGCAAAGGGGAGCAGCGACAACATAAAAATTACCACTCCTTTTGATATGAAGCTGGCGGAGAGTATACTGAACGAGAGCAGTAATTTTCACGGCTTTTCAGACATATAGTGAGAATGTTTTGCTTTATTCTGAGAAAAAAAGGATAAAAGCCTTGACAGCGGTGAGATATGATATAAAATAATAAGAGTACCTCTCGGAACTTGTCAACTGTTTCAGACTGTTGTTTTCGGTTTTGAACGAATAATTTTAGATTATAAATAACTACACAATTTATTAGGAGGATTTTTCTATGACTTCCGTTGCTTTTATTATCGGTATGATTATTCTCGGTATTCTCTTTCTCGCCGCGGCGTTTATTGTCGCGGGAGCGGTGACAGGCGCAAGCTCCTCGTGGGAGGAGAAGCCGCCGGTGTTCAAACACCCCGAGCTTATGTTTTTCAACCACTTCGAGGCGGCAGACTACCTCGCCATTTCGGTTGAGGAGCTTAACATGATGGTGGAGAAGGAGCTTCTCGACGGCGTGTTTGTGGCTATTACCTCCATGACCGAAACGGGGGAGGAGCCTTACTACGACTACGACGAGAACGGCAAGGAGATTGTGCTGTCACGCCCTGTTATAGAGCCTGTGACGAGATACGTGTTCTCCCGCAAGAAGCTCGACGAGCGTATGCTTGAGATTTTCGCTAAGGGCAATCACCTCGATTTTACTCTCGAGGATGATTTAGATGATTCGGAGGAATCGAACGAGGAGCAAGACGTGCTCGCAATGCTGGTATAACACAAATAATTCTGAGGAGTAATAGTACGATGAAGGTTTTAGCTGTAAACGGAAGCCCCAGAAAAAACGGCAACACTGCGGATATGCTTAAAGCCGTCCTCGATGTATGCGAAAAGGCAGGACTTGAAACCGAACTCTATCAGGCGGGAGGACTGCCCCTGCGCGCTTGTCTTGCCTGCGAAAAGTGCTTCTCAAACCCCGGAAAGTGCGTCACACAGGACTGGATACAGGAGCTTTACGGAAAGATGAAGGCGGCGGACGCACTCATACTCGGCTCGCCTACCTACTACGGCGACTTAACTCCCGAAATCAAGGCGGTCATGGACAGATGCGGCTACCTTTCTCTCAGTGAGGGAGGCGTAATGAAGCGCAAGGTGGGAGCGGCTGTCACGGCGGTTCGCCGCGCGGGTGGACTGCACACACTCGACTCCATGCAGCATTTCTTCCTGATTCAGGGCATGATTGTGCCGGGCAGTACATACTGGAACATGAGCCTGTCCCTCGAGCCGGGCGACTTCGCGAAGGACGAGGAAGGCGTAGGCACGATGCTCAACCTCGGGGATAATATCGTATGGCTGTTGCAGAAAATCAACTCCTGACGGCGGAGAATCAACTCCTCCGTTGCCCTTGGGCAGAGAAGGACGAGTTCTCCCGAAAATATCATGACGAGGTGTGGGGCAGACCCTGCCACGACGAGCGTGAGCTTTTCAAAATGCTGATATTGGAGGGGTTTCAGGCGGGGCTGTCGTGGGTTACTATATTGAAGAAACAAGCCGCTTTTGAAGCGGCTTTTGACGGTTTTGACCCTTCTCTCGTGGCTCGTTACGGGGCGGAGAAGATAGAGCGGCTTATGAACAACTCCGGCATTATCCGCAACAGGAGGAAGATTGCCGCCGCAGTCACTAATGCTCAGGCGGTGCTTAGGTTAGGCTCTCTCGACGACTTCCTGTGGAGCTATGTCGGCGGCGTGCCGATTGTCGGTAACTGGGAGCGGCAGGAGGATATGCCGGTTAATACTCCTCTTTCGGATGAAATCAGCGGAGAACTGAAACGGCGTGGATTTACGTTTGTCGGCAGTACGATTGTCTACAGCTATCTGCAAGCAGTGGGAGTAGTCAATGACCACATGGCGTGGTGCGAAATATCGCGCTATACCCAATAGCTTCCTCCGCTTGATTTGCTTTCTCCCACACATCGGGGTATAGGCAGTACACGGTGAACCAATGTTGCTTCCCTGCTTTGAGATAACCAATGCAATTACCGTGGTTAAATATCTCGTAGGCGGCAGGACGCTTAATGCCAACTTCCTCCGTGTCGTGAATGGTACGGTCTTGCCACAAAAGCGGATAGTCTGTTTTGTACCCTTTCGCCGCCATAATTCCGACACGGCGAGTGATACGGGTTTTTTCAGCTGGTTCGAAGCCGTACATTATCACGACATCCTCCCGAACTTTGGGAGGGTCGGCAGGGAAGTTTTTAGCCAACCATTCATAGAACGGTTTGGTTTTCAATTCGTGTGTGCAGAGAGCCGAGGACTGTATGCCATACTTGAAAGCGTTTAAGCCCATACACACGTCAAATTGGTCTAAGTTCTCGCAGTCGGGCATATTGGCGTAGGTAATTTCAAGTCCGAGATAGTCAGCGACTTCTTTCTTGAAACGCTTTATATCGGCGAGTTCGGAGCGAGAGCAAAGGTCGTGATTGAGTAGGATTACATTTTCTTTGCCGTACTTACGAACAGCTTCGATACCGACTATTGCCGAGTAATGACCTCCCGAATAACACACAACGTATTTCATTGCACTTCTGCTCCTTTCTTTGTAGCGTAAACGCCACTCATACGCCGTAATCTCCCGCCCTAAGCACGTCCGTCACGATTGCGCCGAGGCTGTCGGCAGTCACGCAGGCGGTAAATATCTTGCGTCCTTTTACGATTTTGCACCTCTCGTTGAGGATTTTCTCGTAAACGTACACAAATTCCTCGCCGTCTTGTTGCTCATACTCCGCGCAGAGGATTCGCTTGTCCAATTTCTTTAAAACAGCAGTAAGTTCATCCTTGACAAAGTTTTGTTTCATTTCTGTTACTGTCATTTCTCGTCGCCTCCTTTACACACAAAGGATTCACCTGTGGTTTCTGCCACTTTGAGGGCTTCTATTGCCGTCTGTACGGCACATAGTAGATGGTCGAAATACCCTGCTTGTATGCTTGCGCTCCCGAAGTTATCGCAAGAAAAGCGGTATTGCGTCTTTAAATTTTCGGCTATGTTTACGAGGCGTTCTTTTTCCTCACAAATCTCTCTACAACTTTTTGCCATGATTGCATTAAAAGTGTTGATTGTCATTTTATTTTCTCCTCTCTCAATTTCAGTTTGCTAATTGTCAAACCCCAACGCCTTGAGCTTTTTCAGCCTGCGTTCGCAATCGTCAATGTTTATGCTCCACGCCTTAAACGCCATTTTAGTGTTGACCGCGAATCTGCCGCATGGACATTTGCCTTCTTTCGCCATTGCTTTGAGTGCCGTATCGCGGTATCTATGCGCAATAGTAGTGCTGCATTGATACAACTCCATAATGTCGCGCGTTACTATTCATCCGTCTCGTAGTAAAGCCTAAGCGCGACTTTCAAGTCAATACGATTCGGGCGTTGCTTGTGTTCTATCTTTATTCCTCCCTTCATCTGTTATTCTTCGCCCAGTCCCACAAGATTTGTAGTATGAACGCATTTAGTGTAATCCCGATTGTTCTCGCTCTCTCCTGCAATTTATCTTTCAGCTCCTTGGGAGAGCGGATTAATATTTTGACAATCATCTTTTCCTCTCCTTTCGGTGTATTCACCTTGATTTCACCACAAGTATATCATAGTGTATTCACTTTGTCAACACTTTGGACATATATTTAGTGCTGACAATATGATATTATAGTGATAACACTTTATTGGAGGTAAGTATCATGCCATCATCTGTCCCTATGCGCGGATTGAGAATGTCAGACGAGTTATATTTGAAGCTTAGGCATATAGCCGAAAAACATAACCGCTCTTACAATCAAGAATCTGTTTACGCATTAAAAAGCTATGTAGAAAACTACGAGAAAGAGAACGGGGAAATTATTGTAAATCCCGAAGTCCTTTATCAATAAGAATCAGTAAATATGAATTGAAGTTCAATCCTCTTTCGGTTGCCATCTTACGAATTTTTTCTTTTAATTCGGTTGGCAACCGAATTGTCATTTGCTCTCTTTCCATATTCTCCAAGTATTATTCCTCCCTTCATTGCTGTTGAAATTGTTTGTTGAAATTTGCGTATAAATGTCATATAATGTTCACAAACATATAAAGGAGTTAAACTATGGATTTTATCGACCAAATCAAACAGTTTTCAAAAAGAACGCTGAGCATTAAAGATTCTCTCGGCACAGAAGAAGCCACGAAAACAGCTCTTATTATGCCGTTTTTCCAAATGCTCGGGTATGATGTTTTTAATCCGACTGAGTTTGCACCTGAGTACACCGCCGATGTAGGTATTAAAAAGGGTGAGAAGGTCGATTATGCCATCATGCAGGACAATGAACCGATAATCTTGATAGAAGCAAAGTGGGTCGGAGAATCGCTTAACCAACACGATTCACAGTTATTCAGATATTTCGGCACATCCACGGCGAAATTTGGAATATTGACCAACGGGTTGATATACAAGTTCTATACCGATTTAGACGCTCAAAACAAAATGGATTTGAAACCCTTCTTGGAGATAGACATTTGCGACCCTACAGAATCTCAAATAGCGGAGTTGAAAAAGTTCCAAAAATCGAATTTCAATCTGCAAGAGGTTTTAAATACCGCATCTGAATTGAGATACTCCAACACATTCAGAAAAGTTTTCGCAGAGCAATTACAAAATCCGTCAGATGATTTTGTTCGCTTCTTTTCCGCTCATGCCTATGAGGGCAGATTAACCCAAAATATTTTGGACAAGTTCAAGGGCATTCTTAAAAAATCGTTAAATATGTATATCACCGAAATGATGAACGATAAGATAAAGACCGCTCTTAATACAAATGCCTCCGACTCCAAAGAAGACGAGATGGACAAGTCCTCGGCAGATGATAACACTCAACTCGAATCTGCGCCGAAAATCATCACGACACAAGAGGAAATTGAGATGTTTGCTCTTATCAGAGGTATGCTTAAAGACACCGTTTCGCTTGACGATATAACCATGAAGGACACCGAAAGCTATTTAGGTATACTTTACAAAAACAATTCGAGAAAATGGATTTGCCGCATAAAAATAGCGGAAGCGCGAATCGTTTTAATTTATCCCGATATTGACAAAAAGGAAATTAAAGTTAATCTAAACAGCATATATGATGTTGCGGACTACAAGTCACAGCTCGTCGAGGTTGTTTCTCGCTTCTTATAAGCCAATCCCCGCCCCTCTGTCAACAGCAGAGGGGCATTTGTTATGCTGTGCTTTTATCTTCGCCGTCGCTTTCACCGGCAAATAAGTAGGTTAGTTCAAATTCAGGAAAAAACACATCTTTAATCAAGAACGCTTCCTTGATGCTCCACGGACCTCTCTCTATTTTGTTTGTAATGCTATTAATATGTATCCCGAGGACAGATGCTAAAGTTTGGTTGCTAATCTTTTTGTCAAAAAGCGCACGCTTCAAATTTTCATACATTCGTATCACCTCCTTAATTATTCTTTTGAATAATCTTTGATTGCATTATATATGCAAAAGCATAATATGCCAACACATAATTATGATTTTTCAAAAATAATTATTAAAAATCATAATTATGTGTTGAAGTTTACAAAAATGTATGATAAAATGTCACCGATAAGAGAGGTGTCATAAAATGATTGGAAAAACACTCCAAGAAATTCTCGATGAAAAAAACATGAATGTGAATGAACTTGCGAGAACCATTAACGTAAGCAATCAAACTTTATACAGCATAATAAAAAGAGATAATATGAAGATTGATTTCGATGTATTATTGAAAATCTGCGCGGCTTTAAATGTAAATGTAGAAAGGTTTTATTCCGATTACGCTTCATCAAACGCAAAAAGGCAAGGTTTAACCCCGCACGAATCAAAGGTAATCACTGCGTACCGCGCGAAGCCCGAAATGCAACCGGCGGTAGATACCCTACTCGGAGTAAACACGCATCCACGTGCAGAGCCAGAAGCACCCTACAGCATAGGGCGGTCAGTTGCATACGGAGGTCGCGAGATGTTCCACCCTCACACAAAGGAAGAATATGAGAAAGCTCTTAAATTAGCAGAAGAAATAATTGCTAAAGAGGACGAATACAAACGCGAGAGAGAGAAAGAACTTGACGAAGCGATGAAACTCGCCGAAAAGATTGTAAGCGAAGGTCAGGAGTATAATTAGCCGCGTTTTATTGATACAAAATAAATTTAAATAAGCCCTGTTTCCAGTATTTACCTGTTAAAAAACAAAAGCCGTTCATATAAGATTAAAATGAAATCTTATATGAAGGACTGAAAAAGAATGAAACTATTTAATGACTATGTGAGAAAAAACGACCTTTCCCGAAGATACATAACCCCCGAAATTATTGAGAGGTCAATCGCTTCAAACGGCTATAAAATAATCATTTACGGAGCAAAGCAAGAAGCGGAAGGTCTCATAGATACGCTTGGGGTGCGTGACCGAACAAGCTCTACGGATAGCTACACCTACTCAGAGGGTAAGCTAAAACTGGTATTCGTCCGTTTTGGGGTAAGCGATGATGATAAGTTTGAACTATTGGCGCATGAGCTGGGGCATATCCTGTACGGCAGCACAGGCACATCATCGGAGCAGGAGGACGCGGCGAATGCCTTTAAGGCGAGTGTGTTTTTACATAACGCATCATTAGAGGAGCATACGCCCGTTATTATAAAGCCTCGTCCGACCGCTCCTCCGATTACTCCTCCGACCGCTCCTAAGGGCAATAGAACAGGCGCGAATACTCTGAGATTAGCCGTATTAATTGCGGCGGTAGTGATAATTATCGTTGTTGTAATCTTCTCGGCGCAAAAACCGAGTGAAAATCCTACACCGTTATCAGAGGATAATATCGGCGTTTCCTCCGTTGTTGTTGTTGATGATTCCGACCGCTCCTCCGCTCCGACAACGGCAGAGGGAGAAACACCACCAAGCGAGAGAATTGTGTGGGTCACGCAGACAGGGAAGAAGTACCACAGCAAAACTTGCTCCTACGTGCGGTACAAAACGAACACCATAAGCATGAAGGAATCCGAAGCAATCCGCATGAATTACGAGCCTTGCTCAAGGTGCGGAGGATATAAGGTATACAAGTAACAAAAAAAGCTGTCTAAGTGCGTAAAACTCAGACAGCCTTTATCAAAATTATTATGAAAGTGGTGCGACACAATGCCGATATACAAGATGGAGGGCAGGAAAAACGGGGAGCAGAAGTATAGAGTGCGGATAAACTATACCGACCGAACGGGGAATCCGAAGCAGATTGACCGCGTGGTATACGGCAAAGAGAAAGCAAAGCAGATGGAGCGAGAACTCAACTATAAGATTAAAGAGGAAGCTCCAAGCGCAAAAATCACACTGCAAAAGCTCTATGAGGAGTACATCTCGGCGAAAAAATCAGAAGTGAGGGAATCCTCGTTAGATAAGACGAGCAGGGTACTTATGTGCTACGTTTTGGGAACTGCTGAAAACAGCAAGATTAAGGCTCTCCGCAATGCGCGAGTGGACAAATTGACTATGCCGCTCCTGCAAACGTGGAAGCAGGATATAACGAATTTAGGCTTGAAGCACAAAACCAAGCAGAATATATTCAGCGAATTTCGGGCATTACTCAATTTTGCCGTGAAGATGGAGTATATCCCCTCAAATCCCTTGATAAAAATAGGCAATTTCAGGGCAACAATGGAAGCCCCACACTCTATGGACTACTATACTCCCGAAGAATTTAAGCGGTTTATAGCCGCCGCCAAGGGCTGTGCGGAAGTGGCGGCACGGCAGAAGCAATATGCCGAGCAACACTTTTATGTGTTTTTTTGCATCGCTTTTTACACAGGTATGAGAAAAGGCGAAATAAACGCCCTGCAATGGACTGATATTAATGATGGTATCCTATCCGTGACAAAAAGCATTACACAAAAGCTAAAAGGGGAGGACAGAATCACGCCGCCGAAAAATAAAACGTCAGTACGCACATTGCAGCTCCCCAAGCCGCTAATTGATATATTGGACGAACACTATGCGCTATGCCGCGACACTATAGCCGATTTTAACGACGGCATGAAAATTTGCGGGGGAGTGAAAGCTCTGCGTGATACCAGTATACAAAAGCATAATGTAAAATACTCCGAGCTTGCAGGGATAAAGACAATCCGTATACATGATTTTCGGCACTCACATGCAAGTTTGTTGGCGAACGAGGGAATCAATATCCAAGAGGTAGCGCGGCGGCTTGGACACTCTGATATCAGCATGACATGGAACACCTACGCACATCTATATCCCCGCGAAGAAGAACGCGCGATAAGTATTTTGAATAAAATCGTGTAAAAAACGTGTATAGCAAAACAAAAATCCGCTTAAATAGCGGGTTTTTGTGGTATTTGGTCGGGATGACAGGATTCGAACCTGCGGCATCTTGCTCCCAAAGCAAGCGCGCTACCAAACTGCGCCACATCCCGAGATAACCTCAGTCATTATAATTCGCGTGGAGGATAATGTCAATAGTTATTTTCCTCGTTTTGCAATCTACCCGAATCTGCGCCGCAAAAACCGCGAGACAACTTTCGGTTTAGCAAATATTTCATTGTTTTTTTCGTCATTATGTGATATACTCTACCCATAAACAAAATGAACGGATGTGTATATTTATGATTACCGATATCATATGCGAACAGCTCGTAGCGAAAAAAATTGAGCCGAAGGATATAGTAAAAGCGTTTGTTGTATTCATGCTCATTATGTCAGTGACGTTGGGAGTTTCTGTTCTGGTCGATATGCTCCTGAGCGTGTACTTCGGCGGAGTGTGGCTTCTGTCGCTGATAGGCGGCTGTTATCTCGCATACAGATACATGAAAACGCTGTCGATTGAGTATGAGTACATCTTTGTAAACGGAGAGATGACAGTTGACAAAATAATTGCCAAAAGCTCCCGTAAGCGTCTCTTCTCATTCGATACAAGAACCATCGAAAAAATGGGGAAGTACGACCCGAATGCGTTTGCGAATAAGCAGTACGACAGCAGGCTGAATTTTTCGGAAACATATGCCGGTGAGGGTGCGTACTTTGCGGAGATTAGGGACAAAAAGCACGGCAGCGTCCTTCTGATTTTCAGCCCTAACGAGAAGATTATCTCCGCACTCAAGCCTTATATGAACAAGCTTGTCTACCGTGAGGCGTTTCCGAATATTTAACTGCGGCTATAACATATTGATAAAATGTGCAGTGCAAAGGCAATACCTCACAAAAGACGATGGTCTTTGTGCGGTATTGCCCGATTTTTCATAAGGTGGGGATATGTAATATGATTATCTTAAACAGCGAACAAACAAAGGCGTTGGAGAATGCCATGGTGGAGGCGGGAGGAGAGCATATTAAGCTCATGGAGACTGCCGGCATCGCCGTTGCGCGGTTTATTCACGAAAAATACGGAGTGGACGGACAGGCGATTGCGGTCATCTGCGGAACAGGCAACAACGGCGGAGACGGCTTTGCCGCGGCGAAAAAGCTGCTGGAGGGCGGCGCGCGAGTTCGCATAATTCTCGCTTCCGGCACTCCTAAAACCGACGACGCCTTCGACCTCTTGGGAAGAAGCGAGAGAGCGGGGATAAAGGTTCTGGATTTTTCGAAGGAGGGCGAACGAGAGGAAATCCACAAAACTATCGACGCCTCCGATATTTTGGTGGACGCTGTGTACGGCACAGGCTTCCACGGCGAAATAAGAGAGGAGATAGGCGAGCTGTTCCAAAGTATCAACATCTCCTCCGCCACTGTAATATCTGTGGACATTCCGAGCGGAGTTAACGCCGATACGGGCGAGGCTGAGGAACACTGCATAAAGGCAAACTGCACCATCACCTTCACTACAATGAAGCCCGGTCACATCATATTCCCCGGCGCGGAGTACTGCGGGCTGGTGTACACCTCCGCCATAGGCATTGAACCGCCTTTGGTCAAGACGGAAAACGGCGTTTTGGAGGCTATAGATTACCAGACTGTCCGCCTTTGCTTTAATCCGCGCAAGGCGAACACCCACAAGGGCACATACGGCAAGCTGCTGTGCATATGCGGCTCTTTCAATATGTCCGGCGCGGCGGTATACTCCGCGAAGGCGGCAGTGCAGTCGGGAGTCGGACTGGTAAAGCTTGCCGCTCCCAAATCCGCGATTCCCGCCATCGCCTCTCAGCTTTGCGACGGCGTGTTTGTTCCGCTTGAGGAGAACGAGGACGGCTTTATCTCGGAACGCGCCAAGAGGAAACTGAGCGACTTGCTGGAGGAGGATATATCCGCCTGCCTGATAGGCTGCGGAATCGGCACTGACAGCGGCACAGCCTCGGTGGTGCGGCACGTCATCGAACACTCCCGCGTACCCGTGGTGATTGATGCGGACGCTCTAAACTGCATCGCAGGCGACACGTCAGTTTTGAAAAGAGCTTTAGCTCCGCTGATTATTACTCCTCACCCCGGAGAGATGTCGCGCCTTTGCGAGGCTGACACCGCCGATATTCAGAAGCGGAGATTGGCTTCTGCGAGGGAGTTTGCCGAAAAACACGAAAATGTGACTGTAGTACTCAAAGGTGCTAACACCATCATAGCCGACAAGGAACATACTCTCATTAACCTGACGGGCAATCCCGGCATGGCAAAGGGAGGCTCGGGCGACGTTTTAGCGGGGATTATCGCCTCTTTCGCCGCGCAGGGTATGTCTCCTGCGGACGCGGCTATGTGTGGGGTGTATCTCCACGGAGCGGCAGGAGACCTCGCCTCAAAGAAGTTCTCTCTCCACTCCATGACGCCTATGGATATAGTACTAAGCCTGCCCGCGCTTTTCCTCGAAATCGAGCGGTAGGGGAGAGGCGTGACGACGGAGAAGCCGCTGATTTATACTAAATTAATTTGAAAACAATCAAGTCTCCACGGGCGAAAACCGCACAAATCAAAGCTTTTCGCCCGTGTTTTCTTGGTGTTTTCTAAATTAATTAACTATAACGCAACGGAGCACAATACTACTCCGTACTGAAAACAACATAACGACAAAAAATACTTTTCCTCCCCGTTAAAGCGGGAGGAAAAGTATTTTGCATTTCTTTAATTTTATAGGAAGGGAGGACTACTCCCGCCTACTTCTTTGAGCCTTTTCTGAAAATCTCCATGATGTCGGCAAGCTCGTCGTCGTCGCTGTCAATCTGCGGCTCTGAGGGAGCAGACTGTACAGACGCGCTGACAGGAGTGGACACGCTGTTCATCGTATCCGACTTCCTCATATCGGTGTCGAAGCCCGTAGCAATAACTGTAACAATCATCTCGTCGTCGAGATTGTTGTCGTTGGCAAAGCCCCATATGATAGTCGCGTCGGGATGTGCGGAGCTGATAATCGACTGCGCGGCGGTGTCTACATCCTCCAGCTCGATTCCGTCGGAGGCGGTGAAGTTGATGATAACACCGTGTGCTCCGTTAATGGAGGTCTCGAGGAGCGGGCTCTCGATAGCCGCACGCGCCGCCTGAGCCGCCTTGTCCTTGCCGCTTGCCCTGCCGATACCCATGTGAGCGTAGCCGGCATCCTTCATGATGGTAGTTACATCGGCAAAGTCGAGGTTGACGATACCCGGGCTGTTAATCAAGTCAGAGATACTCTGCACGCCCTGACGGAGAACGTCGTCGGCGATGCTGAACGCGTTTATGAGGGTAATCTTCTGGTCGGAGAAGGACTTGAGCCGCTCGTTCGGTATGACTACCAACGAGTCTACGTGTTCGCGAAGCGCGGCTATGCCGCCCTCTGCCTGCTCCATGCGCTTCCTTCCCTCAAAACCGAAGGGCTTTGTGACGATGCCGACGGTGAGTATGCCAAGCTCCTTGGCAATCTCCGCGACTATGGGAGCCGCGCCGGTACCTGTGCCGCCGCCCATACCTGCGGTAATAAAGCACATATCCGTGCCTTTGAGGGCGACCTCAATGTCCTCGCGGCTCTCCTCCGCGGCTCGCTGTCCCTTAGTAGGGTCGCTTCCCGCGCCTTTGCCGCGTGTTATCTTGTCGCCTATATGTATCTTGTGAGTTGCCTGAGAGCGCATCAACGCCTGCATATCGGTGTTGATAGCTATGAACTCAACGCTCTTGACGCCCTCTTGCGCCATGCGGTTAACGGCATTTCCTCCGCCTCCGCCGACACCTACGACTTTTATCTGAACAACACTTTCCATGTCCTGTTGATCTAAACTGAAAGGCATTTTTACCATCCTCCGGCTTTAAAATTCTGTCCTGCATATATAAATTCACACTATGCAAGTTTTTCATTTATAAGAGTAACACTTTTGAAATGAAATTTCAATCCTTTTATTGTGAAATTTTCTATATTTTGTAATATTTTTTTCTTCATGCCCAATATGTTGCCCTCCGAGCGAATAATGGGGGAGGAGGAGACAATCCATAATCCGCAAATCGCGTCATTATGTAAATCTGCCGACTTGGCGCGGTACAGCAGTTGCGCTTGGCGCATTACATGAAGTTGCTCCACCGTCTGTCACCAAAGGGCATTGCCTCTCATCTGAAGCTGATACTCGGGAGTGATTATAACCTCAGAGGTGTTTGTAACGTCAATCCGCACTCTTTCATATTCTGAAACAACTTCCTTATCCAAAAGAGCCCTCGCGAGCTGAACTTGCTTTTGGAGGTCGGTGAAGAGGTTGAATTTAAAGACAATCCGCTCCTCGTAGTATATCTCCGCGTAGCCGGTTTGGTAAATCTTGATTTCTTTCGGCATTACTTCCTTTGATTCCAGCATATCAATAAATTCGCCCAGAAGCTCCGTTGAAACCTTGCTGTCTATGCTGAGATAGCCGTCCTTGTCAACATAATTCACAGTAACCTCGCTCATTCGGATTTTGATGAGAGCGGAGGTGTCGATATACTCCGACTGCAATCCCTCTTCATCCTCCTCGGAGGAGGAGCTATCCGCCGCACCGCCGCTGTTGTCCTCCGCCCCCATATCGCCTGAGGAGACAATATCGGTGGAGGAAGTGTTCGCCTGTGGGGAGCCTCCGATAGCCGCCTCTATCGGGCGGAGTGATTCGAGCAGCTTGCCCTTTCGGCTGACTATCACCTGATTGCCGTCGTCAAAGCAGATAATCCCCACGGGCTTTGCCGACTCAATATGAATCTCCACAGTAGAAGGAATCTTCCGCTTTATTGTGCAGTTTTCCACATACACGAGAGCGTCCTCTATGCGCCGCTCCGCCTCCTCGCAGTCGAGGGAGAACATATTCTGCCCCTCTGAAAATCCGCAGATTTTCAGAATGTCCACATCTCTGTAGTACATCGAATCGTCTGAAACAACCTTTACCTGCTTTATGTTGAAAAACACGAATATACACACGACCGCGAAAACCCCCACACAAACTGCCGCTATGGCAATCTGATACAGTGCGGTTCGTGTTTTCGGGCTGAGAGCAGCAGTACTACTCCTCCCGCCGCTTTTCCTCTTTGTTTGCCTCGTTTCCGACGCTGTTCTCACGTTTCTGTCGGAGGAGTTGTAACTGCGGCGTTCCTCCTCTACCCGTGCGGCTGAGGGAGGACGCTCGCTCCTTCTCCTGTCCGCATAGCTGTCGGTATGTACTCCTTTGCCGCTGTCTCGGCGGGAGCTTTCACTCCTACTCCGATTGCTCCGTTCGCTCCGCTCACGCTCGGTGCGGTATTCGGCGGTCTGCTCCCCTCCGATGCCGGAGAGCTTGCGCACCCGTCTTTTACGTTCTGTGTTTTGTTCCGGCAAAGTCCTTTCCCCCTTTTCGACGCTCATGCCGATACCTCCCTATTTCACGTAGGTATCTGTATCAGTATATTTTATCCTGTTTCCTGTAATAATCATAATATTTACAACTATTAGTATTTAAAATCCCCTGCGATTTTACCTTCGCGCCATCTAATCTATCCTCTTCATATCCGCTCCCAGACTGCACATACCTCTCTCGAAATCCTCATATCCTCTGTCGAGGTGGTGGAGTCCCGAAACGATGGTAGTTCCCTCGGCGGCAAGCCCCGCGACTACTATCGCGGCTGAACCGCGCAAATCGGTGGAGTTGACCTGAGTGCCGAACAGCTCGGGCACTCCCTCGACTACGGCTATTCTGCCCTCTGTCTTGATGGACGCGCCGAACCTGCATAGCTCCCACGTGTGCTTGAAGCGGTTCTCGAATATATTCTCCACAAACAAGCTTGTGCCGTCGGCTATGGTAGTGATTGCCATAACTATAGCCTGCGCGTCGGTGGGAAAACCGGGATGAGGCATAGTTCTCACCAGCTGTACGCTGTGCGGTCGTTTCGGAGCTTTGAGGAGGAGTGTGCTGTCTGTGGTGATTATCCCGCAGCCCGTCTCCTCAAACACGGGGATTACGGGAGACAGGTCATGCGTACTGATGTTAGTCAGCCGCACATTGCCGCCTGTTATCGCCGCCGCCGCCATGTAGGTAGCCGCCTCGATTCTGTCGGGAATGACCCTGTGAACCGTGCCGTGGAGTTTTTCTACTCCCTCGATTACTATAGTTCCCTCGCCGTAGCCCGAGATTTTCGCACCGCAGCTGTTGAGGAAACGCGCCAAGTCGGATATCTCCGGTTCTCTCGCGGCGTTGGTTATGACTGTAGTGCCCTTTGCCGCCGAAGCGACCACCATGATATTTTCCGTCGCTCCTACGCTCGGGAAGGAGAGAGAAATATGCTCTCCGTGGAGTGTTCCCTCCACCTCGCAGTCAATGCAGCCGAATTTATCCTCTATCGACACGCCCATTCGGCGAAGTGCCGAAAGGTGCAGGTCAATAGGACGCGCGCCAAGCTCGCAGCCTCCCGGCAGTGACAGCTTCGCGCTTCCCATTCTCGCTATAATCGCGCCCAAAAATGAAATCGAGGACCTCATCTCCCGCATTAATTCATCGGGAATATCGTTTTTTGAAGCCGTGGAGGAGTCAATTGTGATTACACTCCCCTCGCTCCAAACACGGCAGCCGAGATACTTGAGTATTTCCACAGCCGCCGCCACATCCGACAATCTCGGACAATTGTGAATCTCACACACGCCATTGCTAATCAAGGTCGCCGCAAGCACAGGGAGTACGCTGTTTTTCGCTCCGTGAATTGCTATTTCGCCGTTTAGAACACGACCTCCGTTTATTTTCATTTTGGACATAATATGCACCCTTTCTCACAGCATTGCAAACCCATACTATGTGAAAAAGGCGCATAATGTTCATATATCGCGTATATATAGCTCCTGTAGCTGAATATAGTGACGATTTAACGGTATTTTCAGAATTTCGGGGAGGTTATTGCTTTTACCGCTCCTTGTTCGCTTCTATAACTCCCATGGCAATGTTGTAGATACGCTCGCACGCGTCAGTAATAGCCATTTTGTGTGCGTTATGCGACATTTCGCGCAGTTTGTCCCTGTCGTCTGCCAGTGCCGAAAGCTCCTCCATAAGCTGTTCGGGGAGTGAGGCACTCTCCTCAATGACCTTCGCCGCGCCGCGTTTAGCAAGTGCCATGGCGTTGTGGTACTGGTGATTCTCCGCGACATTCGGGGAGGGTATGAGGATGGACGGCTTGCCCTTCGCCTGAAGCTCGGAGAGGGTTATTGCTCCCGCCCTGCATATGACTATGTCGGCGGCGGCAAGCACTCTCGGCATATCGTTTATGTACTCGCGAACGGAGAGATTGCCGCACTGCTCGGTGTCAACTCCCGCGGCTTTGAGCTGTTCGGGTACGAAGCCGCCGTACTGCCCGTAGCCGTGGATGTGGTTATATTTCCCTGTTTTCGCGCTGTCGATGAGTATGGGGAGCATTGCCTCGTTTATGGCTCTTGCTCCGAGTGATCCGCCGAAGGAGAGGACAAGCGGTCTGCTGTCTAAGCCCAGCTCCTCCCTCGCTTTTTGCTTGTCGTAGGAGAGAACTTCCCCTCTTATGGGGTTTCCCGTAAGCTCTATCCGCTTTGCGTTCTTAATCCGTGCTCCCGCGTCCTCCGCTGCGAGCATGACGCACTCGGCGCGGGGAGCAAGCATTTTCGTTGTGATTCCGGGGAAGGCGTTCTGCTCATGCACTATGAGCGGTACACCCAGCTGCGTCGCCCTCCTCATTATCGGACCGGAGACGTATCCTCCCGTGCCGATAGCTATGTCGGGGCTGAAATTATAGACTATCTCTAAGGCACGTCCGCCCGAATTTATGAGATACCAAAGAGCCTGTGCGTTTCTCTTGATGTTCTCAAGCGACAGCTTCCTCTGTATACCCGCCACCTTCATGGGAGTAAAGGCGTATCCCGCCGCAGGAATGAGCTTCGCCTCCATACCCCATGGAGTACCCACAAACAGGATTTCAGCGTCCGGCTGACGTTCTTTTATGTATCCGGCTATTGCAAGAGCAGGGTTTATGTGACCTGCCGTGCCGCCGCCTGCGAGTAAAACTTTCATTGCACTCCCGCCTTTCGTGAATGTTATCTTTGCATATTTAAATCGCAGAAAAAGAGGTGTAAGATGTTGAACCGATTTAACTATAATAAGTGAATACTTGATAGTCACAATCAGGTCGCCTTGCGACCTACTTATGCTAATACCAATCATCGGCTAAGATGATTTCATCTTTATTAGATTTTAGCCTTACTGCTGTCCCTACACCGTCTTTTTCACAGAATTTCTCGACACCGCAAGCAGTACTCCCATAGAAAGCAGGAGTATAAACAGCGACGTGCCTCCCGAGCTGAAGAAGGGCAGGCTGATTCCCGTGTTCGGGAGTGCCCGCGTGACAACTCCTACATTAAGCAGGGTCTGCCAGCCTATCTGAGCCGAGATTCCGATACCTAAAAGCTGCTGGAAACGACTGGTACTCGACATACTGACGCTCAGTCCCCTCCATACGAGAACCACAAAGGCGAGCAGTACGATTGTCGCGCCTATAAATCCCAGCTCCTCGCACACAACCGCGAAGATGAAGTCGTTCTGCGGCTCGGAGATGTAGAGGTACTTCTGCCGCGACTCTGTAAAGCCCAGTCCGCCCAGTCCGCCGAGGCTTATGGCGTAGTTCGCCTGTATATTCTGCCAGCCGTCGCCAAGCCTGTCGGAGAAGGGGTCGAGCCACACCGTCAGACGGGTTTTCATGTAGTCGGTGAACATCAGCACTGCCGAGCCTCCTGCGGCAAGAAGTGCGAAAAGTATTCCGAACCACCGAAGCTTTATTCCCGCGATAAACATAATGGTCATGCCTATGAGGGTTATGAGTATAAAGCCAGAAAGGTGAGTTTCAAATAGAATCAGACATCCTATCACCGCGACTGCCACAGCAGGAACACACACACCCGTTCCGAACTGGTGTACGCGGTTTCTGTTCTGGTCGTACCACTTGGCAAGAAAGAGTATCACGGCGAATTTCGCCATCTCAGACGGCTGGAAGGTAAATCCGCCGCCGAGGTTAATCCATCTTCTCTCACCGCCGTATTTCGGCAGTACATAGAGCAGCGCAAGCAGAAAAATAGATATTGCAATCAGACCTGTGGCGCATTTTCTCAAAAACCACATGGGGAGCAGGGAGGTCGCATACATCCCTATCAGTCCCAGCACCGCGAACAGAAGCTGCCGCTTGAGATAATACGCGCCGTCTCCGCCTTCGTTGTAGTAGGCATACGGATAGCTTGCGGAGTAGAGCATGAGCAGCCCCGCCGCAAGTACGCCCACAATCATAAACAGGAGAAACCAATCCATCTTGTTTTTTCTGTTCTCCCGCATATCGGCGACAAGGCGCAAAAAGCCCTGCCACAGCCGCATGGATATGCTGTCCTCGGTGCGGACAGAAGGTCTGTTTCTCACTCCCGCGCCGCTTGCTGTGCCGCTGTGTTCAAATGTGCGGGTTCGCTCCTCCCGCGCTCTTTGCTCTCTGTAGTTTCTGTCGTCGGGGATTTTTCTCCTCCCCTGACCGTTTCTCGTCACTTCCATCCGTTTCCCTCCTTGGTGTTTGCTGAGTGTTATTGCAGTGAAAGAGCCACCGCCACTGCTCCCGCCAGTATTCCCGCAATGCTGAATACGGCGACTATCTTCACCTCCGACCACTTCATCATCTCGAAATGATGATGAATGGGGGTCATTTTAAATATCCGCTTTCCGTGAGTTAACTTGTAGTATGTCTGCTGTATCATTACCGAGCCTACCTCACAGAGGTAGACTATACCCGCTATGGGAATCAGAATGGGCATATCCGCCGCATACGCAACGGCGCAGAACATTCCTCCTAAGAAGAGAGAGCCTGTATCTCCCATGAAAACCTTCGCGGGGTAGAAATTCCAAATGAGGAAGCCGAGACAGCCGCCCGCAACCGACGCCGCGAGTATTCCCACCTCGAATAAGCCCTGTATGCCGGCTATTAGCATGAATACCACTACCGCGAAAAATGTGACCGAGGAGCAAAGCCCGTCAAGTCCGTCGGTGAGGTTGACGGCGTTGACAAAGCCGACTATGAGGAAAAGTGATATGAGGTAGAACCATATACCAAGTTCCACTCTCCCCAAAAACGGGATTACTGTAGCTCCCGCGCCGTCCTCCGTTAGGTATATCGAGAGGAGATACCCTGCGGCAATAACAAGCTGGAGGAGGAATTTCTGCCGCGCGGTAAGCCCCGTGTTGGTCTTCTTCATTATGCTGATGTAGTCGTCCATGAAGCCCAGAGCCGCGAAAAGCAAGCCCATTACCACTCCCGCGACAACGCGGACCAGACGCAGTGACGTAAACTCCACAGAGCCTGTGACGGCGATGTAGAGAGGGATACTCACAGCGGCGGCGAGTACGATTCCCGCTATAAACATAATGCCGCCCATTGTGGGCGTCCCCTGCTTCGAGGAGTGCCACGTAGGACCTATATCCTTAATAGTCTGCCCCATTTTGAGCTTTTGAAGCCACGGAATGACCGTCCTGCCGAGCAGTGACGTGACAATAAACGCAATTCCCGCCGCTAAGATACTTATAACCGCATATGACATAGTTAAATCCCTCGCCTTTCACATCTCAATTATCCAAGCTCTCGTAAATTCGCTCTATTACTTCCTCAAGCTTCATAGCGCGGCTTGCCTTAAAGAGCAGTACGTCGCCCTCTTTTATCTCCGAAATCAGGTCGGCGACGAGATTTTCCTTGCTGTCGTAGAGCCGCGCCCTGCCCTCGTTCGCCATCTGCCCCGCCCCGTCGATGTAGTACATGGCGTTGCTCCCGAGTGCGTAGAGCAAATCGGCGTTCGCGGCGGCTACCATCTCCCCGCACTGCCTGTGAGCCTTCTTCGCGTAGTCGCCAAGCTCCATCATGTCTCCGAGAACGGCTATCCTCCTGCCCTCGCCCTTCATGGAGGAGAGTACTGAGAGTGCCGCTTGTATCGAATCAGGGCTTGCGTTGTAGCAATCCTCTATGAATGTGATTCCCGATTTTCTAACTACCTTCTGCCTCATGCCCGCAGGAATGTAGCCTGCAAGTCCCGCCGCCGCCGAGGACGGCTCTACCGAAAGGAGCTTGCCGCAGAGAAACGCCGCAAGAGCGTTATACACGTTGTGAAGCCCCGCCGCAGGCACGAATATCTCCGTCTCCTCGCCCTCACAGCAGAGAGTGAAGCTCATTCCGTCGTCGGTCTGCCGCACGTTCTTCGCCCTCGCGTTCGCGTGTGCGTCCTCTATGGCGTAAGTAAGCACGGGGTTTTTTATGTCCTTTATCGAATCCGCAAGCAGCTTGTCGTCCGCGTTGAGTATGAGAACCGCGCTTTCGTCCATACCGTCAAGTATTTCCAATTTCGCGCGGAGTATACCCTCCCTCGAGCCGAGCTTTTCTATGTGGCTGACACCTATATTCGTGATAAGCCCTATTGTGGGCTTGACTGTCTTTGTCAGTGCGGAGATTTCGCCGAACCCGCTCATTCCAAGCTCGAACACCGCCGCCTCGTCCTCGCCTCCCAGCATGAAGCACATACGCGGCACGCCTATCTCGTTGTTGAGGTTGCCTTTCGTTGCAAGCACCTTGTATTTACTCCCCAGTACCGCCGCTACCATCTCCTTCGTGGTGGTCTTGCCCACAGAGCCGGTAAGCGCGATGACGGGAATGGAGAATTTCTCCCTGTAATGAGCGGCAAGCCGAAGGAGTGCCGCCCTCGTGTCGGGAACTAAAATCACCGCACCCTTTGCGTCCTCCTGCTCCTCGGAGCATATGGCGCATACCGCTCCCGCCGAAAATGCGGACATCACGAAGCTGTGACCGTCAAAATTCTCCCCTTTTATGGCGACGAAAACGCAGTTCTCCTCTATAGTCCTGCTGTCGATACACACCGAACCGACCGATTGATTTTCGTATTTTGTGTCATTGAGCGTACCGCCCACAGCCAAAGCAATTTCCCCGACAGTCATACTAAGCATATTTTCTCCTGTTCCTTTCGGTTTAACTGATTATTCGTTTTCCATCCTCTCGAATATATCGGCGAGAACTTCGCGTTCGTCAAAATGATTCTTGACCGTTCCGATAATCTGGTAGGTTTCATGCCCCTTCCCGAGGAGGACGACAACATCGTCTGTCTTGGCACAGCAAACGGCGTACTCGATAGCCTCCCTGCGGTTTTCTATCACCGTGAAGGGAGTTTCGTGCCGCTCTACACCGGGCAGTATCTGCTCGATTATCGACATAGGCTCTTCCGTTCGCGGGTTATCGGAGGTCACTACAACAAAGTCGGACAGCCGCGCAGCCGCCTCCCCCATAAGAGGACGCTTGACCGGATCGCGGTCGCCGCCGCAGCCGACTACGGAGATTATCCTCCCCTCAGTCACTTCCCGTATGGAGGAGAGAATATTTTCTATCCCGTCGGGAGTGTGGGCGTAATCTATCAGCACCGTAAAATCGGCGTTCGTTCCGAACACCTCCGCGCGTCCCTTCACTCCCTTAGCGGAGGAGAGGGCGTTTGCTACATCTCCGAAGGCGAAGCCCAGCAGCAACGCGCAGGAGACTGCACTCATGGCATTGTAGACGGAGAACCGCCCGGGCATGGGGATTGACACCTCCCGCTTCTGTCCGTCATGGCAGAGGGTGAGGGTTACTCCTCCCGCCGAGAAACGCGGATTTTCCGCGTACAGCTGTGCGGCATCGGAAAGTGAGGAGTAGTCGAGCCGCCGCACGTTCGCGGGGAGTACTATGCCTGCTCCCCACTTGTCGTCTGTATTTATTGCCGCGCTGTCGCTCATGTCAAACAGCTTGCACTTAGCGGCGAAGTAGTTCTCCAGCGTGCCGTGAAAGTCGAGGTGGTCCTGCGTGAGATTGGTAAAGCAGGACGCCGCAAAGTGCAGTCCCTTCACTCTGCCCTGCTCAAGGGCGTGGGAGGACACCTCCATGACGCAGTAGCCGCAATTCGCGTCGCGCATTTGCGAAAACAGCTCGAACAGCTTCTGTGTGTCGGGAGTGGTGTACTGCGCCTCAATCTCCCTGTTGCCTATGAGGTTCTGTATAGTGCCTATCAGTCCCACCTTGCATCTGCACTGCTCCAAAATGTGCTTGAGGATGTAGGAGGTGGAGGTCTTTCCGTTAGTTCCCGTAATGCCGATAAGTTTCATATCGCGGAGCGGTTCGCCGTACCACGCACTGCAAGCGGCGGCGAAGGCGGCTCTCGTGTCGTCTACCGTAATCTGATTCGGGAGGTTCAAGTCGCGTTCGCACACGATTACAGCTCCGCTTTTTGCCGCCGATTGCGCGAAGTCGTGTCCGTCGCGGTCAACTCCCTTTATGCAAAAGAACATCCCGCCTTTTTCTGCCGCTCTCGAATCGGAGGTTATCGACACAATCTCCGTGTCATGGGGAAGCTGTGTAGCAAAGCTAACTCCGCGCATCAATTGACCTATCTGCATTTATGGATTCACGCTCCTATACTTAACTTAATAAATAGCATGGGTAATTATATTACATATATATGTCAATTACAAGTGTACTTTAGTCGGTTGAACCGCTCTGAATAAACTCCACAGTAACCACAGTTCCCTGCTCGACCTTAGTACCCTTCTCTATGCTCTGCCCGACTACCACTCCTAAGGTGCTGTCGTAGCCGCTTCCTGCGTATCTGATGTTGAGATTCGCCTTTGTCAGTGCCTTATTGGCGGCGGAGGGCGACATTCCGCGAAGGTCGGGAACTGTACTCTTGGGAACGGAATCCTCAGATGTGCATATAACCACCGTACTGCCCTTAGGCACGCTCTGACCGCCTTTCGGGATTTGGCTTATTACGGTATCGCCGCTTCCGACTACGCGGTATTTAAGCCCCTTGGCTGTGAGTGTGGTCTTAGCCTCGTCAAGGGTTCTCCCCTCGACGCCGGGGGCGAGAGTATCGAGAAGCTCGGCATCTTCGGTTGAGTAGATAGTCTCCACACCGAGATAGGGGAGAACCTCACTCAGCACATTTCGGACGACAGGAGCGGCTGTTGCTCCTCCCGCGTGGCTTGCTCCCTTAGGCTCGTCGAGTATCACGAGCATGATGATTTCGGGATTGTCGCACGGTGCTACTCCGCAGTAGGAGGCGATATACTCCTTAACTCCCGTTTCCTGTGTCTTTCTGAGCTTTTCGGAAGTACCTGTTTTTCCTCCCAGACGGTAGCCCTTGATGTAGCCGTTTTTCGCCGTGCCGTTGCTCACTGTCTCCTCAAGCATTGCGTTTATCTTCTTAGATGTGTCCTCCGATATGACCTGCCGCTTGACTACGGTGTCGATTTTCTTGATGATGTTGTTCTCGCCGTCCACGATACTGCTCACAAGGTGCGGAGTAACGAGATACCCTCCGTTAGCAACTGCGGATATAGCAGTCGCCATCTGTATGGGAGTAATCGTAAAGCTCTGCCCGAACGAGCTTACCGCGAGATTGCCCGCGTAGCTCCCGAGTGCCGCCTCCGTGTGCCACATTCCCTTGACCTCGCCCGGCAGGTCGATTCCCGTCTTTTCGGTAAAACCGAAGGCTGTGAAATACTTGTAGAATTTGCTTGCTCCCAGCCGCTCCGCCAGCGTCATAAAGACAGGGTTGCAGGAGTTCATCATGCCCTGCGTGAGGTTTTCACTGCCGTGACCGCCCGCTCTGTGGCACTTGATAGCCCTGCCCGCGACTATCTTCGAGCCTCTGCAATAGAAGGTGTCGCCTACGTTTGTCAAGCCCTCCTCCAGCGCGGACGCCATGGTAATCGGCTTAAACACCGAACCGGGTTCATAGGTGTCGGTTATCAACTTGTTGTTCCACTGCGACTGACGCGCGGAGTTGAGAATCTCGTTTTTCTTATCGCTGTCCGGCTCTTTGCTCACCGCAAGGTCGGTCTTTGTTTTAAGGGAGGTATCTTTAATGGTCAGATAGTCCGACGGGTCGAAGTCGGGCATAGTCGCCATAGCCAAAATAGCTCCCGTATTGACGTTCATGATTATTCCGCAGGCGCGGTTTCTTATGTCGTTGTCCTTGACTGCCTTGCTCAGGTACTTCTCCAAGTACTGCTGAACGGTTACGTCAATGGTGGTGACGATGTTGTTTCCCGCAATCGGGTCTACAAGCTGTGTGTATTCGTAGGGCATGACTGCGCTGTTGCGTGCAGCCTTAGCCGTTACGGAGCGTCCGTCAACTCCCGAAAGCTCATTGTTATACTGCTGCTCCAAGCCCATGGAGGCTTCGTTGCCATCGTTCGTAAAGCCCAGTATGGTTGAGCCGAGTGAGCCGTACTTGTAGTATCGCACGGTGTCCTCACTCCAGCTTATCCCCTGCACGAGGGGGAGAGTGAGCTTTGACATGGTCTCCTTTTGGTCTTTTGACAGAGAGGCGTTATACAAGGAAATCTGCTCGTTCTCCGCCCTTATGCCGTTGTTGAGTTCGGTAATAAATGTGTTTATTTCGTCCTTTTGCAGTTTGTTGTACTTTCCCTTTATGTTGACCTCCATGCCTCTTATTGAGAGGCGGGAGTTTATGTACTCCTCGGTAAGCTCGCACACATCCGCGATTTTTTTGACTACAGCGTCCTGATAGCGAGGGTGCAGAACGCCGTCCACTTTGATTTTCTGCGCGTCGGTCATGGTGTCATAGCTGCTCCCCGTAGTCCTTATGACCAGTCTCCACGCGGTGTTGCTCTTGACAATCTCCTCCATATTCGCGTCGTAGATAGTGCCGCGCTTGGCGGGTATCACTACGTCCGCCATCTGCTGGTCTGTGGCGAGATTGAGCCAGTACTCGCGGTTGATTATGGAGTACCACGCGATGAAGAACACCAAAACGCACGTAAAGGCGGCAATAATGCCCTTTACCACATTCATGCGCCTGTTCATCTGCTTTTCAGTGTACACACGGGGCTTGCCGTATCCCGCGGCAGTTCGTCCGGCGGAGCGCACGCTTCTGCCGACTGAGCCTGAATATTTTGAACGCGGAGCGGAATCGCGCGTGCTTTCGCTCGTATCTCCGCCGTTTCTTCCGGCGTTGCGGTTTTCGGTTCTGACCATATCTGTTACCACCCTTTCCGAATCATTCGGGTTGCCGCACTCTTATTCCTCTGAGAAAAAGAAGAGCCAAGATTATAATTTACTTTCATCTTAACTCTTCGGACTTATTTAGAGAATGGCAGCTGCTGTATCCTGTATATTGTTCAAGCCCTCTTGCAATATATACTTTAATCTTCGTCCCATTATTCAAAAATGCGTATTTTAATTTCAGCTTTTCACAATCACCCTTAGGAAGTTGTACGCCTCCTGCTTGTTATGTTATGAAAAAATGCTGTCATTTATATTGTCGTCGGTAAATATCTCAAAATCCGACTCGAACTTGACGGTTATCCACTGAATCTGCGTACTTTCCCTCTTGCGCAGTCCGAGATTTTTTGTGGCGTACTCCTCAATAGCCATAGAGCCGAGCTTTTCGTCATACGCCATCTTGGCAATTTCGTACTCCTCATTGAGCGTTTTGATGGAGTTCTGAATCTCGTTCGCCTCCGAGCTGAGCTGGCTTGCCTTGCCGCCTAAGAACGCCAATGTGACCGCTACAATAATTACAACGGAGGCAATGACGCAAATTTGACGCTTTATACGCGCGTCTATCGCCTTCGCGTTTTTGAGCTGCTCTAAGTGTGCGTCGCGCTTCTTTTTCTCAAGCTCTCTCTCCTGCCTGCGTCTCTCTATCTCGCGGCGGCGGGCGGCGTCGCTTTCGGGGAAGCGGTCGTAGTCGTAGGCAGTGCTGGACTGCTCATATCTGCCGTTTTTCCTTCTGTCCTCGCTGTAACCTCTGCTCTCTGAATTTCTTCCGTAGTTCCCCCTGTTGTATCCTCTGTTATTAGCCTGCGCCACCGCAAAACCCCCTTTAAATTGTTGTAATGTATGTTGATATATGTTATACTTTGTTTGACATAATTAATTTATGTCACCCTTAATCGGTTTAAATAATACCAGTATATTGTTATTATGTCAAGCAATTTTGAGCTGTTTCTGAATATTTTTTGCGTTTATTAGATTTGCCGTATTATATCTTCTCAACCACGCGGAGTTTCGCAGTCCTGCTTCGCGGATTGCCTTCAACCTCTGTCTCCGATGGGGCGATGGGTTTCCCCGAAATCAGCCTGCCCTCGGGCTTCTTGCCGCACACGCACACGGGAAACTGCGGCGGGCAGGTGCAACCCTCGGCGAATTTGAGAAACCTGCGTTTTACCGTCCTGTCCTCTAAGGAGTGGAAGGTTATCACCGCAAGTCTGCCGCCTGAGGACAGCCTCGCGAAGGCGGAGCTAAGTCCCCGCTCCAGCACCGAAAGCTCATCGTTAACCGCTATTCTAAGTGCTTGAAAAACCTTCCGCGCAGGATGCCCGTTTCTCCGCGCAGCTTGAGGATAGCCCTCGCGGATTATCTCGGCAAGCCGCAATGTATTTTCGATAGGAGCAGTGTCCCGCTCCTCCACTATCAATTTTGCGATACGCGCGGAGAATTTCTCCTCTCCGTATTTGCTGAATATCTCGGCAAGCTCCTGCCACGAGAGGGAGTTGACCAAGTCCGCCGCCGACTGCCCCTGCTTGCTCATCCTCATGTCGAGCGGAGCATCGTGGTGGTAGGAGAAGCCTCTCTCCACGCAGTCAAGCTGGTAGGAGGAAACGCCTATATCCATTAGTATGCCGTCTGCCGCCTCTATCCCTGCGGAGTTCAGCACTCGCTCTATATTCGAGTAGTTATCTTCCGCGAGGGTAACTCTGCCGTCCTCCCCAAACCGCCGATGGAGAACAGCCTGTGCGTCGGGGTCTTGGTCTATACAGACAAGCCGCCCGTTTGGAGAGAGCCGCTTGAGTATCTCGCCGCTGTGTCCTCCTCCGCCCGCCGTTGCGTCTACATACACTCCGTCGGGGTTTATGTTAAGTGCGTTCACTGCCTCAGAGAGCAACACGGATATATGAGAAAACTCCACCTGAACACACCGCCCTTATCTGATTTTGTGCCGCCGAATAAGTTGCGGCAGGCTCTACTCCTCACGCGTATTTGCACTTGATACGCCGCAAGCTGTACTCCTTACGCTAATGTTCTGCCTGACACGCCGCAAGCCTTGCGCCTTAGAAGCCAAGCTCCACCGCCTGATTCTTCAGTGTCTCCTTGTCGCTGATAGCCACATCCTGCTCATACTTATCGGGCGACCACAGCTCAATGTAGGAGTTCATGCCGATTATTTCCACCTTGTCCGTTATGTCGGAGTTGGTTCTGTGTGCCTCGGGAATGACTATCCTCCCCTGACTGTCGGGTGTGACCGATTCGATTGTCCTGTATATATTTCTGACCGCGTTTCTCTTGGAGGCGTCCTTGGAGGCGGCTTTGTCGAGCTTTTTGGCACATCTCGCCCACTCCTCCTCTGTGTAGATTCTAAGGCAGCCGAAAGGGCTGTTCATCAAGATGAACTTTTCTCCCAGCTCCATTTTGAATCTGGCGGGGATGAATATCCTGCCTTTTGAATCAACGGTGTTGATTGATGAACCGCAAAACACGTGTATACGCCTCCTTCCTCTGAGAACCTGAGCTATTCACTGCAAGTAGAAATTTGCTCCACTTTAGTTGAATTAGCATGGACTTTTGCTCCATTTTACTTTTATGTCTTGAATTATAATCCTTATAAACGAAAAAAGCAATATTTTTTTATGCTGTATTTTGAGGAGTGATATAACCCGCAAGTTAAATTTAAGTAAAATCCTCCTCTCGATAACTCGCGAATAGACAAAAAGAAGCAGCCAAACACAATATACAGTGTTTGGCTGCTCCGTAGCAGCTAAATTTTCGTCATATTTTACATAATAAAGTCGAATATTTCTCGGTTTCTCACAAAACCCCGAAAAATCATCCAAAGCGGTGTTGAGCTAATATTAATCTGAGCTGACAACATCGGCAGGAGCTTCCTCGCTTACAGTGTCCGCGCTGGCTTTTCTCCTGTTGTTCAGGCTTTGCTTGGCGCGGCGAATATCATCAAGCCGCTGGCTCATGATATTTTCCACGTCCTGTAGGGTTTTTTCCGCATAATCCTCGGCGGTTTTCCGTATCACTTTCGCCCTCGCGTCCGCGGCGTCCTTCTTCTCCATTGCCATTTTGGTAGCCGTTCTGACAATCTCCTCCTGATTGACAAGCTGTCTCGCACGCTCCTCCGCTTTTCTTATGATGCCGTCCGCCTCGCTTTGCGCCTCGGAGAGGATGTTCTTTTGGTCGCTGATTATGGTTTTGGCAATCCGCAGTTCGTTCGGAAGCGCAAGACGCAGGTCGTCTATATACCGCCGCAGTTCCTCCGCGTCGAGAGCTTTTTTTCCGCCCCCGAACAGAGTTCCCTTAGCGCGGTCAATCATATTGTCCATTTCGTCAAGCAAACTTTCTACTCTCATTTGCTGCTCACTCCTCTATTTAACCGAATTTTGATATCCTCGCTTATGCACATGGGGACAAAGGCGTCTATATTCCCGCCGAAGCCGGCAATCTGCTTTACCATGCTCGAGGAGATAAACATATTCTCCGCGCCGGAGGTGAGAAAAACCGTTTCAACATCGGGGTTGAGATGCCTGTTGGCAAGAGCCATTTGGAACTCATACTCGAAGTCAGACATGGCGCGAAGCCCCTTTACTATAACCTGCGCGCCCTTCTCAATGGCGAAGTCGGCGAGCAGGCTGTGGAAGCTTTCAATCTCCACGTTCTCCATTCCTGCCGTCACCCGCCGAAGGAGCATGACCCGCTCCTCCGATGTGAATGATGCGATTTTCGAGGGGTTTTGCAGTACGGCGACTATTACCCTATCGAAAATCTTTGCCGCTCTTATTATTATGTCGAGATGCCCCACGGTAACGGGGTCAAAGCTTCCCGGGTATATAGCCAGCATAGTACCTCTCCCTCCAAGCCTTCTGAATTTTTCGTCTGCCTTGCGCGTAGTCGTCTATCTTGCGTGTAGTCGCTTACCTTACATGGCAGTACATAGTGACCTTTATCTTGCCGTGGTTGTAAACCTTCTTCACCTCAAACGCTCCTCCGAGGAGGAGGTCGGGCAGCTGCTCCTTACTTGAGGTTTCGGCGATAATCACTCCGCTTTTTTCCGTTATCCGCGCCGCCTGTTCGAGTATCTCGCCCATGTCGTACACGCCGTAGGGCGGGTCGGCGAACACGATGTCGAACATCTCCGCGCAGGAGGACAGGTAGGACAGCGCGTCCGAGCGAATCACCCGACAGCTATCCTCAAAACCGCAGGCGGCAATATTGCTTTTTATCACATTGATTGAGGCAGGAGATTTATCCACAAAGACCGCTTCGCTTGCTCCTCTGCTGACTGCCTCCAGCCCTATCTGACCGCTTCCCGCGAACAAATCAAGCACTCGCCGTTCCTCAATCTGAAACTGTATCGCACTGAATACAGCCTCCTTGACCATGTCTGTGGTGGGACGCACGTCGTTTCCTTCGAGTGAACGCAGACGCCGCCCTCTTGCCGAGCCAGTAATTATTCTCATGGACAAATTTATCCTTTTCCTGTTATTTTTGCTTAAACAGTGCCGATTTATGCACCTTCGCGGAGTTATCTCCATCTGCATACTACAACTCCAATTATACAACATTATACAGCATAATGCGATTGTTGTAAATAGTAAAAATTATGTTTACCGACAATCTTTTCGCGGAGTTTAAATACTGATAGCTATTTGTATCGGTAAAACGCCATCTCTTACTCCTCCTCATGCCTGAAGTAAGAGAACACAGCCTCAGCCGCCGCCTTGGTCATTCCGGGAGCTTCCGAGAGCTGCTCCTTTGTCGCCTCCCTGACCGCCTTGATGGTCTTGAAGTGCCGGAGGAGCGTCCTCGCTCGGGCAGGACCTATCCCCTCGATTTTCGTCAGCTGTGAACCTGTAACACTCTTTCCGCGTGTGTTTCTGTGGAAGGTTATCGCAAATCTGTGAACCTCCTCCTGAATGGAGGAGACAAGCGTGAAGGCGGAGCGGCTGCTGTTTATGCTGACCTCTCGACCTCCCGCCGCGATGGCACGTGTCCTGTGCTTTTGGTTTTTGACCATGCCGAAAACGGGGATGGAAAGCCCCGCCTCCTCAATAATCGGGCGAACAGAGGAGACGTGACCCTCGCCGCCGTCGAGCAGTATCAAGTCAGGGAGCCGCCCAAAGCCCTCGCCCTCCTCCTTGTGTTCGCGGTACTCGGCGATGCGGCGGCTTATTACCTCCCGCATAGAGCCGTAGTCGTCTTGTCCCGAAACGGTCTTGATTTTGAATTTCCTGTATGCCGACTTGAGCGGACTGCCGTCCTCGAATACTACCATCCCCGCTACATTCGCTTCCCCTGCGTTGTTCGAGATATCGTATGCCTCGATGTATTTCGGGGGCTTCGGAAGTCCCAACAGCTTGGCAAGCTCGTCGAGGGCGGCGGTGTGCGAGCCTATCTTCCCCTTAGCCATTGCGAGATGTTCGGCGGCGTTCTGCCTGCACATCTCCACCAGCTTCTGCTGCTCCCCCCTCTGCGCGGTTAGGAGTGAAACTTTCCTTCCCGCTTTTTCCGACACATAGCGTTCAAGTAACTCCCTGTCGTCGGGGAGGATGTCGATGTAGATTTTCGGCGGGATTCTCTCCTTTTTCTGGTAGTACTGCTCTATGAACTGGGAGCGAAGCTCGCCACCTTCTATGAAATTGCCGAAAATGAAGCTCTCCCTGTCGTACAGCCTGCCTCCGAGGAAGCGGAAAACCTCCGTACAGCAGGCGTCGTCGGTCTGCGCCGCCGCGATTATGTCCTGCTCGGGGATTTTCGACATTACCACCTTCTGCCGCTGGCTCATTCGCTTAATAGCGGCGATTCGGTCGCGTATACGCGCCGCCCGCTCGAACTCCAGATTCTCGGCGCACTGCTCCATCTTCGCGCTAAGACGCTCTATGGAGCTGCCGTCGCCGCCCTTGACGAACTCCACCGCGTCCTCGAACGCCTCCATGTACTCCTCCCTGCTCACGCGTCCTCGGCACGGGGCTACACACTGCTTTATGGAGTAGTTGAGGCACGGCCGCCCCTTGCCTATGTCGCGGGGGAACACCCTCGTGCAGGTGGGGAGCTGGAAGATTTTGCACGCCTCGTCTATCGCCTGCTTGACGGAGTAGCCGCCTGTGAACGGGCCTATGTACTCCGCGCCGTCGTTCTCGATTTTTCGGGCGAGAGTGATTCGCGGGTACATCTCCTTCGATACTTTTATGTAGGTGTATCCCTTGTCGTCCTTGAGGAGGATGTTATACTTCGGCTTGTGCTGTTTTATGAGACTGCACTCGAGTACGAGGGCTTCGTACTCCGAATCGGTCACGATATACTCGAAGAAATCGACGTTATCCACCATGCGCCGTACCTTCGGAGTATGGTCGGCGGAGGCGGCAAAGTACTGGCTCACTCTGTTTTTCAGAGCCTTGGCTTTGCCGATATATATTATTTCGCCTTTTTTGTTTTTCATGATGTAGACGCCGGGTCTGAGGGGGAGGCGCATTGCTTTTTCGTGAAGCTCGGATAGTTTCGGGTTCATGATTTATCTCCGTTTCGGTTGGATGGGATTTTGTCTCCTCTCTAAATTTTACCACAGAGGAGAGGAAATTTCCACTTTTCATTAAGATTTATTAAAATTCTGTAAATTCTCAAAACAAGTTTCACTTATCGTTAGACGTTGATTTTACCGTAAAAAACAAGCTTAGTTTGGTATGAGAAAATAAAAAATAGCCCTAAAAGACGATCATTGACTTAATTTTCTGTTGTTGGGTATAATAAAAAACCCAACAACATATATTTCTCAGAGTAAAATCTTCATATGGTTGAATTTAGTATGAGAAACAAAAAACGTCCGTAATTCTTGAAAAGCCATAGAAACTCAAGGTTTTCACGGATTTTCTTGTTGCTTTTTAACGAGCGTTTTGCTACATCCCAAGCTATTGACATTTGCTTTTTTTGTGGTATAATTACACATATAAATTGCAAAAATTAGCTGAGCAGAAATTGTAAAAGAGGTGATTTGTTTATGAATTAATCAAGCTAATATATTTTGGTATACAGCACACAACAAAATTCCAACCGGATTGATGTCCGACCATCATCTCAAAACAATACAAAAAAGGAGGATTTACTATGTCAAATTCAAACAAACAAATCAATCGTTCTAAAGTCACCTCTACCGCAATCTCAATTTTTATCGTCCTTGCAATTTTAATTACTGTGGCAATCCCACTTGTAAATACTACAAATGTTTCAGCAGCGACATATTCTTCTGAGCTGTACGACGCTTTGAAAGGTAAATTTCCGATGGTAACATATGCAATGCCTGCAAGCGGAGCAAGTCGAGTTTACGCTTATTCCGATTCTTCTCTCTCAACAAAGCAGACAAATTATTATATTGATACATTTTCAGACCAAATTGTGATTAATAAAATCAGTTCCGATGGCAAAGCCGTTTATGTTACATATCCATCGTCTTCAAGTTCTTCTGGATATCGAACTAAATACTTTCGTACAGATGATGTTATCGGTCTTTCGTCAGTAAGTAAGAAGAATTATACTGCGACTGTTTCTTCAACCACATACAGGTTAAAATCCTCATCTTCTGTAACCTCTTATGGTTCGATTGCTAAAAACGATGCTTGTATTCGGCTGGGAAATCACAAAATTGGAAATTACTATTCAACGGTATATCCGATTTCGTCCACCACAGTGAATAAAGTAAGCGGAGTTAAGCACAAATTAGCTTTGTCTAAAAGTTCTTCAAGTACGACGACAACAAAGACGACAACAACTACCAAAGGATTACTATTTCCGCTCAAAGGTTCAATCGCTAGATCAAGCAGCGTTAAAACAAACGGTTATTATTGCGATTACATAACCGGTGGTTCCAAAGCCGTTTATGCTCCAACTAATGGAACGGTTGTGTTTAAGCAATCATCGACAAATGGCGTTTTGACTTCTTACGGAAACTGGATTGAATTCAAATCTGCTGACAATCAATACGTTATTAAGTTAGCTCATTTGAACAGCTTTAACAATGTCGCTCTAATCATTCCGGCAACAAAAACAAAACAACAATCCGGCAGTAATCAAACAAAGACATTGGCGACAAGAAGTGTCAAGCAGGGCGACCTTTTAGGTTATAGCGGTTACACTGGAAATGCGAGCGGTCATCATCTGCACATAGAAATTAAAAAGAATGGCACGTCAATTAATCCTATTACTGCTTTTAGTGCGTGGTGACAATAATATTGACATATGTGAAAATATATCAAACAAAATTCAAATAATCAAGCGGCCATGCGGAAAACATCTCTGCATGGCTGCTTGGTTATGAAAATCATAAAATCTCATTGTTAAAATTAATTTTATTTGATATAATGAACCGTATGCTGTCTCCTCCACCTCACAGGAACAGGAGCAGTACTCGCTTTAAAGGAGCATGAGAGTGATGAACAAACTACCCCTTAGACTTACAGGTGTCATAATGTCGCTTATCATTATGCTGATTTCCCTTTCCTCCTGCTCGGGCGGCGAGGGAGGAGACAGCCCCGCCGATTCCTCCAAATCCGCATTTCCCGAGGTGATGAAGGTAGCACTTCTCGCTTCCTCCGAATCGGACGTGTCGTATGACGGAATGAAGCCGATTGATGTAGCAAACGAGCTGTGGGAGGCACTGCGTGTTTATGTCAGCTACTCCGACATATCGAAATGCAGTGTGGAGCGTTTTGATGCGGACAACGAAAAATATACCGCCGCCTTCAACATCCTCTACGCGGAGGGCTACAGGTACTTCGTTGCATACGGAAGCCGCTTCTCCGAGGCGATAGGGGAGGCGCAGAGCAAGTACCCCGACTGCAAATTTGTGCTGTTCGGCGATGCTCCTACGGACGAGAGCGGCGAACCTGCCATATCGAAAAATACCATATGCGTCAGCTTTGATGTGTACTCCGCCGCCTTCCTCGCGGGAGTGTACACGGCGTCGGAGCTTGAGAAAGGCACGCTGGGCTTTATCGGCGGAGACGAAACCGCTACGGCGAACTCCTACCTCAGAGGATTTACGGATGGGCTGAGCTATGCGAAGGAGCAGTTAGGCTGCAAGGTCACACTCAGCGAAAATATGTCCGTGTTCATAGGCGACAGCTCCGACATAGGCTCTGCACAGCAGCTCGCGGCGGCGATGTACGACAGCGGAATAACTGCCGTGTACTGCACTTCCGGCGACTTTTCGCTCGGAGTGATAAGCGAGGCGAAGGCACGCTCGGCAAACGGCAAGCCCGCATTTGTCATACTGTCTGAGACCTACGGCAGGGAGCGCGGAGTGTACAACGAGGTCGATTCCGTCATTCTGACAAGCGCGTATATCGACTATGCTCCCGCGCTTGAGTATGCGATAAACTCCTTCCTCGACGGGAATTTTGAGGGCGGGCGTTCGCTCGTATTCGGGGTTAAAGAGACCGCCGCCTACGCGGCTTTCTCCAATCAGGAGACAGGTGCGAATACAGCCGCGAATGTCGAGACGGCGAAGAATTATCTTGAAAATTTGCTTGAATAGCTACCGTAACTTACATACTACAGCAATATATACAAAAAAATCTCTTTTTCGCCCTTAATCCTATATCTTTGACGGGAGCTTTTCTTTGTATTTTTCTATAATCTGTGGTATGATTAGTCGTTAATATTTTATATTTGTGTATACGTCTAAGAAAGGACACTGATTTTTATATGGCAATCGGACCTCAGGAAAATATAAGAAACATAGCTATCGTGGCACACGTTGACCACGGCAAGACTACGCTTGTCGATCAGCTTTTGAGACAGAGCGGAGTGTTCCGCGAGAACGAGGCGCTGACCGACAGGGTTATGGACTCGAACGACCTTGAGCGTGAACGCGGCATTACCATACTCGCGAAAAACACCGCAGTCATCTACAAGAACATCAAGATTAACATTATCGACACCCCCGGTCACGCCGACTTCGGAGGAGAGGTCGAGCGTATCCTCATGATGGTGGACGGAATTGTCCTCCTCGTAGACGCGTTTGAGGGCTGTATGCCGCAGACACGCTTTGTGCTCAGAAAGGCTTTCTCCCTCGGGAAAACCCCGATAGTGGTAGTTAATAAAGTCGATCGCCCGTTTGCCCGTCCTGCAGAGGTGGTGGACGAAATACTCGACCTCTTTATCGACCTCGGCGCGGACGACGAGCAGATTGAGTTCCCCGTAGTTTACGCCTCCGGACGCGACGGCTACTCCTCCCTCGACGTTAAGACGCTTGGAGACGACATGGTGCCGCTCTTTGAGACTATCATAAACACCGTAAAGCCGCCTGTAGGCGACCCGTATGCTCCCGCTCAGATTCTCTTCTCCAATATCGACGCCGACGAGTATGTGGGCAAGATAGGCATAGGGCGAGTGGAACGCGGAACGGTTATGGCAGGGCAGCAAATGGTGCTGTGCCACGCCGACAATACTACCCAGAACGTGAAGATAGGAAAGCTCTATCAGTTTGAAAACCTTCGGCGGGTGGAGGCTCTCTCGGCGAGTGTGGGGGATATTATCGCAGTTTCCGGCTTTGCCGACCTTAACATAGGAGAAACAGCGTGTTCTCCCGACTGTGTAGAGCCGCTCCCCTTTGTGCAGATTGACGAGCCTACCGTCTCCATGATGTTTATGGTAAACAACGGTCCGTTCGCAGGGCGAGACGGCAAGTATGTCACAAGCCGCAACATACGCGAACGCCTCTTCAAGGAAGCGGAAACCAACGTGGCAATGCGCGTGGAGGACACAGATTCCTCCGATACCTTCAAGGTGTCGGGCAGAGGCGAGCTTCACCTCTCCATTCTCATAGAGACCATGAGGAGGCAGAACTTCGAGTTCATGGTGTCCCGTCCACAGGTTATCTACAAGCGCATTGACGGCGTGCTGTGCGAGCCTGTCGAGCTTCTCATGATTGAAGTTCCTGCCGACTATGTGGGCGCGGTCATGGAGAAGGTCTGCTCACGCAAGGGCGAGCTTCTCAATATGGATCAGCGTTCCACCGGCTACTCACACCTTGAGTTTAGGATACCGGCGAGAGGAATCATGGGCTACCGCTCCGAATTTCTAACCGACACCAACGGAAACGGCATAATGAACCACATATTCGACTCCTACCAGCCGTATAAGGGAGATATACAGATTCGCCAGCAGGGCAGCTTAATTGCCTTCGAGACAGGCGAGGCGGTTACATACGGACTGTACAACGCGCAGGAGAGGGGCAAGCTCTTTATCGGCGCGGGTACGGATGTCTACGAGGGCATGATTGTCGGCTGTTCGCCTAAGGCGGAGGACATTGTGGTCAACGTGTGCAAGAAGAAGCACGTCACCAACACACGTGCCTCCGGCTCGGACGACGCGCTGAGACTGACCTCCCCCACGATACTCAGCTTGGAGCAAGCACTTGAGTTTATCGCGGAGGACGAGCTGGTGGAGGTAACTCCCCACTTCATGCGGCTTCGCAAGACACTCCTGACTAAGGAGGCGCGGATTAAGGCGCAGAACAAGAGCAAGGCGAATTAGGGTCTGTTGACACAAGTGTACAACGCCCGTCTTTTGGCGAATTTTTGGCTATACTTCGTTAAATTTTCTTACCATAAACCAATTATGCTTTCAAAAATTTGCCTTGTCTAGCCAAAAATTCGCTCAAAATCCAAGCATTTTAACTTGTATCAATAGACCTGATAACCTCGTATTTGATACAATTTAATGCTTCTGTTTCTCGGCTTTTTCAGGGGGTGCAAAACCCAATCAGGGGTGCAACTTTAACAGTCCGGCAGTCGCAATGTAAAAATCCCCAAGAGCAACCGTCAATCGTTGAATTGCGTTCCCAAGGTTGAACACACTATGATTTGCTGAAGTAATAGGAGAGTTTATATACCAAAAGGAACATAATACAGGAGATATTCAGCATCATTAAAAATCAAGTGATATGCTTATTCGAGGGAGCGGAAGGATTCCTTGGATTGGAGTTTTGGCAGGTGCGTATGATATAATGGAAATAGGAAAACGCATTTATGGCTTTCCCTTTCAGGGTTTAGATTTGGAGTGAAACAGGATGGATAAACAGGCGTTATACGACGCTGCATATAGCACGATTAACCATAAGAAACTCAGAAAATTTGGCGAGTCTGGCCATGTGGCTTGTGCGCTGGAAACGGCCACCGGAGCCATTTATACCGGGATTTGCATTGACCTTCCGTGTTCGATTGGCATATGTGCGGAACAGGCCGCAATCGCGGAAATGATTAAGCACAATGAAACGCAAATCAGGCAAATTGTAGCTGTACATGAAGATGGCAACATCCTGCCCCCGTGCGGTCGGTGCAGGGAGTTTATCGCACAAATCGACGATAGAAACGCGGATACCATCGTCTTGCTGCCGAGCATGAGAGGAGTGCCTCTCCGGCAATTGCTGCCAGAAAGGTGGGATGCCCTGTGGGATTAGAGAGGCTTACCGAAAGAGTATGTTACTACCCTCATAAAACTGATACGGACAGGCCGCTCTTAGCTTACATAAAGGGCGCTAAATACACGCTTGCGGTTGACGCAGGCAACTCCGCCGCACATGTGGATGAATTCTATGCCGCTTTAGAAGCCGAGGGATTGCACACACCTGATTTTACGGCAATCACCCATTGGCACTGGGATCATACCTTTGGGATGCACCATATCGCAGGGATTTCTATCGCTCATAAAAACACAAACGCCCATTTGCTTTGCGAACGTGAGAAACAATCAAAGACGGTGTATACGGACGAGCTTAAATTGCAAAACGAGTTCATAGCGCGGGAATACTCACCCAATAAAGAAATCATCGTTGTTCCCGCCGATATAGATTTTGCAGGTTCCTTGACGATAAACCTTGGCGGTCTCTCAGCTCTACTTTATCATGTTGAGGCTCCACATACTGATGACACCGTGTTAATCTATATACCTGAAGAAAAAGTCCTTTTCCTTGGTGATGCGACAAGTGAGGATTATGACCGAAACGGGTATATGGACAAAGCAAAACTCGGTTCGTTAATCAATGAGATTGAAAAAGTTGAATGCCGTTACTGTGTTCTGAGCCATGCTGAACCACTCGAAAAGCGGGATTTGCTTGACTACTTGTATGCTCTATAAAGCATACAAGGCAATTTACGGAGATAATTTCATTATGGTTCATAAAAATAAAATAAGGGTATGGAAAGACACTGCTCGGTCTTATCGCAAAGTCGATGGGTAAGAGAATAAACAATTTGGACAGCACGGATGTCGTAGAGGCGTTCGGTAGGTCTTTGGAATAAGTAGTTAGGATAACTCTTTGACGATTGTCCTAACCCTTTGATGATTGCCAGAACCTTCTAACGATTACTCGATTTCACCGAAAGGGGGTGTGCAAAAATCGTGGCTATGGCAGCAGAAGCAAGGCGGGCTACTCTGCCGAGCGTAAACTTCAGACAAACGAAAAAGCTCTCGCAGTTTAGCAACAACCGCAGAAAGCCCTTATATCAAGCGGTTTTCAGCACCTCGGAAAGTAGACGGAGGGCGAAAGCCGCTGCTTGGCATTGTATTAAAGACGGTAGCTTTATAGACCCTAGGTGAATCAAGGGAGGATTTACTCCTCCTTGATATAAATATGGGCTGTGCCGATTATCGGCTGCACCCTAAAATTAAAGGAGATTAACACCATGACAGATAATTTAAACCCCGAAATGGAAGTACTCGAGGACGAGGAGTTTGACGGCATGATCACCCTTCAGGACGAGGAAGGAAACGACGTTGAATTTGAGTTTGTCACCATCATCGAGCATGAGGGCGGGGAGTATGCCATTCTCCTTCCGACAGACGGAACAGACGAGATTGTCATCCTTCAGGTAGAGGTTGACGACGATGATGAGGAGTTCGACAGCTTTATCGCTGTAGAGGACGAAGCTATACTCCAAGCTGTTTTCGATAAGTTCAAGGCGGATTTCGGCGGCGAATTTGACTTTGCCGAATAGCATTTTTTCAGAGACGAAAAAGCAACTCACCTAACTGTTTTGTGCAGATAGGTGAGTTACTGCGCTTTTTATTTCTTTCGGAGGCGGTTATTTGAAGTATGTTATAATGGACCTTGAGTGGAACGGCAATCGTTCTCCCATACTCGGCAGGCACTTCAATGAAATTATAGAGATAGGCGCGGTTCTTCTCGACGAAAGCCTTAATTATGTGAAGGATTTTTCGGCGTTAATCACGCCTAAATTCAATCACAGAGTTTCGAGTAGGGTAAAAACTCTCACACACATATCGGATGCCGACCTCAGGTACGCGCGTGAGTTGCCTGAGGTTATCGACCATTTCACCGACTGGCTCGGGGAGGACGACAACTGCGTAGTAACCTTCGGTACAGGCGACATTCTCGTCCTGCTCGAAAATTTCGAGGTGTACGGCATTGAGAGTGCCATGCAGTTTATGAAGCATTACTGCGACCTCCAGCCGCTCTGCGCGGCGGCTATAGAGACCAAGTTCGATTTCCAGCTCAGTCTTGCTGATACTGCGGGAGGCTTGGGGATTGAGTTTGACGAGCTTGACCAGCACCGTGCGCTTGACGACAGCATAATCTCGGCGGAGTGCTTTGCCGCCGCCTACAGCGCGGAGACCTTCTCCTCCTTTGTATACCGCGCGGATGAGGAGTTTTTCAGGCGCGTCACCTTCAAAAACTACTCTCTGACTGACACCGAAAACGAGGCTATAGAACCGCCCATGCTCATGTCCTCCTGCCCTGTGTGCGGAGCATATCTCAAGCGAACCTCCGCGTTTCGTCAGAAGAGTAGCAGTATACGCGCGGAGTGCTTCTGCGGGAAATGCGGGAAGGAGTACGAGGTGCGGCTGTACTTCAAGATGAAGTACGACGGAATCTCCAAGCGGGTGAATGCGGAGGAGAAGACGGCGGCAGAGACAGAGACTACAGTAACGGCGGCGACTGCGACTGCAACTGCAACTGTAACTTAAATCTGTTGCCAAGGAGTTAGAATTTGGGTCAAGCCTTTGTAAAGGCTTGCGGGTTGTTAGGGCAGAGCCCTGACTCGCTCTCCGCAGAGAGCGAAACACCCCTATCGTCAGAAAAACGCAGGAGGGGCAGTAAAAAATGTCCCTAAGGACATTTTTTACGTAGGGGAACCCTCGTCGGGGGTTTCCCTGTGTAGGTCGCCTTGCGACCTACTTATTACTAAAATCACGGTATCTTTATATCGTTTCCGCAAAATATAACTGCTCCGGCAACCAATCAAAACCTTGCTTTTCCGGCGGTCTTTCTATTGTCCTGCAATTGTTTGTCATTGCTTGCTTTGCGCCGGCAAAGCAAGGTTCACTGCCTTTCAAGGCAGTGAAAATCCTCATTTATAATTTACGCAAGGTTTAATTGTCGAAGGAATAGCCCCCTCCGTAACCTCCCTCCTCCATTACCTTCTTTAAAATTTACAATATGTCCATTGAAAAAACACCGAAAAGGCAGTAGAATTACTACCGTACAGCTCCATAACAGCAGACAACAATACACATATGCCGAGAGGTGATTTCTCCATGCCGCGATTTAACGAGCGTTCGGATTCTCCGCGCAACGCGACGCAAAACACAAGAGATACAGCTCCTTCAACGCCTTTGAAGAGAGAAAAATACGACAAGAGCTTCAGCCGCTCCAATCAGAGCACGCCTGTCTATGCAGACGAGGCGGGCTTTGCCGACGATTTCGGCAATATGGAGGAGATGGCTGCTCCTCCCTCACCCTCTCCCTCCGAGAGCGTTCGCGTAGAGCGGCAGAAGAGGCAGGCTACCCCTCCGAGCTTTGACGGAGGCAGAATTGCCGACCCTCCCGCCGCCGAGTCACAGAAAAAGAGAAGGAGATACGCAAACGGCGACACCCCAACCTTTTCCGCATCTGCCGAGCGACAGCAGAGACCTCAGGAGCAGTCAGCTCGCGGGGAGGAGATGCCTCCCCCTCCTGTGCGTCCGAAAAAGAAGCGGACGACCGAGTCTGCGGCACTCGCTGCCGAGGAGTTTTCGGCTGCGGATTTTCCGGCGGAGCAGGGCAAATCCAAGCGGAGCGAGAAATCAAGCTCCGACGTTTACTATGTCCCCTCCATTGAAATAGAGGACGACAAGCGCAGAAGGAGATACAAAACGCGAAACAAAAAGCCGTGGAAGATGTGGCAGAAAGCTACTCTCACAGGCTCACTCATAGGCATGACCTTCATCTCCCTCCTCGTTTTTGCCTCGTGGCAGCTTGTGATGTTCCAGATGAACGCCAACTCACTCGTCGCGGAGTTTGAGGGAAGCGGCAATGTTGACGACTTGACTATAGCTCCCCTCTCGAAGGCGGAGGAGGACAGCCTTACCGCCATTGAGGAAGCTGTTTTCCAGCCTCCCGACACTCCCGTTATGTCCGACAAGGAGATTATGAATATCCTCTTCATCGGCTCTGATACGCGGACAGGCAGTGCCACCGCGACGGCGAGAGCGGACGCGATAATGATAATCTCTATAGACAAGAAGCACCAAAAAATCAAGCTTTTGTCGGTAGTACGCGACCTGTATGTGAGCATACCCGGCTACAAAGGCTCGAAAATCAACAGCGCGTTTAAGTACGGCGGAGTTGAACTGCTCAAAAAGACACTCTCGCAGAACCTGAGTATAAGCGTTGACAAGCACGTAATTGTCGATTTCAAGGCATTTAAGGCTATAATCAACAAGCTCGGAACGGTGAGCATAACGCTGTCCGAGGCGGAGGCTAAGTATCTCAGAAATAACAAAATCAAGAAGTTCCCCCGATTTACCAAGGAGGGGACATACGAGATGAACGGCGACGAGGCTCTGATGTTTTCGAGAATCAGAAAGATTGACAGCGACTTCGGTCGTACCAACCGCCAAAAGGAAGTAGTTGACGCCATCGTCAAGGTGGTCAAGAAGGCTGAGTACTCCGATCTCGCGCTTGCGATGTACGACACCTTTCAGTATGTCAGCACCGACTTCTCTCAGGCGGAGCTGTTAGGGCTGATTACTGATGCTCCCACGCTTGTGAACTACGAGATAAAGGACCTCACCCTGCCTGTATATGGCACTCACAAGGAGGCTATGATTGGCGGAGTGTCCACTATCATCGCCGATTTGAACCTCAACGCAAAGCTTGTGCAGAATTTCATATATAAGGATGAGATGAAGTACGCCGACGGCGCGAAGGCGACAGGCGCGAATATCCCCGACCCGGGAGGAATAAATTGGGTAGCCTCCACGACTACTACCACTACGACAAAAAATTCCGATACGGAAGATACCGAACCCGCCACCACCAAGAAGGCGGAGGCGACCACAACCACAAAGAAAACCGAGGCGACTACTGCCGCTCCGACTACCGCCGCACCTGCTCCTACTGAGGCGAACCCCGCGGAATAGGCGGCGGGAGGCGGAACACAGGACGCAGGAGGGGAGCAAGTGTAGGTGCAGGAGTATTTCCTCCTGCGAGGGAATGTTGGTTTTTCGGGAGCGGGCAAGCGAGAGTTATATACCGAACGTATTGTTTGCTGACAATATTACCCATCGGAGTGAATACTGCTCCTCATGTGAGACGTGAGGGAAGATGCACAAGTACAGGCGGCGCGACCGAAAGGTCGCGCCGCCTGTGGGTTTGTTGTGATTACTACTCCTGCATGATTGCGTAGGACAGCTCTGTGACGGAATCGACAATCACGGTTGCGCCTGCGGTTTCCAACTCGCCGCGAGAACCGTATCCCCATATCACGCCGATACTGTCAATGCCGTTCTCCTTTGCGCCTATGATGTCGTGTTTGCGGTCGCCTATCATGACTGCCTTATCTTTCGGGAGGTTCAGAGCTTCCATTATGTACGCAATTATATCTCCTTTTTTTGACATACTCCCGTCCAACTCCGAGCCTTTTATAAAGTCGAAATATTTTGTAAGGTCAAAGTAATCCAAAATCCGTTTTGCAAAAACCGTAGGCTTTGAAGTAGCAAGAATTATTTTGTAATTACCGTGTTTCAAAGTCTCCAACAAACCGGCAATCTCATCATACAAAGCATTTTCAAAGATACCTTTATCGGCAAAATATTCTCTGTATTTGTTCACCGCCTCCATCGACTTTTGTTTGTCAAACCCGTAATATTCTTCAAAAGACGTTTGAAGCGGAGGACCGATAAAGCAGGTTAAATCATCCCTGTTTTCGATGTGTATACCGAAGCTCTCAAGCGAATAGGCTACCGAATTAGTGATACCTTCTTTTGGGTCGGTTAAAGTGCCGTCTAAATCAAACAAGCAAATTTCATATCGCGCCAATCGTCAGATCTCCTTTTTGCAGTGATGTCCACTGCATATAAATTTTTGGTTTCTCACAGCCATCTCCCGCAGCATTTCTTGAACTTTATCTCGCTTCCGCAGGGGCATAGGTCATTTCTCCCGATTTTTTCGCCAAAATCGTAGTCCGAACCGTCACTGAAAACCCGCCAACGGGAGATATCCTCTATCATATCGCGGACATAGCGTCCCCACGGATCTTCTCTCATCTTTTCGGCGGCGTTTTCTCTTGTCGTTTCATTAAGAGCTTTTTGCCATGTATCAAAAGTTTCCCTAATACTGCTTACGTGCGTTTTGTAGTATTGTTTTGCTGTATCGGAGAACTCGTCCAGATGCAAATCAGAACAATCGCTGAGAGCCAGTTCGTAGAAAAAGTCGTCCTCGTCTGTCTTTTCGAGTATTTCAGAATAAAGATTAATAAGAAAATCTCTCTCAATATCTCCCTCGGCAAACATTATATTCAGCGAGTGGAGTGCTGTGTGACGTGCAAAGTCGAAAAGGGTGTCATCTAATATAACCTCTTTAATCAGAGGGATATCCTCTCTCGCGGCACACGATGCCAGAACGCTTGAACAGCCATCTGTCAGGATATCGCCAAGCAGATAATCCAACTCAGCCTCGTCCAGACGGAGTATTTCGAGGAGGTACGGCACGGCTTTTCGTTCGCGAAACTCGGCGAGCGGGAACATCGCGTATTCGATACTGCCCTCGTAGTCGAGTGTGGAGGCGCGTTTCAGCCGTCTCAGAAGCCTCGGAATCGCCTCATCCTTATGTTCGCGAATACATTCAAACTCCGCACGTGGCAGCCTCGGATAGACTATAGTTGTATTTTTGAAAGCTGTTTTCAAATCCATACTTTTCATCTCGATTTTAAGTTTATTTTGGTGAGAATACTAAATTAACCCTCAAACAATTAAGTGTCCACGGGCGAAAACCGCACAAATCCAAGCTTTTCGCCCGTGTTTTCTAAGTCAATTAACTATAGGACTATACTCCCGCAGCATATTAAAAATTCATGAGCAGGTCATTAATTATCGGCATTAACAATGTTAAAGCAACATTCATAGCAATGATGCATACAAGCACTAAATTCCACGCGGAGGAAAAGAAATGCGCGTATCGGCGCTTGACATACTGCGTCTTAATTTCGGGGGAGTCCTTCGGGAAATCAAGCCTCTTTATGTTTGTTATAAAAATTATAATCGAACCCAATATCACGAGAATACCGAACGCAAAATCAAAATACTCAAGCGCGGTTGACATTGTGGGGTCCTTTATAAGGGCATTCGCGTAGGTCAGTATCGTAGCGAATGCGTTGTTGATAAAGTGCAGCAGAATACACACTCTGAGAGAACCCGTCTTAACCGCGACGTAGGCGAGGACAACTCCTATACCCATGGCAAAGGGAATCTGCTGTAAATTGCCGTGAATCAAGCCGAACATTAGGGAGGAGACAATCATCGCGAAGGCAAGTCCGTATCTCCGAAGCCCCATGAGTATAGCTCCGCGGAACATAATCTCCTCAGTGATAGGCGCGATTACACACAGCATAATGGCGTAAACTATCAGATATGGGATACTCATCTCGCCAATCTCCGAGGCGGCTATTTCCATTCCGGGGATAAACTGCGCAAGGAAGGAGTAGATATACTGCCAGATGTAGTTGATAGCCAATATCACAACTGCCGCCTTGAACACAAAGGCGGGCGTCGCATTCTGTGACTTGCCGAGGAGAGCGGAGAATTTGATATCTCTCTTTTTAGCGTAGAACAAAAAGGGAATCATATTGCCTGCAAGCAGTCCGAGTGACATTGCTATAATTATTATAGTATTCAAATCGCCGTCTACGGCATCTAATAAAAAATCAGAGAACGAAGCTTCGGAGGAGGCAAATAACAACACGAACGATATAATCAAAATAATTAACATAACAAACACAGAGATAAGCTCTCTCACAAGCAGTGTTCCGCCCACACGTCCGCAATCTTTCCGAAACAGTTCCTTCGCGGTTGGCGGCTGAACATACACAATCGGCTGCTGAGGCGCAACGTAGCCGGTTTGAGGAGGATAGTATCCCTGCGGATATACAGGAGGCATGGTCTGAGCAGGATAAACAGGCTGCTGAGGTGGATATACAGGTTGCTGCGTAGGATAAACAGGCTGCTGAGGCGGGCAGTAAGTCCCCTCATTCACATTAGGAAGCTGAGTGTAAACCTGCGGCGGTATCTGCCCTGCCTGCGGCGGATAATACTCCTGCCGGTCATAGATCGGCGCAGTTTGCTGAGCGTATCCCTCCTGCACAGGCGGATAGGCAGATTGCACCTGCGGCGGTATCTCCTGTGTGAAGTTCTGCCGAGGAGGAATCTCCTGCGCTGAGTTCTGCAAAGGGTTTTGATTTTCAGATTGATTGTGATTGTTTTCCATATTATTTGTGTCCCCTTTCCATAATTTTTGTAATTTGCGGGGTAATATAATGTGTGTTGTTATAATAATACAGTTTTTGCTGAACTTTGTCAACTTAATAGGATAAAGTTCAAATTTTGCGCTGTTTTGTAACTTGTTTGTCCCTCTTATCTGTGGTAAAATCTCTGTCATAACAGAACAACCGAGAGGATGTATAAACAGTGTTTACAATTTTGTTAATTATAATCTATCTTTCTTTTATCAGTCTGGGACTGCCCGATTCGCTGCTCGGAGCGGCGTGGCCTGCAATGCAGATGAGCTTGGGGCTGCCCGTATCGGCGGCGGGGATATTGTCGATTACCGTGTCGGCGGGAACGGTAGTGTCCAGCCTAATGAGTACGCGGCTCATACGGAAATTCGGAACAGGAGTACTCACCTCGGTGAGCGTAGCAATTACGGCAATCTCCCTGCTGGGATTCGGCTTGTCGCAATCGCTCTTTGTGCTGTGCCTCTGCTCCATTCCTCTCGGTCTCGGAGCGGGAACGGTGGACGCGGCACTAAACAATTTCGTCGCCCTCCACTACACCGCGCGGCACATGAACTGGCTCCACTGCTTCTGGGGAGTAGGAGCAACGGTAGGTCCTTCCATCATGTCGTTTTGGCTCGCGAAAAACAACAACTGGTCGGCGGGATACCTCGCCATAGCACTCCTCCAGTTTGCCCTCGTCGCAGTTTTGTTCATCTCTGTGCCGCTGTGGAAGAAGGTGTCCTCCCTCAAATCGGCACAGGCGGGTGAGGAGGATTCTAATGCGGAGGAGATAATAAACGTGCCGCTCTTTAGGGCGTTCAAGGTAAAAAATGCCTTCGCCGCACTTTTTGCGTTCTTCTTCTACTGCTCCGTGGAGGCGACAGCCGGCTTGTGGATAGGAAGCTACGCGGTGGAGAAATACGCCGTCTCCACAGAAACGGCGGCGGTGTGGACCTCTGTTTTCTTTTTCGGGATTACAGCGGGACGCTTCGTTTCGGGGCTTGCCGCCGATAAATTAAGTACCAAGGCTCTCATAAGAGCGGGCGAGTTTGGCATAATAGCGGGAGTTGCCGTAATGCTCCTCCCTTTGCCGGAGTGGAAGCTGCCGCTCGCCGCTCTCGTACTCGGCGTTTCCTGCGCGCCAATCTTCCCCTCCATGATACACCGCACTCCGCAGGTATTCGGCAAGGCGCGTTCTCAGTCGATGATGGGTATGCAGATGGCGTTCGCCTACATCGGAACTACCGCTATGCCGCCCCTGTTCGGGCTGACAGCGGAGTATATTTCCATCTCCTCCCTGCCGATATATATGCTTGTATGCGCGGTGTTTATGGCGATTTGCTGTGAATATGTGTCGCGCAGTGCGGGTGCTGTATCAGTTGACAAGTGACAGGCGGCAGGCGGCAGACAAGGTTTTTAAAGGGTTGCCAAAGCAATAATTAACTACAAGAGAAATTACTGCTCAATTCAAATTGGGAGGAATATATTATGCTTAAATTTCTTGGAAACGGCTCTTGTTTTAATACGGAGGTGGGAAACAACTCCTGCTATTATTACAATCCTGAGGACAAATCAATACTGCTGATAGATTGTGGAGAAAGCGTATTTGAAAGAATAATGAAAAGAAAGCTGCTCGGCAATGTGCAGACTGTCGATATATTAATAACTCACCTTCACTCAGACCACGCGGGGAGTTTGCCTTCCTTGCTGTTTGCCTGTCAGTTCGGCTTACAGATAAAGCCTACTGTAATATATCCCGAAAAAGAAGTCATTTCGGATTATTTGAGAACAACGGGAAATGAGCAGGATGAGTTTCTGTTAGCGACTCCCGAGGAGTACGAGAGGTTCGATATTCGGTATGTCCGGCAGAACCACAGCAAATTTATAAACGCTTTCGGATATTTGCTGTGTATAGACGGCAAAACGATATACTACAGCGGAGACGCTCACGACATAAATCCTGAGATATTAAACAAGCTTAACGTCGGTGAGATAGACGAGTTTTATCAGGATGTTACCCGATACGACAACTCCGCTCATTTGAATATTGACAGATTAAATGAAATCGTACTGCCGAAAAACAGAGACAAGGTTATATGTATGCACTTTGATGATGGTTTCACAAAGGAAAAAGCAAGAGAATTGGGATTCAAGTGTGCAGAAACAGAATAGGCGGAGCAGTATAAATTACTCCGTAACAATAAGCATCTGCGGGCAAAAGCCGCACAAATCAGGGGCTTTTGCCCGTGTTTTCTTGTTGTTTTCCAAGTGAATAACTATACAGCAGACAAACGAATTGTAATTAAGTGGGTGCGGCAAAATAAACTTGCCGCACCCTTTTGTGTATATCTATTGATTACAGCAGAATCAATAGCCTAACTCCTTGAGAATATCCTCCACCTCAGCCTTATCAGAGGAGGCTATATTCTGTGCGAATATGAAGGTGTTTCCAATCTGGGAAACAATGTAAAATTTGCCGTCGGAGGTGAGAGTGTATCTGGCATAGCTCGGTAAAAATACCTCTGTCTCTACTGCCGCTGAACCCTTCAGCTCTTTGAAGTGTACCCTGTTCTGCTCATACGAAGAACGAGCGCGTTCGGCAGAAGGTACTACATAAAACTCAATCTGATACGTAGCCGCTTTGTTAACCGCTATGGTGACTGAGTTTACAAGTCCGGCTTCGAACTGGCTTGTAGCGTCCGTAACGGTAAAATTATTCTCCTGCATTGTGGAGTTGAAGGTTTCAGCCGTAATCGGTTCTTTCGGCGATGATGAGCATCCGCTGAGAGCAAAGAGAAAAACTGAAAGCACAAGCAGTGCAGCGGTAATTTTTCTGATGTTAGACATAGATAAATCCTCCTGTGTCAAATAGTATAGCAGTTTAGCGATTGGAGCGATTGGCATAAATGCCGTTCCCAAACGAAGTTTGAGAACGGCACAAAGCTATCTGTAAGATATTAAATTAAGCGACAATTAGTTGACTATTGTAAGAGTAGTCTCCTTGTCGAAGAGGTGAATCTTGCTGTTTACGAACGCAACCTTAATCTGATCGCCTGCTCTTGTCTTAGATGTAGGAGCAACACGTGCAGTGATAGGATTGCCATAAGCGTTGATGTAGAGGAATGTTTCGTTACCCATAAGCTCAGTAACCTCAACGTCAGCAACTACGCAGCTCTCAGAATATCTCTCGATATACTCAGGCTCGTCGTGTACGTGCTCAGGACGGATGCCGAGAACGACCTCTTTGCCGATATAAGCGTCAAGCTGACCTCTGTTGTTCTTTGAGGCGGGGAGCTTGATGGAGAAGTCGCCGAACAGTGCGAACACGTCGTCTCCGCGCTTCTCGAGTGTTACGTCGATGAAGTTCATCTGAGGAGAGCCGATGAAGCCGGCAACAAACATATTGCAGGGCTTGTCATAGAGGAATTGAGGTGTGTGAACCTGCTGAATAAGTCCGTCCTTCATAACAACGATTCTGTCGCCCATTGTCATAGCCTCAGTCTGATCGTGTGTAACGTAGACGAAGGTTGTACCAAGTCTCATGTGAAGCTTAGCAAGCTCTGTACGCATCTGTGCGCGGAGCTTAGCATCGAGGTTGGAGAGAGGCTCGTCGAGAAGGAATACCTTAGGCTCACGAACGATAGCACGTCCGAGAGCAACACGCTGACGCTGTCCGCCGGAGAGAGCCTTAGGTTTTCTCTGGAGAAGGTGCTGGATGTCAAGAATCTGAGCAGCCTCGTCAACACGACGCTTAATCTCGTCCTTGGAGTACTTTCTGAGCTTAAGTCCGAAAGCCATATTATCGAAAACGGTCATGTGCGGGTAAAGAGCATAGTTCTGGAAAACCATCGCTATGTCGCGGTCCTTAGGAGCAACGTCATTGACGAGGATGTCGCCGATGTAGAGCTCGCCGTCGCTGATCTCCTCAAGACCTGCAATCATTCTCAGTGTTGTGGACTTTCCGCAGCCGGAAGGACCAACAAGAATGATAAACTCCTTGTCCTGAATCTCAAGATTGAAGTCGCTTACCGCAACAACATTTCCCGAGTAACGCTTGTAAATGTTTTTCAGTGTTACACTTGCCATGTTTTTTTCCTCCAAAAATAATAAATTTTCGAGTATTCGGAATCTCCGTACACTCATGACATCTGTCGCTAATAATATTAACAGAAAAGCTTGTTTCAAGCAATAGTTTATTCGTAGAAGTTATCGCGTTTAATTCGTGCATTTTGCACATACTTTTTCACGCACTCTTCATAATTTAAAAAAACTGCACAAAGAACCCCTGTGTTTTTTCAAAACATTGCACAAAAGCAAATTTGCGGCAGAGTAGTAGCCGCCGCCGCAGATTAAAGCTCCTTCACAAACAGGAGCTGTTTCTCCTCCTCCGTCAGCTCGCGGCACTGCCCCTCCGAAAGTGAGCCGCCGAGGAAAAGCCCGCCTATACCGCGCCGCCTGAGAGCGACTACGCGGCAGCCTACCGCCTCGGTCATGCGCTTGATTTGGTGGTACTTGCCCTCGCATATCCGTATCTCCGCGAGCAGACCGTCCTCCGAGAGCAGTTTTACCTCTGCAGGACGGCACTGTTCTCCGCCGTCAATCGTAACACCCTGCCGAAGCTGCTCCATACCGCTCTCGGTCAGAGGGCTGTCGAGCGTCGCCTCGTAGGTTTTGTACACCTGCTTGTTAGGAGCAGTCAGGCGGTGTCCGAACTCGCCGTCATTTGTGATGATTAGCAGTCCCGTGGTGTCCTTGTCGAGTCTTCCTGCTGGGAAAAGCCCCCTTCTCTGCAATTCGGGCGGGAGCAGGTCGATAACCGTCCTCTCGGCGGAATTTCCCGATGCGGAAATTACTCCCATGGGCTTATTCATCATTATATAGATGTATTTTTTGTAGGATATGACCTCTCCGTCAAGGCGCAGTTCATCTTTTTCGGGGTCGATTTTAGTGTCGGTAAGCTTTGCGGTTTTTCCGTTTACCGAAACTCTACCCGCCCATATCAGCTTGTGTACCTCCTTGCGGCTGCCCACGCCCTGCGAGGCGAGAATTTTATCAAGACGCTCTTTCTGTGGCATTGCAAAACCTCTCTATCTACAGTTTCCCCGCGTCCGCCATCAAGTCGGCGATACCCACCGCAGTCGCCGCCTCAATCGCAGGTAAGGCACGCGGCACAATGCACGGGTCGTGCCGTCCTCCCACAGTAAGCATAGCGTCACGGTGTTCGCGCAGGTCAACCGTCTGCTGCTTCTGGGAGATTGAAGGAGTGGGCTTGATTGCCGCACGCATAATTATCGGCATACCCGTAGTAATCCCGCCGAGTATTCCTCCGCTCGTATTTTTGGTGGTAACCACCTTGTCGTCTCTCACCGTAAACGGGTCGTTGCACTCACTGCCGCGCATACGTGCCACGTTAAACCCCGCGCCGAACTCCACGCCCTTGACTGCCGGAACTCCGTACACAATCGAAGAGAGGACATTCTCAACCCCGTAGAACATAGGAGTGCCTATCCCCGCAGGAACGCCTACTACCGCGATTTCGACCATGCCTCCCACGCTGTCCTGAGCCTCCTCGGCGTCCCTGACAGCCTTACGCATTGCCTCCTCACACAAATCGTTTTGGAGGGAGAAGTACTGCCGCGAGAGCTGACCGAGCTTCTGCGCGGTTATCTTCATCGGGTCAAATGGATGGTCGAAAACATTGCCTATGGAGAGGATATGTCCGCCTACGGTCACGCCCCTTCTCGCGAGAATCTGCTTGCAAACCGCACCCGCGAATGTGAGAGGAGCTGTAAGCCGACCCGAAAAATGCCCGCCTCCGCGAACGTCGTTGTAGCCGTTGTAACGTACTGCGCCGGTGTAGTCCGCGTGTCCGGGACGCGGCAGACGCGACAGCTTATCGTAGTCCACAGGGCGTGTGTTGGTGTTCTCTATCACCGCGCAGAGCGGCGCGCCTGTAGTAGTTCCGCTGAGTATTCCCGCGCATATTTCGGGCAAGTCCTGCTCCTTGCGCGGAGTTGCGGTAGCGTCGTTGCCCGGAGCGCGGCGGCTCATCTGAAACTGGAGTTCCTCCAAATCGAGCTTCTCACCTGCGGGCAGTCCGTCGATAACTACTCCTATAGCCACGCCGTGGCTCTCGCCGAATATTGAAATTTTGATGTTCTTTCCCCATGTTGAAGACATATTTTTTCATCCTTCCGAAACAACTGAATTATTATATTTAACCTGTACTTGTCACCTGTCACCTGCCACCTGTCAACTGCTGAGTAAACCGCCGACATTGTAGTATAAGCGCGAAGCCGTTCCTTAACTGTCAACTGTCAACTGTCACTTGTCAACTGTCATTTGATATATCCTCCCATAGGGAGGATATATCAAATGACACCTCCTCCGCAGGACGGTCGGCATCAATGATAACGTCCGCCGCCGCGCGGTAGAGAGAAATTCGCTTGTTGTAGAGGGCGTACAGTTTTTCCTTCCTGTCGCCCCCCGCCAGAAGCGGGCGGGAGCTGTCGCCGCTCAGCCGCTCCAGAATCACGTCGGGAGGCACGTCGAGGAGTACTATTACTCCTCCCTGCGACAGAGCCTGAACATTTCGCTCGTCCATGATCGCGCCGCCTCCGCAGGAGATAATAAGCCCGCGCGGCTCTCTCAGCGAGAGACACACCTCCCGCTCGATTGCCCTGAAGGCGGGTTCTCCGAAGCGTTCAAAATACTTCGATATGCTCATGCCAATTTTCGCCTCTATGAGGTGGTCGGTGTCGGCGAGTTCTCTGCCCGTGCGTTCGGCTAAGAGAGTCGCGACAGTGGATTTCCCGCAGCCCATAAAGCCGCACAGTATAATATTGCTGTTGTAGTTGTGTTTCGCGCCGTTCATAAGAGCTGGCTCTCCTCCTTATTGTAGTAATGCGGCTACACGCAAAGAGCGTACAGAGCAAGGCTGTGTACGCTCCGATATATCAGTGATTCAAATTGCAGTGAGGGAGTATTACTCCTCCTTTATCTATCTCATGGCACTCCTACGAAATGACCACATCTGCCATGTACGAGCCGTACACCCAGCAGGTAGTGCTGTTTTTCACATACGGGTAGGCGGGAACGGAGCATTTCCCCGTGACATCCATGCCGGAAATATCGGCTACTACGGCTATAGATTCAGCCTTTATCTTGTTGACATCGGCAGTAGGACCTACCACCGTTACCTCAAACTGCTTGGTGTCAAAGACCGCGTTTTTCCCCTCCTCCTTCAAGACGGAGAAATCGGAGGTGGCGGAGGTCACGACAAAGGTCTTCTCCGAATATCCCTTCAAAGGGAAGTTGACTGTAAACTCCCGCACATCCTCAACGATAGAAGTACCCGTAGTGAGGCTTGGCGTGAAGGTGAATTTCCTGCTCTTTTTCCCGACTGTGGAGAGGTCAATCTCCCCCAACAGAAGCTGGTCAGTAGTAAAACCTGCGTCAATCTCGGCGGGTTCGCCCTTGACCGTAACCGACTTCGGGGAGATGGAGTACGAAATCCCCGCGAAATTAAAGTTCTCCGCAGTATACTTAGCTTTGAGAGAAATGCTCGCGTTGACCTGCTTTGCCTTCTTCACCGGCACGGTAATCTGCACAGGTATGTCGGAGAGGGCAGTTTGCTGATTACCTTCCACCGAAAGCCTCGAGGTCGGCGCAACTTCATTCCCGTCCTTGTCGTAGAGGATGATTTTTCCCGCAAACTCGGAGGTTTCCGACAGTGTTTGATTTACGTCCGCCACAACGGCGACGGAGGCAATCGCGTCAATATCAAGCTCAGGACCTCTGAGAGTGATTGCTTTTAAGTCGGAGAAGGGAGCGTCAATTATCATGTCGCTGTTCTTCGCGGTTTTCGCGCCGGTAAGCTGAATTTTTTCAATTTGGAAGGTTACCTCCTTCATCAAATCGAAACGCACGGAGATATACTGGCTGTTGTTCGCCGTAGTCGCTATGTCGGGGAAACTCGAATCAACTATAATAGAGAGGGCGAGAGGGTAGATTCCGCGCTGTGAAACTCCGCTGACCTGAGCGGTGACGGTTATGTCCTCCGCGGTAATCTGACTAAGCGCGTACCGTCTGCCGGAGAGTTCGACATCGATGTGCTTTGTAATGAGCGACTGCGGACCTACAATCTCCACCGCCTCAAGCCCCAGCGCGGAGGTGAGAGCCTCGGTGTCGATTATGATAGGCACGTTCGATATTACTTTAGTCTCGGCGGGGCTGACATTGACAAGCACCACCGCCCACAGCACAATCGCGCTGATTATCGACAGAATTACGAGTACTCTCTTTGTAAAAAGCACGTCGAAGGATATCTTAAATTTATTTTTTTTCATCAACCTGAGCCTCCTGTCCTGTGGTTTTCAGTATAAACTACTTCCTTGAAAATTTGTCTTTAAATATGCCGGTAACATTGTGGAATTTCTTCTTTATGGCGGAGGAGCTGCCCTCGCCGTCCGTCTCCCTCTCGTCACTGCAGAGAGCCTGTATCAGGTCGGAGGAGAACGCGGCAAAGCTCTGATACCGCTTTATCACGCCGTCCTCGGTCACTGAGAGAGTGCCGTTTTCCTCCGACAGAACGGCGACCACCGCGTCGGAGTTCTCACTCATGCCTATCGCCGCCCTGTGCCGCGTGCCGAGTTCGATTCCAAGCCCCGCGTTCTGCGTCAGCGGGAGGATACATCCGGCGGCTACTATGCGGTTATCCCTTATCACTACCGCGCCGTCATGGAGGGGAGCTTTGTTGAAGAAGATATTGCCGAGTAGACCCGCGCTGGGAGCGGAGTCGATAAGCGTACCTGTACTCACTATATCGTCGAGCTTAACCGAGCGTTCAAACACGACAATAGCACCCATCCCCTCCTCCTGAAGCTGGCGGAAGGACTCCACAACCGTGCTGATTACCGACAGCCGCGCTGCTCTCTCGTGTTCTGAGGAGTCGGTACGCAGGATGCTTGCCAGTGAGATTTTGCTCTTGCCGAGCTTCTCAATTACACTCCTTATCTCCGGCTGGAACACGAGGAGTACGGCAAATACGCCGTTCTTTATAATCAAATCCACTATAAACATAAGCGTGTGGAGATTCAAAAGCACGGAGATTAAGTACACAACGACTATTATGATAATGCCCTTGACGAGGAGCTGCGCCCTGCTGTTTTTTACGAATATTACAAACTGATAGATGAGGAAGGAGACTATGGCTATGTCCAATATGTCCTGCCACCTGACCGCCTTCAAAACATCGAGCAATGAATTAAAAAAATCTGACATCAAAAACCCCTGCAATTCCTATAATGTAAACTACCACACTTTATTTTAACATATAAAAAATCTTTTGCAATCGTTTTTTGCCGTAAACATATTAAATGTTGATGTATAATATAATAAGGTATGAAATCTCCGCGCCGAGAAAGCGATTTTTACTAAAAACCTCAAATTTGTATTGACAACATACAATGTGATGTGCTAAAATACGTCCGTTGCTTAACTCGCGGGTGTAGTTCAATGGCAGAATTCCAGCCTTCCAAGCTGGTCGCGTGGGTTCGATTCCCATCACCCGCTCCAAAACTTTGCCTAACGGCAAAGAATGAAAAGATAAGAGACAAAAGTGAAGAGTGATGATGTGAGCAAGCTTGTGTTCTAAAAGGCAAAGTTTTGTACTTTTCTCTCTTCTCTCTTCGTTTTTCTCTTTTCACTTAATGTCTCTCCACAGAGGGTCATCCGCAGATGATTTTTGCGGACTAACCCCCTCGCGCCTTCCCTGTCGCATTGGCGACAATTCTCGTTGCGCCAATAGCTCAGCAGGATAGAGCAACTGCCTTCTAAGCAGTAGGTCCGGGGTTCGAGTCCCTGTTGGCGCGCCAAAGCTCTGCTTTTCAGCAAAGAGTGAAAAGATAAGAGTTAAAAGTGAAAAGAAAAGGTGCGGGCAAGCCCGTATTTTATGAGGCGGGGTTTCGCTCTTTTCTATATTCTCTCCTTACGCAGGCGAAATCTTTTCATCGGATTGCGCCACACACATGGTGGAATTAGCTCAGTTGGTTAGAGTGCCAGGTTGTGGCCCTGGAGGTCATCGGTTCAATTCCGATATTCCACCCCAAATACATAGCGACGTCGGTACATTCTGCTGATTTGGTGATGTACCGATTTTGTGAATTATGACGGTGGGATGTAGCCAAGTGGTAAGGCAACGGACTTTGACTCCGTCATTCGCTGGTTCGATCCCAGCCATCCCAGCCATGCAAAATGCAAGGCAATTTGCAACGATATGCGCCTTGTTGCGCGTGATATTTGCCTGTGGCAAGCGATATGCTAAAAGCGTGATATGCCCTGCGGGGCGTGAGGCGCATATCATATCACTCGTGTCAAGCGACGAATATCACTGCGAGCAATATCACTTTTGTGTAAGCAAAAATATCACTCTTCACTCCTTCACCGGCTTGCCCCGCAAGACACTTCACATTGCCGTAAGCAATGCTTTACTGTCACGCTCGGCGTGACACTATATATGATCCATTAGCTCAGCTGGCAGAGCACCTGACTTTTAATCAGGGTGTCCCGCGTTCGAATCGCGGATGGATCACCAAAACTTTGCCTTACGGCAAAGAGTGAAAAGATAAGAGAGAAAAGTGAAGAGATCAAGTATCCTACAGCACACGAGAAAAGGAAAGAGATTTTTAAATTTTGTTCCTTTTCTCAAAATTTTTTATCAGAAAAAGGAGGTCAACATTATGTTCATCATTTGGGGTTCGAGGATAATGCGGAAGGCTCTCGCGCAGGTAGGCTACTTTACCTGTCCGAACTGCCACAACGCGAGTGCTCACGCGCTTGTGAGGATGAGAACGTGGTTCACTCTTTTCTTCATCCCGATTTTTCCGATATTTTCGCGGTACTACGTCGTCTGTCCCGTATGCGGCGCGTCCGTGCAGGTAGACAGGAAGGAGCGTGACCGAATTCTCGCCGCGCAGGAGGGGATTTTGACCGCAAATCAGTCGCCGCAGGAGACGACCCCTCAGCCGGCAATTGACACTCCGACAGCCGAAACAGCGGGAAATATTAACTCCGAGCAGTAAAAATAACGGTTTTTACACGATATTTTAAAATATTAACGGATTGTCATAAATTTCATCACATAAAGTTCTTGACAAAGAAAATTATCTTTGCTAAAATTGGTTCAGAAGTTCTTTAGCGGGGCGGCAGGCAAACCCCCTCGTTAAAATTTAACTAAAAGGGGAGTTGCATTACATATGAAGAGGAACAGAAAAATCGGTCTCATCGTTCTGTGTATGGTTCTGATGTTTTCTCTTATGGGAGCAGGCTATGCCGCGTGGACTCAGGGTCTCACGGTTTCCGGTACTGTCTCGGCTGAGGGAACATTTGCTGCGGGAGTAGAGAAAGTCGTTCTCTTGGAAGGCGAAGAGGAGACGGTGCTCGATTTTGCAGACGGAGTATTTACACTTGACAGAGTGCTCAGCTATCCGGGCGATGCTTGCATGGTTAGAGTTTATCTCAAGAACACAGGCTCTGTAGCCGCAGAACTTACAGCTTTCAGCCTTACATCTGTCAGCGGAGATATTACACTTGAGCTTCCGGATACATATGATACCGGCTTGGTAGGTTTGGTATTCGAGCAGGGCGACGGAGCTTACATAGACGTTTTGGCTACACTCAGCGCAGATTTGGGTGATGACGACACAGCGGGCGGCGCAAGCGTAGACGCAAGCGCGGACATTGAACTGACCGTCACATTCGAGCAGTCCGAGAATTAAATCGGCATTTTTCCCTCTCTTATGAATTAGTCGGGGGAGTATCAATCACGGTTCTGACAGACGGGCGTCTGTTGAATAAAAAAACTATTTTAAAAAGGGGAATTTCCAATGAAAAACAGAACAAGAAGAATAGCGGTTTCCGCTATAGCAGTAGTTCTCAGCTTTGCAGTACTTAGCTTTGGATTCGCTGCATGGACACAGACACTCACAGTTACAGGCGTAGCTACAGCAGAGGGCAGCTTCGACGTAGACATCACAGCGGTTTCCGTTGACGGAACAGATCTTGCTGTCGCTGAGGGCGGCGTAAAGGATTACACAATCGCTACTACAGACAGCGTTACAGGCGAACCCACACTCGTTAAAGTTAACTATCCTGCATACGGTGCTTCATGGATGGAGGGTCCTCAGGGCTGGGGTTGGTACGTAACAGTTCCCGGCACTACAACAACTGTACCTAACGGTCTCCTCACACTTGCATACCCGGGCGACTCCTTCGCAGTTACAGTAGAGATCACAAACAATAGCACAGTTGCTGTTTCTCTCGACGATTTCGCGGCTGACATTGAAGTTGTTATGGACGGCGAAGTTGAGGCTTACCTCATAGACGCTCCTGCTCTTACAGGCGAATTGGCAGTAGGCGCAAGCACAACATTCACATTCACAGTTACACTCAATCCTGATGTAACAGCAGCTGACCTCAGCGACCTTGCTTCTGCAGCTTTCACAGTATCTGTAGTTGCTAATCAGGTTCCCGCGGCTGTTGCTCCTGTTGCAGCTGAGTAATCAGCACTGAGTAAACTCAGTAGAACGAAACAGATTTAAGTTGTCCATTGATTTTGTCGGTATTACATAAAATTTTGGTTTAACGTAGATTTGTCGCCCAAGGCATTGCGAGCTATGCCGCAATGCCTTGGTTTGCTCAGATGTGCGTAGAAGGGAGAGTAAGCCTATGCTTATGTCTAATTTTAGAAAACCCGGGGCTAATGTTCGCATCTGGGCGGTTATGGTGCTTTCTGCCGTAATGCTTATAGGGAATATTTCCGTAGGCTTCGCGCAAACGATTGCCCAGAAACCGGGTACATTTAAGCTTGAGTTTGAAGAGGCCAAGCTTGTAGAATCTTACGGAACAAGCGGATATTTTGAGTCCGAGGTTGACGGTTCCGAATTGTACATTGACTGCGGTACATTTAATTTCCCCGGCTCTTATCTCAAGCTTAAAGTAACTATCAAGAATACAGGTGACCTCAAGGCTGATTTAGTTGACTATTCGGAGGAATCCGGATCTGTTGATTTCTCACAGATGTTTGACGTGGATTTTGAGGATTTGGATCTTGAAGGTATAACTGAGGATAGTTTTATTGCAGACTTTATGAAGGTCGAATTTTCATCTGATTATGCTGAAACAATAGAGCCCGGTCAGTCTGCTGATTTTGATGTAACAGTCAGATGGGATGTAGACGGCGACTACGGCAACGATGTTTTTGCAATAACAGCTTTTGCAATTTCTTTAGATTATGAAAATGACGAAACTGTCGTAATCGAGGACGAACCCGGCGAGGTCAAGGGAGACACAGATGTTGTTCCTAAGACAGGCGATGAGGGCAATCCTTACTTATGGATTTATCATACACTTACAATAGTTTCCGGATTGGTATTGCTCGCTTCTATTGTTGTTCTTATTGCATCTAAAAAGAAGAGCAAACAGACTATCAGTATTTCCTAAATATAAGATTATTTCATGCTCAACTTTTTAATTGAAAGGAAGGAACTGCAATGAAATCCAGAAAAACACTAATCATAGTCGCAATGCTTTTAGTTTGCGCTATGTTCACCTCCATGGGCTACGCTTATTTAAGCTCATCCCAGACGGTGACGGGAACAGTTACTGCCGAGGGCAGTTTTGATGTAGATTTTGGCACTGTAACCGCTACGGGCGGTGACGCCAATATTACTATGACCGCAGGAGTTGTTACAGCAGTTGAAGGCTTTGAAGCTCTCCCCGTAAACTTTAAGGGAGTAACAGCAAACAATCAAGTTAAAATCGTTAAGTTTAATTTGGTTAATAACGGTACAGTTGATGCTACTATGCCGACTGTAGATGCTGTCAAGTCGTTCTACAGTGCAAATGGAGTCACAGCTTATGTGACAGACAGAAGCGGCGCAACACTTGCCGCAGGCGCAGAGGGCAGTATCACCATTAAGTTTGTGTTCACAGGCTATGACACATACGAGGGCGGCGAAACAAGCTACAACCTCAGCCTCAACTTCGCGCAGAACACATCTACAGTAGAACTCACACCGACATACGGATTCATTCCGGCATCAGAAGCATAAGAGAGGAGGAGTAAATTATGATGAATACACGTTCAAGCAAGAACCGTTCGGGCAAGTCCCGCACAAGTAGAAGTCACTCGGGAACAGCAGTTAAGCGTTCTAAGGCAAAATTTATTCCGCTTATCATTGCTTTCATGCTCGTCTTGACAGGCGCAGTTTCAGCCGGCTTTGCCGCTTGGTCTGAGACACTTGTCGTCAAGGGCGATGTCGAGTACACACAGAAGCCCATGTACTTTAACGGTATAGAGAAAAGCGGTACGGTTAAAGGCAATCAGGTTGCAGATATTAACGCAGACGACGGCGTGAGTTTAAGCAGCTTCCGCACTACCGCACAAGGTAGGAATTGGCTTGCTGTCAAGCTGATGCGCGACGGCAACTCAAAGGTTGTTTCTTACGCTACTTATGCTGTACCTGCAGAGTTTAGTACAACAGGCGAAGGAGTGACATCTGCAACAGCTACTGTTACAAACACAAAGCTCGGCACAGGCTCTACTGACTCCTCTGCTGAGGACGGTAACAATAACAAGACCAAAGGAAACGGCAATCCTTATTACTACGAGCGTAAGGTTACATCTACCCAAACTGGCGGTGGCGGCTTCGGTGGTGGTTTCGGTGGTGGTTTCGGCGGCTTCGGTGGACCTCCTCAAACAACCTACACCCGTGAGAACTATGTAAACTTCACCTCCGGCAACTACAGCCTCGGTGAAAACGATTCATCCAGCAGCGGTCAGGATAAGTTCGAGTTCTATTCTGCTAACATTCCTGTAGCTTTCACACTCTACAATCCAAGCAATAAGCCCGCTACAATCGCAAGCGTCAGCACAGGCAATTATACTGTCACAGGTATTAGCGGAGGTAGAATAAACCCAACAGTAATTCCCTCAAAAGGAAAAGTGACATTTGTTGTTAAACCCAACAGAGTTGCTCCTGCGTATTTTGGAAATCCCCCTGTCGGCACTACATCTATAGGCGATTATACTGTAACCATTACAGATGTTGCGGGTCACACATACACCGCAAAGGTTGCAGTTGAAAGAGAAGCTACACTCCAACCCCCACCCCGATAACCAAAACAATACGCACTGCTCAGGCAGAACATCCGTATTCACACAAAGCAATTATAGCGGGCGGTTTAAACCGCCCGCTATTTGTGAATATTATCTCCATCACATTTTAAGGCGGTGATGTTTCATATTTAAGGCTAAATACAGAGAACCCGCTGTTCTCCTCCTCCTCGTAGCTATCGTCTCCTGCACGGGAACGACACTGCTCGTCCCGCTTATGAAAAGCGGGTACACCAACTTCTTCCTCCCGCTCTTCTGCCTCCTGCTCGCGGCGTGGTGCTACAAGCACAAGGGTGCGCCGAAACGGTGCAAGAAATCCGTCAAAACGAGTGTACTCGTCTGGGCGTGCATTGCCGCTATATTCGTTATCGCGCTCAGGTTCACCTCCGGCATAATTGACGGCTTCGCGAAAAATGTGTATGACACCTCGTTTTTCGGGATAATCAAAGGCATTTTCATTTACGGCAGTGTGATAGTTTTCAGCGAGTATATACGCGCCCACCTCCTCCAAAACCTACGCCCGAAAAAGAGAGAAACCAAAGTAATCTGCGTACTAACCTGCGCGGCGTTCGCTCTTTTTGAGATTGACCCCGCGCGTTTTCTGCGCAACTTGGGCACTCCCATGGGTATATTCGAGCAAATCGGCAACAACGTGTTGCCGGCAGTAGTAGTTTCGATTTTCCTCACCTACTGCTCCTACATCGCGGGCTTCAAGCCCACCGTGATATATATGCTCATAGCGAAGCTCCCCTTCTACCTTCTCCCGATTATCCCGAATAATCAGTGGATAACCGCCGCACTCCTTCGCACAATCGTCCCCTTCCTCGCCATACTTGTGGTGTCGTATGACGTGTCCTATCTCACACACAGTGTTTCGAGGAGAGACCTAAAGAAGGAGAACCCCATGAACTGGATTCCGACATTTATCTTCCTCATTGTGTTCATGCTCTTTGTTATCGGTATTTTCCCGATTCGCCCCGTCTCTATAGCCTCCGGCAGTATGGAGCCGTCCATCATGACGGGCGACATGGTGATAATCAGCAGTCTCGAGAACGACGAAATCAAGGTAGGCGACGTTGTGGAGTACAAGCGAGACAACTACAGCGTCATTCACCGAGTGATTGAAATTGTCCCCGAGCAGGGGTATAATTACTACAAAACCCAAGGCGACAACAACAACACTCCCGACAGAGACCTTGTCCCGCACGAGGCGATTGTCGGCAAAGTGAAAATGCGGATACCCTATTTAGGTTGGATTACGCTGTGGATGAACTCTGCGAGCGTTGAAGATACGGCACAAAATGAAGTAGATATTGAAACCGGAGGTACTTATGATTAAACAATTCAGAGAGTTTTTGATGAAAACCATAGGACTTAAAAGACCCGTAATGACAAAGACGACCAACCTCACCGTCAGCGGAGTAATAGCCGCCGCCATGGCACTTTGCATAGCAATGTCTGTGTATTTTGCTGTCCCGAAGAACACCGTGGTGGAGAGCACGAAATTCTCCTCCACCAGCACATCCTATTTCTCCTACAATGTTGACCTCTTGAAGAACAGCTTCTACAAAGATAAAACCATCCCTGCCAATTTGGTATACGTTGAGTCGATTGTGGAGAAAGTAAACGCCAATTTCAACTACACCTACACAACCTCAGTCCCCGCCGAGACTGTGTACTCCTACAAGGTGGAGTACAGCCTCATGGCGATTAGCAATGACAGCACTCCCGAGCTTGAGCGGGTTCTGTGGCACAGTGAGAAGGTTTTGCTGGAAACGGAGGAAACCGAGGCGGAAGAAAAGTATTTCAATATTGAAATTCCCTTTGAGTATAGCCCCCGTGAATTCTCAAATACGCTCAGAAAATTCTCTGAGGACTTGAGAGTTTCGTTTAACGCACGTGTTGACTTCACCCTGACGGTGGACGTTGTCTCCACAATAGCGGGGGAGAAGCCGATTAAGACAAAGCACATTCACAGATTTTCACAGCCGGTAATGCGCGATACGTTCTTTATTACAGGTGAGGATGCGGTCAAAACTCCGCAGGAAATCAAGGAGGAGAACGTGGTGACTACTCCTCCCGTGTACGCTTTGACGGTGGTATTCGCGTTTGCTGCACTCCTCATGCTGGCTGCACTTCTTGCATTCCGCTCGCTGGTTGTTACTTTTGAGGGCGACCCCTACGAGAACGAGGTCAACCGCCTTATCTCCCTTGTGGAGGACAGATTGGTGTTCATTGCCACTCCGAAGTACGACATGAAGGACAACATCCTGCTCCACGACTTCGCCAGCATGATGAAACTGTCCGACGAGTGTGCAACTCCCATCATCTGCTACCGCAGTGAGGGCGAACCGAAGAGTACGGTTTTCTTCATTGTGGAGGACTATCGTATGTACTTCTATCTTGTCTCCGCCGGTGACTTTGACAGCAAGGAGCAGGCGTTGCAGAAGGCATATGACGGCGTCTCCGACGAGGATGACGACTACGATTTTGACGATGACGATGACGAGGAGGAAGGCGACGACAACGACGACGGTTTCTACGACACCGACCGAAAAAAGGGAAGAACCCTCTCCATAGGCTCAAAGACGGAGGAGGAAGATGACGAATCGGAGGACGATGAGCCGGAGGACGACTAACTATCGGTAATTCTGAGAGCAAATATTGCTATTGGTATTAAATTCAGTCGGACACACTGAGGTGTGTCCGACTGAATTTATCTGAAATAACACTTGCATAATCCATCAATCTGTGTTATAGTGTACGTCAGTACAGGACAGCAGTACACGGCACGTAGAAAACCCCCTCTCGTTTTGTCTGTTTGTCACCAATATTCTGACCGCGATTTATGCAATATAGCAGTTCCGCTTGGCGTTTGTGGCTTTCTTGGCGAGGATTTTTGTCGTCAAACAAGGCGGATGACGCAGGCTTGCTGGCGCAAGTCAAGGAGGACAACGCAGTTTGACGGCAAAAAGACTGCCAAGAAAGCCGCAAATGTCAAGTGGAACTGCTATACGTATATCCAACTGCAAGGGAGGCTGTCATATGTCGCTTGAATATCTTCTCGTAAAAAGCGAGGCACTGCCCGACGTCTACAGAAGCGTAGTTTACGCAAAGAAGCTGCTTTCCTCAGGGGAGGCGAGCTCCTCCGCCGAGGCGGCGAGAATGGCGGGTATATCACGAAGCGCGTTCTACAAATACAAGGATATGGTTTTCCAGTACGAGAAGGCTGTACGCGACGAGGTCATCACCGTCCACGCCGTACTCACCGACAAGCCGGGAGTACTCTCCGCGCTGCTTGCGGTGTTTTTCGAGGCGAAGGCGAACATTCTCACCGTCAACCAAAACATCCCCGTAGGAGGAGTAGCCTCCGTCTCCATCTCGGCGCGGACCGACAGCATGAGCATATCGAAGGAGGAGCTGTTTTCCATGCTCCAAGACCTTTCGGGAGTGAAAACAATAGACAACATATCGGGAGTATAATGTATATTATATTGTGAGATACAGTAAGGAGCGAAAATAATGATAAACATAGCCATAATGGGGCATGGAGTAGTTGGCACGGGGGTAGTTGAGGTCATCCGAAAAAACAGGGACTCCATCGAGCGAAGGGCGGGAGAACGCATACGCATAAAGTACATTCTCGACCTGCGCGACTTCCCCGACCTGCCCTACTCCGACAGATTTATAAAGGATTTTGCTTTAATAGAAAACGACAGCGACATAAGCATAGTAGTTGAGTGTATGGGTGGACTTGACATAGCCTACGACTTTGTCAAGCGTTCACTGCTTTCGGGAAAGAGCGTCGTCACCTCAAATAAGGAGCTGATAGCCGAGCGAGGGCATGAGCTGATAGCGATAGCGAAGGCGCAGAATCTCAACCTCCTCTTTGAGGCGAGCGTGGGAGGAGGAATCCCGATTATACGTCCCCTCAGCCAGTGCATGGCGGCAAACGAGGTGTCGGAGATTGCGGGAATCCTCAACGGCACAACAAACTACATCCTAACTAAGATGATTCGCGAGAGCTACTCCTTCGAGGAGGCTCTTCAGAAGGCGCAGGCTCACGGCTACGCGGAGGCTGACCCCACTGCGGACGTGGACGGACACGACGCCTGCCGCAAAATCTGCATTTTAGCGAGCCTTGCGTTCGGCAAGCACATCTACCCCCGCGAGGTTCACACGGAGGGAATCCGCGATGTCACCTTGCAGGACGTTGCCTACTGCAGCGCGTGGGGCGGCGCGATAAAGCTGCTTGGAGTAGCCAAGAAGCAGGAGGACGGCAAGCTGCTCATTAACGTAGCACCCTACTTCATTCCGATTATCAACCAAATGTCGAGTATAGACGACGTGTTCAACGGCATAATGGTGCGCGGAGACGCCACAGGCGACGTAGTGTTCTACGGAAGGGGAGCGGGTAAGCTCCCGACTGCGAGTGCTGTTGTGGCGGACGTAATTGACTGCGTAAAGCACATCTCCGCGCGGAAGTACCTCTACTGGGAGGACGCGGAGGAGAACATGGTAGCCGACTACACGGGCGAACAGACCGCCATGTACATCCGTATCTGCGGCGGCGATGAGGAGATGCTCAGAAACGCGGTGGAGGAGATATACGGCGCGTGCAAGCGGCTTGCTCCTAAGAGCGGCTATCCTGCGAACGAAGCGGCGTTTGTTACTCCTGTCACTTCTGTCAAGAACCACAATGAGGCGCAGGAGATACTCTCCCAGCAGGGATTTAATGTGATTAACCGGATTAGGATATTTGCGGATTAGGGCATTTGCGGATTGGATTTTTTTGGCTGACAGATGTATGAGCGTCTGATTGTAATTCGGTAAAGGTTTTGGCAATAAAGTAGGTCGCAAGGCGACCTACACAGGGAACCCCCGGCGAGGGTTCCCTACGGTAAAAATGTCCTTAGGGACATTTTTACCTACCCCTCCTGCGCTTTTCTGACGATAAAGGATTTCGCCATCTGCGGATGGCGAGTTAGGGCTCTGCCCTAACAACCCGCAAGCCTTTGAAAAGGCTTGACCTAAACTTTAACTCTTTGGCAACAGATTTTAGTTTGTGAGTAAATTAATCAGCCATTATTTCAACAGAAAGGCAATGAGCCTTATGATAATTAAAGTTCCCGCTACCAGCGCGAATCTCGGTTCGGGATTCGACTCCCTCGGAATCGCGCTCTCCCTCTTCAACGAGGTCGAGATGGAGGAGAGTGACTGCGTTGACATTGCCTCCCTCGACGAAATAGCAGTTCCCACAGGCGAGGATAATCTGATTTTTGAATCGGCAAAGCACCTCTTTGACCTGTGCGGAAAACAGCTCCGCGGACTTAAACTCCGCCAGAGAAACCGTATTCCCATGACGCGAGGGCTTGGCTCAAGCTCCGCCTGCATAGTCGCAGGGCTTCTCGGTGCTAACATCCTGCTCGGCGAGCCTATGAGCAGGAGCGAGCTGGTCAACATAGCCAACAGCATCGAGGGACATCCCGACAACACCACTCCCGCACTGCTCGGAGGGCTTGTCACCTCAGCCGTTGCAAACAACAAGGTGTACTCCGTGAGCGTTCCCGTGGCAAAAAAGCTGCGATTCGCCGCGTTTATCCCTCCCTTTGAGCTGAAAACCAGCGTTGCCCGCCGCGTGCTTCCTACGGGAGTGTCGAGGGAGGACGCTGTCTACAACCTCTCCCGCTCGGCACTCATGACAGCCTCGCTCTTTTCGGGCAACGTCGAGAACCTCCGCGTCTCCGTGGAGGACAGAATACACCAGCCCTACCGCCTCCACTTCATCGAGAAGGGGGAGGACATATTCGCCCTGAGCTATGAGTTCGGCTCATACGGCACATATATCAGCGGCGCAGGTCCTACCATAATGAGCATTATAGAAAGGGGCAACAAGACCTTCTCCCGAAAATGCCTTGAGCGTATGGCGGAGAAGGGCATAAACGGCTGGGAGATTGTCATACTCGAGGCAAGCGGCAACGGCGCGTTTGCCGAATATTATTGATTACAGGAAAGTATATATAATATATAATATATAGATATACAGGTCACTACGAAAGGACGGTCATTATTTTATGGGTCTTATTGTTCAAAAATTCGGCGGAAGCTCGGTTGCCGATGCCGCGAGAGTGCGGAATGTGGCGAGTATCGTCGCCGACACCTACCGCGAGGGGAACAACGTGATAGTTGTCGTCTCCGCGCAGGGCGACACTACCGACGACCTCATCGCAAAGGCGAAGGAGATAAACCCCAAGGCGTCGAGACGTGAGATGGATATGCTCATGTCGGCGGGGGAGCAGATTTCCATCTCCCTACTCGCTATGGCGATTGAGGCTATGGGCTTGCCTGTGGTCTCCCTGCTCGGTTGGCAGGCGGGGTTTAGGACTAACTCCGCGTACTCGGTTGCGAGAATCAAGAAAATTGACACCGAGCGTCTCGAGAAGGAGCTTGACGACCGCCAAATCTGCATAGTCGCGGGCTTTCAGGGCATCAACAAATTCGACGACATAACCACCTTCGGCAGAGGAGGAAGCGACACCAGCGCGGTAGCTATAGCCGCGTCAATGCACGCCGACCGCTGTCAGATTTTCACCGATGTGGAGGGGGTATACACCGCCGACCCGCGCAAAGTCTCCGCCGCAGTAAAGCTCGAGGAGATTACGTATGACGAGATGCTGGAGCTTGCCACGTTGGGCGCGCAGGTTCTCAACAACAGAAGTGTTGAAATGGCGAAGAAATATAATGTAAAGCTGGAGGTACTCTCTTCACTGGTAAGAAAGCCCGGCACAATTGTTAAGGAGGCAACTAAAGTGGAAAAAATGTTAATCAGCGGTGTCGCGAAGGACACAAACGTATCTAAGGTATCAATTGTCGGAGTTCCCGATGAGCCGGGCTTCGCGTTCAAGATTTTCTCCCGTCTGGCGGCTAAGAATATAAATATCGACATAATTCTCCAGTCTGTGGGGAGGAACAACTCGAAGGACATAGCCTTCACAGTCGCCCGCGAGAACAAGGAGGACGCTGTAGCCGCCCTCGAGGAGTTCTGCACCACAGTGCCGGGCAACACTCCCACTGTCAGCGTGGAGGATGTGGCGAAGGTTTCTATCGTCGGCGCGGGTATGGAGACTCACTCAGGTGTTGCCTCGCAGATGTTCGAGGCACTCTACTCGGCGGGAATCAATATTAAGATGATTTCCACAAGCGAAATTAAAATATCCGTCCTTATCAACGAGTCGGACGCGGATGTCGCCGTCTCCGCGATACACAGAGCGTTTATAGGGTAGTTTGTTTCGGGGCTGAGGCACACTCTTGGTGTGCCTCAGCCCCGATTTGCATTGTGAGGTATACACTATGTTGTACGGTAAAATTATACTACTCTGCGGAAAGATATGCAGTGGAAAAAGCACCTACGCGCGGAGGTTGAAGGAAGAGCGCAACGCAGTTATACTCTCCTGCGACACCCTCATGCTCAGCCTGTTTGACGAGCAGTTGGGGGAGCGTCACGGCGAGATTGCGGAGAAATGCTCCTCCTACCTATGCTCCCTCGCCGAGGAGATTGCCAAGGCGGGCAGTAACGTCATCCTCGATTTCGGTTTCTGGACAAGCGAGAGCCGCGCCGCCGCGAGGGCGTTTTTCGGCGAGCGCGGGCTCCGGTGCGAGCTTCACTACATCTTTGTGAGCGACGAGCAGTGGGAGCGGAATATCGAAAAGCGAAACAGGGCGGGGGAGAGGGAGCAGTTCACCTACTTCATAGACGAAAACATGAAGACTGTGCTGGGAGGAAAATTCCGCGAACCTCTGCCTAAGGAAATTGATGTGTATGCAAACGAAACATAAAGCTTTTACGAGGTGATTAGTTCATGGACAGAAACCTATACAATCTCCCGAAGAACGACCCCTCCTTCTTTGCCCGCACCGAAAAAGCGGTTGCTTACCACGCGGCGCGGTGTGAAGCCTACGAGCAACTGCTTGAGAGAGCGGGGTACACCGACCGCACTATCCGCTCCTATGACGATTTGTACCGCCTGCCGTCTATCCCCACCTTGTTTCTCAAAAACCACCAGATGTACAGCACTAACCCGCGAATGGCGGTTTTCAAGGCGACGACCAGCGGCACAAGCGGCAAGAAGTCGGTTGCCGCGCTTGATTTAGGAACGTGTCTTTCCGCCTTGAAAATGGTAGCTCGGGTTATGTCCTACTACGGAGTTATCTCTCCCGTTCCCGTCAACTACGTCGTACTCGGCTATCAGCCGAATAAATCCAATGAGCTGGGAGTGGCAAAAACTGCTTTCGGCGCGACCCTCCTCGCTCCCGCACTTCGCCGCAAGTACGCGATTAAGTTTGAGGACGGAATATACACCCCCGATATTGACGGCACTGCGGACGCGCTGTTTCGCTTCTCCCGCCAGCCGTTTCCCGTTCGTATTTTCGGATTCCCCGCCTATCTTAAATTCCTGCTCGACGAGCTTCACGCGCGCGGAATAAGGCTTACGCTCCCTAAGAATTCCGGCATCTACTTGGCGGGAGGGTGGAAGCAGTTCGCGGGCGAGCAGATGAGCAAGCCGGAATTATTCGAATACGCGCGTGATATACTGGGAGTGCCTCCGCAACGGTGCTACGATTTTTACGGAGCGGTGGAGCATCCGATTCTCTATGCCTCCTGCAAGTGCAACAGATTCCACGTTCCTATTTACAGCCGCGTTTTGGTGCGTGACGCGGCGACACTTGAGCCTGTACCATACGGCACTCCTGGCTTGGCGAGCCTGATTTCTCCTCTTGTCAAATCAATGCCGCTTGTGAGCGTTATGACCGACGACTTGTTGGTTATGCACGAACACTGCGACTGCGGCATACCCTCTCCCTGCTTTGAGATTCTCGGCAGAGCCTCCGCAAACGACCTGAAAACCTGCGCCGCCTCAGCCGCGGAGCTACTGAGTAAATAAAGGCAACACCGCACAAAGCCGCATAGAGGAGTACATAAAAGAGGTATCTATATGAATTTGATTAACGGTAAAATTGTTGACGATACTGCCGCGTGGCAGATTGAGAGCGACCTATATCCGCGCATTTGCGAAACCTTATCCAAGCCCAAGCTCGATGTAAATACGGTCATTTCCGCCTGCGATGAGTTTGTAAGCGGCTTGACCTTCGACCAATACGCCGCACTTTTCGAGCAGCTCGGCATAACGAGGGAGGCGGCGGAGGCCTACATACTGCGCGGCAAAAACGAATTCGGCAAGGAGGCGTTATGTGAGCGTCTGTCTCGCGAACTTGGCGAAAACCGCGAAAACATCCATCCTCTCGGCGTTCTTCTGCATATCGCCGCCGGAAACGCGGACGGACTGCCCGTTTTCAGCGTGCTGGAGGGGCTGTTGACGGGAAACATCAACCTATTAAAGCTCCCCTCCGCCGTGGACGTTGTTACCATACCCCTCCTCCTTCGGCTGTTTGAAATCGCGCCGTGTCTCGCGGAGTATGTCTATGTGTTCGACTTTTCCTCGAAGGAAATCACCAAGACCGAAAGCCTGATACAGTACGCCGACGGGGTAATCGTCTGGGGAGGAGACGCCGCCGTCTCCGCTTTTCGCCGCACCGTGCCGCCGAATGTCAAGCTCATCGAGTGGGGTCACAAGGTCAGCTTCGCCTACGTTAGCAAAGCTGTGCAGGAGGAGGAACTTCCCCTGCTGGCTGAGCATATAGCGAAAACAGACGGCTTGCTGTGCAGCAGTTGTCAGGGAGTGTATGTCGATACGGAGGACTTAGCCTCCGCCGCCGATTTTTGCGAGAGGTTTTTGCCGTATCTGAGCAAATGCGCCGCCGAAAAGTCCTATGGAGTAGGAATCACCGCTCACCGAACTCTCTACCTCGAAAACGAGAGGCTGGAGGGCAACAGGATATGGCGCGGCGAAAACTGCGGCATAACTCTTCGCCCCGACACCGCGCTTGATTCGGGAGCGGGCTTCTGCTGTATCTGGGTCAAGGCTCTGCCGAAGGAGCAGATACTGCCCGTCCTCAAGCCCTACCGCAATCGCCTCCAAACGGTGGGCTTGCTCTGCCCTCCCGAGAGGAGAGAGGAGCTTGCGGAGCTGCTGTTCACGGCAGGCGCGACCTCGGTCACACACGGCGATATGTCGCAGAGTACGCTCGCACACGACGGCGAATACTCCCTTCGGCGATATGTACGAATATGCACTATGTGAGTGCACACAAATTCCCCTGCTGTCATGCTTGAACAGCAGGGGGATTGCGCTTGAGTATAAAATAGCGCAATAGAGCAAAGCAATATCATCAAAGCAACAATTTTCGCATATAGTGGTATAGACGAATCGCTATAAATAATACTGCTTTGGCAGTATAAGGAGTGAACCGATATGCCGTATGACAGGCAGAAAGCCGTACAGTACGCCCGAAAGTGGGCGTTAAAGCGCAATCCCGCCTACGCAAACTTCAACAGCATGGGAGGAGACTGCACTAATTTCATCTCCCAGTGTCTGTTTGCGGGAGTCGGCGTGATGAACTACAAGAAGGACGTTGGCTGGTACTACAACTCCCTCAGCGACCGCAGTGCCGCGTGGAGCGGAGTGGAGTATCTGCACAGATTTTTAGTATCGAACAAGGAGGCGGGTCCATACGCCGAGGAGCTTCCCATAGAATCAGTCACCGTGGGAGATATAATCCAGCTCAGCTTTAACGGCAGCCGCTTCGCTCATTCGCTGTTTGTCACCAAGCTCACGGGAGACCCCGCCAATACGCGCCATATTTTGGTGACTACACATACCTTTGACTCGCTCGACCGACCGCTTTCGTCCTACAGCTACCAAAAGAGCCGACTGCTCCATATTGCAGGAGTGAATTGACAAAAAGCTGTGGCAAAACTTCGTTTTGCCACAGCTTAAAAATTCTATATAGCTCTCTTCCAGACCTTGGGCATAAGAGGATTAGTCGCCTTGACTACGCCAGAGACATCTATGAGGCTCTCCCCTTCTCTGATTTTTCTTGCCACAAGAACCGTCCTGAAATCAGAATACTCATAGGAACAGGTGGACAGAGTGAGAATCTCGTCAGTCGGGAGTATATCAATCTGCGCCCTCGTTTCAATTGTAGACCTCAGCCTTATCTCCTCGACATAATTGAGGAAATCCTCATCGCCTGCAAAATCCGTCCTCATAAAGTTAAACGGCTCGCCGTGTTCCTTGAGGGTGTTTATCTTCATGATGGAGAATATGACCCACTCGCCCTCTTGGTACTTCGAGTTGAATCGTATAACGGGGTTCTGCCTGTAGAAATCCACCTTGTCATATTTGAGCAGATTTTCAAACATTACTCCGCTCCTCATGTGGTGACCGTACAATATCGTGTTCTTAGGCGGCGTTTCGAGGGAGAACACACACTTGTAGTCCGCGAATATCGTGCCGTTTTTATCCGACTTGCGGTTTATGTCGTGCTTGAGGTAGTAATCGTTGTCCGTACCCTGCACAACGGGGTAGTCAATAATCGTGTTCGGGACTTTAATCCAGCCCACAACATCCTTATTGATAGCGAGAAGATTCCCGAAGCTCTTGAGTGTGCCGTCCTCCGCACGTTCGGGGTCGTAGGTCTCGATAGAGGTCCATATCCCGTTGTCCGCGGCGTTTGTAACGGCGTCGTCGCTGTAGTTTTCGCGGTACTCCGTATAATTTCCTTCACTGACCATCGGCAGGTACACGGAGTCGTAGAGGAGGTATCCTCCCGAACCGACAAAAACCAAAAGCGCGAGCCAGAACACCGCCAGCTGCACGGGAGATGAGGACGATTTTTTAGATGATCTTGATGATTTTTTCGAATTACTCATATTTTTTTTTTTACCCGACTTAGAAGACGGCTTCTTCTTTGTCGCCGAGGAGGCTGCTCCTGCTGCGGGGACGGCGACAGCCGCGTTTCTGTAAGCCTGCGGGCTGAGATGTGAGGTCGCGTCGTCGAAATAAGATTCACGGACATCTTCACCGAGAACCTCATAGCCCGGCATAAGGTTGGGCAGAGTTTCGACATAGATACGCACTAAATTAAGCGCGTGTGACGAGGCGACAAAACGAACGTAGTCACGATCCATACCCGGCTTGTTGATAAGGACTTTTTTCACCCAAACGCGTTCCTTATCTGCAAGCGCGATATATACAAGTCCGACCGGCTTTTGCGGAGTTCCGCCGCCCGGTCCCGCGATACCGGTAGTGGAGACGGCTACGGTACTGCCGGCAAGGCGTCTCGCGCCGACTGCCATAGCTACCGCCGCCTCGGGGGAAACCGCGCCGAAACGCTGGATAACTGTATTCGATACGCCGAGCATATCGGATTTCTTGTTGCTCGAGTAGGTAGACGCACCCATTTCGAAAACTCTCGACGCTCCCGAAATATCGGTGATACGCTTTGAGATAATACCCGCCGTACAGCTCTCGGCGGTGGAGATGGTCATTCTGTGGTCGCGAAGCTCGCGAACGACAATTTCTTCAAGTCCGCTACAGTTCATGCCGTAGGCGTCACTTCCGAAAATATTGAGTATCTGCTTAATCACAGGCGCGGCGAGATTGCGTGCCTGCTCCTCATCGTCGGTTTTCGCGGTGACGCGTATCTGAACCTCACCTGTCATCTCGACGCACTTGATGGTGGGATTCCTGTTGTCCTTTAGTCCACCCAGACGCTCCTCAACCTCGTGCAGTGTGATGCCGGAGGAGAATATGTTAATAATCTGCGAGAAAACCGCTCCGTCTGTGAGCAGCTTTAGGTACTGAATGACGTAGTTGCGCACCATCGGCACAAGCTCAACCGTGGAGGACGGAAGCATAACAACGCACTGATTCGAGCTCCTTATCGCACAGCCCGGACACATTCCGCTGTCGTTTCTGAAAACAACCGCTCCTACGGGCATATCCGCCATGGACATGACGAGATCCGTTACCTCCAGTCCGTTCTGGGAGCAGTACTCATCGATTCTCTTAGCACTTACATCGTGGTGAACCGTGCCGATTCCAAGGGCACTGCAAACCGTCTGCTTGGCTATATCCTCCGCGTTAGGTCCCATGCCGCCGACGATAAGAATAATATCGCTTCGCATGAGCGCGATTGAGAGCAAATCCTTTAGCCTGTCGGGGCTAAAGCCCGCAGTGTTCTGACAATAGACATTTATATCAATATTGGCAAGCTCTGTAACGAGAAAATTCTGATTACTGCTGACCTGATCTCCGATAAGAAGCTCTGTGCCGACATTGATTATTTCAGCATTCAAAACCGTATCCCTCCTTCAGCTATAATACTGGGCTATATAATATAAATATAATATTTTTTTTCGTAAAAGTAAAGTAAAATTTATTAATATAGCAACAAATAGTTGGAAATATTGTCATTTCCCAATAAATTCCTTCCGGCTCTCCTTGATAGCCGTTTCCATCAAGTCCGCTATGTTGAGCTTCGCCTCCGCCTCCCTGACCGAATGCAGGTCGGGGCGTGTCTTTGGGTGCTTGGGAGTGAAAACCGTACAGCAGTCCTCATAGGGCAGTATGGAGGTGTCGAAAGTGTCAATCGAACGCGCGATTTTGATAATCTCCTCCTTGTCCATGCCGACAAGAGGGCGGAGTATCGGCATATTCGCCGCGTCGTTTGTGCAGGCTATCGCCTTGAGCGTCTGGCTGGCTACCTGCCCTACGCTCTCGCCGCTTATCATGGCGGAGGACTGATTGCTCCTCGCTATGCGCTGTGTGATTTTTATCATTATTCTCCGCATGATGATGGTGAACAGCTCCTCGGGGCAGTCGTCGCGGATACGCTCCTGAATGTCGGTAAACGGGACGATGTAGAGCTTGATTTCTCCCGCCCACTGAGACACCTTCTCGAGGAGTGTTCGCACCTTCTCCTCCGCCCGCTGGCTTGTGTAGGGAGGGCTGGCGAAGTGGACGGCTGAGAGCTGTAACCCGCGCTTTGCCATCATCCACGCCGCTACGGGGGAGTCTATTCCGCCCGAAATCATGACGGTAGCCTTGCCCGATGTGCCGAAGGGCAGTCCTCCCGCACCCTTTATGGGCTTGCCGTGGATGAACGCGCCGTTTGCGCGAATCTCCACAGTAACGGTAATTTCGGGGTTGTGAACGTCTACAGTGAGGTTCGGGAATCTCTCCAAAATATAGCCTCCCGCCTCCTCACATATGGCGGGGCTTTTGAGGGGAAAGCTCTTGTCGGAACGCTTCGCCTCCACCTTGAAGGTGGAACATTCGGAGAGCTGCTCCTTTAGGTACTCCGCCGCACTCTCCTTTATCACCTCGAAATCCTTCTCGCAAAGGCAGGAGCGGGAGAAGGTCGCGATGCCGAACACTCTCGACACCCTGTCGGCGGCTTCGTTCCAGTCAATGTCGTCCGAATTTACATACATCGTGGATTGCTCTCTGTGTACGCTTATTTTCCCGAAAGGAGTAAGCGTCCGCTTGAGATTGCGTATCAACGCCTCCTCGAAGGTGCGTCTGTTTAAGCCCTTGAGGGCAAGCTCTCCGTTTTTGATTAAAATAACTTCCTTAAACAAATAAAAACTCCTTACTTGAGAGCGTGTCGTTAGTTATCAAACACGCACTGTTATTGCTCCTGCGGCTGTCCAACACGCTCTGTCGTTACTCCTGTGGCTGGACTGTTATCAGTACTTTCCTCTTTTGGCGATTCCGTCTTTGACAGCCTCGACAAGGAGGTCTATATCCTCAAATGTAGTTGCGTAGTCGAAGCTCACGCGTATCGCCGTGTCGGCGGCAGTGCGGCTGAGCTTCATGGCTTTGAGCACATGGCTCGGTTCTCCCTTGGCGCAGGCTGAACCGCTTGAGCAGTATATCCCCATAGCCGCGAGGTGGTGGAGCATAATCTCCGAACGCAGTGAGTTTGTGCTGAAATTGAGTATGTAGGGCAGTGCGTCGTCGGGACTGTTTATCGTGAGCTTGTCTATCGTAAGCAGCCGCTCCTTGGCGTACTGCCACAGCTTTCGGGCATTATCAAGGGAGGCGTCAAGGTCGGGGAAATCGGCGACAGCCTGACCGAACGCGGCTATCAGCGGAGTACTCTCCGTACCCGGGCGAATCCGCTTTTCCTGCTCCCCGCCGAACTGCCGCGGGAGGATACGCACACCCTTCTTTACGAATAACGCTCCCACTCCCTTAGGCGCGTGAACCTTGTGACCCGTGACGGTGAGCAGGTCGCACCCTATGGATTTTACCGAAACGGGCATTTTCCCGAACGCCTGCACCGCGTCGCAGTGGAGGAGGGCGGGTGCGTTGCTCCGCTTTATGGCGGCGCGTGCCGCTGATAGGGGGAGTACAGATCCTACCTCGTTGTTTACAAGCATGAGCGATACTAAAACAGTACGCTCGTCAACTGCGGCGGCAATCTGCTCCTCGGCGATGTTGCCGTTTCGGTCAGGCTGAAGAAACACCACCTCAAAGCCGCTGTTTTCGAGCTGCTTTGCCGATTCCAGCACGGAGGAGTGTTCTATGGCGGAGGTGACAATCCTGCTCCCGCGCCGCCTGCGTGCCTCGGCAGAACCGAACAGGGCGAGGTTGTTCGCCTCCGTGCCGCCGGAGGTGAAGATAATCTCCTCGGAGGAAGCCGAAATAGCTCCCGCCACTGCCGCCCTCGCCGCGCCTACCTCCCGCTCCGCGAGTATTCCAAGCGTGTGGAGGGAGGAGGGGTTGCCGTAGCACTCCTTCATCATGCCTACTGCCTTCGCGGCGGCAGAATCGGAAACCTTTGTGGTCGCGCTGTTGTCAAGATAAATCTCCCGCAAGCAAATTACTCCTTATAGTTTTCTATTACCGCATTATACAGCAAAGGAGCGGAAAATACAATAATTTTCGGTGAGTTTTGGGTTTTGCTGAGGACACCTGACGAACTACTCCTCCCGAACTGCTCCCCCTCGACCTGCCCCTGCCCGAAAAATCGTCTGTCCCTGAGCCGATTCGGTATTCCGACCAATCAGCTCAGGGACAGTGTTTTTTATAAAATTCAGTTTACAGTGAGAGTGAGAAGTATTAAAAATAGGGGTAAATCCATCTTATAAATTTATGTCAAGCTATAGGGACACCGCACAAACTGCGGCTACTCCCTACTTAATCTGTGTGTCTAATATGTCAGTAAAAATAATCCTTGTATTTTGCTGTATCTGCCTATCTTGCCACAAACCGCCTCCTTCAATAATTTATTTCCATTCATTCGCAGAATCACCTCCCCTTTGTTTGTGATACCACTATAAACTATTAATGTGTTCATTTCATTAAATAATTTAACCGAAAACTTGAATCTGATGTAACATATTTGTTAACGGCTTCCAGCAGGCGAGCTATATACTACAGCACCTTATTGATAATATACATATCCTGCAGCACCAGCAGCCCTTGCCTGAACAGGCGGTTAATTGTCCAGTAGCTTATGCCTCCGAGGTTGTATTCATCCACCAGCCGCAGCCGCGCCTGTATACTTCTGGCGTCGTCGAACCAAATCTCGTGCTGCCGCCCCTCTGCGTCGTAGTAGTTGATATAGGGTGCTTGCTGTACGCTGTCGTACTGAATCTCCGCCTTCATATTTCGCGCGGTGTTGACTGCTCCAGTATTCGACACCACGGTAGCCGCACTCCCTTGCACAAACGGAAGTGTCCAGTTGTAGCCGTAATTGGGCATCCCCATGAGTATTTTGCCCGACGGAATGGCGGTTACGGCGTAGTCCAGCACCCGCCGCACAGGTCCTATCGGAGCTACCGCCATGGCAGGACCGTAGGTGTAGCCCCACTCGTATGTCATGATTATCACCAAGTCGCACACCTCCCCGTGGACGGGGTAGTCATGCGCCTCGTAGAGCGTACCCGACTGCGTGGCGGAGGTTTTCGGAGCTACACAGCTTACGAGGATGTACCCCAAAGAGTGAAGCCGAGAGGATATTTTCCGAAGGAACTGGTTGTAGCTCTCCTTGTCAAAGGGGTAGACATACTCAAAGTCAATCACAAGTCCGTAGTAGTTATTTTCCCTGAGCGTAGTTATTATGTTTTCTATCAGCGTATCCTGTGCCGATTGGTTGGTCAGCACCGAGTGGGCTATTTCGCTCGAGAAGCCGCCGTTCGCGTTTGTGTTAGTAATGCACATGAGCGGCGCGACTGACTGCGCCCGCGCTTTTGCTATCAGTGCGTCGTCAGAGAGCGGGGTTAATGCTCCCGCACTGCTCACCGCGTAGGAGAAGGGGCTGATGTACGTAAGGTAGGCGAGTGTTTCGTCAATCGCCGTGCTGTTCATGTTGACGGAGAAGCCGTTTACGTCAATCCTCCTCATGTTGCCCTCGTTGTTGGAGATTACGATAATCTGTCCGGGGTATATGCGGGAGGGGTTTGTTATGCTCGGATTCGCCGCTAAAAGCGCGTTTACGGTCGTGCCGTAGTTCCGCGCTATGGAGTAGAGGCTTTCTCCTCTTGCGACCGTGTGGGTGTTCGTACCCGTTCCCACTACGAGAGCTTGACCGACGACAAGTCCTTCCGGATTGTCAATCTGATTGTCGTATGTAATCTGAGACACCGTAGTGCCGTACCTTCGCGCTATGGAGTAAAGTGTATCTCCTCTTTTTACCGTGTAGATAGTCAAAAAAACCACCCTTTCAAAAATAGGTTGAGTTATTATTTCAATCCATTCTATTCGGGGGTGGGGATATTTGTTATTGATATGTTGAAATGTGTGAAAAGATGTGTCAAATTCGGAGTGAACGGTGGAGCGAATCCTCGTGTTCGCACTGTCTAATATAATCAGAGTGAAATTTGGGGAAGCCCTATAGGTTGCACGGAAACCTACACAGAGACCCCCAGACGAGGGTTTCATGCCCCCTCCTGCATTTTTTACGATAGAAGTGTGTTACGGTAGAATTTGGAGAAGCCCTGCCCCTCCTGCATTTTTGAGGATAGAGGTGTGTTACGGTAAAATTGGGGGAAGCCCTATAGGTCGCACGGCGACCTATACAGGAAACCCCCGATGAGGGTTTCATGCCCCCTCCTGCGTTTTTTGCGATAGAGATGCGTTACGGTAAAATTGGGGGAAGCCCTATAGGTCGCAAGGCGACCTATAGGGCTTCCCCCGACGAGGGTTTCCTACGGAAAAATGTCCTTAGGGACATTTTTGCCTACCTTCCTGCGTTTTTCTGACGATAAGGGTATATAAAATTAACTTAGAAAGCCTTCAATCAAAGCTCGAAAAAGCTTTCGCCTATGGTTTTTTTGAGCTTTGATTAACTTAGGGTTTCTTAGTTAATTTTAGATGATTCGCATCTCTGCGGAGAGCGAGTCAGGGCTCTGCCCGATTCAAAATTAACTTAGAAAACAACAAAGAAAAGCGCGAAAAAGCTTTCGCATATGGGTTTTTTGGGCTTTTCTTGCATTGTTTTGTTAGTTAATTTTGAATGTGAACCATGCAAGCCTTTGGAAAGGCTTGACCTAAACTTT
>JAISGQ010000022.1 GCA_031262985.1 Oscillospiraceae bacterium
TATACTAAATTAACTTGAAAACAATCAAGCCTCCACGGGCGAAAACCGCACAAATCAGGGCTTTTCGCCCGTGTTTTCTTGTTGTTTTCTAAGTTAATTAACTATAAGGCAAATTTTTGAAAGCATAATTGGTTTATGATAAGAAAATTTAACGAAGTATAGCCAAAAATTTGCCAAAATACGGGCGTTGTACACTTGTGTCAACAGCCCCTAAAACTAAAACAACTATAAGAGCTATTATGTACTCCATAAGACACACCCCCTTACTGAGGGCAGAGATTGAACCGCCTATACACAAATTAGTAAATTAATTTGTGACCGCATGACAATGACATCTTTCGATGATATTTTAACATTTGTTCTCAAAATATGCAATAGTTTTGTGTCGTATATTTCCAAAACAATGTGATTTTTCTCAATTTTCCTCCCTGATTTTTCATTTTATTTGTATTTTATCTTTGCACATATTGTGGTATACTAAAACACAGTCAAACAAAATTTACGGAGGTGTTTTTTTGCAGGATTCAAAAGTGATAAAAATAGGAGAAGGAATAAATCTCAGGACAATATACGAAACGCGGTTCAAAACCTCCTCAATAAACATAAGGTTTTACCTCCCTCTCTCAGAGGAGGCGGCATCACTGCGTTCGATAGTTCCCTTTCTCTTGGTGCGTTCGTGCGAGCAGTATCCCGACTTCACCGCGCTCAAAAAGAAGCTGTGTATGCTGTACGGCGCGTCACTCACAGCGGGAGTATCAAAATTCGCCGACTGCCACTGCCTTTCTGTAGGCATAGATTTTCTCGACGACCGATACGCGATAGGAGGAGAAAACATATCGCGGGAGTGTACCGACCTGCTCACCTCTGTCATATTTTCCCCGCTACTCGAAAACGGAGTGTTCCGCTCGGCTGATGTGGAGGCGGAACGCAGACTGCTCATAGAAAAAATCGAGGCGCAAAAGAACAACAAACGCGCCTACGCACTGCAGCGGGCGTTTGAGATTATGTTTGAGGGCAGTGTGCAGGGGATAAATCATCTGGGCAGCGTGCAGTCCGCCTCCTCACTCACCGCTGAGGAGATAACTGCGGCGTGGAGGAGCATGATAAAAACCGCGCATATTGAAATATGCGCCTTGGGTGCGTTCGATTTCGAGCCTGTAACCAGCGGCTTCTCCTCCGCGTTTTCTAATGCGGAGAGGGAGTATACGAAGCTTCCCCTGCCGGACAACTCCTTTGACATTACATCCGTCAAGGAGCATACCGAGCAGAGTGACGCACAGCAGGCAAAGCTGGTCATAGGCTTTAGGACGAAGATTGACAACTCCGATAAGAAAATGAGCATGGCAATGCGCCTTATGAACGTAGTTTTAGGCGGCAGCGCACACTCGCTCTTCTTCACGAATGTGCGTGAGAAGATGAGCCTGTGCTACTACTGCTCATCTTTATACAACCGCCACAAGGGCTATCTGGTGGTGCAGAGCGGGCTTGAGCAGAAGGACTGCGAGACAGCGAAAAAAGCCATATTCGAGCAGCTGGAGCTTCTGCAGACCGGCACAGTCGAGCAGTCGTTTATCGACTCGGCGAAGCTGTCGGCGGTAAACGAGTGTCTTTTGATAAACGACTCGCTCTCCTCCCTCTACTCGTGGTACACCGCGCAGGCGTTTGACGACGAGATAGTCACTCCCGAGGAGGCGGCGGCGCAGTTCTCAGCGGTAAGCACCGAGGACATTTACGAGGCGGCGAAAACGCTCACTCTCGACACGATATACCTCCTCGCGCCGAGTGAGGAGACCGAAGACGAAGGAGGGAACGACTGATGAATTTTACGAAACACGAAAACAGCCGCATAGGCGACTGCTACTATTCGGCGGTACACAAGTCAGGCTTGACGCTGTACGTCTACCCGATGAAGGGGTACGCGTCGTCATTCGCGGTGTTCTCCACTAAATACGGTTCTGTCGATTCCCGATTCAAGCTCTCGGGGGAGGAGGAGTTCACCTCCGTTCCCGACGGAATAGCGCATTTCCTCGAACACAAGCTCTTTGAGAACGAGGACTGCGACGCATTCGAGCGTTACGCGAAAACGGGAGCGGACGCGAACGCCTTCACCTCTTTCGACAGAACGAGCTATCTCTTCACCTGTTCGGAGAATTTTGAGCAGTCGTTTGAGATACTGCTCGACTTTGTGCAAAGCCCGTACTTTACTCCCGAAACGGTGGCTAAGGAGCAGGGAATAATAGCGCAGGAGATAAAGATGTACGACGACTTGCCCACATGGCGGGTATTCTTCAACCTGTTCGGAGCTATGTACCACAATCATCCGATACAGAAGGACATAGCCGGTTCGGTGGAGTCGATTAATCAAATAACATCGGATTTGCTTTACAAATGCTACAACACATTCTATAATCTTTCTAACATGGTTATATCGGTTTCGGGCAACGTCACTCCCGAGGCAGTGGGGGAGATTGCCGAGCGTATGCTCAAAAATCCTCCTCCCATCAGCATTGAGAGAAGCTATCCGGACGAGCCTGAATCTGTAAAAACCGCGTATACGGAGCAGCATTTTGACGTAGCAACTCCTCTCTTCCAGCTTGGATTTAAGGAGAAGCCGACTGAGCAGAGTGACCGCGACTCGGTACTCTCCTCTATCTTCACAACCGCGTTTGCGGGCAGTCAGTCGCGGCTTTACCGCAGACTGATGGACAAAAACCTCATCAACCGCTCATTCGGCGGGGAGACAATGCAGCTCGACTCCATGAAATGTACTGTGTTCGAGGGCGAATCGTCAGACCCCGTGGCAGTGCGGGAGGAATTTTTCAAGGAGATAGAATACAGGAAGCAGGCGGGCTTTACTCCCGAGGAGTTTGAGGAGGCGCGGCGTTCGGTATACGGCTCTCTCGTGTCGAACCTCGAGGTTGTCTACAACGCGGGGGAGACGCTGGCATCGATGCACGTGAACGGGCTTTCGCTCTACGGGCAGATTGAGGAGGCGGCGAACGCGCGGCCGGAGGATATAAACGGCATGACAGGCGAAAAGCTTGACGCGGAGAAATGCTCCCTGTCGGTGGTCAGCGCACAGGCATAAAACAACATCTAACTGCAATCTGTTGCCAAAGAGTTAGAGTTTGGCTCAAGCCTTTGCAAAGGCTTGCGGGTCGTTAGGGCAGAGCCCTGACTCGCTCTCCGCAGAGAGCGAAATCCTTTATCGTCAGAAAAACGCAGGAGGGGTAGGCACAAATGTCCCTAAGGACATTTGTGCCGTAGGGGAACCCTCGTCGGGGGTTCCCCTGTGTAGGTCGCCTTGCGACCTACTTGCGGTTTACTTACATAATCTCTGACCGCAACGATTGCAGTTTATGAGAGTTTTAGCTTGATATTATAGTAAAAAACAATTTCGGAGGGGTAAAAATGAAAGTTCAATTTCCCGGTATCGGTTTGGAGATGACCGTAAACGACGTGGCTTTCTCCATCGGAAGCTTTGAGGTGGCGTGGTACGGCTTGATTATTATGACGGGGTTCTTCCTCGCCGTCCTCTACGCCCTGTACAACCTCAAGCGGTTCGATATTAAAATCGACCCGTTTATTGACGTTATCATATTGGGCTTAATCTTAGCCGTAGTAGGCGCGAGGACGTACTACGTCGTCTTCAGGCTCGATATGTACGACAGCTTCGCGGAAGTAATCAACATCCGTTCGGGCGGTCTCGCCATATACGGCGGAGTTATAGGAGCAGTCATAGCGGCGTTGGTCGGAGCAAAGTGGAAGAAAATCAGCCTCGCCTCCATGCTGGATGTCGCGGCTATAGGCTTTCTGCTCGGGCAGGGCTTAGGCAGGTGGGGAAACTTCACAAATCAGGAGGCGTTCGGCAGCTACACCGACCTCCCGTGGGGTATGCTCAGCCCGAACACTCTCTCCGTAGTGCCGGAAGGACCTGTCCACCCATGCTTTTACTACGAATCAATATGGTGCTTGGTAGGCTTTGTAGGACTGCACTTTGTCAGCAGGTATTTCTACAAATTCCGTGGGCAACTGGGGCTTATGTACCTCCTCTGGTACGGTCTCGGCAGGGCGTGGATAGAGGAGCTTCGCACAGACAGCCTGTGGCTCGTAGAAGACGTCATCAAGGTTTCGTGGCTTTTGGCGATGGTCAGTATTGTTGTAGTGCCGATTTTCCTCTATCTCGGCTTTAAGGGGATTCTCTTTGACAGAGTTTCCTCCGACCTAAAGACAGTTAAGCTCCGCGACTGGAAGCTCGCCTTGGCAAACGGCGCGAACGCGTCACAGGTCGAGGGAGTTGCAGACACGGCGGAGGGTTCGGATAGTACGGACAGCGCGGATACTGCGGACACAGACGACAGCACAGACAGCACAGAAGCTTCCTCAGACGGCAAGTCCGAGGAGTAGAATATAGCAGTTCCGCTTGACATTAGTAGTTTTATTGACGAGGATTTTTGTCGCCAAACAAGGCAAAAAACGCAGGAATACTTGGTGTATTCCGAGTATTTTTAACGCAGTTTGACGGC
>JAISGQ010000043.1 GCA_031262985.1 Oscillospiraceae bacterium
AAAGCTCGAAAAAGCTTTCACCTATGGTTTTTTTGAGCTTTGATTGACTTAGGGTTTCTTAGTTAATTTTAGATGATTCGCATCTCTGCGGAGAGCGACTTAAGACGCTGTCTTAAGGATCTGCAAGCCTTTGCAAAGGCTTGACCCAAACTCTAACTCCTTGGCAACAAATTTAAGTTAGATTATGTGATTAAAAAGGACGGTCGAAATCATGATCAAAAAGAAAACACGCTCACTCAAGGGAGCTTTAATAGAGGTGTCGCTCGTCGTCCCTCTTTTCGTACTCCTGATAGACGAATTCTCCGCGCGGGCGGGAGTTTTGGATACGCTGTCTTGGATTGTAACCAATCCAGCCGCGTTTCTCATCAATTTCGCCATCGTCAGCGGGCTGTCTACCCTGCTCTTCGCGCTGAGTAAACGCCCCGCCCTGACCTCCTTCATACTGTGCACAGCAGGAATCATCATGGCGATAATCAACTACAATCTGATTGCCGTAAGAGAACACCCGCTTCTTGCAACTACCATGATTACACTCATGGATGTGGGGATATTCTTCATCCACAGAGTTTGGTGGCGGTGGGTAATCAGCCTGGGAGTAGTAGGCACTGCGGTGGTAGTGTGGCTTTTCCTGCACTTTACTAATCCGCACAAGCCCTCCGTCTCCAAACGCGCGAGGAGGAATATCACTGCGGTCGCTCTTTGTGTGCTGATTATATCCCTCTCCCTCACGGGATTTATGAAAACCGATTACAACAATCTACACATAAGAATAAAGGAGAACGGATACGGCGTAACAATACTCCAGTACCTCGTCTCCCCCTACATAGACGCGCCCGAAAATGAGCCTGAGAAGCCGCCTGTAGTCACTCACTCCGGCAGCAACAAGCCCGATATAATAGTAGTAAAGCTTGAGAGCTTCACAGACGGTAAGGACTACGAAAAGCTGCGTGCCGACATAACTCCACGCACAGAGGAGTTAAAGAGCAGCTCACTCAACGGACGGATTTTGGTCAGTGCCTACGGAGGGAACACCTGCTCGACTGTGTTTGACGTACTCAGCGGCTACTGCGCCGCGTTTACCGTTCCCTCCACCTCCTGCTACGGAGATATGCTGCTGGGCAAGAAATATCAGAAAAGCTACACCTCCACGCTCGCGGAGCAGGGGTACGGCTCTGTGTACATCTCAGCCTTCGAGAAGGAATTTACCAACGAGGGAAAATCCGCAGAGGCTATGGGCTTCGAGAAGATAATAGGAGTGGAGGGCTTCCCGCCCTACAAGGTGACTATTCCCAACTCCGACTTGATGGACAGGGTTAAGGCGGAGTACGAACAGCGCGACAAGTCACGTCCGTTTATGATGGTGGCGGAAACCATGGAGAATCACTACGATTTCTCCCCCGACAGCTACATGGTGCAGGATTTTCTGATAGACGACGTAGATATGCTCACCGATTCCGAAAACACGACAGTGAAGGGGTACATCAACGGACTGCGCCACGACGACCAGTTCATAGGCGATATGCTCGACTACTTCTCGCAATGTGAGAACGAGGTCAACATCATCTTTTTCTCCGACCACCGCCCCTATCTCGGCAACTTCTGGAGCGTATACAAGAAGCTCGGTTTCCTCTCGGAGGACGTAATGCCGGACAACGTAACCGCCGACGATGTGGATTTCATTTACGGCGTTCCGTACTTCATCTGGAACAACAAAGGGCTTATTGAGGCGAAAACAACGGAGAATCCCATCTCCCCCTCCTACCTCATGCCCATGCTCTTTAAGGAGAGAGGGATACAGGGAAACGATGTCTCTGACTTCGTACTCACAGCGAGTGAGACTGTCGACAACTTCGGCACGTCCTCCTACAAGCTTCGCCCTGTGGACGAGAAAATCGAAAATTACTACAGATACATCTGCAAACGGGATATATTGGATAATTAGGGGGCGGTATTATCTCCTTGCAGTAGTTTGGTTGGGTGTAAGACTGCTACGCATTTACAACGAAGGCAATTGGAGTAGTATAAAGTATAGAAAATATTTTTTGATACAAATCTAAATCCGAGCAAAGAAACTATACTATCTCAGTTAGAGAAAATGAGGGGATGGAATATGAATTTTTATAGATTGCAGCAAGATGAGAAATACCCGCATGTTTGGTATAACAATGAGGCGGATCTGTTTGAGAGTGTTATATGTCCTGAATATCCTGGGCATCAACGTGGCAGAAGAAGTGCTTGGTCGTTGAGCGTTGAGGTTAAAAAACGAAAATTTGGTGATTTTGTGTATACCAGCTACAGCGATTGTTTAATCACAGACAAAGTTGCCGAAATATTTAAGCAGCACAACTTTACAGGCTACGAGCTTCGTCCGGTTGATGTTTGTAATATGGTTTTGCCGTTTAATCTCTGGGAGCTTGTTGTTACAGGAAATGGAGGAGAAGCGCATCCAGATTCGGGAATGTTTATCAAACGACAATGTCCTTATTGTAAAAACACATATTATTCGGCATTTAAAAACGGAACAGGAATTGTAGTTGATGAAAACAATTGGGATGGCAGTGACTTTTTTACACTCACACCTCTTCCAAAGTTTATTTTAATCAATGAGAAAGTAAGAGCTGTGATTAAAGAAAATAAACTGAAAGGAGTTATTCCTATTTTAAGCACAGAGATTACACGTGACGAGAGGTTCGATGGACCTGACGGAGGAGAAGTGTCACCGTTTTAAAATGTATAGTTATACCGCTGACGTTTCGCTCAAACAAAATAAAGCAAAACTCGGCGCGGTCGTACAAACGACCGCGCCGAGCTTCACATTTTTCGTTGCGGAGCAGTATCAACTCCTCCTTGTTCGAGGAGTGTTATCTCCTGTGCCGTAGTTTGGTTGGATGTGTGTTCTAATCACAGAGGCTTTATCAGCGAATACATCTTCATATCAATAATCTTGCCGTTTTTTACTGCGTTCTTCCTCAATGTTCCTTCATATTCAAACCCTGCTTTTTCGAGAACTCGCATTGAGCCTGCGTTTGTAGCAAACGGTTCGGCGAACAGGCGGATAATATCCGTATTCTCAAAAACGTAGCGGCTCAAAAGCGTTACCGCCGCACTGCATATGCCTTTGCCCCAGTGTTTTTCGCCTATGTAGTAACCGACCTCGGCAGTTTTGCTGTGGATATTCTGCTGACGAAACGCGCCGATACTCCCTACTACTTCGCCTGCGTAGAGGACAGCAAAGGCGAACGTGTCGTTTTTGTCGGCGGAGAGCATACTGTTTATGAAAAACTCGCCGTCCTCCTCGGTATACGGATATGGCAGTCCGTCACGCAAATTGTCGAGGATTTTCTTGTTTGTGAGCATTTCGGCAAGCGCGGCGGCATCGGATAGTTGCCACTCCCGCAGTGATACGGTAGGCTCGTGTGTTTCATTATAATCAGTACTCATTCGTGTGCCTCCTCGATTTTTATACGGCAACATGACCTCAACTTAAACATCATCAGTACCTATTGTACGCTTATCATATGTAATGTCAATAGAGTGTTTGTGATTGTGCAGTAATTCTGCTCCAAAAGCGAAAGAATACCTGCCTTTTTATAACAAGCAGGTATTCTTTTGCTTCGATCGTTTTCTGTGCGTGATTGGTCTCCCCTACTTTAGGAGAAAAGCGAGGACGACAGCTCCCGGACCTGCGTGCGTTCCGATAACGCCGCCCACCGAAACCGTCCTGTACATGGGAAATCCGAACCTCTCCTGAGCCTCGTCTATGAAGAGGTCGCAGTTGGTCTGCTCGTTGGTGTAGCCGTAGTAAACGGGCACTGACGTGTCAATCTCCCCCGAATCGGCAATGAGGGAGCAGAGAATCCCGATACTGTTTTTTACTCCTCTCCCCTTGTCTACCACGTCGAGCTTGCCTGAGCCTTTATCAACTATAATAATCGGCTTCACATTGAGAATAGAGCCTATTACGGCTGTGCCTTTGGATATGCGTCCTCCCTTTTGGAGAAACTCCAGTGTGTCTACCATGGCGACAATTTTCACCTTCGCGACTGATTGGCTGATGATTTCGTAAATCTCCTTCGCCCCCATACCTTTGCTGCGGAGACTTACGGCGTACTCGACTAAAAGCTGCTGTCCTGATGTGACCTGCCGCGAGTCTACAATATATATTTCGTCGTAGTCAATCATGCCTTTCGCTATGGTTGCAGACTGCAATGTGCCGCTGAGTTCGCCCGACAGAGTTATGACGACTACGCTGTCTCCCGCCTCCTTTGCCTGCTTGTAAATCGACAGAAAATCATCGGGATTTGGCTGGCTTGTAGTGGGGAGCTGTTTCGACTCCGCCAACATTTTGTAGAAATTCTTGTTGCCCGAATCCTCCTCCTGATAGAAGAAGGTGTCGCCGAACATCACCTTCAGACGCACAATGTCCACGTTCAGCTCCTTTGCCTGCTCTAAGGTCAGGTCCGCCGCCGAGTCTGTTACAATTCTTACCATAAATTATCCTCCAGTTCTATTTAGTAATAAATCCGCTTTGAGTAATATAAATTTTGTTATTGTTTGTTATTGTTTTTTATTTTTTTCTCCCTTTTCTCTTTTATCTCTTTTATAGACTACTAAAAGCAATTATATATCTTATTTGCACTTCGACATCATACGAATCAACTGTTTGTTATAATCTAAATTATCACACTATTAAATTTGTTGGAGGTATAATTAATTGATTACTAATGAACTTAAAAAGATTCGTATGCAACAATATATGATGAACAAAAAGGAATTTTCTAAATTTTTAAATATTGCCGAACAACAATATTGCCGATATGAAAATATGACATCGCAGCCGTCATTAGAGGTTGCGCTGAGAATATCTAATGCTTTAAAAATAACTGTAAATGAAATATGGGTTCTAAAAGTTAATGAACTGAATAATATTATTTAAAAATCATATAATTGAATTAATTAACAATATACTGCATATAATATAACCATGGAACTGTATTATAAATTATTAGTTCGGAGGTATAATATGCAAAAGAAGGTTGTTCAAAAACTGTTAGCTCTTCTGTCTAAAGATTCAAATAAAAACAAAAGCTATCCAGAATCTAAAAGATGGAGGTCAATAAATAGATTTGTCCACAGTCTTGGAAATTGCACTTTTCTAATCTGTAGAGCCTTTATCTTCCTTTTTGTGATTGCAGTTTTATTTATAATTGTAGTGGTTTTATTTATAATTGCAGTGTATATTTACATATACATAGATACTATAATTTTATTAATTCTCGAATCATTTTTACAGTGACGACAAGATTAAAGCATGACTCCAAACTTACGCAACCATCTCCGCATTAAGGTCAACGACATAAGGAGACGCAGACACAAACAGCAAAAAGATTATACAAGCAGAATAATAACTACACCCCCGCATCAAGATTATTTTTTGGAGTTGACATAGCGCATATTAATTAAAATAATTTAACTAATATTTTTTAACGATTATAATATCCTTTTTTGTTTTTGTCAATATATTTTTTGCCAGATACTTTTTACCCTTATGAAATAGCCAATAAATTCCTCATAATAGTAGTGGAGCTGTAGCATATCTCATTTGCTGCAGCTCCACGGTATTTTATTTTATAAAGCCTATTTCACAAACTCCACCGAGTAGAGTGCCATTTCGCCGTACAGCACGAGAGTGAGATTGACATCTCCCTCAGGCAAATCGGTGGGGAGATCGACAGTCTGCCACGCAATCGGATTTTTAAATCCCGGAATATGTCCCCACTCCGCCACGTCGCCCGTGTAGGGGATACGCGCCGTACCAATCAGTCTGCTCTCCTCGGAAAGCCCTGAGTTGCCGCCGGAAACGTACACCTCAAGCTCGTTCTTCTGCGACAAGCCCGCGCAAGTCAGCCTGAGCGTCCTCACGTTGCTGACGGTGCAGTCGTAAAAATCAACCGTGCCGCCGTTTTCGGAGCTTTTAACGGCAGGAGTAGCACTCCCGCGCTTCTCCACAAACTCAAGCCGCTCGTAGCTGTCGCACTTCCACGGGTAAATCACGCCGTCCAGCACACGCTTTGGAATATCCTCGCCGATAATATCGAAGCTGTCAGATAAGAGAATATCCTCACTGCTCCTTCCGACCATCACCTTACACTGTCCGTTTTCGAGGACAAAGCGGTCTCTCGTGACATCCCACGCGGTAAACTCCGAATCGGGGAGCGGGAAGGTGATATGGGTTTCCTCTCCCGCGTTTAAATGCACGCGGTCGAAGCCCTTGAGCGACTTGATAGCCCGTCTGAGCTTAGTTTTCGATATGGAGATATACATCTGCGGGACTTCGTCTCCGGCAGTATTGCCTGTGTTCTTCAAATCGAAGGATACCGCCCGCGCGTCTCCCTCTCCCTCAATTTTGAGATTGCCGTACTCGAAGCTTGTGTAGGTCAGTCCGTGACCGAACGGGAATATCGCCGGCTCAGGGTCGTACTGGTAGGTCATTTCGTACTTCATTATGTCGTACTCCATCACGCTCTCCTGCGGGTGTCGGGAGGCGAGAACCCAGCCCATCGGCAGGCGTCCGGCAGGAGGAGTTTTGCCGCTTATTACGTCGGCAAGCCCGTTTCCAAGCTCCTGCATACCGTGGGAGAGTGTGAGCAGAGTGCCGTAGTTCTCCGCAATCTGTGAAATATCGTAGGGGTAGCTTGTTACTATTATGCCCGCGCACTTGTCTGTGTACTGTGCCGCCGAGAGGAAAAGCTCGTTGTCGAACTCAGGCAAGTCGAGCGACGGGCGGTCTATGCACTCGCGGGCGTGAATCATCGGGTTGCTCCCCGCGAAAACCAGCGCGGCATCGTAGCCGCCGAGCTTGTCAAACGCCGCCTGCTTTGTGTCCTTGACCTTCATGATAAACTCGTTCTGCTCCCCTGCTCCGTAGGGACGCTCCAAAGAAACTACTCCGCCTACAGGAGCGCAGGTGAAGTACTGCCCGTCAAAGGCGCGGAGGTTGACATAATCCCCCACAGTCGTGATGCAGAACTGCGTGGAGACAAACCAGCGCAGAGAACACCGTCCCGTAGCTCTCAGGGGAAACTCCTTCATAATGGCGAGCTGCCGCTCCCTCTCCTCAGGGGTGGGAGCTTGGTTGGGGTTGGTGTCAAACCCCACGTCGAGGAGCAGTCCGTTTGCGACCGAGCGGAATGTGTTTGAGCCGAAGCCCCACTCCTCGCGGTAAAATTCAGCCGCCTCCTGCCCGATTTCGCCGACGAAGAGGGCGTTATACTCCCCCGACATGACGATAGGATAACCGTCCTTTGTGTAGAAGGAGACAATATCCCTCGTTTCGAGGTAGTCAACCTTATCCTCGCCGTAGCACGCCTTCAGCCCGTCAAGCGGAGTTACTCCGTATGACATAAGTGTGGTGTACCAATCAGCATAAACCTGTGTCGCCATATGCCCTAAGACGGCGATTTTGCTCGTACTCTCAGGCTTTAGGGGGAACAGTCCTCTGCTGTTTTTGAGAAGCACCGCGGACTCCGCCACTGTTTTTCTCGAGAGTGCGATATGCTCATCGCACTGCACTACCTCCTGCCCGATTGAGTTGTAGGGAACTCTGTCCTCGGGGTCAAACTGACCGAGCATGAATCTTGTTCTGAGGACGTTTCTGACGTGTTCATCTATAATAGCTTCGTCTATCAGTCCGTCCTCCAGAGCAGCCGCGACAGCCGCCGTAATCTTTTCGGGGCTGTTGTCGGTCATAGCGTCGTTGCCCGCCTTGAGTGCCGCCGCTATGCTCTCCTTATCGGTGAGGACGTACTTGTGCAGTGTGACGGTCTGCCCGAAATCGTCGCCGTCGCTGACTATGTGACCTCTCGAAAGCCCCCACTGATCCTTGACTATCGTGTTGAGGTAGGGGTGGAGGAGCATGGGTATCCCGTTGACCTCGTTGTACGCTGTCATGAGTGAGTACGCGCCGCCGTCCTTTACTACCGCCTCGAACGGCTTTAGGTAGTACTCGTGAATGGCTCTCGGCGGTATGGAGGAGTTGCACGAGCCTCTGTCTTTCTCGTTGTTGTTGGCAAAGAAGTGCTTAGGTCCTGATGTGATTTTGAGGTAGCCTGAGCCGGAGCCCTCGTCCTGCGCGGCTCTTATGATGGAGACGGCAAGCTGGGAGGTGAGATAGGGGTCCTCGCCGTAGCCCTCCTCCGTTCTGCCCCAGTAGGGGCTTCTCTCTAAGTCAACGGTGGGGAACCAGAGGGTGATGCCCTCCTTGCGTCCGTGAGTGTTGTAGAACGCACGCGCCTCGTCCGCCGTAACTTTTCCTATATCGGAGAGCAAGTTCCTGTCCCACGTCGCGGCAAGTCCTATGGTTTGGGGGAAGGAGGTAGATTCGTCCAACCGATTTATGTAGCCGTGCGCGCCTTCTCCTCCTATGGAAAAAGCGGGGATGGAGAGCCGCTCCACCGCCTTTTGCTGAGTGGTGAGGAAGCCGAATTTCTCCTGCTTTTTGAGAAGTGACATGATGTTGTCGAGACGCTCCTCGAGAGGGAGGTCGGGATTGAAAAATGGAAATTTAAAACTGCTGTTACTCATATTTATGATATCCTTTCGCGGCATTACTTTGGTAATAGCTGACAAATGAGATTATAATATCAAGAAATAATTTAGTCAAGTTAATTAAATGCGGAGTAGTATTATATGCAAATACACCACTCCAAAACAGACATATGTCTTGAAGTGGTGCGACTATCATCCCTCTAAAATCCCGTTTTTTTCAGCTCCGCAACCATCTCGAAGTATTTCTCGGAATTTTTTACTTTACAATCTACCTAAATTATGCTACACTTTCTTAGGACATCCAATGCTGTAGCTCTTTATTTGGAGGGGAATAACGTGAAAAAAACTCTTATTGTTATGTTGTGTTTTTTTATTTTTTCATTGAGTGCTTGTAGTCAAAAGTACGAAAGTGCAGAAAAGATTGATTCGTATGGAGATCAACCCAGTATATTAAATTGGGAAGATATTGCTTTTACTGAATATCATACTATTCATACATGGGCCGGCGAAAAGCTGCCTGATGATGTAAAAATCGGTAAGCAAATTGCCATAGCAAATGAAGATAACAAAGAAAAACTTTTTGAGATTGAGGGTTTTTCGACAGATGAATGGGTAATAGTGTATTCTAATGCTTTAATGTCTGAGGAATACATCATATATAAAGCAGATAGTGTAGAAGCTATTCCTCCTGAGTTAGAACTTTCAAATTTTCAATAAGTAAATATATTTAAGTGAAATTTTAAAAAGTGTAGGCTATGAAACAATAACAAGTTTCAGAACCTACACTTTTTTGTTGTTTCGGCAGTATAATCCCTCTAAAACCCCATTTTTTTCAGCTCCACGACCATCTCGAAGTACTTCTCGAATATGTCGAAGCCCTCGTAGTCCTCCTGCAATACGTCGATAGACTGAATGTGTGATACGCCGATGTTGCTTTTGCTGCTTATTGAGCCTTTGAAAACTCCCCACTTTGCCGATTCCACCGAAACCATTCCGTCGTTCGCGCCGCTCATGAGCTTTAGCACGGCGTAGAATATACCAAGCTTGAAGTCGCTCGCAATGCCGTTCATCTCTGCGGCGTAGCTCTGGTAGTACACCTTGCCGCTGTCCTTGTACTTCTCATTAAACTGCGCGGCATAGGCGGGCGAGAGCTGCTTGACCGCGTGATAGGTGTCGGGGTTCTTATCCCCTATCAGCCTTGAGTACCAGTTGACCGCGCCGCAGAGAGCGGCATACAGCTTATCGGGAAGCTTATCAATTATATCAACCAGCTCCGAACCTCTGTGAGGAGTGGAAATCGTTGTGAGGGAGGCTATTTTGTCCTCCATATTAAGCGCGGATATCATATGTCTCGTATCAAGACCGCCTTTAGAATGTGCGATAATATTGACCTTCTCACATTCGCACTCGCCCAGTATGCCGAGAACCCGCTTTCTCAGCTCCTTGGCGTTTGATTCGATAGTGCCGAACGCCTGCTGTTCTCCGTAGTATATTTCCGCTCCGTTTTCAGAGAGCATTTTCGGTATCCTTCCCCAGTAGTTCCAGATTTTGTTGTCCGCAAAGCCTATTCCGTGTACCAGCAGGATGGGGTATTTTGTCCTGCACAGGTTCTGTCCTCCCCGCTCTTTCTTGACCTCGCACAGCATACATTCATGCCGATATTCCTTCTTCGCCGCACTCGCGCAAACCAGCACCGTGATTATGTTTACGGGAGGAATCCACATAAATAGGAGGAGCAGTATCCGCTTTCCTACTCCTACGCGCTTAGACGTGAAGAATATTTTGATTGCAGAGCCGTATGAAAGTATGTTGAGGAGGAGAAAAGCCGTCACTAAATCGGCAATCCACACTCCCCTTTCTACTCCTGCTCGCTCACACAAGCTGTAGAGCAATATGCACAGGGGGATTTGCACCGCCGTATTGAGCAGGGAGAGCAGTAAAACCCGCCTGCCGCCCATCATTATCCTAAGGCGCAGGCTTATCTCCTGCTCCCCGCTCTTTTTCGTGTAGAGGAGCAACCGCGCTAAAAAATATACGCACGCAAAGAGGACTGGGAAAAGATATGTAAATCCGTGCAGAATTTCGCTCACTGCGAAAGCTCCGCCTGACCGTGCCTCCCTTACTCCCGCTAAAATAAGGCTCGAAATCAGAAATATGTGGGAGGCGGGAAACAGCAGTACAAACGCCACATATTTTTTAGTTATCCAGAAGTCCGCCAAAGCATCGCTTATAATTAGAAGGATTAGTCCTGCCCACAGCAGTACAGCATAAAACATAATTACTCCGCCTTTCACAGCTGATTATACTATTATATTCCCTATTTTTCAACTATACTTCCTTGTATTGCAAGGGAATTTATCTTATAATATATTATCATTAGAGGAGGCAGTATATGACGCATATTTATTTTTTCAGAGTACCCGAAAAGCTTATTGAAAAGCACAAATCGGGTCAAATCGGAGGAGAAAAAACCGATAGCGCGAGAGCTGATTTCGCGGTATCGGAGGTTGCGTATGCCGTCTTGCGAAAACTGCTCGCGGAGTTGTTTTCGGTTTCGTCCGACAGCATTGAAATTGAACGCCCTATAAACTGCAAGCCCTACTGCAAAAATCTAAACGCGGAGTTTAACATCTCCCACTCCAAAAACGCGGTGGCTATCGGCATTTCAAGCTCCACCATAGGAGTTGATTTGGAGCTGATACGGGCATTCCCCCGCAGAGTTGCAGACAAATATTTCAGTGAAGCCGAGCGGCTTTACATCTCCTCCTCGAAGGAGACGGAGGAGGAGGGCGGCGAGGAGGAAGGGGAACGGCGGTTTTTCGAGCTTTGGACAATGCGCGAAAGCTTCGTAAAATTCACGGGAGCGGGGATAAAGGGGATAACGCGGGATTTGAGCTTCTCCGACGGAGTTTCCCTCCTCCCGCAGATGGAGTACGGTTCGCGTTTGCTGAATCTAAGAAGCTACAGGCAGGAGGTCGCGCAGGGGAAGGAGGAGAGCTATATCTGCTCCGTCTGCTCGGAGGAGGGCGAACTCCTTGAAGGAGTGGAGATACTGCCGGAGGACTTTGATTTGCTGTAAACTATTGTCAACATTGTATTTACATTTTCGCCGCAAAGTAGTAAAATACAACATGGTTTCCGATAAAACACATTAAAGGAGAGCAGTACTTATGGGTGCTTGGAATTATCAGATTTTGTGCGACGATGTTGCACTCGACGTAATAGAAGAGCTTGAGGAGCTTGATGAGAGCGAGGATATGGTGCGTGCTTTGAATATCCATTTCGACAACGCGCTTGCAAAGCCCGAATATATCGAATATACCGAAGGAGTATCCGCCTTGACCTGCGCCGCTCTGATTGACGCCGCAATAAACGGAATTGAACTCGCCCTCCTCACGGACAACGAGGAGGCGGAGGAGGCGGAACAAGCTGAGGCTTTAGCTGAGCAGATTGCCGAACTCAATCTGTTTGAGCTGAGAGACAAGGCAATCGCGTCACTGGAGCTGGTAATCTCCGACGGCTCCGAAATCAATGAGCTGTGGGGAGAGAACGAGGAGCTGTATCCTCTGTGGATGGGTAATGTACACGCTGTTATGGAGCGGCTTCGCAGGAGCAATTAACGCAAAGTTTCAACGGGGAGTATTGGCACAGCCCACGCACTACAGGAAAGGACTGAAGCATTTGTCAATCAAACACATGCATACAAGCGAGCTGAGAGAGGCGGCAAAAACCCTCTCGGCAGGCGAAAATATACTCCTATCGGGTGAGGTGTTCACGGCGCGTGACGCCGCCCACAAACGGCTTATGGAGATGAAATCCGCCGCCTCCCCGCTGCCGATAACGATAGACGGCGGTGTCGTCTACTACGCAGGACCTACTCCTGCGCCGGAGGGCATGGTCATAGGCTCGTGCGGTCCGACTACATCAGGACGCATGGACCCCTACACTCCCAAGCTTCTGGACGACGGACTGTGCGCTATGATAGGCAAGGGAGAACGAAGCGAGGGCGTGATTGAGGCTATTCGCCGAAACAAGGCGGTCTACCTCTGCGCGTTGGGAGGGCTTGGCGCACTTGCCGCTAAATGTATCACCTCCTGCGAGGTAGTTGCGTTCGAGGATTTGGGCTGTGAATCCATAAAAAAGCTCACTCTGAGGGAGTTCCCGCTGGTAGTCGGGATAGACTGCAACGGCGGGAATATATTTGATAAGGGATAACTACTTGCACTCCTTGGCGACAGATTGCAGTAGGGTGTTAATTGCGAGCAGGCGGCACGAAGTAGGTCGCAAGGCGACCTACACAGGGGAACCCCCGACGAGGGTTCCCCTACGGAAAATGTCCGGCGGGACATTTTCCTACCCCTCCTGCGTTTTTCTGACGATAAGGGTGTTTCGCCCTCTGCGGAGGGCGACTTAGGACGCCGTCCTAAGAACCTGCAAGCCTTTGAAAAGGCTTGACCTAAACTTTTCGGTCTTTGGCAACAGATTGAAGTTTGATAGCAACAACAACAATAACAATATAACTCGGAGGTGACGGAGAAATGAAGTGCAGAAGATGCGGGGCGCATATAAACGAAGGGAAAAAGATGTGTCCGAACTGCGGCGTTTTGGTGAAAAAGAAAGCCGGACCGAAGAAGCTTGCCGCGTCCTCCGGCGTGAAAATAAACCCCTTTGTCGAATTTCTGGGAGATATTATACATAACTCCTTGGTCTACATAACAAGCGGTCCGAAGGCGGTGCTTACCGTCCTGAGCGTACCACTTGTCATTGTGCTGATTATCTTGTTCTTCACCACTGATATGCTCGGTTCTTGCGCCGGTTCGTGTGCAAATTCGTGCAGCGGCTGTTCCTCCTCCTGCTCGTCATGCGGCGGAGGAGAAGAAGCTGCGCCGGAGGCTGTTCCCGCGCTAAACTCGCAGAAGCCCTCCTACCAGTTCTATACGGACGGCGGGCTGTGCTACATAAAGGACGATACGCTCATACTCATTCAGAATGACGGTATGTCGCGTACTCTGCTAACTATCCCCGATATGTGCGAATTGCAGGCATACGGAGAGTACATCTATTTCAGGAGCAAAAATGAGCTGTTCAAGGTTTCGACTGTCACTCCCATCACCCTGCCCGGCTCTGACCCCCCTCCCGCAGTCGCTCTCCCCATAGTCTCCATCTCGGAGGAGGAGCAGGAGACGCTTGACAGCTACTTCCTCGCGAACGGAGCTGTCTACTACTGCCGACTGACGGCGGGAGACGAAAAATCCCTCGTAAAAATCAACGAGGACGGCACGGAGAGCGTCATAATGAGCGGCAAATTCGACAACGTCTCCTACAGAAATCAGAGGATATACTACTGCCGACCGCACACGGACGAGAGCAAAAATGAGAGCGAAGACAGTGCCTACCTCTACAGCCGAAAGCTTGACGGAAGCGACGAGCGAATAGTGATAGACGGGCAGGAGATGCACAACTACAGCATCGGCGGCGGCTATCTCTACTACTCGGGCGTGCAGAAGAACGAAAACGGCGGCGAGAAGCTGTTCATGTGCCGCTACTCGCTCTCTGAGGGCAAGCTCGTGAAGATGTGGGCGGCAGAGGGTCTGGTCTCCTACATGGCGAACGACAGCTATCTCTACTACATGATACGCACCGCGCAGGGCGACTCGCTCTACCGTGTAGGACACGAAACTATCGATGCTGAGAATATATTCTACTCCGATAAGCCGACTGAGCTTTCGGGGGTTTCGGGCGACTGGTTCGGTCTCTATGTCAACGTGACTGCGGGAGGAGAACCCTACGCGCAGGCGGCATACCACCTTATCAACAGCGAAACAGGCAGCATAATTGACATAAAGGCCGCTCCTGCGCCTCCTAAAACCGCAAGCACCAAAAAGAAACAAAAATAGGGGAAATTATATGAGAAACGCCGTCCGAATTATACTGTCCGCCGTCGCCTCCTTCATCTTGATTCTCTGCATGATGTTTACCTGTGTGGAGCTGGTACTCAACGACCGCGCCTTCCTGCAATCCGCACTCGAGAGGACAAGCTATGTGAACAACATGAAAATGAGCTTGGAGGACAAAACGCGCGCTATTCTTACTCTGACCGACTATATGCAGGGGCGAACAGACTCCATTGACGTGGAGGTTACGTTAAACGGCAAGCGCGTCGATATGTACGCTATGGAGATTGAACACACGCACATGGAGGAGGTACGGAGCTTGTGGATAGCCCTGCGTCAGTGCAGAAATTGGGGGCTGTTAGTTTCAGTTTTGCTCTACCTTTCCGCGTTTCTCTCGGGAGTAGGCGTAGTTCGGGGCAACCGCGTGCAGGAGAGCGGTGTTCCGGTCTCCCGCGCGTTTTCCTCCCTCGCGCTTTCTCCCTATATGAAGGGGTACTTGTTCGGGCTTTTAGGCGTCCTCCTGTTCGGCTTGGCGGTGGGGATATTTGCACTTGCGGACTTCGGGGAGTTTTGGATTTTCTTCCACGAGGTGGTTTTCCCCGAGAGCGAAACTTGGCTTCTCCCCTACAGGTCGCGTATGATTCAGCTGCTTCCCGAGCAGTTCTTCGCAGAGGTTGTAGCGCGGATTGCGATCGTGGCGGGAGTAGTACTGATTGCTACAGGAGCAGGGGCGGCAACTGCTGTGGCTGTAGCGCGGAGAAGGGGACGAGGCGAGGAGTGAGAAGTGGTACTGCTAAAATTCAAGCACTCCCCCGCGTATATCTCCACGTTTCCGAACTCCTCTGTTTCCCCATCTGGCCTATATCGCCCCAAACCTCTCCTCCTCCCACCACAATTCAACTTCAACACAGAAAGTGAGGAATAGCAAATGCCTATCACAGTAAACCCAAAGAAATGCCCGCAGAATCACAGGTGTCCCTCCATCGCGGTTTGTCCTAAGGGCGCAATCACTCAGGAGGATATTTACTCGCTGCCTGTTGTAGACGAGAAGAAGTGCATAAAATGCGGAATTTGTATGCGCTACTGCCCTAAGGGTGCGTTTGAAAAGGTGGAGTAAAGCATTATACTACTCCGGTGTATTAGAACGAAACAAAAACCCTCCTTGATTGCCGAAACTGCAATCAGGGAGGGTTCGTCATAGTCATATAATCAGTATACTGCTCGCACTACAGCGTGTAGGTTTTAGGTCCTTCCGTGAAGCTGAATGTTTCCACTATTTCTGTATCAATGTAAAACAGCTTGAATACGGGATTTGTAGGCTCTCCATATATCCCCTTAATGCTCGGATTCTCGTCTAACGCGCGGGTTTTGAGTGCTATGTCCTCCACGAAGACAACTTTGCCGTTGACCGACAGCACAGGAGCAAAATCCGCCGCGTAGGTGCAGAACGATGCGTAGGGATTCGCCTGAAGCTGGGAGTAAACGGGCTTCTCACTGCTTGTGCAGAAATACACCTTGCTGCCGTCTGAAAAAAGATACTGGAACACGCGGGTCGCAACTTTGCCTCCATCCGCAGTAGCAAGTACTCCGGCAGGGTTTGCCTTTAAGACTGCATTGTAATCAAACATAAGTATTACCCTCCTAATAGTTTCTGAAAGACGACGCTGTTTCTTCGTCTCCGACTGATATTATAATACTGTCAGGCAGAAATTACAAGTATGCTCGGCAGGGATAATACATCAAACGACATCAGTATACCGGTCGGACTATAAGTCCGACCGGTATACTTTATGCTATCCTATAGCATAATAAACATTATAAAGATAAAGCGGTAGCTTTAACTACTTTATGCTGTTCTCATAGGACTGGATCATCTTTTTAACCATCTGTCCGCCAACTGAACCGGCCTGCTTAGATGTCAGATTACCGTTATAGCCCTGCTTAAGGTCTACGCCTACTTCTGTAGCTGCTTCCATCTTGAACTTATTAAGTGCATCTCTTGCCTCAGGTACGAGACTCTGCTTACTGTTAGCCATTATAATACAACTCCTTGAAATTTTGAAATTTTATTTTTCAACTGCGTTTGCATTACTATTATGATGTTTAGCGAGATATTTATTACTTCCATTTTAAGGAATTATTAATACTGCTTCATTTCAAATTCAGGCAAACTGTAAAATGAATTGCCCAATCAAATAAAAAAGTTGATTAAAAGAGGTCGTCCAGTTAAACTTTAAGTTGCGAAACAAAAAATAGACCAGAGAAAACCAAAATAGACCAAGAGCAGTATAGTTCAAAAATCAGGAAATGGGAACAGATAACAGAAAAATTGAAAATTGCAAGATTATGCCGAAAGCTGTATTGACTTCATGCCGCTCTATCCATATAATGAAATACACAGGCAAGCAAAGGAAAGGGTTGTTTAAAATGAAAAAGAAGAAATTTTTATCCCTACTTCTGATATTTGCGGCGATATTTTTAGTTATAGTTATATCCGGTTTATCCGGCTACTTTTTCTCGGCTCCCCTTGAAAGCGCAGATGTGTCGGAGACAGAGGCACAGCCCGCCTCTGAATCTCTTAACGTAACTACTACTGTGCCTACTACCACCACTACTGCCGTAACTACTGCCGCTCCTACTACTGCGGCTACTGCTGCTGCGGACAGGATAACCATCACCATAACAGGCGATATGATTAATGTCAGAAGCGGTGCAGATTCAAACTCCCCGAAAATCGGTTCTGCCTCAAAGGGAGAAGTTTTCGATTACCTGTCTCAGGCAACGGACGAACACGGAACACTTTGGTATGAAATTCAGTTTACCGGCAGTACTACGGGTTGGATTGCCGGCAAATACGGCAAGAAATCGGCGACCGATTCACCGAAATCGCCCAAGGCGACCGAACTGCCCTCCTCGCCGCAAAGCAACGTCAACCGTATTGCAAAAAAATACAACGCGGTAGGCTTGCAGGTTGCGGTTATAGATAACGGGAAGGTTACAGGTACATACAACTACGGCTACGCAACGAAGGATACAAAAAAGATGGCGACTGACATAAAGATTCGTATCGCGTCTATCTCAAAGGTAGCGGTTGCGGTTAACGCAATGAAGATGCAGGAGCAGGGCATTGTCGATATTAATACTCAAATCGGCGAGTATTGGGGAGCAAAACTGCCGAAGTCGGTCACTCTCAAAAATCTGCTCACACATACATCTACGCTCAAGAGGCTCGGCTACATCGCCACCAAGGCGGACACCTTAAAACAGCTTAAAAGAGGTGCAAGCTACGGAAACAAAACTGTTGGCGCGTCCGATTCGTGGGCTTATAACAATTACGCTATAGGCGTCGCCGGCTCAACACTTGAGCTTGCGTCAAAACAGTCATTGGATTCTTTTGCAAAAACCAATGTGTTTACTCCTCTGGACATGGACGCGTCTTTTTGGCCGGGGGCTTTAAGCAAAACAAATAAGCTTGCCACTCTGTACGCTGCCAGCGGCAACGTCTCGAGAAGCGTATCATCCTCAAAGAGGATGACGGGAAGCTCCAAACCCGGAAGCAATATCAATGCCTTTGCCGGTGGGCTTACCTGCAGCGCTGAGGACTTGGCTAAAATGGTGGCTATGCTCGCGAACAACGGCGAATATAACGGAGTGAGAGTTCTTACTCCCGCATCTGTCGCGGCACTCGAGGAGAAGTTTTTTGCAAAAACGGAAAACGGCGGCTCATTCATTCAGTGCCTCACTCTTCGCTATAAGGATAATCTTTACGGAGAAAGCGAGCTTTACTACCACACAGGTCATGCTTTCGGTGTTCTCGCGCTTATGTCCTACAACCCTGCCACAGGCGACGGAGTGGTCGTCGTTTCAACAGGGGCGTCTATCAGGAGAGATTCTCAGGGAGTATACGCCGTGTGCAGTGAAATAACGGAATATATGTATAAGAACGTGATTTAAATGATATCGGCAAAAATGTAAAATATCCGTCTTTCGGCGAAATTTTTTATGCTGCCCTGCGCCTTATATGGTGTGGGGCAGTATATTTTTACGCCATATATTTGAATAAATAGTTGACTGTGTGATACATTTGTGATATTATATGACAATAATTGCGAATTGAATATATCTGATACTAATTCTCAATTTAAAACGGTATGAAAACCAAGGAAACCGCTTTGACTTGTGCGGTTAGGAGAACAAAGGAAAGGGTTATCAAAAATGAAATTCAAGAAAATCTTATCATTGCTGCTTGTATTTGCGGCTATGTTCTCAGTTGTGACTGTCGCCGCTCCCGCAAATTTTTCGGGAGCTGTAAACGTATCTGCGGCGGAGACTACCACGGAGACTACCATGGAGACTACTACGGAATCGACTGCGGAGACTACCACGGGTTCGACTACAGAGACGACTACGGAGACGACTGCGGAAACTACTACAGAATCCACTACGGAGACTACAACCGCACCGACAACTTCCCCTACTGCAACGAAAAAGACAATCATCACTGTAACAGGCGGCACGGTCAATGTTCGAAGCGGCGCGGGTACAAGCTACTCAAAGGTCGGCTCAGCCGCAAAGGGCAAGACCTACACATATTTAAGTGAGGCTAAGGACAGCAAAGGCTGCGTTTGGTACAAGGTTCAGTTCACCTCAAGTAAAACGGGCTGGATTACAAGCCAGTACAGCAAGAAGTCTACCGTTGTAACGACACCAACTGTACCGCCTCCTGCCGAGGCGAAAAAGACAATCATCACTGTAACCGGCGGTACGGTCAATGTTCGAAGCGGAGCGGGTACAAGCTACTCAAAGGTCGGCTCAGCCGCAAAGGGGAAGACCTACACATATTTAAGCGAAGCTAAGGACAGCAAAGGCAGAGTTTGGTACAAGGTTCAGTTTACCTCGAGTAAAACGGGCTGGATTACAAGCCAGTACAGCAAGAAGTCCACCGCTTCTACATCTTCTTCATCAAATTCAAGCTCCTCTCCGCAAAGCAATGTCAACAGTGTTGCGAAAAAATACGGTGCGGTAGGCATACAGGTGGCAGTTATAAATGACGGGAAGGTCACCAACACATACAACTACGGCTACGCAACTAAAAAAACAAAAAAGATGGCATCTGACACGAAAATTCGTGTCGCGTCTATCTCAAAGGTAGCCGTTGCGATTAACGCAATGAAGATGCAGGAGCAGGGCATTGTGGATATTAATGCCAAAATCGGCACGTATTGGGGGGCAACACTGCCAAAGTCGGTTACCCTCAAAAGTCTGCTCTCGCATACCTCTACACTGAAAAGCCTCGGTTACAGCAGTACTAAAGCAGGCACGCTCAAGCAGCTCAAAGCATCGGGGAATTACCGAAAAGGAACAGTCGGGTCATCCGGTATGTGGATGTATAACAATTACGCGGTAGGTGTAGCCGGCTCAACACTCGAGGTTGCGGCAAAAAAGACTTTGACCTCCTACGCTAAAAGCAATGTATTTAACCCTCTCGGCATGGATGCGGCCTTTTCTCCGGGTGCTATCAGCGGAACAAGCAAGCTCGCCACTCTGTACTACAGCAGCGGCAAAGTTGCAAGAAGCGTATCCACCTCTAAGGGCAAGAAGGGCAGCTCCACCCCCGGAAACAACACCAGTGCCTTTGCGGGAGGACTTACCTGCAGTGCAGAGGACTTGGCTAAAATGGTTGCTATGCTCGCAAACGACGGGGAGTATAACGGTGTGAGGATTCTTACTCCTGAGTCTGTTGCTGTAATAGAAAAAATGCTCTTTACAAAGAGTGCGAACGGCGGCTCATTCAGTCAGTGTATGCCGCTTCGCTACAAAGCCAATCTTTACGGAGAAAGCGAGCTATACTACCACACAGGCAACGCTTACGGGGTTCTCGCGCTTATGTCCTACAACCCCTCAACAGGCGACGGAGTTGTAGTCGTTACTACAGGTGCGTCTTCTAAGAGAGATTCTCAGGGAGTATACGCTGTGTGCAGCGAGATAACAAAATATATGTATAAGAACGTGATTTAGCTCCAATGATGAATGATGAATTGATACAGCGCAAACAAATAACTGCGGCACGGTGAAACCTGCCGCAGTTATTTGTTTTTCGCTGTATCAGTCCTCCTCGGGCTTCGCGTCCTCATTCTCGGGGATTTCCCCGTCGAGAATACGGTTTTGCTCCACCTCGGAGTTGGCGTTTGCCGACGCCTGCTTTATCATTTCTTCCGCGTATTTTTCGGGGTCAAACCCGTGCATGAATCCGTCCAGAGCGGTGGAGCATATATCTCCTCCCACGACCTTGCCGTCCTTGACGAGGAGGTTCGCCACTATGGTGTCGCTCACTCCGGGGTAGTTCGTGACGAGATATGTCCAGCGTTTGAGCCGCTCCCCTCTGTACCACTCGAGATTGAAGCCCTGCGCCTTTTGGATTTCATTGTACTCCTTGTATACGTCGTCGAAATTAACAGGCACGATTATCTCCTTGACCTCCAGCGGAGTGCTGTCGAAGTTCCACCCGAACTGCGTCAAGAACTTCGCCCGCTCATCCTCCGTGGAGGCAAGCACGCTGTAGCCGTCCTTCACCATTGCGGAGGTACGGGCTGCGCCTCTGGGCCACACGACGTAACACACGGCGGCGATGAACACGAGAATACCGACAGCGAGAATTATAAGCTCCCGCTTTGATGTTTTTACAGACCATATGAACATTAATTCCACTCCCTTTGCAGTTATAGCAGTTCCACTACACAGCTTGTTTTGTATATAGTTATGCCGCCTCTCTGCCCGTTATGATTGTTTGTCTGATTTCTCCAAATAAAAAACGCGGAGAGTACTTTCATACTGTGAAAGTACTCTCCGCCGGTTATTATAGTAATGTCAGTCTGTGCAGATTCTTGCCTGCGGAGGTTCTTGTCCGCGTAGGCTCTGCTTGCGTAGATTCTTGTCCGAGCAGGTTCTTCCCTTCCCTGCTCCGTCTCCTACTCAGCTTCTTTCTCCTACTCCGCGTCGCTCTCCGCCTTTGCTTCCTCTATGACCTTCTGCGCGACCATGGCAGGTGCATCCTCATAACGCTCAAACTCGAGCGAGAAGTATCCTCTGCCCTGAGCACACTGGCGCATGAATGTGGCAAAGTCGCCCATCTCCGCCATAGGAACATTCGCCGAAAGCTCCTGCAAATCATCTGGAGCGGGATTCATTCCAAGAACGCGTCCTCTGCGCTTTGTGACCTCGCCCATAACGTCGCCGGTGTTCTCGTTGGGAACGTAGGCACGCAGGATTCCTATAGGCTCAAGCAGTGTGGGCTTTGCCTTGGGTATACCGTCCTTGAAGGCGATGTACGCCGCTGTCTTAAACGCCATTTCGGAGGAGTCGACAGGGTGGTACGAGCCGTCATACAGCACGGCGCGAACGCCCACAACGGGGTATCCGGCAAGCACACCCTTGACCATGGAGTCGCGAAGTCCCTTTTCGACTGCGGGGAAGAAGTTCTTAGGCACTGAGCCGCCTACTACCTCCTCGGCGAACTCAAGTCCTTCCGACTCTGACGGCTCGAAGCGAACCCAGATGTCTCCGAACTGACCGTGACCGCCCGACTGCTTCTTATGTCTGCCCTGCACCGACACTGTCTGACGTATTGTCTCTCTGTACGGCACCTTGGGAATCTTGAGCTTTACGTCTACATTGAACTTGGTTTTGAGCTTTGATACGATAACGTCGATATGCTGGTCTCCCTGACCGCTTATAATCATCTGATGTGTTTCGTGGTTGGTGTAGAATGCGAAGGACGGGTCCTCCTCGGTCAATCTGATAAGTCCCTGAGCAATCTTGTCCTCCTCGCCCTTTGTCTTGGGGAGTACAGCCATGGAGAGTGAAGGAGCAACAAAATCAACGCCCTTGAACTTAACTACGCGCTTTTGACTGCAAATGGAGTCGCCCGTCAAAACGCCCGCGAGCTTAGTTACAGCACCTATGTCGCCTGCGCCTATGTACGCGGTGTCCTCCTGCTTCTTTCCTCTTACTGTAATCGTCTTGCCTATCTTCTCCGGCTGACCTGTACGCTCATTGACAACCTGTGAGTCGGAGGCGATTTTGCCTGCTACCACCTTGAAGAAGGAGAGCTTTCCGACAAACGGGTCGGCTACTGTCTTAAATACAAACGCAGCGGTAGGGTCGCTCTCGCTCACGTTTATCTCAATCTCATTGCCGTCCTTGTCAATTGCAATCTCCGGCTTTACCTCTGCGGGGGAGGGGACAAGCTTCTGCAAGCCGCTCATGAGAAGCTCCACAGCCGCGCCGTCTGCGGAAACGCCGCAGTATACGGGGGCTATAGCACCCGATTTTACTCCCGCTATCAGTCCGGTGGAGATTTCCTCCTCGGTAAACTCCTCGCCGGAGAAGAATTTTTCCATGTAGTCGTCGCTGGTTTCCGCGATAGCTTCGCTTATCGCCGCGTACAACTCCTCCATCTGTCCGCTCATCTCGGGCATGGGAATCTCGGTGAGCTTAGTTCCCGCGAAGGTGTACGCCTTTTTGCTTATCAGGTTGACGTAGCATTTTACCTTGTTTCCGTCCATAACCGGCACTACTACGGGGCAAACCGACGTGCCGAAGGACTCTTTAAGTCCGTCGAGAACCTTATAGAAGTTCGCACTCTCCGAATCAAGCTTGTTGACGAAGAAAATCTTCGACATACCGCTCTGGTTTGCAAATTTTACAGCCTTCTCAGCTCCTACGCTTATGCCCGACTTGCCGGAAACTACTATCAAAGCGCACTCGGCGGCTCTGTAGCCCTCACTCATTCCGCCTATATAATCGAGCTGTCCGGGTACATCTATAACATTGAGCTTGCAGCCCTTCCACTCAAACGGCGCGAATGCCGCCGATATGGAGCAAACTCTCTTAATCTCCTCAGGGTCAAAGTCACAGACTGTATTTCCGTCCGCAGTCTTACCTATTCTATCTGTAACTCCTGCGATAAAAAGCATAGTCTCACACAGGGATGTCTTTCCGGAATTACTGTGTCCGGAGACAACAATATTGCGAATGTTTTGCGCGGGATACTGTTTCAAGGTTAAAAACCCCTTTCTTGTATTATCTCTACTGCCTAAGGAAATGAAGGTATATGTAGGTTAAACAGCCGCTCTGCAAACACTTTTACAAATTCATTTCACTTATCTCAAATAATTATATAGTATATATACAATTATTTCAACATAATAATTGCCCAATTAAAAAAATATCCCTATTGAGTTAATTCAACAGGGATATTTTGTGCAATTTTCACAGTTTTTGGTTGGAGGTGGATAGGCGTGTTTTTTCCTATGGCAACGCCGAGTTTTGTGCGTCACAACCCTACAGCTTCCTAACAAATCCCACCAATGTAGCCAGCAGGCAGAACATATGCGGCAGGAGGAGCTGGGCGGGTACTACCGCCGAATCTGCGGAAAAACAGCACAAAACAGTGACCAGCATGAGCGTCAGCCCAAAGCATATAAGCTGCAAATAGGAGGACAGCATGAGCGAGGAGCTTAGTCTGTTGCTCGTCTTCAAAAGCTCCGCGAAGGAGAGGAAGTTGTCCGACGTGACCGCGTAGGCAGGTTCGTCGTTCGTGATAACTCCCGTCAGCTTTTCGTACTCCCCGCCCGCGTTTTCGTCAAGCACACGAACGCGCCTTGACGGAATGTCGAACACATTGTAGATAAGCCCCGGAGTTATGTTGGCGTCGTTTGTGTTGATAAGCAGAGTTACCTCCTCCTTAGTCAGAAGGTTGATAGCGTCGCTTATTTCGGGATTGGGCTTGTATCTTATCTCGAGAACGCCTGTAAAGTGACCGTCCACCGAGAAGAACATCACTACTCTGCCGTCTCTCTCGCTTGCTGTGTCGTGGTTTACCGACTGGACATCCTTTACGCCGTGCATAATGAGCATCTCGGGCTTACCCAAAATCAGCTCCCTGCCCGAAATAAAGCCGGATATGCCAAGCCCCGCCTCGTATTTGAAATTCTCTATCTTAAAGAGAGAGTTTCGCTGTTTGGCGAGAAAATCGTCAAAAATATCGGCAAGCGCGCCCTTTGACGCAACGGCAAGAGACGCCATAAGTCTGAGCATATCCCTTTGCTTAAAGCGCGAGCGGTTGACGATATTGACCGACTCGACAAAGCCCTTAGGGAAAAGCTCCTTCGAATCGACAAGCACATTCTTCACGTGACCGAAATTTTCTACGGCAGACCAGCCCGAGAGCATTACTCCCTTCTTTGAAAGCCCTATGGAGGAGACGTTTAGCGGCAAGTTCATGCAAAGCGTTCTGCATGACGGAATACCCGCCACCACCACCGCGCCGAGGCAGTAGACCGCGCTTATTACGCTGCCGCCGATTATGCCTCCCGCTGTTCCTGCTATGAGTGCCGCCACCAAAACGTAGGGCGACAACGCCGTGAGCTTGGTTTCGATAAAATCGTCCTCGTACATTATCTCAAGAAGGCGGTTGAGGTACACCGTCTTTGAGCGGTAGAATACGGAGCTGCCTTTTCCTCCCGCCGCTTTTATGAGGGAGGGACACTGCTTTTCGTCGCCGCAGATGTTGGCTACGTTGTATATTTTCTCGTGGAGAATGTATCGGAAATTCCGCAGCATCCGAAGTGCCTTCATCAGCAGACCGAAATCGTTTATCAGAAGCGCGAATATCAGAGGAGCTGTCAGTACACGTGTTATCTCCTCCTTCGTCACCGCGTGGTAGATAAAGAGAGTGGTCACGTGTGCCACGCTGATAAAACAGGCGGCGGCAATGAGAGAATCCGCCGTCACTCGTTTTCTCAGCAGTGCCGATACTCCGCTCGCTATGACATCTCTCTGGAGGAAAATCACAACAAGCGCGATAACCATGTTTATGGTGAGGTATATGTACGGCGACCTGTCGGGGAGGAACATAGGAGCAATATCCTCGCCCATCTCCGGCAGTATCTCTATCATCGAGAGAAACGCGCAGGTTATCAAGCCGACAACCATTCTGAAAATTATCTTGTTTTTCTTCTTGGGAAGCCCTATTTTCACCTCGTCCGCCGCGTCCTTATTCCTGTAGTTGAACTCGGTGCGGCTATAGCTGTCGTAGCTGTCATACTCGTCGTACTGCTCGTCGAAGCTCTCCTCGCTGTCAAAATACGAGTTTCTCTCCGCTGTGCTGATTGCCGACAGAAGCTCGTCGTCCTCGTTTGCCTTAGGCATGAGCCGCACATTCAGCCGCTCGATGAAGATAGAACCTCTAATCAATATAAACGAATCCGCCGCCGAGGTTTTCGGCTTTACTCCCCATGCTACGGGTATCGGCATCGCCTTTATCTCGCGTATGACCGCGCCTTCGGGACGAGGTCGCTTCTTCCCTCTCAGATAATTAATGCCGTACCCGGGTTTTTCTGTCTGTTCGTCCAAGCGACTCCCCTCCTGCGATTAATACTGCTCCGCGTTTAAAAGAATTGTTAGATTTGCGAGGATTTTTTTCGTCTGACAAGGCGAACGACGCAGGCTTGCTGGACGCAAGTCAAGAAGGACAACGAAGTCAGGCGGAAAAAAGACCGCAAAGATACAATGGTTTTAAATGCGTAGTAGTATAAGTATGTGCTATTGCTTACCTGCGCTTAAATCGCCCGCCCTGCGGTGCATTTCCCTGAGGAGTGCTGCTCTGCTGTACCCCTTGCGATGGTACTCCCTGCGGCGTACTCTGAGGAGTGCCGCCTTGAGGTGAACGCGGCGCGAATCTCTGCGACTGTGCCGACTGCGGCGCGGACTGAGGGGTACTATCGCCATGTTGTCCTCCTCGAGGCATACTCTGAGGAGTTCCGCCCTGCGGTGCATTTCCCTGAGGAGTGCTGCTCTGCTGTACTCCTTGCGATGGTAATCCCTGCGGCGTACTCTGAGGAGTGCCACCTTGAGGTGAACGCGGTGCAAATCTCTGCGACTGCGGTGCGAACTGAGGGGTACTACCGCCCTCCTGTCCTCCTCGCGGCATACTCTGCGGAGTTCCGCCCTGCTGTACTCCCTGCGAGGGAACTCCCTGCGCCTGCTGTGCGGGGTTCGCGGAGTTCGGAGTGTTCGCGGACGCGCCTCCCCTCCTCGAAAAGCGGGAGGATGAGCCGCCTGCCGCCTCCGACTGTACGCTGCCCCCTGTCTCTCTACTCCCTGTCTCCATGCTCGGAGTACTCCTTCTCGGAGATTCGCTCTGTGCGGGAGTTTGCGAGGACTGCGGCGACTGCGCGGAGTAAGGATCGTAGGATGGCGACGGGTTCACTGAGTATGAAGGCGCGGCGTTCTGCCGACCTTCCTGTGTCTCCCTGCGCTTAAATCTTGAGTGGGAGGTATCGTTCGCACCTCTATCCGCCGTCTCCTGCGGCTTTGCGGCAGGAGGAGTTGCTGTCGGCGTGAAGGAAGGAGTGCTGTATGCGGCTGTGACTGCTGCATTTTCGAGTTCATCCGAATACTCATTGGAAAATACATACTCCTCGGGGATTATCTCCGGCAGATTCATCTCCTCGTTCTTTCTCCTGCCGTCCTCGTTGTACCGAACCATTCTGTCAATCTGCTCTCTTGAAGGCAGAGGAGGATTCTCCGCCGTTTCAATCGGAGGGAGGTTGTATACATCTTCCCTCTCGGGCAGTGCGTCATATCTGTGTGCCGGACGCGCCTGAGGAGCTTGCCTGCGGCGGCGAACGGGGCTCGGTCTCCTGCCGGAGCGGAGCTGTTCTATAGGCACATAGCCCGCCTGATAGACGTAGCCCACGGGGGCGGGCGGCATCTGCTGCATTGGGTAGGGGGGCATCATCTGCGGCGGCATCGCCTGTGGATTCATCATCTGAGGATTTCCCATATACGGCATATACTGCGGATACATCCCCATACCCATATCGTAAGGAAACATTCCGTTAGGGGGAATCTGCGGGTTCATCATCTGGTTTTGCATCATCTGCATTTGCATGAGTGCCGTTGCGGGGTCGTTCGCCATGCCTGTCATCATCTCAGGCATAAACTGGGTGTTGGGATTTTGAGAATCGGAATTTGAGGGATTTTGCGAAGCTTCGTTTTTATCGGAATCGGCGTTCTTATCTCCCTTGCCCCACTTCTTGAAAAAGCCCTTGCCTCCCGATTCGCCTTTATCGTCTCCGCCCGATTTGCTTTTAGAAAATCTGCTGCTTTTCTCCTCCTCGGAAGGTTTGGTTCTCTCTATCTCCGCAAGGTCCGTATAGCTGTGAGTAGGCTCAAAATTCGCGTAGTCGTCCGCCTCCTCGGCTTTGTTGTAGACGGGTCTTTGCATCTGCGAAAGCATGACAGTTCCCGCCTGCGAGAAGGCGTCGTCCGCCTCGCTCTCCTCCCCCGACATATACAGCCCCGCCAGACGCTCGGCGGTGGTGTTCATGTGCATACTGCTTGTGTCGTCCTCGCCGTTAAAGAGGTAGGAGAACGAGGAGTTCGATTTCATTATAGGCTTAGAAGGCTCTTCCGTTTTCGCCCTGCCTGCGCCGCCTGTGGAGATTCTCGTAGGCTTTTCGGGAGCAATCATATCAGCTCCCTCCCCCAATATCTCGTCTCCTCCGCGGCGACCGAATCGGTCTCTCTTGGAAACTTGAGGCACAGGGGAGTCTGTACCCTTCAAGCCCTTCTTCCTGCTTGCCTTTGTGCGGCTCGTACCCATTGACGGAGTTGCTCCGCTGTCTAAGTCGATATCCTCTGCCTCAAAGCCCTTGTTGTCCTCAAAATCTTCAAATCCCATAAATTATGACCTTCCCTTTCGCTGTAGCTGTAAATGCCTTGTTCGCCGCAACCTGCCCTCATGCGCCGCCGCGCCTCTACTCCTCACGCTCACCGCTTGGAGTTGCCGCCGCTCCTGCCGCCTGAGCTTTGTCCGCCACCCCTTTGGGCATTGGGACTTTGCGGAGTTTGCGCGGGCGGATACCCCTGCATATAATTCTGCATATAGTTTTGTTGCATCTGCATTTGCGCCTGTGCCGCTTGTGCTACCTGCATTTGCTGAATTTGCTTTATCCTCTGAGCCTGCATATTCTGCCGCGCCAGAAGCTGTGCCGCCTGTGCCTCCTGCATTTGAAGGAGCTTCTGCCGCTGAGCCTCAAGCTCGCGCTGCTTGTTCTCCTCTATCACGCCCTGCGCGTAGTCGTAGCCGCGCCGTGCCGCCTCCATCTGACGGCGTCGCATCTCCTCCGAATCGGATGTACGCCGAAAGCTCCGCTGTGCCTTTTGATACCTCCTGCCCTCTGAGGCGGGATGCCGCTGTGCCTCGGCGGGCTGACGCATTCCTCTGTATCGCGAGACAGGATTCTCGTACTGTGCCTTGAAGCGTTCTCTCGCCTCTCTGTCCTCCTCGGCGCGGAATGCCGCGCTGTACGTGTCGTACCACGCGTTGATAAGCTCCGGCTTTGTGATACCCTCGGGAGGGAGGAGATTTCCGGGACCGTGTTCCTCTCGCGCGAGAATATCCCTCAGCTCCTCGGGGCTCATGCGCCTGTCGGCGGCGTGGGGGTTGTACATGGAGAGCGGGTCATACTGACTTCTGTCGCGCCGCATGGGCATACGCCTCGGAGCCATGCCCGGGATAGGTCTGTACCTGTTATTCGGGTCGTAGGCAAAATCATCGACAAACCGCCCCTGCTTCTCCGCGCGGCGTTTTCGGTCGTTCTGCGGCTTCGGAACTATGGTCACGGTGTGCTGCTGAATCTCCGACCACGAGGGGTTTTCGCTGTCTATTTCACTCCAGTTTCTCGTTTCACTGTAAAACTCGGGGAGCTGCTGATTGTTCTCCTCCATGCCGTCCTGCGCGGGGAGCTTCTCGGCTCTCGGAGGGGCGTCAAGCTCCCTCTTCTTGAACTGCTCGGCGGGGTCGCCTCTGTCGCCGAAAAGGACGCTCAAATCGCCGCCTGTTGAAAATCGCTTTTTCTTCTCCCTCGGCTCTATGATTTTGCCTAAGGCGCGTTGCTTCATATCGCTCTTCTCGAGTATCTCCTCCGCCATCTCCTCGGGTATCTCGCGCTGTTCCTCGGGGAGCATTTGCAGAAGCTTATCTCGCCGAACGTTTGTAGGCTCGGAGAGACGCTCGGTATCTCTGCGCTTTGACAGCTCCTTTTTGCCCTTGACCTCGTATCTCGACTGCGGGTCGGAGAGGAAGGACAAGTCCCTCGGCGGAGCTTGCTTCCTGCCCGCCAATGCGGCGTATTTTAAGCTGCTCAGATGTGTGTCGGTGACCTTATCTCCCACATTGCCCGTAGGGCGGTAGCTAGAGGAGTACTTCATCGATTCAAGCGACTGCGGAGTGATAGCCTGTCCGTTAAAATCGTTCTTTATATCAATCTTAAATCTTGCTCTATCGGGGCGGTTGGGTCTGCCATTGCCGAAAATATGCTCCTTACTCAGCTCAAACGACCTCGCCTTAGGACGGATACGCCCCGCCAGACGCTCGCGCGCCTCCTCCATGACGATGTCGAAGTTATACCCCGCCTCGCCGTTCTTGGAGTTCGGGTCTATATATGGATTTTGAAATGGATTTGAAAACCGACGCGCCATAAATACCACCCTTTCGGCGAAGATAATGTCCTACTGCTACTACTGTTGCTACTTTTGCGACTGCTACTCCTATCGCCATTACTTCTTCTTGTTGATTGCCTCTATTCCGGCTCTCTGTCTTGCTATTTCGTACATGAACACCGCTCCCGCAACTGAGGCGTTGAGCGAATTTATCTGCCCGTTCATCGGGAGGGACAGCACGAAGTCGCACTTCTCCTTTATCAGCCGTCCCACTCCGCCGTCCTCTCCTCCGACTACGAGGGCGACTGCGCCTGTCATGTCGGTCTGACACCAATTGCCGCCGTCCATGTCGGCGGCGTATACCCAAACTCCCTTATCCTTGAGGATGTCTATCGTCTGCGCTAAATTTGACACGCGCGCAACGGCTACATACTCCACCGCACCCGCGCTTGCTCGTCCGACTGAGGCGGTAAGCCCTGCGGCGCGGCGTTTGGGTACGATTACGCCGTGTGCTCCGACTGCTTCTGCCGTGCGGATTATCGCGCCTAAATTGTGCGGGTCGGCTATCTCATCGGCAATGATGATGAAGGGAGGCTCTCCCCTCTCCTCTGCTATTGTGAAGATGTCGTCCACCGAGACATATTTCCTGACAGCCGCGACGGCACATACTCCCTGATGATTCTCTCCCGCCGCCATAAATTCGAGCTTCTGCGGCGAGACGTCCTTGACGGGGATTCCCTTCTCCGCCGCCATTGCCGCGATTTTCTTGATTACTCCCGTTCTGTCGCCCTTTGCGACGAAAACAGTGTCAATCTCACGCTCTCCTCTGAGAGCTTCCAGTACGGGATTCCTCCCTATTATAACATCATTTCTGCGTTCTTGGTTCTCCAAATTATGTAAGCCGCCTTTCGGACGATATTTGTACATCTGCACAGTACTCTCCACGATATTCTACAGTATACTATCATACCATTTGCAACACGTTTTGACAACAAACAAATTATGAATTTACGAAAACTAAAATCTGTTGTCAAAGACTGAAAAGTTTAGGTCAAGCCTTTCCAAAGGCTTGCAGATTCTTAAGACAGAGTCTTAAGTCGCCATCCGCAGATGGCGAAATCCTTTATCGTCAGAAAAACGCAGTGAGGGAGCATGGGAACCCTCGTCGGGGGTTCCCATGTGTAGGTCGCCTTGCGACCTACTTATTACTGACATTCTGCTGACACTTCTAATTGAAAGAAAACTAAACCCACTACCGCCTGAAAGGCGAGGGGTTTAACCCCATTATACAGACACAAAAGCCGCGTGCAGGAGGATTTTCCCATCTCCCCGCACGCGGCTCTGATTGATTATTCCATTGTAATTATCTACATATTGTAAATTTTCTCGGAGGGGATACTCACGATACCGCCTTTTTCCAGCACCTCAACCGCCGACTTCTCGTCGTCTACGCGCAGAATGACGAACGCCTTGCCCTCGTCTCTGCTGATAAAGGCGTACATATACTCCACCCCTATGTCAGCATCGGCGAGCAGGCGAAGGGCTACGGAGAACGCGCCCGGCACATCATCTATACCTACCGCTATTACGCTTGTGAGCGTGACTGTCAGTCCCGCCGCCTTGAGTGCCTCACACGCCGCATCAGGCTTATTTACAATAAGGCGGAGGATTCCGAAGTCGGTTGTATCGGCTACGGATATAGCTCTTATGTCAATCTGCGCCGCCGCGAGAGTTTCGGTAATCTCAGCCAGTCTCCCCGGCTTGTTTTCTACGAAAATAGAAAGCTGTTTAATAAACATTTTAGTTTCACTCCTTCTCTTAATTAATCGACAAGCACTCTGTTGTCAACAACTCTGTTCGCCTTGCCCTCACTGCGCGGGAGGCTCTTAGGCTCTACTATCTTAATCTTAGTGCTTACTCCCAAAACTGAGAGCATCTTTGCCGCTATGGAGTTTTCGAGAGCTTCAATGCCCTTGACAGTATCGGTAAACATCGACTCGGTCATCTCCACCTTAACGGTCATTCTGTCGAGGCTGTTCTCGCGGTCAACTATAATGAGATAGTTCGCGGAGAAGCCAAGCTGGAGGAGTACATACTCAATCTGGCTCGGGAACACGTTTACGCCTCTTATAATGAGCATATCGTCCGAACGTCCCTTAGGCTTTGCCATACGCACGGTCGTGCGTCCGCACTTGCACGGAGTTCTGTCAAGCTTGCATATGTCGCGCGTTCTGTAGCGTACAAGCGGCAGTGCCTCCTTGCCGATACAGGTGAACACCAGCTCGCCGTACTCGCCGTCGGGGAGTACCTCGCCTGTGTCGGGGTCGATTATCTCGGGGTAGAAGAAGTCCTCCTGAACGTGCATACCGCACTGGTACTCACATTCTCCCGCTACGCCCGGTCCTGCTATCTCGGAAAGCCCGTAGATGTCGTATGCCTTGATGTCGAGAAGCTCTTCAATCTGCTTTCTCATGCCCTCAGTCCACGGCTCTGCTCCGAATACTCCCGCTCGGAGCTTTAAGGATTTCGGGTCAACGCCCAAGTCCTTGATTGTCTCTCCTATGAGCATTGCGTAGGAGGGAGTACAGCAGAGGAAGTCCGAACCGAAGTCCTGCATAATCTGAATCTGCCGCTGTGTGTTGCCTGACGATACGGGAATAGCTGTAGCTCCCAGCATCTCCGCGCCGTAGTGCAGTCCCAGTCCGCCTGTGAACAAGCCGTAGCCGTAGGAAATGTGTGCGTAGTCGTCCTTTGTAATGCCTATGGATGTGAGCATTCTGGCTACTCCTATGCTCCACGCATCGACGTCTCCCTGCGTGTAGCCGACTACCGTCTGCTTGCCTGTAGTGCCTGAGGAGGCGTGAATGCGAACCAGCTTGTCCTTAGGCACGGCGAACAGCCCGAACGGGTAGTTGTCGCGCAAGTCCTGCTTGTAGGTGAAGGGGAGCTTTGCTATGTCGTCTATTGTCTCGATGTCCTCCGGTTTTACTCCGTGCTTGTCGAACAAGTCCTTGTAGAAAGGAACATTTTCGTAAGCCGCCTTTACCATCTTCCTGAGTTTGTTACTTTGAGTCCACTTCATGACCTCTATCGGCGCACATTCGATTTCGTCAAAGTACTTTTTTACATTGCCCATTGCCATTCTCTCCTTACATTTTTTATTTATCTCTATCTATCCGTCATACGCCATGTTAAACGCATTCAGGTTAAGCTCCCTAAATTTAGGAGGTACATTCTCCTCCACGGCAGTAAGCCAAACCTCCCGCTCTATGTCGAGATTTCTCGCCAGTACGCCCAGCAGCACCACGTTTACAGCCTTCACCGAACCCGCCTTCTTCGCTATCTCAAGAGCGTCGCAGGTAACTACACGCACGCCCATAGCCTCGATATCCGAGACAATGTTGGAGGGGTAGTCCGCCGCTCCCGTAATCACGGGCATGGGGTCAATCTGCTGTGTGTTGGTGACTATTACTCCTCCCTTTTTGAGGTAGGGCAAATACCGCGCCGCCTCAAGCTTCTCAAAGGAGAGTATCACATCCGCCTCGCCCAAGTCGATAATGGGAGATGCAACCTCCTCGCCGTAACGCACATATGTGACGACCGAGCCGCCTCTCTGGCTCATTCCGTGAACCTCGCTCACCTTCACGTCAAATCCACAGCTGACAAGAACACTGCCGAGGAGCTTAGACGCAAGGAGAGTACCCTGACCGCCTACTCCGACTATTAAAACACTCTTAACACTCATGATTGTCCGCCCTCCTATTCTATCGCGCCGAACTTGCAAAGCTGCTTGCAAACTCCGCAGCCGACGCACTGTGTGCTGTCGATTTCCACGTTGCCGTCATGCACGCTTATCGCGGGACAGCCTATGTTCATGCAGGCTTTGCACTTCTTGCACTTGTCGTTTATCGCAAGCGGCGGGGAGTGCTTGACGTACTTGAGCAGAGCGCAGGGGCGGCGGCAGATTATGACTGACGGCTCATCAGCCGAAAGCTCCTGCCGTATCACTCTCTCCAGCTCGCCCAAGTCGTAGGGGTCTACGACTTCCACTCTGCCGATTCCCACAGCGGCACACAGCTTTTCGAGAGAAACCGCCGCCGCGGGGTCTCCCTTGAGCGTCTTGCCCGTAGTCGGGTTCTGCTGATGACCTGTCATTCCCGTGATGGAGTTGTCGAGTATCAGCGTGACCGAGTTTGATTTGTTGTAAGCTATATCCACAAGGCTGGTTATGCCCGAGTGCATGAAAGTGGAGTCGCCTATAACCGCAACGGAGCTTTTCTCCGCCGCTTCTCCCCGCGCCTTATTAAAGCCGTGGAGGGCGGAGACAGACGCACCCATGCACACGCACCAGTCCATCGCGCCAAGCGGCGCTGACGCTCCGAGTGTGTAGCAGCCTATATCTCCGCTCACTGTGAGCTTGAGCTTCTTTAATGTGTAGAACACGCCTCTGTGAGTACAGCCGCAGCACATTGCGGGAGGACGAATCGGGATGTTCACATCAAGCGACTTGCTCTCAGTCTGCTCTCCAAGCACGAGGTTTCGAACGGTAGTCTGTGAGTACTCCCCGCAAATGGGGAACAGGTCCTTGCCTGTGAGCTCTACGCCCAGTGATTTGCAGTGCTTTTCTATCACGGGGTCAAGCTCCTCTATGACATATACCTTCTTCACGCTCTTTGCGAAGTCCTCAATAAGCTTTGCGGGCAGGGGGTTGACCATACCCAGCTTGAGGTAGCTCGCCTTGTCGCCCAGCGCCTCCTTGGCGTAGCAGTAGGAGATGCCAGATGTGATAACTCCTATCTCGGTGCTGTTCATCTCCACTCTGTTTATGCCTGATGTTTCGGCGTAGGAGATTAAGTCGAGCGTTCTTTTTTCGACTATAACGTGCTTTCCTCTGGCGTAGCCGGGGAGCATTACGTTTTTAGCAGGATTCTTCTTGTACTCCTTCAAAGCGGGTACTGCTCTCTCCTCAAGCTCTGTCAGTGAACGTGAGTGGGCAACGCGCGTTGTCAGGCGCAGGATGACGGGAGTGTCAAACTGCTCGCTGAGTTCGTAGGCAAGCTTTGTGTATGTTCTGCACTCCTCGGAGTCGGACGGCTCGAGCATGGGGAGCTTTGCTCCTATCGCGTGGTTGCGCGAATCCTGCTCGTTCTGGCTCGAGTGCATACCGGGGTCGTCGGCTACTCCTATGACGAAACCCGCGCCTACTCCCGTGTAGCTTGCAGTGTATATGGGGTCGGCGGCTACGTTAAGCCCGACGTGCTTCATGGCGCAGAACGACCTCGCGCCGCCTATGCTTGCGCCTATTGCGACCTCCGCCGACACTTTTTCGTTGGGAGACCACTCGGCGTATATCTCCTCGTAGGTGGCGGCGTTCTCCGTAATCTCCGTGCTCGGAGTGCCGGGGTAGCTCGATACTACGGTTACGCCCGCTTCGTACAGTCCTCTTGCGACTGCTTCATTTCCGAGAAGCAATTTTTTCAAAATGATTCCTCCTGATTAGCTATGTATTTGGATGTTTACAATTGAACTCATTGAATTTGTGGTGAGTGGGTAGACCTAGTGGGAGAACCTCATGGGGTGAACCTCTAAAAATACAACAGTTTTATAGTTAGCCGGTATTATCAGCAACAAGTAGGTCGCAAGGCGACCTACACAGGGGAACCCCCGACGAGGGTTTCCCTGCTCCTTCACTGCGTTTTTCTGACGATGGGGGAGTTTCGCTCTCTGCGGAGAGCGACTTAGGGTGCTACCCTAAGAACCCGCAAGCCTTTGAAAAGGCTTGACCTAAACTTTAACTCTTTGGCAACAGATTGCAGTTTGGAGCTTTGTCTCCTTGGCAATAGATTTTAGTCTGCTGCGTTTCTCAAATCGAGTACGCGCTTTGCCTTCCCCTGAAAACGCTCCAGCGTCTTAGGCTCAACAAGCGTTACCTTCAAATCAAGCCCAAGTACACTGTGCAGCTTGCTCCTGATTGTAGTGCGGAGCTGCTCAAGCTCCCCGTAGCTACTTAAAACCTCCGCGTCTGTCAGCTCCACCTTGACCTCAAGATTGTCCATGAAGTTACTGCCGCGGCGTACAATAAGCTGGTAGTGCGGTCCGATATGCTCCATGCTGACAAGCACGCTCTCTATCTGGCTCGGAAACACATTTACTCCCTTGATAATCAGCATATCATCCGAACGCCCCATAACCTTATCCATCCGAACGCCCGTCCTGCCGCACTCGCACGGCTCGTAGTTGAGCCTCGTTATGTCCTTCGTGCGGTAGCGCAGTACCGGCATACCCTCCCTCGCGAGAGTAGTGATGACCAGCTCGCCAGTCTCACCCGCGCCTATCGGCTCGAGTGTGTTTCTGTCCACAATCTCGGGGAGGTACGCGTCCTCGCAGAAATGCAGTCCGCTCCGCCGCTCGCACTCGCCGCTCGCACCCGGTCCGCCTACCTCTGTAAGCCCGTAGTTGTCGGTGGCGAACACGCCGAGATTTTCCTCTATTCTCGCCCGCATCTCAGGAGTACAGCCCTCGCTTCCGAACAGCCCCAGACGGAGCTTGTAGTCGCTGATAGGGTAGCCCGACTCCGCGACTGCCTCGCCTAAATACACCGCGTATGAAGGAGTGGCAACCAGTCCTGTCACGCCGAAATCGCGCATGAGCATGAGCTGACGCTCGGTGTTTCCGCTCGAGGCGGGGATTATCGTACAGCCTATCTTCTCAAGCCCGTAGTGAAGCCCCAAAGCTCCCGTAAACAAGCCGTAGCCGAAGGCTATCTGGAATATGTCGTCCTCCCTCGCTCCCGCCGCGTATGACAGACGCGCTACCTGATCCGCCCACTGGTCGAGGTCGCCCTGAGTATACAGACCGACAGTCGGCTTGCCCGTAGTGCCGGACGAGGCGTGTACTCTGACTATTTTCTTCATGGGAGTAGCCATCATTCCCGTCGGATATGTGTCGCGCATATCCTCCTTTGTGGTGTACGGTATGTACTTTATGTCGGACAGGCACTTGAACTTATCTCCGCTTGTAATGCCCGCGTCGCCGAGCTTTTTGTGGTAGAACGCCGTGTTGTTGTAGCAGTAATCCACCATGTAGCGAAGCCGCTCCAGCTGCAGCTCGTCCATCTTCTTTCTCGGCATAGTTTCCATTTCTTTATTGAAATACATCTGAAATATCTCTCCTATATTATTTATTTGCAGGAGCGTTCCACAAGCTTGTTGAGCGCGGTCACGAACTGCGACCAATCGAGGGGGAATCTCGCATGACCTGACATATGCTTGCTAAAGTCGTTGGCGGCGTAGATGTCAACCCGCCACGAAAGACCCTCGCGGTTAGAGGGCATATTGTTCCTCCAGCTGAAAATGTCAACCTTTTGGAGAGCTGAGAGGAACTCCTCAATGTCGCCGTCGGCTATGACGTCGCGGGTGTCCTTAGGCTTCTGCCCCTCATCCTTCTTCGGCTCATCGAAATTGTAGATGGGAGTGCCGTCGGCGGAGTACTTTATAAGCTCCACAAAATCCGATTGGTCGTCCTTGGGGGCTCTCCGCTTTTCGATAGGGTCCTCCGCCGCCGCTTGTTCTCCCCGCTCGAGACGCTTGGCGGAGAAGTCGAGCAGTATATAGTTTACGGGAGTTCCGCTATCGCTCCAAACAGCGAAATATAAATCCGTGATTTGGGCATATTCCTTGCTCAGAGTAATTTCATTGTTTTCCAAAAGAACACCTCGTTTTGAAAATTTTGTGTGGTAGGCACTGTTATATTGTGACGCTTTCGTGCTTTGACGCTTTTATGCGGTAGTCGCCTAATAGATATTACCACAATACCGAAAATTCGTCAAGATAATCTGCCGATTACTGCGCGGAGGAGTAGAGCGAGGGTGCGGGGAGGAGCGGGGCAAGGGTGCAGATATTGCAAATATTGCACAAAAGGCAACACGGCGGAAATACCGTGTTGCCTGAAATTGAGGGCGGAGGGGGCTATATGAGGCGGTAATTTATGCCGTGTGCCTTAGCATACTGCTCGGCATATGAACGTCTAGTGGTATATATTGTCAGATTGTGGCAATTATAGAAAGCCTCACCGCCAATTGATGTGACGCTGTTCGGTATGGTGATTTGCGTTAAGGAGGAGCACTCCTTGAAGGCTCTGCCATCAATTGATGTGACACTGTTCGGTATTGTGACTTGCATTAAAGATGTGCAACCGCCGAAAGCCCAATTGCCAATTGATATGACACTGTTCGGTATGGTTATTTGTGTTAAATCTGTGCAATGAGAGAAAGTTTGTGTTCCGATTGATGTAACACTGTTCGGTATGATAATTTGCTTTAAGGATTTGCAATGCCGAAAAGCTGAATATCCGATTGACGTAACACTGTTCGGTATGATAATTTGCGTTAAGAAGGAGCAGGACTCGAAAGCACTACCGCCGATTGATGTGACGCTGTTCGGTATGGTGATTTGCGTTAAGGAGGAACAACCGAAGAAAGTCCCTTCGCCGATTGATGTGACGCTGTCGGGTATATTTATCTGCGTTAAGGATTCGCAATAATAGAAAGCCCTGTTGTCAATTGATGTAACGCTGTTCGGTATGGCTATTTTCGTTAAAAATTTGCAATATCTAAAAGTCTCATAACCTATCTCGGTTATCACATCCGGCACAGTAACATTCTCTTCATTACCTGTATATTTAACCAGTCTCCAGCCTTTACCATCTGCTGTTTTCTTACATTTAAAATCTTTAAGATCTTCAAGATTCGTCGGTTTGCTGGGTTGCGCAGAAACTGATTGCTCAAAAATGGGTTGTTCAGAAACCGGTTCCTCAACTGTCAACGAATCATTACTTGTTTCAACACAGTTCATAATATCAAATATTTCGATAATTCCGGTTAAGCAATCATCATTGCCATTCCATTGTAAAAACTGTCTGCTGTTAGATAAATAAGGAACAAACGGCGGATGGGCGGTTAATTTTTCTTGCTCAATTTCGATTCGTAAAATCGGCTTTCTGTAATCGTCTTTTGCCATCGCCAACTCCAACAGTGTCTCCGAATCATGATTACTCTTGAGCTTATAAAAATTCGGAGAGGTAAAAGCCAGCATGGCTGAACAATAGCAGATATGCTCAGATATAACCGCACGCCAGAGCTGCCCCTGCTTAATGCCTCTATCGTACCAAACTCTTACTCCTTTATCCTTCAATATCCTCGCAATTTCAGAGACGACAGCTTTGTCCTCGGTTTTATAGCAGATAAATATAAACGGTTCTTTGCCTTCATACGGCTCAAATCCAAAATCCTGTGACATATATACCCTACACCGTCCTTTTTCAATCGAAAACATTTATTTCCTGTTTTCGTTACATTATATCACGCCATTTGCCGGTTTTCAACAATTTCCGAAAGAAATCGCACTCCCCCTCTCCCCTGCCCGCGCCTGTAGCACAGCCCCGAATTTACGAAACTTTTGCAACTGCTTCAAAAAAGATTGACTTTTCCTCCTCCCGATGATATAATTTCCACATTGTGTCAGTGTCACGGCTTTTCGCCTGTGGCAAAGTGAAGTCCGCTGTTCTTTTTGAACGCGGGAGGACACATATTATCCTTGCTCCGACAAAGAGCGGAGCCATCAGACCAGAAGGAGGTGCAATAAAAATGGCAGCTATTAATTCAAAGTACGAATCATTTCTGATAGTTTCCTGCAAACTTGACGAAGAGGGCATTGCTGCGGTTGTGAAGAAGTTCCAGGACCTTATTGAGGCTAACGCGGAGGCGGAGAGCGTCAGTGTTGACGTTTGGGGCAAGCGTGTACTCGCTTACCAAATCAATAAGGAAAGCACAGGCTACTACGTTCTCTTCAAATTCGCAAGTGACGCAGAGTTTCCGGCTGAGCTTGACCGTGTGTACAAGATTACAGACGGCGTTCTCCGTTCACTCATTGTCAAGCTCGACGCGTAATTGGAGGAAGAAATATGCTTAATTCAATTATACTTATGGGCAGGCTTACTGCCGACCCCGATTTGCGGACTACTCCTAACGGTATCTCCGTAGCGTCATTCTCCCTCGCCGTTGAGCGCAACTTCAAGCAAGGCGACAGCAGGCAGACTGATTTTATCAATATCGTTGCGTGGAGAAACACAGCGGAGTTCGTCTCCCGCTATTTTAAGAAGGGGCAGATGGCTTGCGTGCAAGGCTCGCTCCAGATTCGCTCCTACAACGACAGGGACGGCAATAAGCGTACTGCGGCTGAGGTAGTCGCGGATCAGATTTATTTCGCCGACTCCAAGCGCGACAACGACAGCCAAGGCGGCACATCTCAGAATTCCTACAGTTCGTATGCTCCCGCAAGACAAGAGGAGCCTGCAAGCTTCTCCGCCGGAGACAGCGACGGATTCTCAGTTGTGGACGACGACGACCTGCCTTTCTGATATTACAGGGCAGGCGTAGCGGCGGTCACATCGTACACAGCAGTTACGGCGCAGTTTGCGTAAACTGCACAAATTAAAATATGCGAGGTTTTGCGTGTCAAAATCTCACACATAAATGAAAGGAGGCTGTCAAAATGGCTGACAGACCTGAGAGACCCGAACGCGGCAGAGGCAACCGTAAAGGACGCAAGAAGGTTTGCGCGTTCTGCATGGATAATACGGGTACTATCGATTATAAGGACGTAAACAAGCTCCGTAAGTACATCTCCGACAGAGCGAAGATTCTCCCGAGGAGAGTTACAGGTGCTTGCGCTCATCATCAGAGAGAGCTTACAGTGGCTATCAAGCGTTCGAGACACGTCGCGCTTCTTCCGTTCACAAACGACTAAAAGTCGTTACGACTAAGAGGTCGGTTTCGGAGAATACACTACAGCAGAAAATATCCTGTCATTCGAGGCGCAAGCCGCGAATGACAGGATATGATAAGCAGGTGCGTAGCTATGGGTGCGTAACTACGGGTTCGGACTGCGACTACGGGCGCGTAGTGTAGTATAAAATTTGCGGAATTAGCTCATCCGGTAGAGCGCCACCTTCCCAAGGTGGATGTGGCGAGTTCGAGTCTCGTATTCCGCTCCAAAAAGTGCCTCTGCGGAGGCACTTTTTGTATTCATCATTTATCATTAGCAAAGCGAATCATTTATCATTTTTCATTTAAATCTTCGCCCTCAGTCGAAACGTATGCAGTACCCTTCCATGTACTTATGCCTTAATAATTAACCACTGCCCCGCCTTTTGGGGCAGTGGTTAATTTCTCATTAGAGTGACAGTCCGACTGCACTATTCATTTCTCCTATAGGGAATAGACAACCTGTAAAACATACCCGCACAAAATCAAAAATAGGACACGAGTAAACAAGAGCAAAAGAGAGATAACGGGAGAAAACGAGAGATTACATATCGGTACATCGTTTTTTTATAAAAATTGCTTGACAGCGGCAATTCCTTATGTTAAGATAACTCTCGCAGTGTGAATCCTCCCCTATTTTCGGAGTGATTTGCGTATTTAATTAATTAGGGAGGAAATATTTATGTCAACGTTTATGCCCAAAGCAGGACAGGTGTCCCGCAAGTGGTATGTGATTGATGCGGCGGGCAAACCGCTCGGCAGAGTGGCGGCTGAGGCAGCAGTTCTGCTTCGCGGCAAGCATAAGCCTACTTTCGCGCCTCATGTAGATTGCGGCGACCACGTAATCATCATCAATTGCAAGGATATCGTCCTGACAGGCAGGAAGATGGAGAACAAGATTTACTACCGCTTCACAGGCTATATCGGCAACCTCAAGTCAACAAAGGCGAGAATTCTTCTTAAGAGCAAGCCGACACGTCCGATGGAGCTTGCAGTAAAGGGTATGCTCCCCGACACAACAATCGGCAGAGCGGCACTCACAAGACTTCGTCTTTACGCAGGAGCGGAACACAAGCATCAGGCTCAGTCACCTGAGACCTGGGAATTTTAGGAGAGGGAGGATAATCAATTATGTACGATAAGACGCCATATTTTTACGGAACAGGCAGAAGAAAGTCTTCCGTAGCAAGAGTTCGCATATATCAGGGAACAGGCAAAATCACAATCAACGACCGCGACATTGACGATTACTTCGGACTTGAGACACTCAAGCTGATTGTCCGCCAGCCCCTTACACTGACAAACACCTCGGAGAGATTCGACATCGTCTGCCGCGTAAACGGCGGCGGAGTTACAGGTCAGGCGGGTGCAATCCGTCACGGCATCTCCCGCGCGTTGCTCCAGTTTGATTCAGAGAACCTCCGCCCTGCACTCAAGAAGGCGGGCTTCCTCACTCGTGACCCGAGAATGAAGGAAAGAAAGAAGTACGGACTCAAGGCGGCTCGCCGCGCTCCGCAGTTCTCAAAGAGATAATACGCACAAATATAAAAAGCCTGTATTCAAGCGGTTTTACGCCTGTTTACAGGCTTTTCTTATACCCTCTAATGCTCCAAAACCCATTAAAAAACCATTACGCACACAAAAACCATCATAAGGCGGTACACTCTCTAACAAAATTTACCGTCATATTTGGCTTATCGTTCGGGGCTGTTGACGAAAGACGAAAATGACGTTGTGTCTGAACTTTCCAACATTGACGATAATGACAACGTTGACGAACTTGACGAAAATGACGATAACGACAAAATAGCCGTCAATGTTCTTTCGGTCTGCTGTTGTGGTAATGAGCTTATGCCGATAGTCAAGAGTAAACCCGAAAACGTGTCAAGCAGTTATTGTAACAGGGGCGTATATGGACGGCTTGCCGCTAACACGATTAAGTGTTTATTTGTTTGCGAATATCTGTCTGTTTTCGATAAATTCTTTTTCGTGTAAAGACTTGCTCGAAAGTCCCAATAAAAAAGCCCTCGGCGTTATCACCGGGGCTTTAAGGCTTTAATCGTTGTGCTTTATCAAGTATGCTAATAACAACGGTACAAACAATATCACGCATATTATAAACATCTCGTTCCCTCCTATGCTCGTTTGCTGTTCTTGTACAGCGCGTCCGCTAACACGGCGTTTGCTCTCTGCTGTGCTTCCTCGTTGGCGTGACTGTACACGTTCAATGTAATAGCGGGGTCGGCGTGTCCTAACTTCTCACTAACGCTTACAATGTCCGCTCCGTTGGCTATGCTGATTGTTGCCATTGTATGACGTAAAGCGTGAGGGTGTATGCCGGGCAAATTATACTTCTTACCGAAACGGCTCAAATAGCTTGTAGGGGCTTGCGGGTGCATCATTTGTCCGTTGTCCTGTGTGAAACAATAGCCTGTCGGGAAAATGCCCTGTCCGAATATCAAGCGGGTTTGTTCCGTTCTCCACTCTGCCAACACCGACAATACAGGGGCGTTAAGGTAAATAACACGGCTCTTGTGGCTCTTGGGCGTGGAAATGTAAACGCCTTTCCCCGGCGTATACTGTGCGTTGCAATGAATGTTTGTCTTGCCTGTCTTGAAGTCAATATCACTCCATTTCAAGCCTACAATTTCACCACGGCGGCAACCGCTATCAATAGCGAACATAACAAGGGCTTTCCATTTGAGCGGTTCTTTGTCCAAACACTCCATAATGTATTGTACTTCCTCTTCGGAATATACAACCGCTTCTTTTGGTGTTTCGCCTTTGCGGGGCTTTGGGCGTTTCATATTCTGCATAGGGCTAAAAGGTATTACTTCATTCTCAACGGCGTTTTCAAAGAGGGCGTGAAGAATGATATAATGCTTTAACACGGTTTTATGTGCAAGCGGTTCACCTGTAAACTCGTTCTTGCCGTTCGCTTGTAAATCGGTTATATACTGCTTGACGGTCAAGTGTGTTATGTCCTCCATACGCATTTCACCGAAAACAGGCAAAACCTTTTTGAGCGTGTCTTTGTAATTCGCTAACGTACCGGGGGCGAATGTTGCGGATTTTTCTTTAATGAATATCTCCGCATATCGGGCGAATGTCGGCTTGCGTTCTTGCTCTGCTTGCTCTCGTTTTGCCTGTTCGGTTTGCTCGATAATCAAGGCTTTTTCTTGCTCTTTTGTCAAGACTTCACCACGATCACAAGCGGCTTGAAACGCTCCTGCAACTCGTTCTAATTCCTTTTTGGCTTTGTTGTCGCTCCATCCGTCCGGGCGTGTCCACGTCATAGTATAGGGCTTTAACGCCTTTTTGCTTATCGGGTCATAACCACGGCTTACCCGAATTTCATAACTGATAATTTCCCCGGCTTTGTTCTTTCGCGGTCTGTACGATGCCATACTGATAACCTCCTTATTTGCCGTAACCTAATACATATGCTTCATACGCATTAGGCATATTTGAAAAATCAAGCGAATTGCTTGTTTGCTTTAATTCCACTTGTAACTGTTTGCCGTTGTAATTCGGCTTAATTGCCTTGACTATTGCAAGACCTAACATCTCAACCATTGCGGCGGCGTTCGGGAATGTTACTTTTATTCCCCAATCGTCACGGCTTACAAGAAATGTCATTCCGTCCGGCGTTACCGCCGCCAATTGTTTAACTGTCATTGTATTAACCTCCATAGGTTCAAGTGTTTTGTTGGCTTGTTTGTTCATTGCCCTAACTCCTTTCGTTTCGCTATAGTTTCATTATACACTATATCGCAACGTTTGTCAACACTTTTTCAAATATTTTTATTCGGTAGAGTGTTTTTAATTGCATTATGGTTTAGAATGTGCTATAATGGAGATACACAAGCAATAATAGGAGGGAACGCAATGAGCGAAAAATTAAACATTGTCCGTAATGAGATTAAATCATATATCGCGGCTTCGGGTTGGTCTTTGGTTGATATAGTCGCAAAGATGAACGAAAGTCGCTCTAAGGACGAACAAACAACGCCGCAAAACATCTCAAACAAGCTCACTCGCGGCACGATTAAGTATAGTGAAGTGAAAGAGATAGCGAACATTATCGGCTATGCTATCACTTGGGAAAACAAGAACGGGGGCTAATGTTATGTGGATTATCTGTGCTATTCTGTTTGTGCCTTGTTTGCTTGCGTACTTGATAAAACATAACGACAGGAAATAAAGGAGTCCGACAATGGATATAAACATTGACATACTTCATACAAGCGAATTGAATAACTACGATAACGCTTTAGCTATCAAGCAAGCTCAAAAGAAGTATGATAAACTCGCCAAAAAGGGCAAAGACCCGCTCGCCGTTGCTATGGCTAAAAAACAATTGGAGGACACTTTGTTGTTTTCCGACTGCTTTTGTCCGGGCTATCATAAGGGCTTTACCGACAATGTAGAGGGCGTGTTGTTTTCAAACCAACATAGGCTTATCAAGTTGTTTGATAGCGTGTTCCCCTATGAAAAAGTTGCCCGATACAGCATTAACGGCGTATTTCAAGATAAGGCGTATACAACCACTAAGAACAAAGGCGGGGTAGGTAGGGCTATAATTGGCGGTGCGTTGTTCGGCGGCGTTGGTGCTGTGGTCGGTGCTGTTACATCGGGTTCACGCTCTCAAACCGTGCAATATCAAACACAAACAGGCTTTACCCTGCACATCTTTGACGGCGGCGGGAATTGTTTAGGCGGGGTTCAAATGCCGGGTGAGGGTTTGTTCAATGACAAAATCCCTAAGTCATTTAACCGTATAGCCTTTGTTTTGGATGCAATTATCAAGGAAAATCAAGATAAAGCCGACATTCAATTTGACGGCGAATAAAACGCCCCGCCCGGTAAAGGGTAGGGCGTTCCCGCTCATATCAAACCCGCTATCCTCGCAAACTCCTTATAGGCTTTGTCTATCAAGACAAAATCTTTTGAGTTGTGGAGGGCTTCGCCTATAACCGCCTTTTATTGTCCGGCAATTGCTCCAGTACAGACAACGCCGCTTTATACAAGGTCGGTGAAAAGTCAATCTCGGAATCGCCAAGCGGTTTATTGCCCTGTGATACAGCAAGACGGAAATAATGCCGTGCTATGCCGCTGTAATGGGTTCGGCTCATTGTTCACCGTCCTTAAAGCCGTCAATGAATCCATCGGGTTCGGGTGTAGGTTCGGCGGTCGGTTCTTCGTCCTCTTGCGGCTCTTTTACTTCGGGTTGTTTGAAAAGCCCGTTGCCGTTAAGACGCTCGCTGTACATATCCAACAATAGCTCCGTTCCCACTTGTGAAAAGCCGTCAAAATCGGGGAATCTGATACCCTTTTCAAGCTCTTTCGCTGTGTCCTCGACAATGCCGCGCCGAACGTCTATACTGTCCCGCAAGTCAAGCACAACGTCCAAACTGTATTCCGCTTCGTGCTTGGAAAAATATTCACGCAAAGCACGACAAAACAATGGATTATCACAATTACGCTCGTGAAGTGTCTGCAATTCGTCCGCTGATAACGTCAACGGCAAGCGCAACAAGTCAAAGTCCTTTGTAATGTTTTCGGGGTTCATTGCGGCGGCTTCTAATGCCGTCAAATGGTCAAGATATATCTTTGTGTATGCCTTTATAGCGGCAACTGCTTTTTCAGCGTCCGGCACACGCTGTTTGTGTTCTGCGGTACGGCGTTCAAGCTCTGCTCCTAAATAGTTTTGACGTAATTCGTCATAACCTTTGCTGTGCTTTTCCTTTGCCGTGAGATAGCCGTTATACACTTCGCGGCATTTCTCAATATAGGGGAACGGTTGCGGCTTGGTGTTAAATCCGTATTCCTCCGCTTCTTGGTCGTAAAGCTCCATCAATCGGGCGTGTCGCTCGTTGGATACTCTGCGTTTTTCGTCAAGCTCCTGTTTCTTCTGCTCTAAAAAATCTTTAGAAAGTGCCATAATAAAACCATCCTTTCATAATTAACCGCTAATAGCGGATTTTTGATTATTCGTCTGTGTCTAACAGATACCGCCGCCGAATTTCATCAGCGTCAAATTCCTGTTCTTCCATAGGTTGAGCAACCGCCGCAAGGTCAACACGGTCAACAAACCCGTGAGAATTTTTCAGAATGAAAATACTCATAATCGGGTTTGCACTACCATATAACCCCGCATTTTGCAAAATATCCGCAAACGCTTCTTTGACTTGCTGTATAAAATCGGTTGTCGGGTGTGACGGGTGGGCTAACAAGAATTGATTTAGATTTTGCCGTGAACAACCAAACGCCAACGCAAGCCCGGACACGCTCGGAAATACTTTTGCTTGCTCTGCCGCTTCCATATAGGCAAAAGTCCGCTCTTGTACTGCTTGCGTGTCCTTTAGGTCAATGTGCGGTCGGTTCGCGGCTTCCTGTAACACTTCGCGCTTGGCGTGTGTAACCTCGGCAAGCTGTTCACCTTTGTGTTGGTCGCTCTGTTCCTTGTACAGCTTGCCTTTATAGCCGTTTCTGTTTGAATCGGCGGCAAGAGTTACCGCCATTTCGTCAACAGTAGGCAATTCATTCATTGGTTTAATCCCCCTTTATCAAGGTCAATTATCGGTGCTTTACGGACTGCCAAACCTCTTACCGATTTACCGCAAGACTTGATTGTTTCGCCGTGCCAAACAAAACTACTCTCTGTTTTTCTGTCCTCTGCACTAACAATTATCTTGTCACGAATGTAAAGCTCCCGTGAAAGCCGTTTAACTTCGGCGTTCCACATTCTACCATCAAGCGTTGTTCCCGCTATACTGTTTAATGTTTCGTATGAAAGCCGCTCGATATTGTCATTTTCTTTCATAAGCTCCCGAACGATATAAACCAGTTTTTCGGCTTCATAAGGTACGCTGTTTGTTGTGCGTGTCTGTGACGTGTCCATATCTCCCGCCGATATGTCAACGTAACTACCGATAAGCACACCGCCCCGCTCGCCTATGGTATAACTGATACTTTTTCCTGTGGCGGCGTTTGAGCTTTTAACGTGTGCGGCAACACATCGCCCTTGATTGGCGGGGTCACGTCCGATTTGAATAACGCTTCTTGCCGCTCCGGGAATGTCTGCACTGCCTAACGAACGCAAAACTTGACTTTTGCCCTCCCTCGCCTTTGCCATATGTGCGACAAGGACGATAGCACAATTAGTTTCCTGTGCAACTGCCGCTAAATAGCTTAATATCGGGCGTGTTTGGTTGCTTTGGTTCATCTGCAAGTCACTACCTAAGAAATTTTGTATCGGGTCAAACACTACCAGTTTAGCGTTTGTTTCCTTGATAGCGTCTTGTAAGCCCTCGTGAAGAAATGTAATCGCATAGGCTTCTTCTACCAAAAAGCACTTACTCACATCACCGCCGCTTGCTTCAATTCGCCCTCGCAAGGTTGATGAATCATCCTCCACGCTCAACAGTAACACATTGCCTTGTGTCACTTGCTTATCAAGCAGTTTGCCGCCGTTCGATACTAACGCCGCCATTTTGCACATAAACGCCGTCTTACCCGCTCCCGGATCCCCCTGCAAGAGTGTAACTTTGTTGAGCGGAAAATACGGTTCTATTAACCATTCCGGCGGTTCATATGGTACATCAGCAAACGACTTGACTATTAACTTGTGTTCATCTGCCATACTCCAAACCTCCCGCCGCTTCACGGTCAATCTGTTCAAGCAAGCGGGGTAAATGAATAAGTATACGCTTACCCGAACGAACAAACGCAACTTTGCCGTCTTTTACGCCCATACGCAAGCTATAAGCAGATTTTCCGCTAATCTTTGCCGCTTGATTTACGCCTACTAATACGGGCGTGGTACAAACAATTTGATTATTCATTCCCCGCCCTCTCTTTCTCTGCTTTGAGCTTCGCCCTGTACTTCTGATTTGAGCGGCGAACGCTCTCTTTGTGTGTTCTTCTCCATTCCTTTTTTACCGCTCTCCGTTCGGCTTGAATTTGCTCCCTTATCTCCTTTTCAATCGCGGCGCGTTCTTCTGTTGTTGCCATAGGTTCAAGCTCCTTTCTATTTCCGCGCAAAACAAAAAGCGCGTTTACTGAAATGCTCAATAATGAGCCAAAATCAGTAAACGCGCTACTCTACCCTAAATAGGCGCAAACCATCTCAACAACTATAAATCAGACATTGCCAGTCACCAGACGCTACCGGGATGAAACATCCTTTAACATTTTGAACTGTGACTTGCGGTAAGTAGCGCACATCTATAATGCACTTATAAATTCCGTTGGCTACCCTTTGATTTAGCATCCGCCTGTCATTGTTGAAACTTAAAATCATATTAGATTGTACTTATATTATAACATAAAGAGGTTTCTTTGTCAAGAGAATTCCGTTATTTTGTACAAATTATTTTGTTGCAAATATGCAATGTTACTATATTTACGATTAGAACGGTCGAAATAGTAAAACCCTTTTATTGATTTGAAAATTTTCGCCCTTATCGTCATTGTTGTCAACTTTGTCATTATCGTCAATTTCGTCAAACACGTCAACTTGCGACACGTTGTCATTTTCGTCTTTCGTCAATTGCGGGTCGGCTGTGACGGTAATGACGATATTGACGTTAAATCTTGTTGGAAACTCTTTGCAAGCTCGCGGGTGTTTGAGCGTGTCCCCCGTGCTGTTCGTGCCGTGCCTATATCCCCCACGGGGGCATTCACTCAACCCAACGAAAACCCAACACGACACGCATTTTGTGCTATAAAACCCCTCAACACGATACAACACCGCACAACATTAAAATTGTTCTCTGTATTGCTCTTTCGCCCATAGATACAGGCTTTACGCCGATACACAACAGAACAATACAAACTCACTCAACACGCTACAATAAGTAGGTTTGATAACTCAAAGAGATAGTTTTTCGATTATCAGACAACCAAAAAACTTTTCAGTTAAATTCCGTTCATCCGCAAGGATGGGCGGGATTTTTTCTTTTGCAGAAGGAATATACAGCATTTTACACAAATATTTCACCTTAATTCTTAATAGAAAACCTATATATTTTGCCTCCCCAAAGTGATAAAATACTGTTGTATGGTAGTATGGCAATACAAGTTACAGGGAGGATTGAGTTTATGAAGGACGGCAAAAAGATTCTTGTAGTAGATGATGATATGGCGATTGCACAGCTCGTCTCGGACGCGCTGGAGGACGAGGGCTTCGAGGTTAAAATACTGGGCGACGGCATGGAGGCGTATGAAGTCCTCTCAAAGAATCACGACTATTCGCTTGTGATACTCGACATCATGATGCCTAAGATGGACGGGCTTGAGCTTTGCTACAAGATAAGAGATACCGTCGGCTGCCCGATAATGTTTGTCACTGCAAAAAACAGGACTATAGACACACTCGTGGGACTGGACATAGGCGGCGACGACTACATCTACAAGCCGTTTGTAGTCGAGGAGCTTGTGGCGCGGGCAAAGGCGCATATCAGGCGCGACAGCAGAAACGGCTTTGAAACGCGCAATGGAGTGATAAAGATAGGCGAAATCGAACTGCGCACCGCCAGCTACGAGGCTCTGAGAAACGGTGAGGCTGTATCCCTGAGCACCCGCGAATTTCAGCTCCTCCAATACCTCATGGAAAATTCGGGTAGAGTACTCACCCGCGAGCAGATTTTCAACTCCGTGTGGGGAACTAATTACGGCGATATAGGCACTGTGGCGGTAAATATTAAGAATCTCCGCTCCAAAATCGACCCTGACAGCGAGTACATAAAGACTGTTTGGGGCGTCGGCTATAAATTTGCCCATGAGTAGGGCGGACATCAAGAGAGCCGCCTTTGACGCCTCCGCCGACGAGAGCTACAGGGGGAGAATGAGCCTTCGCTACAGAATGTCGATAATTATCCTCATAATACTGGGGCTGAACGCCCTGACACTGAGCGGCTGGTACGGCTTTGTGATAAAAGAACGCGTGACCGAGGACTTCTCCGTCATGCAGGCGGATGCCGACGCAACCGTTTGGAGTATCGGAGAAACGGCGTCCTTATCGGAAAATCCCTATGATTTTCTCAGAGCCGAGGCGCAGAGAATTGATGCCAATCTGATTCTTCGAAATTTGGAGGGGGAGACACTGCTCTCCCTCCCCCAATCGAAGCAGAAGAGCATATGGATTCGCGCCTCCGCTCTCGCGGAAATTGACGGGCAGCCATGTATTATCGAAATAAGTAAGGGCATAGATTTGCGGAGTTTCGCCGCAAACGCACAGGCGCGTTCGCTTATTTGGGTTGAAATCATAATTATATGTATCATATTGCTCATAGTTTCGTGTGTAGTCTATATGCTTTATATCCGCCCTGTGGAGGACTTGGACGAGGCGGTCCGCGGCTACAAGCACGGACTGCGACCTATCAGCACGGACAGGAGCGACGAGATAGGGAAGCTGCAAAACTCATTTGTGGATTTGATGCAGGATTTAGACGAGGAGAAGAGCAAGCAGAGCCGCATTATCGCCAGTATTTCACACGATATAAAAACTCCGCTCACGTCGGTAATGGGCTATGCCGAGCGTATAAAAAAAGGCGGCTTGAGTGAGGAGCGGGCGGCGCGGTATGTCGATACTATATACCAAAAATCGCTTGCGATACGCGATTTAATAAATGAATTTGACGACTATATAAGCTGCAACATGAGGAGTCAGTACAATCCCATGCTGTTGACCACCCGCGACTTATGCTCCATGATAGAGAGCGAGTACAGGGACGAGCTTGCCTCCTCCGGCGTTTCGGTGAGCATAGAAAACCGCGCCGAGGAGGTCAGGATAGTCGCCGACATCTCACAGCTCAGGCGGGTTTTCGGAAACATTTTCGGAAATTCCCTCAAGCATATGGAGAATGAAGTCAAGCGCATAGAAGTCCTCCTTTTGCCAAAGCATAACGCGCTGGAAATATCCGTAATCGACAACGGCACGGGAGTGGGAGAGGATAAGCTCCAAAAAATCTTCGAGCCGCTCTACACAAGTGACGTCGGACGTTCTGTGGCGGGTCTGGGGCTTGCCATATGCAAGGAGATTGTCGAGGGTCACGGAGGAAAGATTTCGGCAAGAAACAATTCATACGGAGGATTGACTGTCGTGATTAACCTCCCGATTAGTCATTAACCTTCCGATTAGTCATTAACCTTTCGGTTAGTCATTAACCTTTCGGTTAATGTGATTGACAATTATCTGTGAGCAGGTATAAGGGCCTGTAACCAAAAGCCCGCTCTAAAACAATGCACAAAAAAGCTCCTATAATCCCAATATAATGGGTTTGTAGGAGCTTTTTTCAGTTAAATAAGCTTAACTTAATATGTAGTGATGTTTTGTGCTGAATAGTTACACTCGGCATTTAATACTGCTTTCAATTGATTTAAGACATTCAATTTGAACACATATTTATTCATAATCTACAATCAATAAATCAGGTTTTTCATATTCAGCCGACAAGACTTTATAAGATGTAAAATCGCTCCCTTGTTCACATTGTAATTTCATCTTAAACGCAAATCTTATTTCGAGTCTCTCCTCTGTAAATGTATTGATAATACCTGTAACAGTTGCATTACTGCCATCAAAAGTTGTTTTGCTAAATTCAATTTCTGAAGCGTCAGTTGAGGTTCTATAATAAATTCGATAAAAGTTCCTAAAGATATATCCTCTCCATACACTACTTGTTTTTTCCTCTGTTTTTGTGGGATAGCGCAAATGATTAATAATATATTGCCCTACAAAATTCTTTAATAAAAGCTCTTTATTGTACTCATTACCGTGAGCAAACGCGATCGGTTGACTTTGCACTTTGCCATCGACTGTTTGCGCATAAATATTTGTTAAGCCTGTCTTGCCCAATTCAAATTTGGGCGAGACAATAAACCCGCCGATCGATTCTTCATTGATCACCGTTACAATTTCCGAATCCATTGTCTTCCACTCCACATTACTGACTAAAAATGAATCGGGCAATAACATATCATCATAGGTATATGCTTGCAAGTCAATGGTTTGGGGGAGTTCGTTTGTGCTTACAATGATTGAGTTTATCTCTTCCCCCGACTGCGCAATTTTAAGGCTCTGTATAGCTTCGGTCGGTGTGCCTACAATTACACGAATAGAATCACTCTTAACTGTCCCGTCTATACTTTCGGCATGGATGTAAACAATGCAGTCACGCCATTTACCTTCATTCACCTTAATATCAAGCGCAACCTCATCACCATAGCGAAAGCCAACATTCACTGAAATTAAATCAGGTGTATCGCTAACCCATTTAATTGATTCGCGTACACTATCGCTATACAAAAGTTGAGTATCTCCATTATAGACAGTAGCTTCAACATACTCAATGACCAACGAATCGGTAGAAGTATAGTCTTTATCATCGATAAAATATGTGCTTTCAAGTTTGCTAAAACCCGCACCCAGTTCAATCCTTGTCACGGGGATTGTCTTTGTATTACTGCCTAATATTGTCTCCGTGTTACTGTCCGGTACGTAACAACCGGTAATCAGAATAATACAAAGAGAAAGAAATATTATTGTTAGTTTTTTCATATTGACTATTCACTCCAAAATATTATAGTTAATTAACTTAGAAAACAACAAGAAAACACGGGCGAAAAGCCCTGATTTGTGCGGTTTTCGCCCGTGGAGGCTTTCTTGTTTTCTTGTTAATTTAGTATATTATGCCATGCAACATCTATAATTCATCAATATTGCAACTCGGCAAGTTTGCCTGTTTCGACATACCGACACATTTATTTAAATTATAACATATCATTTGCCATTTGCAATCTGCAATTTTTCGTATCAATAAATATTTTTATTTTTCTTGACAAAACAAATGTTTGGGTGATATAATATAAAAAGAACATCCGTTTGCAACTATCAATCGCGACAGGAGGAAAAAACCGTGGAGACAAGCCAAAAATTGCAGATACTCGCGGATGCGGCAAAATACGACGTTGCGTGTACCAGCAGCGGCGCGGACAGAAGCTCCGACGGATTTTCCATGGGAAACGCAATGGCGAGCGGCATATGCCACAGCTTTTCCGGCGACGGAAGGTGCATCTCTCTGCTCAAGGTACTCATGAGCAACGCCTGCGCGTATGACTGCGCCTACTGCCTCAATCGCCGCTCAAACGACGTTCCGAGGGCTACCTTTACTCCGCGCGAGCTTGCCGATTTGACGATGAATTTCTACCGCAGGAATTATATAGAGGGGCTGTTTTTGAGTTCGGGGATTATCAAAAATCCCGACTACACCTGCGAGCGGATGATAGAAACTCTCAAGATACTCCGCGAGGAGTATCGTTTCGGCGGGTACATCCACGCCAAGGCGATTCCGGGAGCGGACTCCCTGCTCCTGCAAAGGATAGGCTATCTCGCCGACAGAATGAGCGTCAATATTGAACTGCCGTCACAGAAAAGCCTCGTGACGCTTGCTCCCGATAAAAGCAAAAGCTCCATACTCAAGCCTATGGGATTTATCCGCGACAGCATAAGTCAGAACAAAAATGAGCTGGTGCGATACAAAAGCACTCCTAAATTTGCAAGTGCCGGGCAAAGCACGCAGATGATAATAGGCGCAACTCCCGAAACTGATTACAGCATACTCAAGCTGTCGGAGGCACTGTACGGGAAATACAGTCTCAAACGGGTTTTCTACTCCGCGTACATTCCCGTCAGCGAAAATCCGCTCCTCCCCGCACTCACCACGGAGCCGCCGTTACTGCGCGAACACCGCCTGTATCAGGCGGACTGGCTCCTGCGCTTCTACGGCTTTAGCGCGGACGAAATACTCAGCGAGCAGACCCCCGACTTCAACCCCCTCCTCGACCCGAAATGCAACTGGGTTGTGAATAATATGCACAGGTTTCCGGTGGAAATTAACTCCGCGCCGAAGGAAGAGTTGCTCCGCGTTCCCGGAATCGGAGTTAAGAGCGTGTTCAAGATATTGCAGGCGCGGCGAAGCTGCAAGCTGAGTTTCGAGAGCCTCAAAAAGCTGGGCGTGGTACTCAAGCGGGCGCGGTTTTTCATTACCTGCGGCGGGGAATTCGACCCTGCCGTCTCGTTCTCCCCGCAGGAGGCGGCAAACGCACTTATATCGAACAGCGACATGAAAAAATTCCGGCAGAAGGAGCAGTACGAGCAGATTGATTTCCTCTCGCAGCCTCCCGCTCTGCCGCAAAGGGAGGACTACTTCAAATGCCTGACAGGACAGCTGTAGCAGACGCGGCTGACGTCGTCTACATCTATGACGGCTCGTTCGAGGGGCTTCTCTCCTGCGTTTTCGAGAGCTACGCGCGAAAGGAGATACCCTCGGACATAGTGCCGGAGGAGCAGTACGAACTGAGCCTCTATCCAACGAGGTTTATCGAAACAAACCACCTTCATTTTGAGAGAGTAAAAAAAGGCGTCGCCGATAAAATCGGCAAGGACGCGTTGACTGCGATATGGAAGGGCTACCTCTGCTCATGGGAGGGCAAGGAGATAGCCATACTTCACTTTATCCGCATGGGAATGAGAGACGGGCGAAGGGTTATATACGATTTGGCGAATGATTATGTGGGGCGGCTTATGAAGTCAAACACCACCCTGTGGAACGAGGCGCACCACTACATGGGCTTTGTGAGGTTTTCCGTCTACGAAAACAATGCGATGGTTTCGGTAATCGAGCCTAAGCACAAGATTCTGCCCATAATAAAGGACCACTTTATCGACCGCTACAAGAACGAAAGCTTCCTTATATACGACAAAACCCACCGATACGCGCTGATTTACAGCAAGGGCAGGAACATAATTATCCCCGCCGACGACTACTCCCCACCTCAGATGAGCGGGGAGGAGCAGAAGCTTCACGATATGTGGAAGTTATTCTACGAAACTATAGAGATAAAGGAGCGGAGGAACGAGCGGTGCAGAATGACGATGATGCCCAAACGCTTCTGGTCTCAGCTCCACGAGATGAGCGGGAATAAGGAGGCGAATATCTGACAATTTCAGAAAAAAACAAGGAAACAAATCGCAAAAAAACCTTGACAATTCGGGCTTAGTTTAGTAGAATAACTAAGGCGTTGGAGATGCTCGGCTTGTTGCGTGCTACGTGGTGTGCAGTGTGTCCTGCGGGCTGTCTGCCGCGATGCCTTTTGGATAATTGCTAAATTAAATACGGAGAGGTGTCCGAGTGGTTTAAGGAGCTAGTCTTGAAAACTAGTGATACGGTGACGTACCAAGAGTTCGAATCTCTTCCTCTCCGCCAAATACCGCAAAAACCCGATTAAATAGCGGGTTTTTGTTTTGCTATACACGTTTTTTACACGATTTTGTTCAAAATACTTATCGCGCGTTCTTCTTCGCGGGGGTATAGATGGGAGTAGGTGTTCCACGTCATACTAATATTGGAGTGTCCCAACCGCCGCGACACCTCTTGGATATTGATTCCCTCGTTCGACAATAAGCTCGCGTGGGAGTGCCTGAAATCGTGTATGCGGATTGTCTTTACTCCCGCAAGCTCGGAGTATTTTACATTGTGCTTTTGTATACTGGTGTCACGCAGGGCTTTTACTCCTCCGCAGACTTTCATACTGTCGCTGAAATCAGATATAGTGTCGCGGCACAGCGCGTAGGTTCATCCAGTATGTCAATGAGCGGCTTGGGGAGCTGCAGCGTGCGGACTGACGTTTTGTTTTTTGGAGGCGTGATTCTATCCTCCCCTTTTAGCTTTTGGGTGACGCTTTTTGTTATAGACAGAAAACCATCCTTAATATCAGTCCATTGCAGGGCGTTTATCTCCCCTTTTCTCATGCCAGTATAAAACGCAATGCAGAAGAATACATAAAATTGTTGCTCGGTATATTGCTTCTGTTGCGCCGCCTCATCCGCGCAGTCTTTCGCGGCGGTTATGAACAGCTTAAATTCCTCTGGAGTATAGTAGTCCATGGAGTGCGAGGCTTCCATCGTTGCCCTGAAGTTGCCTATTTTAAGCAGAGGATTGGAGGGTATGCCACGCGGTCGACCTGCTTCGGATTTCCCGCGCGGTCGATATAGTTTATACGAACTCTGTACTTCTGCTTCCCGTTTTTCCTGCCCTCCATCTTGTATATCGGCATTATGTCACACCGCTTTCATAATAATTTTGAGCAAGGCTATCTGAGCATCACATACTTAGACAGCCCCCTTTTTTGTTACTTGCACTTCTCCGTACTTACGGTGTTTATTCACTGTTCGCCGGAATGGATTTACCGCGCGTGATATGTAGCTTCGCCATGCAATCACTACAATACAAGAGGCCGTTTAGCGGGTCCATATCGCCCATCTTTGTCGGCCGACGTTTGCCGTTGAGATGCATTTTGTGGGCAATATTCCAAGTTTCCTCGTCTACAATCGCTTCGTGCGTGTCCTTCGTGATTAATCAGAGCTTTTTGACCACTACTCTTGTTAGAGATATGAAAACAGCTCAAGTTCATCATATTTATCCAAAGGCACATTTACAAAAGAATGGCTTTGCGGATAAAAATATGTACAACAAACTTGCTAACTATGTATATTTACATGATCAAGTTAACAATAAGGTCGATGCTTATTCGTCGGAAGTATATCTGACCGAAGTAAAAAAATGGACTGGTGCATACGGTAATGAAATTAAATCGATATCTGAATTAACAAAGAATCTGAGTGATAATGCTATTCCTGAACTTGTCTTTAATGGCACAGCGAACAACTATTTAATATTCTTAAAAGAGAGAGCGTTACTTATGTCTTTGAAGATTAAGGAGTATTACGAAAAACTATGAAGACAATGGTTCTTAGATGCGGACAAGTGCTTGATTGCGGGATGCAATCGAAAAAGCTACTGCCGAAGAGTGAAAATACCAACTGTTCAAAATAATTATAAAAAAGGCTTAACAGCGTTGGCTGAAAACCCGCGCCGTTAAGCCTTTTTCACAACCCTCCTTAAGAAGTCTCCTCGTGGGCGAGGCTCGACATAATCGTAAGAAGTAGTTCACCCTTGCCGTCAAACGTCCATATGTTCTCCTTGTAGGAAAAATATCGAAAAATATTATTTAGAAACATTCAAGCGTTGTTGTATTAGATAATTACTGGGCTAATAATATATCAAAATTATGCACAGAAAAACCTTTGGCAGTTATTTCAGATTACAAATATATATTTAGTCACATACCTTCATACCTTCAAAAATACAATATACCTATTTTTTTGATTGCGATAATAATTTTCGCGATTTCTATAACGGTCGTATTGTTTCAATAGATTTATTAACGGGTAGAATATCATCAAAACAAGATCACCAAGAAATTTTAAATGCAAATTTTCATCGGAGCAAAAATGTGAATATATATTCATCTGTTAAAGGAAAGGATCTTACTGAATCTTTTAAATATGGATCAGATGGTATAGGACTAATTTCAACTGAGTTTTTGTTTATGGAGTTTCCTGATGTATCGTACGAAATGCAATACCAAATTTTAGATTCAATGTTTTCTCAATATCCGAACAAAGAATTTACAATTCGTTTGTTCGATATAACTGATGATAAAAAACCTGTATGGTTTTCAAAGAACCATAGTAATAATTTGTATTCAAGCCGCGGAATTGATTTAATGCTTGAACCCATAAATTATTTAAGATTACAACATCAAATAGAAGCAATTTTAGACTTATCCAAGAAATACAATGTTTCAATTTTAATACCATTTGTAAATAATTACAAAGTAATTTACGCTGTTAAAGATTTAATTGAGAAAGAAAATAAATCCAACAGAATCAAAGTCGGGGTAATGATAGAAACTGTTGCTGCGGCACTAGAGATAAATGAAATTATAAATATAGTTGATTTTATATCTATCGGAACAAACGATCTTGTTCAGTCATATTTTGGAATAGATAGAAGAAATATTGATGATATTGCCCGTGTGAATGTTAATTCATCCTCTTTTCTTGAATTTATAAAGATGATATATAGCAAGTCGAAAGGAACAAAACTACGAATATGCGGACAACTTCCCATTGTCCCCAATATGATTGAGAAGTTAGTTCAAATAGGCTATAATGATTATACAGTTAACCCTTACTGGATTCCGTTTCTTCGATGGTCTATAAATAACAATAATAATACAAATATTCTCTCTGATTGTTGATATAATGCCGCAAGTCTGCATTAACACCCTCAACTGTATAAGTATCCCTTTTGTTGTGGACATTTCTAACATATTCCGCACCGTAATAATCTACATCTAAGTACCCGTTATAACCATCTGAACAATATTTTTCAGCACGCGGCGAGAATCAACCATCGCCTGAATACGCCATGAGCTTTTATCTTGCGCTACATCAAACCCCGCTATTGTGCGTGG
>JAISGQ010000028.1 GCA_031262985.1 Oscillospiraceae bacterium
AAGGCTTGCGGGTTCTTAGGGTAGCACCCTAAGTCGCCCTCCGCAGAGGGCGAAATCCTTTATCGTCAGAAAAACGCAGGAGGGGGTAGAAAAAAATGTCCCTAAGGACATTTTTTTCGAAGGGGAACCCTCGTCGGGGGTTCCCCTTTATAGGTCGCCGTGCGACCTATAGGGCGTCTCCGTTAGACGAACGAGGACTTATCGTATATTGCGTAGGTTACAGCCGTCTTATTTTACCGACTGAACCGATTTCAATCCGCCGCCACCCTCGTCAGGAGTGTCCTGTGCAGGTCGCCTTACAACCTATAGGGCTTCCCGCCCAAAATTTTGCAATATCTATTATCAGCATCACAAACATATACAAAGGAGAAACACTTATGTCGGAAAACAATATCAATAATCCATCTCCCTCAACCCCGCGGCGCAAGCCCAACTCAGCAGTAAGCACCGCTCTGTGTGGAGTTTTTGCGGCACTTATCGCTGTGAGTGCGTTCATCAAAATCCCCATCCCCTTCGTCCCCGTGACGCTGCAGTCGAGCATGGCGGTACTCGCGGGAACAATCTTAGGAAAAAAGAACGGCACTATCGCGGTACTCCTCTACGTCGCGGCGGGACTTGCGGGTCTCCCCGTATTCGTTCAGGGCGGCGGTATAGGCTACTTCGCCGTCCCCACCTTCGGCTACCTCATAGGCTTCATTTTCGGCGCGTTCCTTTCGGGCTGGATAGCTGAGGGAGGAGGCAGAGCGGCAGCTTCTACTGCGGCGGCTACTGCTCCTCCGCGCTTCGGTCGCCTCCTGCTCGCCAATCTCGCAGGGCTTGTGCCTATCTACCTCGTGGGCGTGCCGTACCTCTACTTCGCACTCAATGTGCTGGGAGGCGGAGGCATTACTCCTACTCAGGCACTGGTGTCGGGGTTGGCGGTGTGTCTCCCGGGGGATATGCTGCTGTGTCTGCCGATTAGCTATATCGCGCTTCGGATTAAGAAACTACGCCTGAAATAGTGCAAATTGCTCCGCGAAAAAGTACAAACTGAAAATAAACTGTGAATTTATTGTTAAAGAATGTGTGAAAAGGGAGTATAACGTCAATTAGGTCTTTTATTTTTGTCCTTATGATGGTATAATTCTTAATATCTGATTAAGAATTATCCTTGCGTTCGGTTGCCTGTGAGAGTGCAATGCGGCGCATTAATAAGAGGAGTGCAGCCTACTTGGATAAATTTGTTATTACCGGCGGGACACCGATAAAGGGCAGAATCTTTGTCGGCGGAGCGAAAAATGCCGCCGTAGCTATTATTCCGGCAGTGATTCTTGCGGGCGATGTTTGCAGGATTGAGAACCTCCCCGATATAAGTGATGTAGTGGTCATATCCGCCATTTTGGAGGAGTTAGGCGCGGTTGTCAAAAACCTCGGCGGCGGAGTTGTCGAGATTGACCCGCGTCCGATAAACAATTATGTCGCCGACCATGAGCTGGTCAAGAATATGCGTGCATCGTACTACCTGCTCGGCGCGTTGCTCGGGCGGTTCAGCAAGGCGAGAGTTCCCCTCCCCGGCGGCTGTTATTTCGGCGTTCGCCCGATAGACCAGCACCTCAAGGGCTTCGAGGCGTTGGGGGCTACTCCTAAGGTGGAGAACGGCATGGTTTCTCTTAACGCCGAGAGCTTGACAGGAAGTCACATCTACCTCGACGTAGTGTCGGTGGGAGCTACCATAAACATCATGCTCGCCGCAGTCAAGGCGCGGGGGCTTACTATTATCGAAAACGTGGCGCGTGAGCCGCATATCGTTGACCTCGCGAACTTCCTCAACTCCATGGGAGCTGACATCATGGGCGCGGGTACTGACACCATAAAAATCAGAGGAGTTGAAAAACTCGGCGGTACTACCTACTCCGTCATACCCGACCAGATTGAGGCAGGCTCGTATATGGTGGCAGCGGCGGCTACAGGCGGCGATGTGATTATAGATAACGTCATCCCGAAGCACCTTGAGACTATCACCGCAAAGCTTGTGGAGATGGGCTGTACTGTTGAGGAGATGGACGACGCCGTGCGTGTTACGAGGGACAAGCCGCTTACACGCTGTAATGTGAAAACTATGCCGCACCCCGGCTTTCCTACCGATATGCAGCCGCAAATCGGCGTACTCCTCGCTATGGCGGAGGGAACGAGCATACTGACCGAAGGCGTGTGGGACAGCCGATTCCAGTATGTCGGGGAGCTGTGCAAGATGGGCGCGCAGGTTTCAGTTGACGGAAAGGCGGCTATCTTCGAGGGAGTAAAACAGCTTACGGGGGCTCCTGTCAAGGCTACCGACCTTCGCGGCGGCGCGGCGGTGGTCATTGCCGCAATGGCGGCGCAGGGGGAGTCGACGATAGAGGACATCTACCACATCGAGCGCGGCTACGAGAAGATAATCGAAAAGCTGTGCAGTGTGGGCGCGAAAATAGAACGCAGGAGCTTTCCTGACAGGTAGGGATAAAGAGAGAGGTTAGCAAATTTGTTTTGCTAACCTCTGTGTTTTGGTTTTGTGCGGGAGAGTGGCTCGGCTGGGAGGGTTTCTATAACACGATTATTTAAAGTTGATTTGCAAACAAATAATATTTAGACCAATCAAGATGAATCACTGATATTATAATTTCCTCAATAATAAATTTATTGTTAAATACACCAGTCTGTTTTTGCAAGTGTTGACATTAATCAACATATGTACTGTAAATAAAGTGTTGTTTTATGTAAATTATAAAACAACACTTATCCAAAAATAAATTTAGGAGGAAAAAATTATGAGTTCAACTATTATTAAACTGGATGAGGCGGAAATTGATAAAGCAAACACCGCAATGACTGCTGCGCTTGAAAGTATGAGAAATCTTTTAACTACCATGCATTCAATTAACTCAGATTTAATAAGCAAATGGGAAGGTCAGAGCGGAAATTCATTTGCCTCTGTCTCTGAGGAACTTGCTAATAAATTTGCCAAATTAAACAAAGGTCTTAATCGTATGACAGACGAAGTCGTACAGGCATATCAGGAGTTTATCGCTATGGACGAATCTCTTTCTGCTGTAACAGCAGGAGCATCAATTGGAACCGCTGGGTCTGATGAATAGTTAGGAAAAAGGGAGTAAATATTATGGGATGCAGATGCACATCAATATTAAAATGCAATATTGATATTATGTCAACTATCTTTATTGTCTCTAAGCTTAAGACACATCAAAAAACATCAGAAACGATTGATGAAACATGCAATCAAATTTCTTTATTGGCAGACAATGCACTTCTTCCTTCCAGCACAAATATTTCAACAAAGTTAAAATCCATGAACGATCCGGTGGCAACCGGTCTTTCGAACTTAATTGCATTATGCAATAATCATTTGAACATACTTAATAGCGAATTGGAAATATTGAAAAAAGAGGATAGTATCTTTCACAGCGAAGAGACAGATAAGGAGGATAATTATGGCTTTTAGTCTTTCTATCGATGCTATTTATACTGCTATAGAAGAATATGACAAGCTGTTTACAGACTATAATACCAAAATGGAAAATTGTCACAATGCAGTAATGGGTTTATCCAATGATGGTTGGCAAGGTGAATCAGGGAATGAATTCTATGAAAAATTTTTAATTTGGGTTCAGGAAGCCGGACTCTTTTTTGAAAGACTCTCTTATCTTGGTAAAACAATGATTACAATAGGAGCCTTAGCTGAAATACTGCAGGTTCAATACTCAAGTATTCCGCAAACAATAGGAACAGACGATGGATTAAGTGATGTAATATACTTTGAAGATAAAAATATTTCTGAATTTGTAAAAACCGCAAAAAGTGACTGGCAAGAAATCCAAAAGTCTCTTGTTAATCTGGAAGAAACAGGTTCTAAGATGTCCTATAAGACTTTTAATTTCTCAACCTCAGGCGATCTTGCCTCCGAAATTAAGTCGACCGTTAACCTTATGGATGCATTCGATAAAGCATTTGCTGAATATGCAACTAATGTTACAGCTTTTGAGAAAGAAACTCCCGGAAAACTAAAATACGCAATAAGCAATGATTTTGATTACAACAGCGGAAATTCCTTAATAGGATGGGATGATGATTTAGGGTTTGCAATTGATTTAACAAAAGATGCGCTATTGCCACGGCTATGCAAAGGGTTTAAGATACCTGAAATTACCCAATCCGGGGACAACACTATATTCAGCGGTTTCAAAAAAGGTTCTTTTTCAGGGAAATATGTAACTAAAAATCTAAAAGCCGGTAAATATGCTGATGCTGCAATGGCAGTTAAACTAAACAAAGCCGTTAAAGGGCTTGAGGTTGCCGGATGGGTTATGATAGGCGTATCGGCTGCTTTTTCCGGAGTCGAAGAATATAGCAGGAATCCATATTTGCTTTCATCTAAAAAAGCTATTAATACCACCGGTGCTGTTGCTTATGATCTTACAGTATCTGCCGCGTCGCTGGGAGGAGCCAAAATTGGAGCAGCAATAGGCACAGCTATTTGCCCGGGAATCGGAACTCTGATTGGTGGTCTTGTTGGCGGAATTGCAGTCGGTATATGTGGTAATGCAATAAAAAATTCTGTGCAGGAAAACGAACGTAACCGCCGCTACAATGAGTTGTTTGGCGATTAAATAAACCCCTAATAATAAAAACAGGAGCATTAAATATGATAAATTATCTCTTTTCAAATATTGATATAGCATTTTTTGCATTAATGTACGAATCAATTCTACCTGAATTAGTTCCTAATCCTTTCACATTATTTTCCGCAAAAAAACTGGAGGAACGACAGCGTCAATTTTATGAGAGACAGCAAATATCAGGTGTTTTAGAGGTGAACGGAGAGGACGTTACGCTTAGCGAGAATCTGGCAAGGGTACTATCTCCTATATTTGAAGGAGATATAGTTTTGTATCATATAGATAACTCTATATACAATCAGATTGCCGAATACGACGCTGCATTCTACATTTCCGAAAAATTTGGAGTAACTCTTATGCAGAGAGAAAAAGCAAAGGAATACAGAGTAATTTGGTATCCGAATATCGATTCATGCTACCCTGATTTTCTCACTGGTTTTTCTCTTGATAAGATTAGTTCCTATTCGGAAAAGCCTTTCAAATTATGTGGGGACGCAGCTGAAATGTCTAATCTTTTAGGCTATGGGCGAAAGGGGAAAATTAAAAAACTTGCAGACTATGCTGCAAAAAACGAATTTGAACCGGAGCGATTGTGTGAAATACTGAAAAACATCTCTGACAATAACAATGCTGTCATTATAGATATCGGTCGATCAGATCTAATCAAAAAAGGAGGCATAAAAGCTAAGCTCTTGTTAGAACGGCAAGAAATGATGCGCTTTTTAGCTTCTCCCGACGGAGACTTGATTACATTCGAAAGTTTTTCAAATGAAAATATTTTAAGACAAATAATTAATTTTGAAGGGAAATAAAAAATGAACGATATTGCTATTGGAGAAAAATATTTACCTATTGGTTCTGTTGTGTTGCTGCATAATGGTGAAAAACATTTGATGATATACGGTCGTATGCAAAAACAGGTTTCGGATGGAACAATGTGGGATTACATTGCCTGCCTTTATCCGGAAGGAAATCTAACGGAACAATATATGTTTTTATTCAATCATGATCAAATTAAAGAGGTTTTTCATATCGGTTACCAAGACAATGACGAACACGAGTTTCAAAAAATACTTAATGAGCAAAATATTCAACGATAAAATCCTGTTATCAGCATCAGTAAGGGAGAGGCAAGCATGGCGAGAATATGTCCGCTGTTCAGCGGAAGTTCAGGCAACAGCACTCTGATAGGGAGTGGTGGACAGTACATACTCATAGATATAGGCAGAAACGCGAAAATGACCGCCGCCGCCCTCTCCGACTGCGAGGTAGAGCCGTCACGGATAGGTGCAATATTTATTACTCACGAACACGCAGACCACATCAAGGGACTGCGCGTGTTCGCGGCAAAATATAATATCCCCGTATATGCAAGCGAAGGCACACTGCGCGAGCTTGAGCGGGGAGGACATCTCGCGAAGGTGGACGCGCGGCTCTTCTCCTCAAATGGGGAGGACGTAGCGGGTATGCACATAGACAGCTTTCGCACCATGCACGATACCCCCGAAAGCTGCGGCTACATAGTACACACCGCCGACGGCAGACGGGCGGCAGTGGCTACCGATATGGGCTGCGTGACAGACACGGTGAGGACTGCCGTCACAGGCTGTGACACCCTGCTCATTGAATCGAATCACGATGTGCGTACTCTCGAAAACGGACCGTACCCCTACTACCTCAAGCGGAGGATTCTCTCAGACAACGGGCATCTCTCGAACACCGCCTGCGCGAAGGAGCTGACGGAACTTGTGCGAAAGGGGACTACGCGCATCATCCTCGCGCACCTGAGCAGGGAGAACAACCTCCCCGTGCTTGCCTACCAGACCGCGCTGGAGGCTCTCACCTCCGGCGGCATGAGGGAGAAGCGCGATTTCGAATTGCAGGTAGCTCCCTCCTGCAATGGCGCGGTCACACTGTTTTAGTCGGGAACACCTCGAAAGGAGTGGTTGAAAATTCAAAGAGTAAGCATAATATGCGTCGGAAAGCTCAAGGAGGAGTACTGGAGAAACGCCTGCGCGGAGTACCAAAAGCGGCTTTCCTCATACTGCAAATTTTCGGTGATTGAGGCGGAGGAGTACAAGCTCCCCTCCTCCCCGTCACACGCGAATATAGAGGCAGGGCTTGATCGTGAGGGGGAGAGGATAATCGCCAAAATCCCCAACGGCGCGAGGGTCATAACCCTGTGCGTGGAGGGGACGCCGTTCTCCTCCGAACAGCTGGCGAAGGAGATTGCCGATTGCGCCGTGTCGGGGGCGAGCGAGGTGTGCTTTATTATCGGCGGCTCATACGGGCTGTCGGACGCGGTCAAACGAATGTCGCACAGGAGAATCTCCATGTCGGCTATGACATTTCCTCACCAGCTTGCGCGGGTGATACTCTGCGAGCAGATATACCGCGCGTTCGGGATAAACGCCGATTCGAGGTATCATAAATAAAAAATATCGGGGGCGTAAGCCCTCGATGTTTTTTTTAGTTGACAGTTGACAAGTGACAGTTGACAGTTATCCGCCTGCGGGCGGGAGAATGAATGATAAATGATGAATGAAGGCGCGGCGGCGAAGTTGTACTCCTACTACTTGCCGGTGTAGTTTGTTCGTCTGTAGTATTCACCGAGGCAGTTTGACCGCCGATATTATATATCGTAGGCGCGAAGCCGTACCTTAACTGTCAACTGTCACTTGTCAACTGTCAACTGTGCTTGCCCCGCTATCTCCCGTGCCGTGTCGTGAACATCCCTCGTGCCGTCTACGCGGAGAATGGGGCAAGGCGCGGCTTCTATCCATTTCTCATGCAAGGCGTGTGAACGCATGTCTGCGCCGCCATCGTCGTATTTTGCCACCCATTCGAGAAACTCGGTATGATTCTCGTACATATCGCCGCCTGGCAAAATCCGCTCGCCAAAGTCGTTATATTCACGCTTTTTCAATCTCTCAATGCGGATAGCGGTTGCCGTTTGCACAAAAACACCCAAACGCAGGAAAGGCAAAATCGCTTCATCCCAACCGCAGGCACTGCCCGAGGCGACAAATCTCCCCGCCTTCTGTGCGGCGGCGAGTAAGTCTCTTTTCCTCTGTTCGAGAGGCACGGGAGTTTGAAATGGCGGGTCTGTTTTCTGCCAGAAAATATCATCTATCTCAATGTGTGTGCAATCCAACAATCGAGCAAGCTCTCGCCCTATTGTCGTTGTGCCGCTCCCGCTCGCTCCGAAAATGAGGATACCGCAAGGTATGCTCATATCGCCTCCGTCGTCATTTTTGAAAGGACGAGGCGCAATCTGCTCTATCTCTATTTCCTTTATTCCTGTATGTGTAAGCATAAAAATTCTCCTCATATGTAGTAGTTTCACCTGCCATGATAATACCGTTACCTATCAACTGAGCAGGTCACCTGTCAACTGCTCTACCTTCCCATTCGGATTTGAGCATGGAGTAGAAACACCTGCTCACATACTTTCCGTCCATACAAAAATAATCGCGCAGAGTTCCCTCGTAGGTGAACCCGCACTTTAGAATAACTCCCTTCGAGGCGGCATTATGCTCCTTATGGCACACCTGCATTTTGTGAAAATTAACCTCGAAGAAGGCAAAGTCACGTATCGCCTTTGTTGCCTCGGAGGCGAAGCCCTGCCTGTGAAACGCGCTTCCGATGCAGTACTCAATCTCGCACCAGTGATTTTTCTCGTCCACAAGGAAAATCGCAATTTGCCCTATACACTCTAATGTGTCCTTTTTCACCACAGCCCACCTGTAGTAGTTGTCGTTTTCGTAGGAGGAAATGTATTTATCCAGCAACGCCGCTACCTCCTCCGTAGTTGAGTATATCGGCTCGGAAATCATGGATTGAATATTCGGGTCACTGATCCAGTTTTTGAGCATATCGCCTCCGTCCTCATATCTGAAAGGACGCAGCACAAGCCGCTCTGTCTCTATCCCCCTTGTTCCTGTATGTGTGAGCATAAAATTTCTCCTTTCGAATCATCTGCCGCGACAGCGGAGAATAATTTTCCACTTGCCGCTTGATTGCACACCCGCGCCTGCCCTCTCCGATTTCAGACAATTATTTCTTCAAGTAATCTTTTACTGTGTTAAGGTTATGAAAAAAAGCGTTTTTATCTTCAACGCTCTGCCAGTCATATTCTTCATAATTCGCCAAAGCTCGCTTGACTGCATTTCGCAATAACTTTTTTTGCCGGAAGCCCCTCACTTCCGGCAAACAACCAACTAAACGTTTTAGCAAATCGCATTCATACATTTCACCGACATACGGATCATCGTTAAATATATGAACTGCTTTTTTTATCGCCAGCTCCCTCAAAATATTTTGGCGCAGCATACGCGAAACGTCAAATACATCCAGATCTTTGGGTGTCTTATCTATAAATTTATTGTACCAAGACACAAGGGAGGATTCAAAGCTGGATTTATCGTAGTCCATCTTGTAAATTTCACGAATCGTTCTGCCCACAATTATTGCCTCCTAATTTAACGGTTTTACACTCCAGATTGTTTCTATTCGACCAGCTTAAACCGTTCAAATGTGGCTCCGTCACGCGTCACGTCCTCGACAAACATCTCATACGGACGCACCCAAATGCCGAACTCGCCGTAGAGTGCTTGGTACACCACATACCGCTCGAGAGTTTCGCTGTGCTTGGCAATGTGCAGAACCTTGTAGAGATTGCCCTTGAAGTGCCGATATGTGCCGTTTATCACTAATTCCTTCATGCTATATCTCCTCATAATAGTATCAAAACCATCGCCGCTTCGTCTTGGAGGTAGGCTTCCCCGCCCGCGCCTCCAGAGCCTTCACAAGCTTATTCTGTGAGGGCAGACGCCTATTCTTCGGGTACTGCCCGCAGTACCACAGGAGCAGCTCCTTCGCCGCCGCCTCGGAGACAAGCGCGGTCAGCGGGAGCGAAAGCCCCTGCACAGCCTCAAGCATAAGCACGGCACATTCGTCCTCCTCACAGAGGGAGGAGGGAGTGCGGAGGATATACCAAAGTGCCGCCTCTGCCTCCTCCTCGGAAACAGGACGCGCCGCCATATCCGCGACCGCCCGCTCGACGTTCTCGGCGAACCTGTCGTGGCACTCATTCGAGCCTATAGCACTGCCCATGCCCAGCAGTCCGTCTGTAGGCGACTGCTTCTCTCTCGCTATGCGCAGTTCCTCGAGGTAGGAGGAGTATATCTCCTCCAGCACTTTTGCACACCCGTTAGTCATATTCTGTTTCATCGGGAGGGATTCCGTCGTCCTCCGCGCCTGCCGGTATCGCGTGGGCTTGAGTTGGAGCAGTATCCTCCTCGCCGTCCTCCGAATCGTCGTCAGAAGGGAGCGGCAACTCCTCCTCCGGCTTGATTTCTGCGCGTGAGAGAGCCGCTTGGTACGCCATGACGGAGTACACGGCAAAGCCCAACGCCGCGACGCTGAAAATCACTGCGAATGTCACTGCCGTAGCGACTGACATGGAGGTATCTCCCGCCAGCGCGTTGCTTACGATTTGGTACGCCATGAAGCACACGTAGCCGGCAACGGCAAGGCGGAGACCAAGCCCTGTTATCGCCTTGTTCTTGAGATGAAAGTCATATTCCTTCTTCTTTTTCATGGTAAAAGCTTCCTTTCCTGCATACTGGGGGGAGTTGGTATTAGTCTGCGGTGGGGGTAGTAGGGGTAGATGCGGATTTTTTGCGATAGAGGTGCTTCGCCATTTAATCACAGTAAAATCGGAGGAGGGAAGCCCTATAGGTCGCAAGGCGACCTATACAGGAAACCCACGACGAGGGTTTTCTTCTTCCTCCCTGCGGTTTTTTACGATAGAGGTACTTCGCCATTTAATCACAGTAGAATTGGAGGAGGGAAGCCCTATAGGTCGCAAGGCGACCTATACAGGAAACCCCCGACGAGGGTTTCCTACGGGGAATGTCCAGCGGGACATCCCCCTACCATCCTGCGTTTTTCTGACGATTAGGAATTTCGCCATCTGCGGATGGCGACTTAGGACGCCGTCCTAAGAACCTGCAAGCCTTTGGAAAGGCTTGACCTAAACTTTTGCCTCCTTGGCAACAGATTGTAGTGTGTGCTTTGCTCCCTTGGCAACAGCTTGCAGTTGTGTGTAAAATTACATCTTCGGAAAAATCGGCTTGAGTGCAGGATAAATCGTCCTGAACACCTGATACCTCTGCTCGTAGGCGGCTACTATCTCCGGCTCGGGTGTGACTGTAGATTTTACCTTAACCAGCCGCGAGGCGGCGTCTCCTACGCTCGCAAACTCACCGCAAGCAACAGCCGCCAGTATCGCGCCGCCGTAGCCCGGACCCTCCTCAGTCTCTATGCTGTCAAGCTCAAGATTTAGAATATTCGCAAGTATCTTCTTCCACAGAGGACTTTTCGCCCCGCCACCGCATATGTTACTGCGCCGAACGTCAATTCCCAGACTGCGGGCTACCTCAAGCGAGTCGCGTATTCCAAACGCCACGCCCTCCAGCATAGCAAGCGTCATATCAGCGCGGGAGGTGTCCATAGTCATTCCCACAAAGGCGGCGCGCGCGAAGGAGTCGTTGTGCGGACTGCGTTCTCCCATGAGGTACGGGAGGTAGTACACATGGTTGTTCCCAAGCATATCCGCCGTGATTTTGCCCTCCTCGCCCTTATAGTCCTTAGTGCCGATTATCTCGTTCTGCCACCACTTGTTGCAGGAGGCGGCGGAGAGCATACAGCCCATGAGGTGGTATTTCCCGTCGGCGTGTGCGAAGGAGTGCAGGGCGTTGTTTTTATCCACCCCGAACTTTTCGCTGGAGATAAATATAGTCCCCGATGTTCCGAGGCTTATGTTGCAGTGCCCGTCGCCTACCGTAGCCGTGCCGACTGCGGCGGCGGCGTTATCGCCCGCGCCTGCGGCAATTACGGTGTTTTCGGGAAGCCCCAACAGGGAGGACATCTCGGCGGTGATTGTGCCTACCGCCTGATAGCTCTCGAACAGGTGCGGCATCTGTTCCTCCCTTATGCCGCAAATGTCCAGCATCTCCTTGCTCCAGCACTTGTTCTTCACATCGAGAAGGAGCATACCGGACGCGTCCGAGTAGTCGGTGCAGTGTACGCCCGACAGCTTATAATTTATGTAGTCCTTAGGGAGCATAATCTTGTCGATTTTATCAAAAAGCTCCGGCTCGTTGTTTTTCATCCAAAGCAGCTTAGGCGCGGTAAAGCCCGCGAATGCGATATTCGCCGTGTACGCCGACAGCTTTTCTCTGCCTACAACGGAGTTGAGCCACTCGGTCTCCTTCGCCGTGCGTCCGTCGTTCCACAAAATAGCGGGACGCAGTACGTTGTCGTCCTTGTCGAGTGCGACAAGCCCGTGCATCTGACCGCCTGCTCCGATTCCTGCTATTTTCGACTTGTCGAAGCCATCTGTAAGCTCCGAAATGCCGCTGACCGTCTGCTCTATCCAGTCCTCTGGGTTCTGCTCACTCCAGCCCGAATGGGGGAAGAGGAGGGGATACTCGCGGGTCACTATATTGAGGATTGCTCCCGCGCTGTCCATTAGCAGCAGCTTTACTGCCGATGTTCCCAAATCTATTCCTATATAATACATAATTTACGCCTCTTATCTCAATACACAGCAGGGTAGTTTCATAACAGTCCCGCTTGGGATTTACGGTTAGAACATAAATCCCAAGCGGAAACACCTATGTCCCCTGCTGTGTATTATTTAGTATTTGTGATATTAGGGTCTGTTGACACAAGTTGGAACGCTTGGATTTTGAGCAAATTTTCGGATAGATATACTAAATTAACTTGAAAACAATCAAGCCTCCACGGGCGAAAACCGCGCAAATCAGGGCTTTTCGCCCGTGTTTTCTTGTTGTTTTCTAAGTTAATTAACTATAAGGCAAATTTTTGAAAGCATAATTGGTTTATGGTGAGAAAATTTAACGAAGTATATGCGAAAATTTGCCAAAAGACGGGCGTTATACACTTGTGTCAACAGACCCCCAGTTAATCCACAATGAAAAATTCAGTAGAGTTAATTAATTTAGTATATTGCCGAAACCGTGGTGACTTATACTACTACGACTTTCCTGTCTTGCGGTTGGAGACGACGTCGAAGATAACCGCGATGAGGAGAACCGCGCCTTTGACGACGTACTGCCAGTTGTTGTCAAGTCCGTAGATTGACATTCCCTGATTGATAACACCGAGGAGGATAGCACCAATCATAACACCGGGAATAGTACCGCTTCCGCCGTATGCGGACGCGCCGCCGATAAAGCACGAGCCGATAGCGTCCATCTCATAGGATGTACCCGTATCGCCGTTTACAGAGCCGATACGCGCCGCAACGAGCAGTCCGGAGAATCCGGCGAGCAAGCTCATTGAGCAGTATGCCGCAAAGTAAACCTTGCGTGTGTCGATACCGGAAAGCTTTGTAGCCTTCTCGTTTCCGCCTACCGCGTAGAAGTAGCGACCGAACGCTGTCTTCGAGGTGATAAACGCGTATATGCAGACAACGAGGAGAATCCACAGGAGCATGACGGGCAGTCCCTTGTAGTTAGCCAGCTGCCAGCAGTAGGCGATAACCAACGCGCCGATAACTGCTACCTGACTGTATGCCACGAGGTTAGAGGACATTGAGTAGCCCTTCTTGACCTTGTTCGCGCGGCTGAAAATTGTGTATACGAGGAATCCCACAGCGACGAGTATACCGATAATCAAAGCCGACCACTTTATGTCGCCGTCGTCAAGTCCGGGGGTCTTCACGTAGGTGGTGAAGATGTTAAGGAAATCGTCATTGGCTATATTGACCGTCTTTGAATCGAGTATAACACGCGCCAGCCCTCTAAAGAGGAACATACCCGCCAGCGTGCAGATGAAGGGCGGGATGTGGACATATCCAATCCAGAAGCCCTGCCAAATACCGATAAGCACGGCAATTACGAGGCAGAAGATGATTGTCGGAATCGCACCCCAATCGGACTTACTCATAAGCTGTGCCGAAATAGCACCGATTAAGCAAAGAGTAGAACCGATGGAGAGGTCTACGTTACCGCCTGTGAGTATGCACAGAAGCATACCGCACGCCATGACGAGAACATAAGCGTTCTGAAGAAGGAGGTTAGAAATATTCTGCGGATAAAGCAGTCTGCCGCCTGTCAGAATGGCGAAGAATATGAAAACTACCACCAGAGCGATGGTCATAGTGTATTTCTTCGCGTTTTTCAGAAAAACAGCCGGATTTAGTCTCTTGGAGTCCAGTGTATTGTTCATTTGTCAACTCTCCCTTGATATTATCTTATACTATGCGATGTGGCTTTTATCCGAACGGAGTATAGCACCCATGATCTTCTCCTGAGTGGCTTCCTCCGCCTTCAATTCCGCAACAATCTCGCCCTCGTTCATGACGTAAATACGATCGCACATTCCGAGAAGCTCAGGCAGCTCGGAGGAAATCATAACAACCGATTTTCCTTCCTCCACTAACTTGTTCATTATCGAATATATCTCGTATTTCGCGCCTACGTCAATTCCTCTGGTAGGCTCGTCGAGGAGGAGAATCTCAGGGTCGGCAAACATCCATTTCGAGAGAAGCACCTTCTGCTGGTTTCCGCCCGACAAGTTTCCGACGTTCTGCTGTACGCTCGGAGTTTTTGTACTAAGCTTGTCCTTGTACTCCTCAGCAACCTGATTTTCCCTGTTTATGTCTATTATGCCGTAGCTGCATACCTTCTCAAGCCGCGCCATGGTGTTGTTTTTCGCTATGCTGTCGCCGAGTACCAGTCCGTTGTCCTTCCTGTCCTCGGTTACATAGGCGATTCCGTTTTCAATGGCGTCGCGGGCGGTACTCAGCTTTACGGGGTTGCCGTTTACTATTACCGTTCCGCTTATGTTAGCTCCGTAGCTCTTGCCGAAAACGGACATGGCAAGCTCGGTTCTCCCCGCGCCTTGAAGTCCGGAGAAGCCGACTATTTCGCCCTTACGCACGTGGAAGCTGACATTGTTGACCACGCGCTTTTCGGTGTAGACAGGGTGGTGTACCGTCCAGTTCTGCACCTCCAGCCCGTTTTCTTCGGAGATGTTGTGTTCGCGTGCGGGGTATCTGTCGGTCAGCTCGCGTCCGACCATTCCCTTTATAATACGATCCTCATCAACCTGATGATCGGAATTATCGAGAGTTTCAATTGTAGCACCGTCGCGCATGATTGTGATTTTATCCGCAACATACGCAACCTCCGATATCTTATGAGAAATCAAAATTGAGGTCATACCCTGCTTTTTGAACTCAATAAGCATATCGAGAAGCATTCTTGAATCCTCCTCATTGAGTGAGGAGGTCGGTTCGTCAAGAATAAGAAGTTTGACGTTTTTCGACAACGCTTTGGCTATTTCAACCAACTGCTGTTTTCCTGTGCCGATGTCCTTAATCAGCGTGAGGGGAGAATCCTTCAGCCCGACATTGGAAAGGTGCTTTGCCGCCTGACTGTAAGTTTCGTTCCAGTTAATGCCGAACAATCCCCTGCGTTCATTTCCGAGGAACATATTCTCTCCTATTGAAAGCTCGGGAATAAGCGCGAGTTCTTGGTGAATGATGACTATTCCGAGTTTTTCGCTCTCGCGGACATTGTGGAATTTGCACTCCTTGCCGTTATACATGAATTTTCCTTCATAACTGCCGTATGGATGTGTTCCGCTCAGAACGTTCATGAGCGTGGACTTGCCCGCTCCGTTTTCGCCAACCAAGGCATGAATTTCGCCGCGTTCAACGCTCAGATTGACGTCGTCAAGAGCGCGAACTCCGGGAAATAGCTTTGTGATGTTTTCCATCACTAAGATACTATCTGCCAAATTGACTCCCTCCTGTTTTACCTTGATTATATTGCTCGAAGCAATAGTAGTAGACATTACTCCTGCTGTTATTATGAGCGGGAGCAACAATAATATAACAGCTCCGCCGAAACTTATGCCGAGAGGGGAACTGATATAGAGCGGGTGGGGCAGCCGCCCCGCCCGCTCCGTAGAACTTCGCTTCGCTCACAGCCTTATGGAGTTAGGCAGACTTGCCGCCTCCTATTTTGACCGAAAGTGTTTTTGTGATTTTCAGGAAACTGTCAATTATCCAATAGCCTTAGGATAGTTGCCGTCCATCTTGTAGTAGCCTGTGTCAACAAGCTCCTTCTGGATGTTGTCCTTAGTTACAACTGTAGGAACGAGGAGGTAAGAAGGAATCTTGCCTGTGTTGTTGTCATAAGACTCTGTGTCATATGCACACGCGAAATCCCAACCAGACTCAGTAATGAGGTCGCCGTTAGGAGTTTTGCCCTCGAGGATGGAGATTGCAAGGTTAAGTGTAACAACAGCTTCGTTTGCCACTGCCTTGTAAACTGTCATGCTCTGCTTGCCGTCTATCATGTTAGCGAGGTTAGCTTCGTCGCCGTCCTGACCTGTGATGATAGGCTGATTGCTTCCCGCGTAGTCAGACTCTATAGCCTTTGATACGCCGAGAGCTGTGGAGTCGTTAGAGCAAAGAGCGATGTCGAGAACTGTTCCGTCGGAGTAGTAAGAACCGAGGATGTTCTGCATACGGCTCAGAGCGTTGTCTGTAGACCAGCTCTGTGTAGCAACCTGTGTGAAAGCTGTCTGACCGGATACGCACTTGAGGATACCTGCATCGAGGTAAGGCTTAAGTGTATCAAACGCGCCGTTGAAGAAGAAGCCGGCGTTGTTGTCCGCAGGGTCGCCCGCTGTGAACTCGATGTTGTATGTCTTGGATGTGTCGTCGAGCTTGAGACCGAGTGTATCTATGACATACTGACCCTGAAGCTTACCAACTGTGTAGTTGTCGAACGATACGTAGTACTTAACAGCCTCTGTGTTCATGATAAGACGGTCATAAGCGATAACGGGGATGTCCGCCTCTTTCGCGCCTTCAAGAACGTTTGTAAGGCTCTCGCCGTCTACTGCCGCTATAACAAGGAGGTCGACCTCGCCTGCTATAAGGTTCTCAATGTCGTTTACCTGCTGTGCAACATCGTTGTCAGCATAAACAAGCTCTACGTCGTAGCCCTTAGCCTCAAATTCCTTCTTGAGGTAAGAACCATCTCTGTTCCAGCGTTCGAGTGACTTTGTGGGCATTACGATACCGATTGTTCCCTCTCCTCCGCTGCCGCCTACGCAGGACACCAGAGAAACAGCCATCAAACATACCAAAACGAATGCCAGAACCCTTTTGAACGTGTTAGTCTTTTTCATACTTGTCTTTTCCTCCAATTTTTTATTTTTCGGCAAACCATTTAAAAGAACTTTTACTAATTTCGTTTATTAAAGTTTGCAACTAAAAGATAGCACAGCAAATATTAATTGTCAATAGAATTTTAACTTTTACTGTTATAATCGTTAATTATTACAAAAATAGTTGATGGTTTTTGTAACTTTTGCAGATAGAGGACGGCGGGCGGACAACGGAGAATTCACCTGTCAACTTAAATTTACTCCTTCACCTTGAGTGCCTGAGCCATAGGTATCTTCCCGATTTTGCGTATGTTAAGCAGATTTACGGAGAAATAAACTGCAACTCCAAGCGCGAGCATGACTGCATAAATCCACCACGGAGTGAGAATATCGAGATATCCGCTCATCTTCCTGAACATCATCTCGGTATACATCGCTGTGATGCCGATTTTCGTTAGCGGAAGTGACACAATCAGCGAAAACACAACTACCGCTGTGGTCGTAGAGGAGAAGATACCGCGCAGCTCCTTATTCTTATACCCGAATATTTTCATCAGCGAAATGTTGTGTGCGTTTTTATCCACAATCAGCTTTGTCAAGAGCACAAACAGCACCAGATGAACAACTACGGCGGCGAGCAGGCAGATATTCATCAGCTCCGAAAAAGTCGTCAGCATTTGTTCTCCCGCGCCGCGCAGTGCTTCGGGAGTGATAACAGTAGCCACCACAGCTTCGTCTAAGGTGAGCTCCTTATCGGAGAACCAGCCGTTAAAATACTCCTCGGGATTATCTGCCAAGCTGTTCATGCGGTCAATCGGCATAAAGACGGCATAGCCGGCGGAGTACGCATAACTCCCCTCAACCGTAACGTTGTAGGTTTCATTGGTAGCACTGTCGGTCAGAGTAATCTCATCTCCCTCACTGAGCTTATATTTTTTCCAAAAGCTATCCGATACAACAACTCCGTCGGAGGGCAGATTGATATCGGAGAGATACTTACTGCACTCAGATATGCCGTATATTTGCACCTCGTAGCTCTGTTTGATAGGAGCGTCGTAGTATTCTGCCGCGCGGACGGAGAATTTTTCCGCATCTCTCTGCTGAGCCTCGGGCGGTTCGGCGGGAGTATTGAGGATGTACTGATACTGCGCTATTGCGTTGCGCTCCACATCCTCGATGTAGCCGTCAATGCTTGGGTTAAGCACCAGTCCGAGCATTAGGATGAAATTCGCGAAGAAAATGCCGATAAACAGCATGGCATAACTGCCTTTGTTAGAGAGAATCGTCCTGAGCCTGAATCTGCTGATAAACTTAAAGTCAGGCAGGCGCAGCCCGCGCTTTGATTTTTTCGTTTTGAGTTCTCCCCGCAAAAATCTGATAGGCATAATTGACAGCCGTTTGAGTAGGAAAAACAGGTTGATAAGAAGCATAGCCGCTATGGGCAGTACGGTTGTGTACAGAATCGCCTCAATGTCAAACAGATTGCCGAGAGGCGGCAGGCTGTACGCGGAGTGGTACATATCGTTGAAAATCTTGTATGAGAAGGTCAGGCAAATCACACTGCCGACTATCGCGCTCACTGCAGTGACCGAAAGCGGCAGGGAGAGATAGTGCCGCACAAGCTCGCGGCGGCGCATTCCCGTAGCGGCGAGTGCTCCGATTGCTCCTGCCTCCGAGGTGATGGTGTGGTCGATGATAATAGCGAAGATGAACGCCAAAATCGCCATCATCGCGAAAAGGAAGCCCTTCATCATGGGAATATCGTTGCCGAAATCGTTAAAGACAAAGGAAATCGCCTGATTCTCGTTGGCGGTGAGAAAGGAGGTTAACGCGGCTCCTCTTCCTACAAGCTCTTTTTTTATGTCGTTTGACAAATCAAACTGCTCGTCGTCGGAAAGCTCGCGGTTATTAAAGCGATAGGCGAATCCGTGCGTTATATCGTCCTTAGCGAAGCTGTCAAAAGCGGAGGACGAAACCAGCGCAACGCCGAAATGAGCCGCATCCATAATAATGTCGGAGTTATTTTTATAAGGAGAGGTGTAGTCCGGCATCCAGATAATACCGACAACTGCAAACGGCTTGCCGTCTACGCTAAAAGAGCTGCCGACCGAGAGGTTGTTATTCTCGGCATAGAGCCATTCAACCGCAATTTCATCATCAGCCTCGGGCAATCTCCCCTCATGCAGCTTGGGTAGGTTGAACTTGGTGCGGTTTTCAAAGATACGCAGGGTGAAAAGGCGGTCGTACTCGTATTCGTAGTAGTCCTGCGGCGCGATGGTTATGCCCATTTCACCCACATCCCACAGCACTCCTGCGGGAACATCGGCGGAGGCGGAAAAGTTTCCATCCTCGCGCAGGCAATCCTCCACGGAGCTGTCAAGCCCACGCTTATTGCAGTTCGCGGCGACCAAAAAGCCGCCGATAACCGAAACCATTGTTATGAAAACCAACGCTATCGACGAATAGCGAACAATATTATGCCGCAAGTCGCGCGGCAATCTCTTTTTTATGGGATTTTTCAACAGGTTCACTCTCCTTACCGCTTCTGCCTAAGCAGTATAAGCGGTGTAGTATTATAGTTATCAGCCGCCATAGGATTTTCCTCATGAGCGGCAGGGGTCACCATACCATTGGGATAAGGCGGTACTTCACGCGCTGCGTGTATTCCTCATAGCCCTCGAGTCCCGCCTTCAGTACTTCCTCTTCGTTTCGGATTCTCTTTACAAGCAGTGCCGGATAGATAAGAAACAGCAAAAACGACAGCGCGGAGCCGAGCATAATCGGCATGGAGAGGAAAAGCAGAAGCGTTGCTAAATACATGGGGTGGCGCACCAGTGCGTAAAGTCCCGTGTCCACCACCTTTTGGTTTTCCTGCACCTCAACTGTTCTCGACAGGTATGTATTCTCCCGCAAAACCTCCGCGTAAAGAATGTAGGCAAACAGGAATACGACAGTTGCTCCGACTACAAGCCACAGCGGAAGCGGCAGCCACTTGAACCTGAAGTCAAGTCCTGCGACGATAAACCCGCCGAGGAACATAACCGCAGACAGCGCGATAACGCCTTTCTGCGCCGGTTCTTTTTCGCTTGAGTTCAGCCGCTTTTCCATCAGCTTCGGATTTTTGAATATAAGAACTCCTCCCGCGACAAACATCGGAACAAACAGAGCCGCGATTAGCAGCCAAGCGTTCCAAAACCGCAGTGTACCCGCGGGGACAAAAAGCAAGAGGGAGACAATCAATAGTCCCGATAAAAACTTGACGAGTGCGATGATTATGAGTTTAATTTTCGAGACCTCGCTTTTTCCGGCCATTTACTTCACTCTCCCTACCACTCAATATCAGCCGCCGCCATCGGATTTTCGTTCCGGTAATCCTTGTGAACAGCACCGTCGCGGAGCTTCATAACACGCCCCGCCATGTCCTTGATTGCCTCGTTGTGGGTGACAAGAATAATGGTAGTTCCGTAGTCCCTGTGGATGCTCTCGATAAGCGACAGTATTTCTTTGGAGGTTTTATAATCGAGTGCTCCTGTAGGCTCGTCGCAGAGGAGTAACGCAGGGTTTTTAATCAACGCCCTGCCGATAGCGCAGCGTTGCTGCTGACCTCCCGAGAGCTGGGCGGGGAATTTATCCTTGTGTTCCCATAAGCCGAGTGTGTTAAGGAGGTCATTAAGCGGCAGAGGATTCTTGCTCAGATAGCTTCCGACCTCTATATTCTCCTTGACGGTCAGATTAGGCACGAGGTTATAAAACTGAAACACAAAGCCGAGCTTGTCGCGGCGATACTCACCCAATGCTCCCTTTCTCAGCTTGAGTAAATCCTGCCCGTCAAACAGGACGCTCCCCTCGTCTCCCTGCTCGATACCGCCGATTATATTGAGCAGTGTAGACTTGCCCGAGCCGGACGGACCGAGCAGTACGCACAGCTCCCCTTTGGTTACGACGCAGTCGATGCCTCTGAGAATTTCGGTTTTTGTTTTGCCCGTGCCGTAGAATTTGTGCAGATTCTTTATTTCCAACATAATAAGCACTCCCTAAAAAATTTTTGTCGTCACACTTAAAAATAATTTAATGTTTTGTCCCACTTGTGGCAGAAGATTATTTGCAGTATAATGCAAGCAGAAGCACAAATCAATGGTTTCAGCGCAAGTGCTACATTATCGGGAATTTGTGACAGGAGAAAAGGGAGGAGCGTAATTGTGAACGAAAATAACATATCGTCGCAGTCGAAGGACTGGATTATCAGGTCTTTTTTCGATTTACTCGCGGTAAAACCGCTGAGTACCATTACAATTTCCGAAATTGCCGAGAACGCCGAGCTTGACAGGCGTACATTCTACCGCCATTTTAGCACGAAGGAGGATGTAATCAGCTACTGTATTCATGAAGCCTCCCGCCACTTTGAGGAGGATATCGGTGAGGCGGCGATAAAAAGCGTTCACATCGAGAGCGACATAGGTACGCACAACTCATTTGTAGCCGAGGCTTTCTTTACTATCTGCCTGAAATGGAAAGAGATGCTGCTCATTTTGCATAAACAGAATCTGCTTCATCTCGTCCTCGATGATTTGACGGAAATTTTCGCGAAATTCCACTGCAAATATCATCATTTGGAGGAGTTCCACTCGCACACCGAGGACTTCGACTACGTGCTTGCGTATTATGCGGGCGGATTTTGGAATCTGCTGAAAAAATGGCTGTCGGACGAATGCAGAAAAACACCTGCTGAGATGGCGAGCATCGCGGAGCAGATGTTTTAGGTGTGGGGGGATAAATATGATTATATTAAATAGGAGGATGTAAATTATTATGTGGAATGAGATTGTGTCACAAAATGATTTGGATGATTTTATGGAGAAGGTTAATGGATTTCATGACAGTTGCATAAAGGAACAATACTAAATTAACTTGAAAACAATCAAGCCTCCACGGGCGAAAACCGCACAAATCAAAGCTTTTCGCCCGCGTTTTCTTGTTGTTTTCTAAGTTAATTAATTATAAAATATATAAGCGGTGCATATGCACACGAAAAAGGGATGCATCCTATAAATGACAAAAGGATTTTAAGGGTAATTCTTCAAGGCTGGTTTGAAAATTTTGATGTAATCGAAATGGAATTTACAGGAGTGCAAAGACTTAATATGTTTTTAGATGAAATATGTTCGTGTGAGATTTTGGACGTAACAATGATATTAAAAGATGACCGTATATATTGGTGTGATTGTTGGGGAATATCGGAAACCGACATGGAAACATACGAAGGAGTTATGATATGTGCCTCAAAACTAAAATGGAGAGCGGCAGATGAATACATTGGCGAAGAAGAGGTATATATAAACAGATAAGTTGATGAAAATAGCCTCCCTCTGCGGTTTGCGGGGGGAGGCTCTGATTGTTTGGAGTTAATTTAGTATATGGTTAATTAACTTAGAAAACACCAAGAAAACACGGGCAAAAAGCTTTGATTTGTGCGATTTTTGCCCGTGGAGGCTTGATTGTTTGGGGGTTAATTTAGTATACCGCCCGCCGTCACATATCGGACGCGAATATTTCTCCTCCGTGGAAGTGGCACTCGTAGATACTCTCGCCGCGGAAAAATATCTCCTCGTAGCCGGAGAAGAAGGAGAAGTCGCCGCTCACGTTGCATTTGTAGAGATAATCGCCGCTCGCGTAGGAGGCAGGTCCGCGGTAGGGCATATCCTCCGGCACATTAAGCAGTGCCTCCTTGAGGAAATCGCCCGAAAAATTCTCCCCCGTCACTCTGCCTACGTAGTTCATAGCCCACAGCGGCACGTTTTTGCGCCACACTGCTTCCTCCCCCGCAAAGCGTTCACCGCCGAGGTAGGTGTCGATATACAGCATTTCCCCCTCCTCGTAGCGCAGGTCATGGGAGCAGGGGCGGGAGGAGGCGACCTGTCCGCCTTTTGCCGCGTAGGTCTGCTTCTTTGCGCGAATGAGGAATGGGATGATGTCGGTAAGCTTGTTCATGGAGTTGCCGCCTTTCTGTGGATATGTTGTAGCGAATAGAAGCCGTGTTTCTCCTTCTGCGGTTATATCAGTGGGTTTCACCTTTTTGGGGCAATGGAGGTGTAAACCGCCGTTTTCTCCTACAATTTTACATACATCGTAGGGTAGGCGGAGTACCTGAATCCCAGCTTTTCGTACAGCCACCTGCCGTCCTCCGTCGCGGACAGGCTGAGGTGGTCGAGCCTGAGCCGCCGCGCCTCCTTGAGCAGGAACTCCATCGTCTGTCGCCCGAAGCCCCTGTGCCTGTAGTCAGGGTAGGTCAGCACGTTGAGTACCGTGCCTGTGCGTCCGTTCGGGAAGCTCGGATTGCCGGGCTTTACCGAAACGGCGAGGAAGGCGCATGAGACTACTTCGCCGTCCAGCTCCCCGATTACTGCGGAGAACTCGTCCTTCGCGAGATATTCGGCGTAGTACTGCCCGAGCTGTGAGGTGATTTTCCTGAAATCCGACTCGGAGATTGCTCCGAAATCCTCATGGAGGTAGTCTATCCTCAGCTTTATGAGCAGGTCTATATCGTCTGCCGAGGCAGTTCTGAGCTTGAGATTGAACATAGCGCAAATCCTTTCTGTTGCGTGGGGGGGAAGTGTCCCTCGCTCTACCTCCAGTAACCTTCGCAGTATGAGATAAACGCAGTATGTCTAACGGGGACGCCCTATAGGTCGCACGGCGACCTATACAGGGGAACCCCCGACGAGGATTCCCCTGCGAAAAAAATGTCCTTAGGGACATTTTTTTCTACCCCCTCCTGCGTTATTGAACGATAAAGGGTTTCGCCCTCTGCGGAGGGCGACTTAGGACGCCGTCCTAAGAACCTGCAAGCCTTTAAAAAGGCTTGACCTAAATTTTGCCTCCTTGGCAACAGATTGTAGTTTGTGGTTGTCTCTTTGGCAACAGATTTTAGCGTTGAGTTATCTTTAATCGCCTTCATCGAAATAATCGCAGTCGTCCGCCGTCTCATCGTAGTCAATATCGCCGCCACAGTCGTCATCCTGATACTCCTCGTCAAATGCCCTCATGGCGGCGCGTATCTCGGAGAAGCCGTAGCCGTATCGCTGTAGTGCCGAAAAGGTTCGCTTCCTCCCCTTTTCATCCGACATCTGGCGGGCAAATTTCCCGAGGAGGAGCTGTGTTATCTGCTCCTCGTGATTTATATCGAGTAGCGAGATAGCCTCATCCGCCAGCTCGCGGCTGATTCCCTTTGCCAACAGCTCCTGCCTGATTCTGTGCGTGCCGTAGTGCTTGTATTTCGAGAGCCGTGCGGCGTAGTTGCGGGCGTACTCGTCGTCGTCCAGCAGGCGCAGCTCCTCCATCTTCTCCACCGCCGCCTGAGCCGATTGCTCGTCAGTGCCGCGGCGGAGCTTAGTCATAAGCTCGCTTTTCGAGTGGTCGCGGAAGGAGAGCATGGAGTAAGCCCTGCGCTTTGCGCGAAGGGCGTTCGACATAGCGAGCAGTTCACTCAGCCGCTCCTCCGAGCAGTCAGCACCCGCGCGGATATTTTCGTCAAAAACCACATCGGTGTCGAGCCGCGCCAGCTCCCGCCCATCGCAAATCAGCGCAGTGAGGTGTCCCCTTCTTTTAGCGATACGTTCGATTATCATCGCTGCCTTGCCGCTCAGTCTGCTTCAATGTCGATGTTGGTTTTCTTCACCGACAGCGGCTTATTTTCAGAGGAGGAAGCTCCCCCTGCTCCGTTCTCCACGCCGGTGCTTCCACTGTCCTCTGCGACTGCCTTACCCGCGCCGTTCGGGGATTTTTCGTAGATTTTAGCGGCGTTCTCCATGACCTTCTGCTCCACATCGGCGGCTATGTCGGGGTGCTCCTCCAAAAAAATCTTGGAGTTGTCGCGTCCCTGCCCGATTTTTTCGCCGTTGTAGGAAAACCACGAGCCGCTTTTCTTGATTATGTCGAGGTTGGAGGCAATGTCCAAAAGCTCGCCTATACGGCTGATTCCCTTGCCATACATTATGTCGAATTCCGCATTTTTGAAGGGAGGAGCAATCTTATTCTTGACCACCTTCGCGCGTGTTCTCGTGCCTATCATATCCGTGCCGTTTTTGATAATCTCAATCTTTCTTATATCAATTCGCACCGAGCTGTAGAACTTGAGAGCGTGACCGCCCGGAGTAACCTCGGGGTTGCCGTAAACCACTCCCACCTTCTCGCGGAGCTGGTTGATAAATATGGCGATGCAGTTAGATTTTCCGATAATTCCCGCAAGCTTTCTCATCGCCTTGCTCATCAGACGCGCCTGTGCGCCCACCTGCAAATCGCCCATCTCGCCGTCGATTTCGGCTCTGGGGACGAGTGCGGCAACCGAGTCTACAACGATAACATCAATCGCGCCTGAGCGAATGAGTGCCTCCGCAATCTCGAACGCGTCCTCCCCGTTGTCCGGCTGGGAGACGAGAAGCTCGTCTATATTTACGCCCAAATTGGCGGCGTACTCGGGGTCGAGAGCGTGCTCGACGTCGATAAACGCGACTGTGCCGCCCTTCTTCTGCCCCTCTGCAATGCAGTGCAGGGCAAGCGTAGTCTTGCCGGAGGACTCAGGACCGTAGATTTCGACTATTCTGCCTCTCGGAAGTCCGCCTATGCCGAGGGCAATGTCAAGCCCGAGCGAGCCTGTCGATATAGCCTCCACATTGAGAATGGAGTTCTGCCCCAGCTTCATAACGGCGTTCTTTCCGAACTGCTTTTCTATGTTGGCAACGGCGGTTTCGAGAGCCTTCTTCTTCCCCTCGTCGCTTCTGTCTATGCTTCTTATCATAGGCGCGGCGGCGCTTTTCTTTTTGCTGTCAGCCATGTTGCTTCCTCCTGTGATGTAATTTACAGGGAGTTTCTGTTTCTCCCCTATCGCAAAACAATTGTACTACAACTGTTTTTAAAAATCAATAGATAATGTTATATTTTTCTAAATTTCTTATTTAGTGTACCATAAATAACCCTATCATTGCCGGAGAGGTCGGTTTTTACCTCGATATTCTCGAAATTTGCCTTCTCCATTATCTCGCACACCTGCCGCGCTTGGTCGAAGCCTATCTCGAAGGCGAGCAGTCCGCCGTCCTTGAGCAGGGGTGTCCACTGCTCTGCAATCGAGCGGTAGAACACAAGCCCGTCCTCCCCGCCGTCGAGAGCCATGACAGGCTCTTTCTGCACCTCCCATTGAAGGGAGGAGATGTCGCCGCTCCTTATGTAGGGCGGGTTTGAGACTATCGCGTCGTACATCCCCTCCCCCATCTCAGCGGCAGGAGGAGTTAGTACGTCGGCGCGTAGGGCGGTCACTCTGCCGCCGCCGTGCCTGTCTATGTTTTGGTTGAGGTAGAAAAACGCCTCCTCGGACAGCTCCGCGCATACAACCTCCGCTGACTTCATGCGGTTGGCGAGGAGCAGACCCACCGCGCCGCTCCCCGCACACAAATCGAGTATTCGCGGAGACGATACTGCACAGGTAGCCTTCGCCTCACAGGGAGACCCCACCTCACAGGAAGCCCCAGCCCCATTGGCAGAAGCCCCCGCCGCGCGTAGTTGCTCCTCCGCGCAGTCTACGAGTAGGAGGGTGTCCTCCCGCGCTATGAGTACCCCCTCACCCAAGAGGAGGGGGAGACCGCCGAAGTCCCATTCTCCCACAACATATTGCAGGGGGGAGGACAGACGGCGGCGGCATAGCTCCATGAACCGCTCCGCCGCGCGTTCGTCAATCTCCCCGCCGGAAATTACCTGTGTACGCGCATTCCTGCCTACGCACTCCTCGAGCAGACACATAGCATCAAAGACCGGACTTTGCAGTCCGGCCTTAGAAAACATATCTACAGCAGTCTTTAGAATCTCCTTAGCCCTTACCACCGGTCGTCCTCGCCGTTTTCGGGAGCGACCTCGGCAAGCGCGGCGATAGCACACTCAATCATGCTGTCGTCAGGCTCTCTCGTGGTCAATCTCTGCATCCACATACCGGGTGCGGAGATGATTCGTGTGAGGAAGTTGTTGTATCTGCCGCACAGTTTGAGAAGCTCGTAGCCTACGCCCATGATTACGGGGATACAGGCTATTCTGATTATGGCGCGAATCCATGCTTCATCGTATTGGATGAACATACCGACTATTACTCCGAGAATGAGCATGATGATGAGGAAGCTTGTGCCGCAACGCGGGTGGAAACGGCTCATACGGCGGACGTTCTCCACCGACAGCTCTGCTCCTCTTTCGTAGCAGAAGATGGTTTTATGCTCTGCTCCGTGGTAGCTGAACACTCTCTTGATGTCCTTCATCTGCGAGACAAGCGCGATGTAGAGTACGAACACAGTGATTTTGAGTACTCCCTCGAACGCGGAGCGTATGAGGTTGGCGTAATCGCTGACAAAAAGCGTATTGTACAAATCAGAGTCGGGAGTATATGTTGTCATGAGGTCGTGAATCCAGCCGTAAAGCCACGCGGGTACGAAGAAAAACAGGAGTACGGCAAGCGCGATTCCGAGAATCATGGCAATACCCATAGCGAAGTTAAAGAGCCACTGACCGAACTTGCCAGACTTCTTGGTTTCGTCCTCTTCTTCCTCCTCCATGCCCGCGATTTCGGCGGAGCGGGTGAGAGTTTTCATGCCGCTGCTCATTGCCTCAAAGAATCCGTATACGCCGCGTACAAAGGGTATCTTGCGAACCTTTTTGTTGGATTTGTCGGGTACTTCCTCTATCTGAATCTCGCCCTTGCTGTTTCTCACAGCCATGGCAATGCCGTTAGGACCCTTCATCATAACTCCCTCGATGAGTGCCTGTCCGCCGATGGAGGTTATCTTGTTTTCGCCTGCGCGTCTGTTCTTGTTGATTCGCGCAATCTTAGCCGCTGTGGAGTTGTCCTCCTCGGCAAATGTCTCCTCAGGAGCGGCAACTACAGGCTCTTCCTTCTCGATGGCGATTCCTCTCTCGTCGTAATTGCTGTAGTCGATTTCCTCTACCTCGTCGTAGTCAACCCACACCACAGGCTCGGGAAGGTCGTCGTCGGAGGAGGTTTCCTCCTCAGCGGGAGTTTCCTCAGCAGGAAGTTCCTCTGCGGGAGTTTCCGCTACAGGTGTCTCCTCAGCAGGTGTATCCTCTGCTACTGAAGTTTCCTCTACTACAGGGGTTTCTTCTGCGGAAACAAATTGCTCCTCCGTTTGGGTGACAGGAGGCACAACAGAAGTTTCATCTGTCTCCTTAATAGTGATGCCGTCTTTAAGTTCTTCGTTCATACCGTTTCAAAAGTCCTTTCAAAATGTGATGTTTTTTATATTCTTACCGTGAGCCTCGTTTTTATTGCGAAACAGACAGTAATTTACCGATTTAAATTTGCGCCATTACGCCTACTCCGCCTTGGAGTTTGCCGACTGCACCGTGTTTGCGGAGGACGCAATAGGCAGGTTGACCGAAACAACAGTGCCTTCGCCCTGCTTGCTTGCTATGTCGATAGTGCCGCCGTGCTTGAGGACTATCTCCTCCGCAACGCCAAGCCCTATGCCGAAGCCGCGTCTTGTGACATTCGCCTTGTAGAAGCGGCGAGTGACCATCTTGAGGTCCTCCTCCGCGATGCCGCAGCCGTAGTCGCGAACCATGACGCGGATGATATTACCGTCCGCTTCCGCCGCAACGATGATTTTCCCGCCTTTTTCGCTGTACTTTATGGCGTTATCTATCAGGTTTACAAAAACCTGCCGCAGCCTCTGCCTGTCGCCCATAATGGGCGGGAGATTCTCAGCCTCGTAGAATTCGAGGATTTTCTCCTCGTGCTGTGCCTTATCGCTGAAGAGATAGACCGACTCGGCGACCTCCGCCACTATGTCGAGCTTCTCAAGGCTCATCTTCATGCGTCCGCTCTGCAGGCGGGAGAAGTCGAGTAAGTCCTCCACCAGTACACCCAGCCGTCCTGCCTCTGAGATGATTACGTCCATGCCTTTTCGGAGCGTTTCGGAGTCCTCCGCGCCTACCATCTTTATGGTTTCTCCCCAGCCTTTTATCGCGGTGAGAGGAGTGCGAAGCTCGTGGGAGACGGAGGAGATGAAGTCGTTTTTCAGCTTCTCATTAGCGGCGAGTGACTCCGCCATGGCGTTTATGGAGTCAACCAAATCGCCTATTTCATCGTTGGTGTTCTTTTTGAGGCGTATATCGAAATTGCCCACTGATATGTCGCTCGCCGTTGAGGTGATAGTCTTTATCGGCGCGACAATGGAGCGAATGAAGTAGAAACCCGACATGAGTACGAAAATCAGCACCATGAGCGAAAGAACCGACACGAATATGGAAACGTAGAATAACGCGCGGTTTGTCCCCTCCAGCGAGACGATTACGCGTGCGGCGGCTACGGGAATACCCGAGCGGTTGCTTATCATCTGCGTGACCGCGAGGATGTCCTCCCCCAAGCGGTTTTCGCCGCGGTAGACGCCCAGCCCGTTTTCACTGCGCCGCGCCTCCTCGTAGTCCTCCATGAGAGGAGGAGTAACGGGGTCGAAGCCCGTGGAGGTGACGACTACAGCTCCCGTTATATCGATAAACTGGAGTTCCATCTTATCTCTGTTCTCGAAGCTTTCGGCAAAGCCCTGCGCCGCGTTCATGAACTCCGCGCCCTTGCCCTCGAGAGCGGACGCACCGGCAGTCGCGCTGAAATAAGTCTGAGCGACTGTTGCCCTGCGTATTACAAGCTGCTCTATGTTGCTGTAGTAGTAATTACGCACGAAAGCCACGGTGAGCACTGCCACAACTGCCAAAATCAGCACTATGAAGGAGAAGAAGTTGCGTATCCACCTCTGTGTGACGTTGCTCTTTTTCGCCATTCTGATAAGCGCGTCCGACGAGTGAAGGGAGACGTGGCTATTCGATTTTTTCTCTTTTTTCTGTTTATCGCGTCTCATTTTCCACCTCAATCGCGTTTCAGTTGACAGTTGACAGATGATAGTTGACAGTTAATGAGCGGCGGAGAGTAGTCTATAGTCTACTATTCGCCTGTGCAGTGGTTTAGCCCTCAGCAAACACTGAGAAGGTGCAATCAGCCATGATTTTATAATGATGCGGAAGCTAACTTGACACCTTAACTGTCAACTGAATTTCGCCGCTTGCGGCGAAATTCAGTCCTCCCACTTGTACCCAAGTCCCCACACTGTGACAATGTGCTTCGGATTAGACGGCTCGTCCTCGATTTTCATTCGCAGACGGCGGATGTTGACATCCACAATCTTGTCCTCCCCGTAGTAGTCCGTACCCCACACGCGGTCGAGAATCTGCATCCTCCCCAACGCCGCGCCGGGGTTGGAGAAGAAATGCTCCATAATCTGGAACTCCACCTGAGTAAGCTCGATAGGCTCGCCGTTTTTCATCAGCACACGATTCCTCAGATTGAGGGTGAAGTTGCCGGAGACAAGCTCCTCGTTGAAATTGTTTTTTGAGCGAACGGCGTCGAGAGCCACGCGGCGGTAGAGCGCGTCCACACGCGCCACTAACTCGCTCGGGCTGAACGGCTTTGTTACGTAGTCGTCCGCACCCTTCATAAGTCCGCTGATTTTGTCCATCTCCTGCGCCTTTGCGGTGAGCATAATAATGCCTATATTGCTGTTGTCCTTGCGAATTTCGGCGCAAACTCCCATTCCGTCAAGTCCCGGCATCATTATGTCGAGGAGTGCCAAATCGAACGGCTCCTCGGCGGCACGGTACAGCTCCAACGCCTTCACGCCGTCCTCCGCCTCTGTGACCTCGTAGCCGGCGCGGCGCAAGTTTATGACGACAAACTCTCTTATGGAGTCCTCATCCTCCGCGACAAGAATCTTCTTCATTTTAATTCACCTCTCTGTCACTTTTGCAGTATTACATCTCGGCAAAGCAGAGCTTTAACCTCGACGGGGTTATATCCAAAGAAGGGTTTTTCTTTGTGATAAAAGCGGTATAAACAAAATTTCTGTTTTCCGACAGAATCATATATCCCGAGGAGGAGAGGAGCGTGGAGTTCTTGCTGTCAAAAACCGCTATTCTGAATAGCTCGTCCCCGAAAACGTTCTTTCCATCGCTGTTCGCCGACACCTCGTGGAAATACATTATTTTGGTTTTCTGGTCGTATTTTACCGTGACCTTCCCCCTCCACTCGTTGGGGAGAATGAACATATAGCCGTCAGGCTCGTTGAGTATCGTGCTGACACTCGCCTCCTTGGAGATTTCACCCGCAGTGGAGTCGAAAACGTGCCACGCGGTAAGGCTGGTCACTCTGCTGCTTGTGTCCTCGTAGCCGGGCAGTGTCTCGGAGAAGGGAATTTCCACTATGTCGTCGGAGTTTATATCCCTGCACAGAATCAGACTGCTGCGTTCGGTGGAGACATATACTCCGTTTGCAGGCTGGTTTAGGGGAGTATACACATTGCCTGTATTTTTGTCGAGAGTGATAATTTCGGTAATCATCACATCTGAGCTGAGGTAGCCGTCAAGGAAGACAGCACTCCTCCCCACGCTTATGTAGCCGGAGCATATCTGAGCGTATCTCGTAACGCCTGAGTTAAGCTCGCATCCGCCTGACTTTTGGAAAAATGATGTGCCCGTCTCCTCCGTGTAGAGCTTTAGTATCGAGCAGTACGCCTGTATCTCCGCAGGATTGAGAATGACGGTGCATATTTCGGCGTTTCCGTCGCCTTCAATATCGACAAGGGAGTATTCGGTGTAGTTCGAGAGCGACACCCTGTCCTTCTCCGTGAGCGAATCGTCTATGTTTATCGGGGATAGAACGCCCGACAGGAAATCGTAAATGGAGAGGATTTTGTTGCCCGTTCCCACGTTCCAGCCGACTACTATCTGATTGCCCGCCTGCGAGGCGTTGATACGGCAGAAGTCCACCCTGTCAACGTCGTTGCCCTCGCCGATTACCGTGCCGGCAACGCTCCACCTGCCGTTTGCCTTCGAGAGTACGGCAAGCGTGATATTCGGACTGTCGGCGACCTCGCGGAAGAATACCACCGCCTCGTCTATTCCGTCTGCGTCTATGTCGTGCATAGTGATAGCCGCGCGGTGTTCCCCGCGTTTGGGATAGCACAGGAGCGGCTGTTTGCCCAATTTATCGAAAATCGCCTGCTGAATACTCTGCTCCTCACTCGAGGGGTTGGGCGGGCGCAGGAGGGAGTCTGTGCCGGGGAGCTGCACCGAGCAGCCCGAAAGACCGCACAGAAGGAGGAACACGGCAAGTAGAACGGATATTTTTTTGATAAGCACTATGTCTACTCCTCCTCCCTGATTTATCGATAATTTTACTATTGCCTCAGCGACTAAACCTTGCCTAATTATGACCCGGGATTTTTGCTGCCTTGCGAGGCAGAGGACGCCGCTTTACTGACGCAAAGCAAGGAAGATAACAATGCAAGGCGGTAAAAAGACCGATTGGAAAAGGCGATGTTTAGTTGTCTGAGCAATATATTTCAGCCGCCGATAGGACAGCTTGAATTTGCACCATTATAACATATTCGGCAGTCGAAATATATAACAATCGTGCAATATTTATAATAATTTCAATATTTTTCGGTGCAATATTTCGCAAAGTTAAAAATTAATATCCGAATATAAAAACGTCTGAGAGTGAAATTTCAGTTCCACTCTCAGACGATTTCTTCATGCCAATGCTATTGCAATGACTTATGATTAGCTGTCCGCGCGTTCGACAATCTCGTCGCGTTCTCTGAACAGAAGGGAAATACACCAAAGACCTGCGAGTGCGACTAACGAGAAAACTATTCTGCTGATTGTCGCTGTCTGACCTCCGAATAACCAACTGATGAAGTCAAACCTGAACAAACCTATCGAACCCCAGTTCAAAGAACCGAGTATTACCAGAATAAGAGCAATTCTATCGAGCATTTTTTTCAACTCCTTACACAAATACGGCTATATGAAATTTCGGTGCTTTTGTAAGCTGAACCTATAGTCAAGCTGCTGTTTAACACTAATCTTATTCTAAAAACAGTTTAAATTATCGCACTTTTACATAATATAAGTTTTTTGCTTCATCAAAAAGTTCTTATAAAAAGATTAATCTTCAGACGACCATATTTACAGCCGCAAGGATATTTTACTCATTTCGCTCTGATTAATTCATGCTGTTATAAATTGGAATTTAAACGCGGAGCAGTATTAAAAACGACGAAAATCCGCACGGCAAACAAATTTTGCTGTGCGGATTTTTTGTATTTTACACGGTATTGCCCATAATCGTCCATGCTTAATCAAAATTTTTCTTAATAACCTTGAGCCGTCCGAACTCCTCACGCTCTCTCTCGTCGAGTGTTTCGGAGATAAGCTTCACAGTCGCCACATATTGAGGGATGATGATGTTTTTCAGCGCGTTCGCCCTCTTCTGCGTGCGTTTGATTGCGTCCGCAAGTCGGTAGACGGAGTTCTCCACCTCCGCCAGCTCAGCTGTCAGCTGTTTGACCACCCTGAATTTGAAGAAAGCCTTATCGAGAAGGGAGGTGGAGGTGTGCAGTCCGAACGGAATCTGCACAGGAGACTCCGCGAGCGTTACTGCGGGAAGCTCCACGCCCATGACGGAGCGGAAATTGATGGAAAGCCCGTCGTCTATATGCACCGTTTCGGCGAAGGAGTCACAGCTGCCTACCGTGATATTCGCGGCTTGGAGTGCGCGGTATGCCTGCGCGTAGGTTTCGTCGATCTCTGTTTGGATTTTCGCGGCTTTATCTATATGCGCCATCATTTCGCGGACGAGTATATTCCTCTTTCGGTCGAGAAGGTCGTATCCTACACTCGCAAAGTCAAGCGATTTTTTTGTGGTAATGAGGTTTCCCTTGGTTGGGATTATATTGTTTGCCATCGACATTCACCTCGATGTTAATTTTCCGCTGTGTCCTCGCTGTAGTACTTCGCCAGCATATCGTTGTCCACGCGGTCAAGCTCCGATTTCGGCAGGGAGGAGAGCAGCTTCCATCCGAGCGACAGGCTCTGCTCCAGCGTCCTGTTCTCATTGAAGCCCTGCTTGACAAACTCGTTCTCAAACCGCTTTCCGAACTCCAGAAGCTTCTTGTCGGAGGAGGAAAGCTCCTCCTCACCGATAACCGAGGCGAGTGAGCGAACGTCCTGCACCTTCGCGTAGCTCGCGAAAAGCTGATTGGACAGCGCGGAGTGGTCCTCCCGCGTGTAGCCCGCGCCGATACCGTCCTTCATGAGACGGCTGAGCGAAGGGAGTACCGAAACAGGCGGATAAATGCCCGATGAGTCGAGTGTGCGGTCGAGAACAATCTGCCCCTCCGTGATGTAGCCCGTGAGGTCGGGAACGGGGTGCGTGATGTCGTCATTCGGCATAGTCAGTATCGGAATCTGTGTGACCGAGCCGCCGCTCCCCTTTATCATGCCCGCACGCTCATAGAGAGAGGCGAGGTCGGAGTAGAGGTAGCCGGGGAAGCCCTTTCTCCCCGGAATCTCCCCGTTCGAGGAGGAGAACTCGCGGCACGCCTCTGCGTATGCCGTCATGTCGGTCATGATGACAAGCACGTGCATATTATGCTTAAACGCCAGATATTCCGCCGCCGTAAGCGCACAGCGAGGAGTTAGAATACGCTCTATAATCGGGTCGTTTGCGAGATTTATGAACATTACGACCTTCTCCAAAACTCCCGACTCCTCGAAGGAGCGGCGGAAGTAGTCGGCGATGTCGTTCTTTACGCCCATTGCCGCGAACACTACGCAGAAATTCGCCTCCTCGGAGTCGGTGATGTTCGCCTGACGCACTATCTGAACGGCAAGTTCGTTGTGCTTCATGCCCGAGCCTGAGAAGATGGGAAGCTTCTGTCCTCTTATCAGCGTTATGAGCGTATCAATGGAGGACACACCCGTGCTTATATAGTTTTTCGGGTACACTCTCGAAACGGGGTTTATGGGAGTGCCGTTGATGTTGTTTTTCTCCGTTGGGTAGATTTTGCCGAGAGCGTCAATCGGCTCTCCTACGCCGTTGAACACCCTGCCGAGTATCTCGGGGGCGAGTGACAGCTCCATCGGCTTGCCCTTGAGTACCGTCCTTGTGTTGACAAGGGAGATACCCTTCGTTCCCTCGAACACCTGAATGACAGCGCGGTCTCCCTCAAGTCTTATGATTCTTCCGCTTCTCTTTGTCCCGTTGTCGAGGCGTATCTCCACCATTTCCTCAAATGACGGACACTCCACCTCGTCGAGTACAATCAGAGAGCCTTGTATTTCCTTAACGCCGATATATTCAAAAATCACTGTAGTGACCATCCTTTCGTGCGGGGAGTGCAGATGCCGTAATCATACGCCCTATTGCGCCCTGAGCGAGGCTATCGCCTCGTCAATCTCAGCGGGATATTTGTCAATCAAATCCATTTGGTCGTTGGGTACGTCGTATTTAATACGTGTCAGCTTGTCGAACAGCCCTGCTGAGATAATCGCGGAGAGTGATACTCCCGCCGCTATCGCCGACTTGGCGGCTCTGTTTAAATATATAATGGCACGCATCATCTTGAGCTGTTTTTCGAGCGGCACAAATGTGTCGTCCTTATGGAAGGCGTTCTGCTGGAGGAAGCCCACGCGTATGACCTTCGCCATGGTGATAACCAGCTTCTGGTCGTCGGGGAGTACGTCCTCGCCGATAAGCTTAACAATCTCCATAAGCTTCGCCTCCTCCTGAAGGATGAGGGAGAGCCTGTCGCGGAGCTTCGTGAAGTCCTCGCCTACATTGTCGTTGTACCACTTATTCAAATCCGCTCCGTACTCGCTGTAGCTTGTAAGCCAGTTGATAGCGGGGTAGTGCCTCGCGTAGGCAAGGCTCTTATCCAAAGCCCAGAAACAGCGTGTAAACCGCTTGGTGTTCTGCGTTACCGGCTCGGAGAAGTCCGAACCCTGAGGAGAAACCGCGCCGATTATCGTGATAGAGCCTGTCGCCCCGTTCAGCGTGCGAACTAACCCCGCGCGTTCGTAGAACTCCGAAAGCCGTGAGGGGAGGTAGGCGGGGAAACCCTCCTCCGCCGGCATTTCCTCAAGACGTCCGCTTATTTCGCGAAGCGCCTCCGCCCAGCGTGAGGTGGAGTCCGCCATGATAGCTACATGATAGCCCATATCGCGGTAGTACTCCGCCATGGTGATTCCCGTGTAGATGGAAGCCTCTCTCGCCGCAACGGGCATATTGGAGGTGTTTGCTATAAGCACTGTGCGGTCGGTTATCGGTCTGCCCGATTTCGGGTCGATAAGGGCGGAGAACTCCTCCAAAACCTGGCTCATCTCGTTGCCGCGTTCTCCGCAGCCGACATATACGATAATATCCGCGTCGCACCACTTTGCAAGTTGGTGCTGTGTCATTGTCTTTCCTGTTCCGAAGCCGCCGGGAATCGCCGCAGTGCCTCCTTTTGCAACGGGGAAAAGCGTGTCTATAATGCGCTGCCCCGTGATGAGAGGGGCGTTCGCGTAGAGCCGCTCGGCTATCGGGCGGGAGATTCTGATAGGCCACTGACGGCACAGTGTGAGGTCTATGTCGTTTCCGTTTTGGTCGGTCAGTGTCACTACGGTGTCGTGTATCTTGTACTTTCCGCTCGGTTTAGCGTACTTTACAACTCCGCAGATGTTCGGAGGAACGATACATTTGTGTGTGATAATAGTTGTCTCAGGGCAGGTGGCGTAAACTGCGCCGCCGCTGAGGGTGTCGCCTACCTTCGCGGTGACTGTGACATCCCACTCCCTTTCGGCAGAGAGGGAGGAGACACTCGCACCTCTGCTGATAAACGCGCCGCACCGCTCCTCAATCTCCTTTAGAGGGCGTCCGATTCCGTCGAATATGTTGTCGAGTATGCCCGGACCTAAGAGCAGGGAGAGCTGTTCTCCCGTCGCGTACACAGGGTCGCCCGGACGAAGCCCTGTAGTTTCCTCATACACCTGTATGGTGGTCATGCTGTCGTCGAGGCGGATGACCTCTCCTGCCAGACGCTCATTTCCCACGTAAACCATCTCCATCATGGAGAGGTTGGTTTTGCCTTTAACTTTAATGACAGGTCCGTTTATGCCGAATACCGCATTTTCGCACTCCATACTAATTCACCTGTAATCCTTATTTAGTGTATAGTTAATTAACTTAGAAAACAACAAGAAAACACGGGCTAAAAGCCCTGATTTGTGCGGTTTTCGCCCGTGGAGGCTTGATTGTTTTCTTGTTAATTTAGTGTATATCTGTGTGCCGCAGTCGAAGCAGGACACACTCCTGTAGTCGGTCAGCTGTGCCGCAGTCGGAAGAGACTGTAGGCAGTAGGCTACGGGCAGACTGAAAGCCCGCTGGTTTCCTCAAACCACGCTCGCTGCTCCTCCAGCTCGGTGCAGATAGAGGCGTTGATTACTCTGCCAAGTTCCTCGTTGACTGCGATAAGACCGCCTATTTTAATCTCCGGCGACTCCGCAAACGAGCAGTTACTGCCGAAGGCGGATTCAATGTCCGATTTGAAGGAGACGTCCTCCGCGCGGATATAGAACACTGTCGCCGCAGGGTTCGCGGAGAATATCTCCGCCGCCTTTTTTGCACAGCGGACAAGGTAGGCTTTATAGGCGGGAGTATTCACAAAGTCGAGGAGTTTAGTTTCCGCTCTTTTGAATATCTCCTCCTCGACTGCCACACGTTTTGCGAGCAGTTTCTTTTTAGATTCCGACTCTCTTTTGGAGAGACCGAGGAAGATGGAGTTTCTGACCTCCTGAATTTTCCGCTCAATGATTCTGTGAGCGTTCGCCATCGGCTCTTTTTCTGCCGCTTCAAATGCCGCGCGGTTTCGCTCCTCCACTTCTCTGAGGGCGGTTTCGCGTTCTCTTTTGGTTTTATCGGTTATCGCCTCGAGGAATTGCCGCAGCTTCTCGTCATTTTCTGCCATGATAGCAGCTCCTTTCGATTGGAAATACTAACACATAATTTAAATCTGTTGCCAAAGAGGCAAAAGTTTAGGTCAAGCCTTTCTCAAAGACTTGCGTGGTCCACATTCAAAATCAACTAACAAAACAATGCAAGAAAAGCCTAAAAGAAACCATATATAAAAGCTTTTTCGAGCTTTTCTTTGTTGTTTTCTAAGTTAATTTAGCATCGGGCAGAGCCCTGACTCGCTCTCCGCAGAGAGCGAAACTCTCTTAGCGTTCAAAAACGCAGTGAGGGAGCATGGAACCCTCGTCGGGGGTTCCATGTGTAGGTCGCCTTGCGACCTACTTCTTGCCGGAACGATTGCATTCTACGAGACGGGGCAGAAACATAAGTCCCCCCCGTAGGCATACTCCTCGTAGGCATTACCCTCCGTAGTTTACCTCTCGCATAATACTTTCCGTATCCGCCGCCCCTATATCTTAACTCCAATCGCATCACGCACATACTTCGTGATGGAGTCCTTGGCTCTGCCGTTTCCGTGGCGGTCGGGAATCTCCACAATAAGAGGACGCGAGCGGTGGAGCTTCAAATCGTACACCAGCTCGGGACACAGATTGACCAGCGTCTCAGTCATGAGAACCACTCCCACCGACTCATCGTCAACTGCCGTTTGGAGGGCGGCTTTCACCTCGTTTTCGAGATGTACAACCACTCCCTCGATTCCTGCGAGCCGCAGACCTACCTTGGTGTCGTGATTGTCGCTTATAAGGAAAAACTTCATGCGTGACACCCTCCTTGCGGTGATAGTGTTGCCTAATTCTATTAATACTCACCCAAAATCATGATGGATATGATAAGTCCGTAGAGTGCGATTGTCTCTCCGAGTGCTACGAAGATAAGTGCCTTACCGAAAATCTTCTCATTCTCGCTTGTCGCGCCTATAGCGGCAGGAGCGGCGGCGGCAACTGCAATTCCTCCGCCTATGCCGGAAAGTCCGGTAACAAGTGCCGCCGCTATCATACCCAAGCCCTTTGTCGGGTCAACTGCCGCCGCAGTGGTGACAGGAGCTGATGTAGTGGCAATATCAGCAGGCGAAACAGGTGCGGCTGTAGCAGTCATTGCGGATGCAACTACAACTACGAGCAGTACGGAAAACACCGTAAGATTCATGTAAACGGCTTTTTTGCCGCTACCGCTCGACTTAAATTTCTTCATGGAGGCGTAAACCGCCGCCGCGATAACTACTGCCGGTAAGATGTAAAGTAATGACATAATAAATTCCTCCTGTAAAAGCTAAAATTTTATTGTTATTTATTTTTTACTGCAGTTGACTACAGCTGTTTTCCAGCCGTACTACTGCGGCTATTTTTTCGAGGAGAGCCGTTCGCCGAGCTTTATCGGCTTGTAGGCGCGTCCCGAACCGTCAAAGAAGCGGCTGAACATCTCGTAGAACACCAGTCGGAGTGACTGTATGCCGACAAGCAGAGCCTCCAGCCCCATGATTATGATATTGCCGAGGATTACGATTATCACATACGCCGCGCCGCTTGTCATCTCCGCCAAGGTGAATACCACCTTCATCATGCCCGCGTGGATGAGGATAAACGCGCCTATTCGCAAAAAGCTGATGGTGTTCGACGCGTAGTTCAGCACCACCTCGAACAGCTCGAAGAACGACTGCATGAGATACTCACCCATTTTTTCGGGCTTCTTGTGGTGTGTTCCCTCGAAATGCTCAATCAGAAGCTCCTTGAAGTAGAGCAGCACCAGCGGCACTACTATGAGCAGGATGATATAGGGGATGGTAAGCATATGAATTTTAAACAGCACCTCGCCCACTATACCCGCCAGAAGCGCGCAGTAAAAGACAAGTCCGACTACTCCGTTCTGGTCGAACAGGGCGAGGGCAAGCTTCCTCTGCTTGAGCTTTGAGTATATGCTCATGAGAATGGCGCAGGCAACCAAAAACGCTCCGATTCCTACGGCGGATAAAATCAGCGTCTGTACAGTGTCGGGATTTTCCAAATTAATCGGCTTTACCTCGTGGAACACAATGCCCGTTTTACTGCCGAACCACTCCCAGAAGGGGTTGAGCCAATGCTCGAACCCGAACACCGAGCCGAACACGAATCCGAAAAACGTGGAGGAGATACCGCACAGCGCGATAGGCTTTCCGAGAGGCATCTTCATTTTCTTCCACAGTACGAACCACGAGAAGAGGGAGAGTACAAGCCCCTGCCCTACGTCGCTGAACATCATTCCGAACACGAGGAAGTACATCATGGCAACGAATGGAGTGGGGTCAACCTCGCTGTAGCTCGGAAGCCCGTACATCTCAACGAAAAACTCGAAGGGCTTGAACAGCTTCCTGTTCTTGAGCTTTACAGGCGGGCTTTCGCTCATATCGCTCTCGGGTACTTCCAGTGTGCAGTACAGCCCGTCTATCTTATCTAAGCGCGCGAAAAGCTCGCCGCACTCCTCCTCCGGAAGCCATCCGAGGAGGACAAACACCGACGTTTTGCTGTATTTTACCGCATTTCGGCGCAGGTCGAATTTCGCCTTCTTCTCTGAAACGTAGGCGAGATATTCGGAAATTCGAACGATATACTGCAAATCGTCGCCCTTTTCCTTCTCCCATAGAGCGGCTTTCTGAGCGTCTAACTCCTCTCTCTGCGCCTCGAGCATAACCTTCCGAACGGAGATTTCGCTTATCGCCTCCTCGGGAGTACCCGCCGCAGAGGGTACCCACAGGCGTTCCCAGTAGAGGCTGTGGAAAATCCTGTCCGCCTCGGCTATTTTGTCCTCCGGCGCGCAGTAGAAGCCCCACACATAATCTCTGTCCACCGAACAGGGGAAGGCGACTATGTAGGGATTGTCGCTGTAGTATTTGAGCTTATCGAAGCTTTCCTCGGGCATACGTCCGAAGCGGATTTTCACGAACTTGCAGGAAAACACCTCCTCCAGATTGAGACCGAAGTCGGAGAAGTGTCCGAGCAGTTCAATTGAGCGGGAGCAGTTTTCGATATCCGCCGTCAGCTGCTGATAGGTCGCTGAGTAGTTGTTGAGCTTTTCGGAGAGAGTATCGACGTAGTTTGTTATCTCCTCTATGTCGAACTCCTTTTTGTCGTCTCCCGGGGGCATGACCTTCAGCCTTGCGCCGGCTATCAGGTCGTGGAGCTTAGTCAGACAGGCGTTGTAGGGGTTCTCCTCGCTTATAGCCATAAGCTCGCGCTTATCGCTGAAATACGACATTGCCTGATCAATATGAAACTCTCCGTTCTCACAGCATATTTCTATTGCCCTGTCAAGGTCGGCCATATCGCCTGCTACGCGGAGCAGCTTCATCTTGGTAATTGCCATTGACTCACTTCCTTATATGTGGTTTTGCACATACTGTGCCGAAAACTATTGTATAGGTGTTAGTGGTGGTGTCGCGGTTAGTGTCGTAGTCGTAGTTAGTGTTTGTAGTCGGTGTCGCAGTTGATACTACTCCTCCGCTATGCGTCGTTAGTGGCAATCAGCTCATTGATCTTCGACGGAGGCAGTAGGTATCTGACCGATTCGATTATCGTAACTATATCGGAAATCTCCGTCTCGGAGAGCATGAGGTAAGCCATAATTACGGTGGAGGGGTTGACAGAGGAGCGTATATAGTGCCTCGCACAGCGGTATACGAGCATCCGAACCACATTGTCGAAGTAGACGTTCTCCAAGTCCTCCTGATGGATATTCCTGCCGTAGTAGGTTTCGTTGTAGAATTTTTTGAGTATCTCCCTCGAATTTTCGGCGAGCATCATCTCCCGAAGCTCCGCCGCCTTTATCTTTCGGTGGTAGGGATATATCATAGCGGATATTGTTGCGGTGTCCGCCCTGAAATACTTCTTGAGCCTGTAGGCGGTAAGGACGTTGTTAAGCTCAATCCTTGTGCCGAGGAGGTCTAACATCTCCTTCTTTGCACTGCCTGTGTAGTTCTTCTCCGCGTTTTTTATGGCGTTTTCGTAGAAATAGTTGTGAGCGGCGGTATCTATAACCGAGTAGACAAAATCTTCTCCTTCTGCGGGAGCTTTCTGCTTAAACAAGGGGTAAAACGGGCTTAGCTCTATCGCGCTGAGAAACTCGCCGTAGGTAGTAACCTGTGAAAGGCGCATTATATCGACCTTTGTGTGCTTTGCGAAGAACGAGGGGAGGGAGAAGATGTAGTCCTGCGGCTTGCCTGCCGAGAGCAGCCTCAAAAATTTGAGGAGCTGCCTAAGCTCCGTTTTGAGGAGGATATAGTCGGCGGTGTTTTCTCCCACCGACAGCTCGTAGCGGCACAGCGATTCGTATTTTTTGAATAACTGCTTGTCGAGTGCGTTTTCAAGCTGACCTCTGTGAACCTCGGTTTCGTTGACGGAGGACAGCGCATCTGCGTAGTCGGTGTTCGATTTGAGGTACGCCGCCACCTCTCCTACACTGCGGCAGGACATAAGGTCGGCGAAGTTCTGCGGTGTGAGGCGTTTGCCGAACATGGCGCGGCACTTTGCGAGCAGGGCGTTTGAAGCGGCTTTTGAAAAATTCATAACCTCAGCCTCCGATTACTCTGCTCACTATTTGGTCAGCCCACTCGTCGCCCTTCTCCCTGAGCTGAGCCTCAAGGCGGGAGGCGATTTCCGCGTGGCACTTTTCGATAGCCGCCCACTTTTCGTCTGCACTGCGCGTTTCGGCTTGGCGTATGGCTTCTACCTCCGCCATGGCGTTCTGCATATACTCGGCGCGGAGCTGTTCGACACGGCGGTCGATAGACTGCTCCGCCTCCTCCGACGCCGCGACTGCCGCGTCAATATCGGCACGCGCCTTCTTGTCGGCTTCGATTATGCGTGTGAGTACATATTGCATCTCATTCTTCTCTTGCATGGCAGATGTCATCCTTTCACTTTTATGGATGTTTCGTATAATATCTTGAACGAAGGAGGCGTAAATCCTGCAAATTTTCAGTCTCCCAATATAGGTTTATGTCTTAAACTATTATATGCTTCTGTTTTTGCGTATTCAACGGCAAACTATAACAAACGAAATTGAGAATATTGCAATATTATAGATAACTTGACAACAGATTATTAACACGGTTGATTTTTGTTTAAATTTTACATTTATTGGGGCTGTTTTTTGGAGTAAATGATAGAGCGGTTTTTCGCGGGTGTATCCCCCTACTCCACGCACTCCATGGGTAAGGAGGAGGAGAGGAAAGTGCGTTTTTGCAATTTGCGGAATGTGAAATTGCAAAAAGAGCAACGCAATGACGGGGAGGAAGTGCCGGGTATGCGTCATTGCATTACTCTTGTTGGGTGTTTAGTTGTGGGGAGGAGGGAGTTCAGTTGAAAGTTATCCGTCTGCGGGCGGGAGGGGGACGATTTGCTCACTCTGCTCTCGGCAACCTCCGCAACACGCGATAATCCTACAGTTTATCTAACGGGGATGCCCTATAGGTCGCACGGCGACCTATAAAGGGAAACCCCCGACGAGGGTTCCCCTTCGAAAAAAATGTCCTTAGGGACATTTTTTTCTACCCCCTCCTGCGTTTTTCTGACGATAAAGAGTTTCGCTCTCTGCGGAGAGCGACTTAGGACGCCGTCCTAAGAACCTGCAAGCCTTTAAAAAGGCTTGACCTAAATTTTGCCTCTTTGGCAACAGATTGTAGTTTGGAGATTAACTCCTTGTCAACAAATTGAAGTTCCGTGTAAGCCTACGTGTCAGCCTAATTCTTCAAGCTGTGTATCGGCGCGGGAATCCGTCCTCCCCGTGAGATGAACTTAGAGGGAGAGTAGCCACCTACCTCCATCACAGGTCCGCTCCCGAACAGTCCGCCGAAATCAAGCTCGTCCCCTACCTTCGCTCCTACAGCCGGAATCAGCCGTATAGCAGTAGTTTTTCCGTTTATCATGCCGATTGCCGCCTCATCAGCCAGTATAGCCGAGATAATATCCGCCGAGGTGTCGCCCGGAATAACAATCATATCAAGCCCCACGGAGCAGACAGCAGTCATAGCCTCCAGCTTGCTCAGCGTCAATGCGCCGCACCGAGCCGCCTCAATCATCCCCGCGTCCTCGGAGACCGGAATAAACGCGCCTGACAGTCCTCCCACATGGGAGCTTGCCATTACGCCGCCCTTCTTCACCGCGTCGTTGAGGAGGGCAAGACAGGCGGTAGTGCCGTGCGCTCCGCACTTCTCCAAGCCCATCTCCTCGAGTATATACGCCACAGAGTCGCCCACAGCCGGAGTGGGAGCAAGCGACAAATCGACAATCCCGAACGGTACTCCCAGCCTGCGAGACGCCTCACGCGCCACAAGCTGACCCATACGGGTAATCTTAAATGCGGTTTTCTTTACTATATCCGCGACCTCCGTGATGTTCGCCTCGGGAGCTTTCGAGAGTGCCGCCCTCACAACGCCCGGACCTGATACTCCCACGTTGATAACGCAGTCGGGTTCGCCCACTCCATGGAACGCGCCAGCCATGAAGGGGTTATCCTCCGGCGCGTTGCAGAAGATGACCAGCTTTGCCGCTCCGAATGAGCGGTTGTCGGCAGTCAGCTCCGCACAGCGTTTGACTATGCCGCCCATCTTCGCCACCGCGTCCATGTTTATGCCGGCTTTGGTAGAGCCTACATTGACTGAGGAGCAGACGAGCGACGTCTCCGCGAGAGCCTCGGGGATGCTGTCGATAAAGCGTTCGTCTTTAGGACCGAAGCCCTTGTGAACAAGCGCGGAGTACCCGCCGATGAAGTTTACTCCCGTAGCGGCGGCTGCGCTGTCCATCGCCTTTGCGAACTCCACGGGGCTGCCCTTTGACGCGGCAGAGATGAGAGCCATGGGAGTGACCGAAATGCGCTTGTTGATTATGGGTATGCCGTACTCCCGCTCAATCTCCTCACCTGTAGAAACGAGCTTCTCCGCCGAGCGGCATATTTTGTCGTAGACGGCGGTGCAGGCGGCTGATGTGTCCTCCCGCGAGCAGTCGAGCAGGCTGATACCCATCGTTATTGTACGAATATCGAGGTGTTCGTCCTGTATCATCTGTATGGTTTCGAGAATATCCTTTGTGTTAATCATAGTAAAAATATCTCCCGTCAAATTCTGTGCATGGAGTTGAATATGTCGTCGTGCATGATGTGAACCGACAGCCCCTTGTCCTCGCCGTACTGCGTCAGCTTCTCCCTGAAATCGTGGAAGGTGGTTTTGCTGTCGCTTATTTCAACCATCATAATCATGGCGAACAAGTCCTGCAAAACCGACTGCGTTACGTCGGTTACGTTAGCTCCGCTTTCGGCGCAGATGCCGGAAACTCCCGCAAGAATACCTACCATATCCTTGCCTATTACGGTGATTACAGCTCTCATGTGAGTGCCTCCTTGTATTGAAATGTGTGGGTGGGTGTGATAGAATGGTGGGGACGGCGAATGAGGAATGGGTTGTTGACGATAGAGGTGCTTCGCCGTTTGATTACGGTAGCGTTTGGGGAGGGGACGCCCTACAGATCGCAAGTGTTGCTTACCTTATTGCTACGCTGTTCCTGTCGCTAATTCCTGTAGCTTACGTAAAGCGAGGGGGAGACAGGTTTGTCTGTCGGAGATGCCCTATAGGTCGCAAGCGTTGCTTACCTTATTGCTACGCTGTTCTTGTCGCTAATTCCTGTAGCCTACGTAAAGCGAGGGGGAGGCAGGTTTGTCTAACGGGGAAGCCCTGCTCCCTCACTGCGGCTTTGAATGATAGGGGTGCATTACAGTAGAATTTGGGGAGGAGTACCCTATAGGTCGCACGGCGACCTATACAGGGGAACCCCCGACGAGGGTTCCCTACGGGAAAATGTCCTTAGGGACATTTTCGCCTACCTTCCTGCGTTTTTCTGACGATTAAAGAGTTTCGCCCTCTGCGGAGGGCGACTTAGGGTGCTACCCGATTCTAAATTAACTTAGAAAGCAACAAAGAAAAGCGCGAAAAAGCTTTCGTATATGGGTTTTTTGGGCTTTTCTTGCATTGTTTTGTTAGTTAATTTTGAATGTGAACCATGCAAGCCTTTGAGAAAGGCTTGACCTAAACTTTAACTCCTTGGCAACAGATTGAAGTTAACGGATTGAAGTTGATAACAAATTTTAGTTAGATATTAAATTAAAGGTGTGTGCAAAACAGTGACCGATTACAAAAAGATTGATTGCCATCTCCACAGCGAGTTCTCCTACGACAGTGAGGAGAAAATCGAGAACATCCTCAAAACAGCGGCGGAACGCGGGCTGTATGCCGTCGCGCTGACCGACCACTGCGAGATGAACGCGCCGGAGGACAGCAGAGGTGAACCCAAGGTGCTGGAGGGTCTCCAAAAACTCCGCTCCCTCAGAGAGCCGTACAGCGGCGGGCTTATCGTCCTGTGCGGCGCGGAGGTAGGACAGGCAACCCAGAACTACGCCGCGGCAAATCACTTCATAGAAACAGCAAAGCTTGATTTCATCCTCGGCTCTATACACAATACAAAAGCGGAGGAGGACTTCTACTTCATAGATTTCAGCAAGCGCGACCCGCTCCCCCTCTACACCGCCTACTTAGGCGAGATGCTGGAACTAATTGAGTGGGGGAGGTTCGACTCCCTCGCACATCTCACATATCCGCTCAGGTACATAACCGAAAAGTACGGCATAGCTATCGACCACTCCGCGCTGTATCCGCAGTATGACGCCATTCTCTCACTGCTCGCGGAGAAGGAGCTTGCGCTGGAGGTGAACACCTCCTCCGTCAAGAACGGCGGCGGTCTCTGCCCCGATTTCACCTTCATAAAGCGGTTTTTCGACTTAGGCGGCAGGCGTATCACCTTCGGCAGTGACTCCCATCAGGCGCAGTACATAGGCACAGGCATAGACAACGCGCGGGAGGCGGCACTGGCGGCGGGATTTAAAAATGCGGTGATATATAAAAACCGAAGCCCGATTGAAGTCGCGCTGTAGTTTACTGTGGGAGTAGTAGCAAGCTGTTCTACTCCTCGCTCTGCTTATTCTTGAGCGGGGCTTTTTCTCCGTTTTCGTCTACTATATAGGTATTGTCGAGCTGAGTTCGCAGGCTCTCCCGAAATTCGGAGATGTACTGCTTTCGGAGCATATCCCGCTCCTGTGTCTCCTCGGGGGACAGCCCGACGCTTTTGCTCTTTTTCGCAAGTTGGTTGATTCTGTCAATCAGCTTCTTTTCCATTTGCAGGACACACCCGCCTTTCTGTCCTCATTGCTCACAGCAGGAGGAGAGCCAAGCCGTTCTCCACTACTCCTCGCTCCAGTTGTGCCAGACATTCTGCACATCGTCGTTGTCCTCGAGCATATCGAGCAGCTTCTGCATCTTCGCTACGTCCTCGGGAGCGGTAAGCTCCGTCATAACGTCGGGGAGCTGTTCGACCTCGCATGAGGCGAACTCGTAGCCGAGCGCGGAGAGTGCCTCCGCCACTGTGCCTAAATCGTTCGGCTCGGTGTATATGAAGAACGCGCCGTCCTCCGACTTGAAATCCTCCGCGCCGGATTCTATGGCGTGTTCCATGACCGTGTCCTCGTCTAAGTCCTCAGACTCGACGGCTATTACTCCTCTTCGCTTGAACATGAATGAGACGCAGCCTGTCGCGCCTAAGTTACCGCCGAACTTATCAAAATAGTGGCGCAAATCGGCGGCTGTCCTGTTTCTGCTGTCGGTGAGAGCCTCCACGATAACCGCCACGCCTGAGGGACCGTAGCCCTCATACACGAGCGCCTCGTAGGTCTTGCCGTCATTTTCTCCCGACGCCTTCTTTATCAGACGCTCGATGTTTTCATTGGGGACGTTGTTCGCCTTCGCCTTTGCTATGCAGTCGCGGAGCTTCGTGTTCGAGACAGGGTCGGGTCCTCCCTCTTTGACTGCCACAGTAAGCTCGCGTCCTACTTTGGTGAATATCTTGGCACGCTGTCCGTCGGTTTTCTCTTTCTTCCTCTTGATTGTACTCCATTTGGAATGTCCTGACATTCTGCTGTTCCTCCCTTGGTTTTGCCTGTACTTGGTATTATTGCTCCGGTAATTTTATCACATTATTCCTATATCTTCAAGAATGATTTTTCGGAGGCTTCGCGCCTCCATCAAAAGATTGCAAAAGGGCATATAAAATTGTATATATTACACAATTAATTTTTATATATAACATGTATTTTTTGGTTCATACGCATATTTAGTGTTATTTTTTGTTGTTGATTTCCCAAAATATTTGTGATATAATAAATACGAAAGGTGGCACTGTCGATAAGACGGTTCGCCCCCAGATGTTTTCAGTTAAAGAAATAACCGCCAACTTGGGTGAGCTGGGCGGTTATTTCTCTTTATGTACGTTGAGAATACGGTCTAATAAGACTAAAATAACTATTAAAGCTATTACATATTCCATAGCGACACCCCCCCTTCTTACCAAGGGGCGAGATTGAACCGCCTATACCGTGTGACAATGACACCTTTCCATGAAATTTTAACACATATTTTCTCAATTTTCAACCCTTTTTGAGTTTTTCTTGGGCGTTTTCTAAGTTATTGATATGCCAATTAAACCTCGCCATTCAGCGCGTGTGTTGTGTGCAAAATCGTTGAAATACAGCCGTTTTCTCTTGAAGGTGTGGCAAGGTTTAATCGAGGAAGCAATAATTAATTCCCGTGTGACAATGACACCTTTCGACCGGATTTTAACATATGATGTGAAAATTTGCAACACTTTCACTCGGAGTTTCTGCCAAATTTTCAAAGGAGGTTTAATACTGATTCGCACTCCGCACTCCGCAGTCCGTACTCCTACTGCCTCCGCTCTATCAAAGTGCCAGCTTGTAGATTTCGTAAACGTCGTTCGCTGTGAGCTTTGCGAATCCGCCCACTGTGAAGCTGTCGTTGCCCGTGCATTTTTGCGCCATCTCGGCTATCGCGCTGTCGTCTATTCCCGCCTCCGAGAGGGAGGTGGGAAGTCCTATCGACTTAAAGAAGTTCTTGAGGCACTTGATTCCTCCCAGCGCGGTCTCCGCGGGATTCTCGAAATTCATGCTGACATCCCACACTCTGTTTGCGAACTGAGCCACGCGCATGACGTTGTTCTCCATCACGTAGCGCATCCACGCGGGGAAGATTATAGCCAAGCCCGCGCCGTGAGCTATGTCGTACATAGCAGAAAGCTCATGCTCTATGCCGTGACTTGCCCAGTCCTCCGTCCTGCCTGTGCCGAACAGCCCGTTATGCGCAACCGCGCCTGCCCACATGACATTCGCGCGGGAGGCGTAGTCCCCGGGGTTTTCGAGAACCTTCGGCACATTTACGATTATCGTTTTCAGTCCCGCCTCGCACAGACGGTCGGTGAAGTCCACTCCCTGCTCGTTTGTGAAGTACCGCTCCATGATATGCGCCATTATGTCCGCCGCTCCGCACGCCGTCTGGTAAGCGGGGAGAGTGTAAGTCAGGACGGGATTCATTATAGAAAACACAGGGCGCGTCAGCTCGTTTGTACAGCCGTATTTCCTGCCTGTCAGCTCGTTTGTGATAACCGTGCTGGGGGAGCTTTCACTGCCCGCCGCCGGAATGGTGAGGACAGTAGCTACAGGCAGTGCTGTCTTCGGCGCGGCATTTCCGCAGTAGAAATCCCACACGTCGCCGTCATAGGGTACTCCCATTGCGATTGCCTTCGAGGAGTCGATAGCCGAGCCGCCGCCTACAGCGAGGATGAAGCCTATTCCCTCTTTTCTGCACAGCTCCACTCCCTCGTGAACGAGTGTAAGGCGGGGGTTGGGCATAACTCCGCCGAGTTCCTTATACTCCACGCCCGCGTCGTCGAGCGATTTGCGAACTCTGGCTAAAAGCCCGCTCCTCTCGGCAGACGAGCCGCCGTAGTGCAGGAGAATCTTGCCGCCGTAGTACTCCTTCACCCTGCTCCCCACAGTGTTTTCGGTATCCTGCCCGAATATGATTTTGGTGGGTACGAGAAATTCAAAATTAGTCATAGGTGTAATTGCTCCTTTTTCATGTAAAATTTCGGAAAATTATAAGTATATTATATACGCAAACCCTTGCTAAATCAATGTGTTTTTGCAAATTGCAAACGGCGAAGAGAAATTGCAAATTGCCTGCTTACGGCAAGTGGGGAAACTCCAAAATAAAAATACAGGCTTGCGCGATATAAAATACCGCGCAAGCCTATATTTGTAAAACGAGCGGAACGATAAGCCGAGTTCTGTCGCGAACGGTTATCTATCTCGACTGTCTGTTGCCAGACAGCTCAAGCCATCTCCATGAACCTGACGGGCAGCCAATGCGGTTCTCCACGATGTTGCACCGGATAGGGTTTACATAGCCATGGAGTTTCCTCCATGCTGGTGAGCTCTTACCTCGCCTTTCCAGCCTTACCCGCGCGGCTTGGTGAGTTCCTCGCAGGCGGTATATCTCTGTTGCACTTTCCCTAGGGTCGCCCCCGGCGGCCGTTAGCCGTTATCCTTGCCCTGTGGTGCTCGGACTTTCCTCATGCGTATTCCTTTCGAAAAACGCACGCAACCGTTTATTCCACTCGTTACAGCTATATTTTAACTTGAAAAGACAAATTTGTCAAATATATGACGTAAATTATGCGATGTTAAATTCTGTTACTGCTTCTCCTCGGTGTTCTCCTGTGTCTGTATGGGAGCAGGAGCTGCTTCTGCTACGGGAGCAGGAGCAGGTGCAGGTGCAACAACAGGAGCAGTCTGTGTAGGTTGCAGAGGTGCGCCGGGAGTATAGTACGCAGGCTGCTGGGGCTGCATAGGCTGCATAGGCTGCATAGGCTGCACGGGCGGCGCGTATTGTATGGGAGCAGTCGGCTGGACGTATACTCCTGCCGCCGCTTGCTGTGCGGCAAACGCTTGCTGTGCCTCGAGTGCCCTCTCGTAGGCGGCGTAACGCTTCCTCCTCTGCGCGCCCGAAACGCTGTTTACAATCAGCCAGACAAACAAGAGTATAATCACAACGGGGAAAAGAATGAGTATTTCCTTAGGTCCTTGTCTTATGTCGAGATGATTGTCGCCCACTAAAGCTCTGAAGTCGGAGGCGGTGTATGCCGTTTGCACCCAATCTGTCATAGCCTCCGCGCCGAAGCCCATGTACTCCTGCTCAGTAACTCTGATATACCCTCCCAGCACAATAGGCTCAAAGGTTACTGCTGTTTCCATGTAATATTTGTCGAAAGGACCGTTGTCGCCGCCTGCAACAACGACGATATACTCCCCGTTGCTTGTTTCGCACAGGTGGAAGGTCTTGGTTGTTCTGCCGTCCTCCTCCTCGTAGGCGAAAGAACCGGCGAGGTCTACAAGCTTGACCTCCGACCACTTGCCTACACTGCCGGACTTGTCAAACTCTACGGGAACTACAGGCTGCATATAGAGGTAAATTCCGAGTGCGGCAAGCCCTATGATAGCTAAGATTAAAATGATGTTCCAAATCGCCGTTTTCTTTTTTGAAGGCGGCAGGGCAGGATGAATTACGATGTTAGGTATTGTTACATTTTGCATAATACTAAATCCCCCTCATATTAATTGACCGCATATAGCAACGCCAACAGGAATTGCCATAAAAGACGACCGAGTTCATTATAACCTATTTTTTTACAAAAGTATACACTTTTTGATTATTTTTGACAAGCTGTTGTCAACTTTACGCTCTGTCACCCGCCGCCTCATCACAGCATATTATGTGATTGCACAGGAGCAGCAGTAGCAGTAGTAGTGCGTACTGCTGTATCGTTCAAAAGCAAAGGAGTGTGGTTATGCAATTATGTTAATTTTCACATCAAATACGCCGCTCAGTTTTTCGGCGGTTATAGATATTTTAGGATATATTTCCCTCGGAGTACTTGCCGCAGTTCTTCTCACGGCACTTATCTACTCCGGATTTAAATTTATCATATGGGTCTCAATGAAACAACGGCTCAGGAGAAGAAGCAAGCCGGCGAACTACAAGAAACGCCGCGATGAGTTTTGTGTTCGCAACAAGCTGTGCGACACGTGCTGCTGCTGTGTCTACTGCCACAGGTGCAGAGGAGGCTATTTTGAGGATGAGCCGCGTCCCTGCGGCTGTAATGCGCCTCCCTGCGGCAAGCGTGAGGAGGAAGATGAAGCGGGAGAGGAGGAGAGCGGCGATTTTTTTAATGAAGCTCCCGCGCCAATCGGTTCGGGAGTAGAAGCCCCTACTCCGTCTCTTTCGGGAGATGAAGCCCCTGCTCCGCGCGTGTCGGGAGCACAAGCCCTTTTGGCGCAGGAGAAGCCCGATTCCGCCTCCCCTGACCTCGCCCGCGAGGAGGAGAACGACTCCCTCTCAGATGAGATTTTCGGCGACTTCGACGCGGCGGGCTTTGTCTACGACAAGGAGCAGGAGATATTCTACTCGAAACTCTCAGCGTGGCAGAAGGAGCTCGGCTACGGCGATTTGTACGACGACATAGCGGCGAACACCTCGATTATATTCAACTGCGAGCCGATTTTCTTCGACTACGACGGAAAAACATGGCGCATTGAGCTGTGGAAGGGGCAGTACGGAATCACTGCGGGAGCGGAAATAGGCGTCTATCTCTGCGACGACCCCGCCTTCATGTGCGGCAGCGAGAGGATATTCCGCGCGGCGAACGAGGAGGAGTACCTCCCTATGTCGTTTGAGCTGAAAAAGGACGGTCGCCCCTTCTTCAAGAGGAGCGGCACGCACTGGTGGCTAACGGGCTTTAAGCTCGGAGCGTTCGTCACTCCGAAGCAGTTTAGCATGGATGTGTCTATCGGTATGCTGGACAGCGAGATGGCAAAGGCGTTCACAAACGCGCTTTACCGCCTCGGCTATACTTCCTCTGACATATTTGTCGGGGAGGATATGTCCGTGCGGTTCTCCTTCACAAAGCCGCACTCCGCGCAGCCCATGGGGCAGGGGTCGCTTACCGCAAAGCTTATTCTCCTCCAAGACAGAATACTCTGTAAGCTGTTCAATTTTATTACGGCTAAGGCGATAGGCACGGCGGCAAAGCTCGAGCTGTTCAAACTCAAAACGCCATTCGGATACAAACGACTGCTCGATATTAAAAAATTCCAAAAATTCATGAAATGAAAAGCAGGTGATTACTAATGACTACACACAAGCGGCTTTCCGACCTGCTCCGAAACTGCGATTCGGTTTACTTCTCCGACAGGGATAAAATCGTCATAATGAGCGACTGTCATAGGGGAGACGCCTCGTGGGCGGACAATTTCGCCAGCAATCAGAATATCTACTATCAAGCACTCAGTCACTACTACCGAAACGGTTACATCTATATAGAAATGGGCGACGGCGACGAGCTGTGGAAGAATAAAAGTCTTTCGGAGATTAAAGAAATGCACAGCGACGTATTCAACCTCCTCTCGGATTTTCACAGGAGAGACCGCCTGTTTATGCTGTTCGGAAACCACGACATGGCGAAAAAATACGGAAATTTCTCCTCCGGCTATTTCTGCCGCGAGAACTCGCCCGGCTGTGACAGGCATTTCGATAATATGAAAATCCACGAAGGGCTGCTCCTTCGGCACAAGGAGGACGGAGGCACGATATTCCTCGTACACGGTCATCAGGGAGATTTGATAAACGACAGATTTTGGAAGCTGGGGAGATTCCTTGTGAGGTACATCTGGCGTCCTCTCTCCTTCTTCGGGGCGAACGACCCCACGCTCCCCGCGAAAAACTACAAGAAGAAGGAATCGACTGAGAGGAAGCTCGCGGCGTTCGCCTCCGAAAGGGAGCAGATGATGATAGCAGGACACACCCACCGACCTGTGTTCCCGAAGCCGAAGGAGTCGCTCTACTTCAACGACGGCTGCTGCGTGCATCCGCGGAGCATTACCGCTATCGAAATCTGCGCGGGGAAGATAGTGCTTGTCAAGTGGCGCGTGGCGGCACATCGCGACGGCTCTCTTTTTGTGCAGAAGGAGATTATCGCGGGTCCGCATAGGCTTTCTGAGTACTTCAAGTAATCCCGCCTGCGGGATTACTTGTATTCATAATTTATCACTCATCATTCGCCTTCTGTTTCGCAGGAAACAAGCGAGATACTTTAACTCCAATGAAAAATAATGAATGATGTTACTGCTATACGTAGCCCGTACCTCTTAACTACCAACTGAAACGCGCCGTTATTTGCCGACTGCGAGAGAAAGCGCAGATGAAAAATTAACAACTTTTTGATTTTTCCCTTGATTTTGCAGAGTGTTTGTGTTAATATTCCTTATTGTGAGATGCATACGCAGAGGATGATTAATATGTCCGTAAAAATTGAAACAGTATACACGGAGGATTCTCTTCTGAATTTTGCCAAGTTCAGCGTGTTAGGGTTAAACAAGAGAACGCGGATTAAAGATAAGCAATCCTTCTATCTGTTGATTTGGGCTATTTCCGCCTCTGTATTAGCGGGGCTTGCGGCAATGAGTATCCGTTCATACCAATTTCTTATTTTGCCGGTGTTTGTTGATTCGGGAGTTCTTTCCCTTGTGCTTGCTGTGTTTTTATTTGCTCCCAAAATTATTACAAAAAACAGTAAGCATCTTGTGGGAGCGGTCAACTCATTTGTTTTTTCGGACAACGAAATCACTATTTTTTCAAGTTTGCCTTTGGTTTCGGGTCAATCCGTATACAATATCGACTGCATAGAGAGTATTTGCGAAACCGAACACGCTTTCTATTTGTATGTTCCGAAAAATCAAGCCTATATAATCAATAAACAGGATATCTCATCGGAAGAGTTTTCTAATTTATATGAGTATATCAGATTGCACATTCCGCAAGAAAAATACAGGGCAGTGCCGTCTATTGAAAAGCTTCCTGTGGTCTCGATTGTGATTTTGTGCTGTTTGATATTCTTACTCTTCGGGATATATGTTTTTCATATGTTTTTGTGAGCTGTATTCTGATATTGCGACTGCGGGAAATAATGGTCGTTGCGGGGGAGATGATGAGCAGCGTTCTTTTGGTTTGAGATAAGTCGGTGTTGAAAAAGCGAAAGTTTATACGGAAGCGTATCGAAGTGGTCATAACGGGCCTGACTCGAAATCAGTTGACCTAATTGGAAGTGCCTCCCAAAAAGCCTTTATCCATGCGGTTTCTCAGACCCCGACAGTTCGAGTCGCTGAGATTTTCAGAGGAGTTCTATCCGAGTTCTATCCGAGGCCGTTTGCAAGCCTCAAACAAAAATGGTATACTAACCTCACACGGAGAGGTATCGAAGTGGTCATAACGGGGCTGACTCGAAATCAGTTTGGGCGCAAGCCCACATGGGTTCGAATCCCATCCTCTCCGCCATCAAAGCCTTGAAACTACTGGGTTTCAAGGCTTTTTCCTTTTCAGCGAAAAGTGTTTTTACACTCAAAAACCTCATTTTAGTTCTATCCAGTTCTATCCGACACCACTACATATAGTGCCGTCAACCTTCATACTACCACAAGACTTTAACATAAATGTTGTGAACAAATCAACTTTTCACACCGATTGCCAAAGCCTCGCCGATAGCCTTTGCCGCATCCATCTTGGAGTGGTACTCCAAGTGTCCGTAGATATTCACCGTTGTGCGAATATCGCTGTGTCCCACCCAATCACGAACACGCTCTATCGGAATCCCGCTTGCCATCATAAGGGCAACGCAGGAATGCCGCAAATCGTGAAACCGTATTTTCGGCAGACCCGCTTTTTTCAGCAGTTCCCGATGTCGGTTCGTGATGTAGTCCGGGTCTATGATCTCGCCTGTCGGGTGAACGCACAAATAACCCAACCAATCCTTGCAGTAGCCGTTCCCGCACAGCTTCCTCATTTCCTTGTTCTCCGCTATTTTCGCTTCCCTCCGTTCCCACCGCCGCCCAAACCGTGACGGTTCGGCGGGTATTCATATTCGTTTTCTTTCCGACAGGCTCGACAATTCCTTGTTCGTAAAGCTCGGTCAAACGAGGGGCAACAAAGTTTCTTTCGGTGGTGGGTGTAATGCCGCGCCTAAAAAGCTCGTCTGCGATTTCCTGTGCGGTCATCTCGCCACCTTCTTTGAGTATGTTTAATACGGTGGCTTGTCTTGATTCGATGGTTGGTTTAACCGCCTCATAGCTTTCGCGGCGGGTTTCCTCTGTAATTTTACTCATAGCATTCACCCTTTCATATTTAGTCCGACGCTGACGGCTAATGCCTTATCAACGCTTCGCATTTCGGCTGATTCCAGTTTGCCGACCTTTTCTCTGAGCCTCGTTTTATCAATGGTGCGGAGCTGCTCCAATAAAATGATGGAATCACGCTCCAAGCCGCTTTCGCCCGTAATGCGGTAATGTGTCGGCAGCTTTGCCTTTAAATCGGTTTTGCTTGTGATCGCCGCCACAATCACGGTGGGGCTGTGGCGATTGCCTAACTCATTTTGCAAGACAACAACAGGCCTCGTGCCGCCCTGCTCCGAACCGACCACGGGACTTAGTGCAGCGAAATAGATGTCGCCGCGTTTGATTTTACTTTCCATAAGTATCCCTTTCCTCCTTAACTTCACATCCTTTGCGGATATGTAAAAGCCGGACTCAGGGAGTTTTTAAGGTTGGTGAAACACATAAGGCTTCGCTTATCTTTTAACCCGCTTTGAGTCCGGCTCGTATCTTCATTGCCCTTATTTGTCCTCGACACCCCAAGGCTTTGCAGGGTTTACCCCTGCGGGAAGTCATCATGCGGCGGTCAGCGTAACCGCTCCACGGGCATTTCAGCCCCTCCGAGGTTCTCTCCAAGCTGCTCTCATTGGTAGTAATCGTGTCTACCAAAGAGCCTCCGGCGTTACGAACTTCAAACACCGCACCCGAAAGGCTGTAATCGCCCATTGTGGGATTGGCATTTGACTTTTTGACGGTGATAACGCCCTGCTTCTTCACGTTGGTGAAAGAAACCGTTGCAGTCTGACCGCCTTTGATTTCTACATCAACAGGATTGGGTGTGGGAGCAACAAAATCGCTCGAAAGATTGATTTCCTCTACCTTATACCACCCTGCGGCAAGGTTCGGAATGTTGATTTTGCCGCTTGCGTCGCTCGTATAAGTGCCGACAGTAGAACCGTTTTTGGTGACTCGGAATTGGAAGCCGCTGACTGCGCCACCGTTGTTCGTGGTGGTTTTGACAATGGCAAGCGAACCCGCGCTGACTCTCAGATTTACAAAGCCGCTCACAGGGTCGGAAACATCCGCACCGTAGGTGATAAGGTCTTGAATCTGACCGCTTGTCGTTGCGCTCATGGTATAGTCCGTCCAAATGACGGTGGCCTTGCGTGTTGCGTTGTTTTTAGTTGCCGTTATCTGAACATTGCTTGTGGGCGGGGTCGTAGCCGAAATGGTGAGCTTATTGCCGCTTGCGCTAATCGTAATCCCCGCCGTGTTAGACGAAAAGCTGAAATTGCCGAGTACATTATTGCTGTCCGTTAAGGTTACGGAATACTTGCTGCCGTCCCACAGCATTTCATAGCTGTTCGGGTTGACACTACTCGCCTTCATAAAACTTGGTCTGTTTACATGGCTCTTTACCGATGCCGCTAGCCATAAATCCCATGCCTCCTTCCTCTGAAATGCTCGTAAATTCATCTGTGCATACCTCCTGAAATAGATTTAGCCGCCCGGTTTTTACGCCGGACGGCTATGTAGGAGAGAGAAGAACAGACTCTTTTGTAAACTTTCTTTAGAGGACTTGATTTTTTAGCTGTAATCGGCTATAATAATAGTGCGTATTAGATTAGCCGAAAGGAGCGATTGCTCGTGTATATAAAACGCCATGCGGAGGATGCACTAAAAAAACTATCAAAAATGTTCGGTGCAGTTCTTGTAACAGGTGCGCGTCAAGTGGGGAAAAGCACCTTGCTTTCGGAAATAGCCGAGGTTAAAAACAGCGTTACGCTTGATGACCCGCTTCTCAAGCAAAGTGCAAAAGAACAGGGCGGGACGTTCTTCAAAGATAACCCCCCGCCCGTTATGGTTGACGAGATTCAATATGCTCCGAATCTGTTCCCATATATAAAAATGTCGCTCGACTCGTCAAAGCAAAAAGGACAGTTCTACCTCACAGGCTCGCAACAGTTTGAGATGATGAAGAATGTCACCGAGTCCCTTGCGGGGCGAATCGGGATTTTAATGCTACTCGGCTTCTCACTGCGAGAACGCAAAAGCATTGCTTTCACCGACCCATTTTTGCCGTCAGATGAATACTTCGCCGCCCGCAAAAAAGATATGAGTGACTACTCATACGATGAAATTTGGAACATCATTCACCGCGGCTGTATGCCCGAAATTGCCCTCAACGACGACTACGACTGGCAGATGTTTTTCGGTTCGTATGTGCGAACCTATTTAGAAAGGGATATTCGTAAGCTAAGCCAAGTTGCAGATGAAGAAAAGTTTTTGAACTTCATGACCGTAACGGCAAGCTACACCGGGCAGCTACTCAACCTCGCCTCGCTTGCACGGGATGTGGGCATAAGCGAACCCACCGCTTCCCGTTGGCTGTCTATTCTTGTGACTTCGGGAATAGTCTATTTGCTCAAGCCGTACTCCAACAACATCACCAAGCGGACGGTGAAAACGCCCAAGCTGTACTTCCTTGACACAGGGCTTGCGGCATATCTCACGCGTTGGAATACGCCGGAGGTGCTTAAAAACGGTGCAATGGCAGGAGCGTTCTTCGAGAGCTTTGTGGTGGCGGAAATCATAAAAAGCTATTACAATCGGGGCGTTTTGGATTTGCCGCTATATTTCTACCGCGACAAGGATATGAACGAAATTGACCTTGTAATCGAGGACAACGCCACTCTCTATCCGCTTGAAATTAAGAAACACGCCGACCCGCAAAAGAGCGACACTAAGGCATTTCATCTTCTCGATAAAATCCCGAACCGAAAACGCGGCAGCGGCGGCGTGATTTGCCTGTACGATAACCTCATCACCTTGAATGGCGATGACCGCGTGATACCGATAAATTATCTGTAAATGGAGGGTACACAATATGACCGACTTAAATAATTATCAGACTCAGGGTGAGCCGGAGCAAAAAGAACGCGGCTACGTTTGGCATACTGCTATCGGTCTGCAACAGGTGGACGGCTTAAAACCCTCCGAATACCTCATCGAAACCGCCAATAAAAATATCAACGGCGATATTACGCTTGGGGAAGCCTATAATCAAATAGAGAGTTATTACAAGGCAAAGCCTGTAGCACCGATTGATGAAAGCCGCACCGAAGAAGCTGACAAGGTGTCCGTGCGGATAGCGCAACTTTTAGCGGAGAAAACTTTTAACTTCTCACCCGCCGAATATATAGCCATACACCGCCGCCTTTTTGATGGGATATACCGCTTTGCAGGGAAGATCAGAGATTACAATATCACAAAGTCCGAATGGGTATTAGGCGGTGAAACCGTCTTTTATGCAAGTGCGGACAGTATTCGCGAAACGCTTGATTATGACTTTGCCCAAGAAAAAGCCTTTCATTACAAAGGCTTGTCGATGAAGCAAACAGCGGAGCATATTGCCTCGTTTGTGTCCGGCTTATGGCAGATTCACGCCTTTGGCGAGGGCAACACTCGCACCACTGCCGTGTTTACCATCAAATATTTGCGAACCCTCGGCTTTGATGCCACAAATGAAATCTTTGCGGAAAATGCGTTCTATTTCAGAAACGCTCTTGTCCGTGCCAACTTCAACGACTTCAAAAAAGGCATTCATGCCACGCAGGAATACCTTGATTTGTTCTTTGCCAATTTACTGCTCGGCGAAAAGAACACATTACAATCTCGTGTGCTTCATGTTGCACCTCTCTCAGAATAGATTTAGCCGCCCGGTTTTATACCGGACGGCTATGTAATCGCTATTCAATTTTGACCAAGGAACAGAGGTAATCAATCACACCCGATTTTTGCAAATAATATGCTCCTCGACTGAACACATATCGTATTTCAGCCCGTTTGCACCAGCCTTTACTCACGGCAGGAGATAAGCCTGTTACTTGCAAGATATGTTGTGCAGTTATGATGTCGGGGTAATCGGCGAACAGCTTTTCGAGATAAACATGGTAATCTGCAACCTCGTTTGGCGGTTTCAGCTTCCACGGCTTCTGTGTCCCGTTCTCCTGCATAGCTTTGTTCTTTTGCCGTTCCTTTGCCAGCAGGAAAGGGTTGTCGTAATGCTTTGGCAGGTAGTATTTTTCGGGATTGCGATCTCTGTCCTCCAAGAAGAACACAATGTCCTTGGTCTTAATCTGAAATCGACGAGTCCGTTTGCCGCTGTCCCTGCACGGGATCAAGCCTTGTTCTAAATAGTAGGTCGCCGTTTTCTTTGCGATGTGGCACACCTGATAGAACTGTTCTTTGGTTACGGTCTTTGGGTAAATCTTGAGCAAAAAGCTGTAATCAGACATTCGGCACACCTCGCTTTCTGAGGCAGGACATAAGGAGCGGCTTATATTGAAGCTCTTGCTCCTTATGTAGTTCCGATTTTCTCCGTATGCCTCGGTAATAAGCACTCGAAAGGAAGTCTATCGCCGACTCCTTTAAGATGATGTTGCCACGCCCTTTGGCGAAATTGGGAGAGCGGACGGCGTTACCCATATAACTGAGGGAAATCAGCTTTCCGTTTTCAATCCAATGGTTCACCGCCGACTTGCAATATCCCGTAATAGTTATAATGTCGGTGACAAGCAAAAACTCCGAGTAGCTCTTGAGCCGCTTTTCATAATAATTGGTCAGCACCAGCTTTGCCTCATCGTCCATTTCGTTAAGTCTTTCTCGGCGATAGAGATACGATAGAATATCCCTTGTCTTGATTTCCTGCTCCCGACCATGAGGCGTGTTGACATATTTAACGCCAAAGCGTTCACGGCGCGAAATGGCTCTCCCTGTTGATATGCAAACACCGAGGATGCTGCACATCTCCTTTTGGGTTACGGTCTGCGGATGGAGAGGCGTGTTGCTCTCCATAAATTCTTGATAGTTCATTACAATCACTCGCTTTCAAAATAGTGTGTCAACGGCAAGCGAGGATGTAATAAAGGCAAAACGAGCAGTTCTATCCGAGTTCTATCCGAAATTGGCGCTTTTGAGCCGAAAGCTCGTTTACTCGAACTCTGCCTATTCGGAACTTTTTCATAGCCAAACGGTGAATTAACGCTGTTTGACTTGATTTTTCAGCCTACTTGTGGTAGACTATTTTCAATCAGATTTCAGCAAGTTCGTATTACTGCGAATCATTCGAAATCTGGTGGGTAATTATGATTACTCGTGGTAAAAGCGTTATACTCAAAGATATTATTGGCTGAGCGGGTTCGGGTGCTTGTGGACGGAAGCAAATTCTATCTGAGTTCTATCATTCGCGGCTATAACGAAAACGGATAGAACTTTTGAGAAATTATCTTCCGAAAACGGCGTAGTTAAAGGCTTTATCTTCTTGATTCAGTCTTTTTCTCGAAATCAGTTTGGGCGCAAGCCCACATGGGTTCGAATCCCATCCTCTCCGCCAAGGCGGCATATCGTTTCTTGATGAAGCGGTATGCCGCATTTTCGTTGATATAGCTTGATTTGCCGTTTCTTTTCGCTGCGTCATGCGCCTGTCATTTTGGTGTTTCACGGCACAATAAACACCAAACAAACACCAAACACCAACCCCGCCGAGCGCGTTTTTTGAACGCTTTCAGCGGGGTTTTTCTGTGCCTGTCATATTGTAGCTGTCGCCTGTTTTCGTAGCAAGGTTTGAAGCCCTACCGCCGCCGCCGCTTGCGCCGCCTTGAAGCTGTGGACGTAAACGCGGTTTGTCGTGTCAATACTGCTGTGTCCGAGCTGTGCGGAAACCGTCGCCGCCGTTTCATGGTTATTGATTAACAGACTGGCGCAACTGTGGCGCAAACTATGAATATGAATGTCCGGCAAGTCCGTCCCTGCGATTAACTGTTTCAGCTTTTTATTGAAGCTCTGCCCGTCAAGATACTTGCCCTTTGTGTTCGGGAATACAATCCCGTTATCCTGCCACGCCGTACCGTGGGCGGCAATTTGTTCGTCCTGCCATGCTCTGTAATCGGTGAGAATGTCTATAACGTCTTGCGGCAGTTTCAGCGCACGGATTGAAGAATTGTTTTTCGGGAGTGTCCGCTCATACTGCCCTGCTTTTTCGTAAAGCCCATGACGGACGTATAACACGCCGCTTTCCAAGTCTATATCTTCCCAGTGCAGGGCGCGTAATTCGCCCGACCGCAAGCCGACATAGAGCAAAACAAAGAACGCCGCCTTGTATGTGCTTTGCGGTTCGCCGTCGAGTATGGCTATAAACTGCCGCGCTTGTTGTTCGTCAAGGAATACGCTTTCCGTCGCCTTGCCGTTCGCGCGGGGCGGCGTGGTGCGTCGTATCGGGTTTTCTTTGACTATACCCGCCTTGTACGCAGACTGAAATATACTCGAAAGACAAGTTACTACCCCGTGTATGCAATTCGTAGATAAGGCTTTCTGTGCTTTTTCGGTTATGAACATAGAGGACAGCTTTTGCCCGAAGTAGGCGGCTATCTTTTCGGCGGTGTCGGCGCGGAGTATTTCACCCCGGACGGCTTTTCGCAAGGCGACATCTGACACGCCCATTTTTTTGCCGTCTTTACCATTTTGTTTTTCACCAAGTCCGGCAGGTTTGACCCCTCACGGAGCGTCACGGTTTCGCTGACCCCGCCGCCCTTTTGCATATCGGCAAAGAGCAAGTCAAGCCGTGCGGGCGTTATGTCTTTCAGCTTTGTATTTCGGAATGTCGGCAGGACGTAATAATTCAATGACTGCCTGTAATTATCCGCTGTGCGTTCTCTAATCTTGTTCGGCGCAATCGTGGTAAAAAACCAATCGCATAATTGCCCGAACGTCATATTTTCGCCGTAGGACGGCAGACCACGGACGCGCTGCTCAAATAATACGGCTTGTTCTTCTGCGAGTTTCCGCGCCTTTTGCGGTGCTGTCCCCGGCGGCGGGTTATATGTCAAAGTCTTTCGGATTTGCTTATAGTCCGCGTCATAGCCCAGACTGACCGTTATTCGGAACGCCGCGCCGCGTTTAGCTATCGTCGCCATTTAATTCACCCTCTTTGTTTTTTGCGTATATGCTTAATAGGTTCTTGCGGAAAAACTCCAACAAAAAGCTATCGAGGAATTCTTTACATTCCCATTCAAGAAACTGTTGGTATCTGTCGCCGTATTCGTGTTTATTGGCGAACACGTCAACCGCTTTTTCAATCGCGGTGTAAAAATCCTTTTCACCAAGTAGGGTATCGAGCACGGGAAGCATTGCCGGGCAATCTTCCCAGTAACCCTCTTTAACCAGTTTTAGAGCCTGTACCGTGTTTTCGCTCAAACCGAGCGTTTCACGGACGGGCTTATTTTCTACCCGCCGACCCGTCATCATGAAGTCGCACGTCACGCCGAAATAGTCCGCTATTTTTAATAACTGCTCACAATTCGGCAGACTTTGCCCCGTGGCATAGCAAGAAACCGTTTGAGGGCGTACCCCTAAATAATCGGCAATCGCCTTTTGTGTCGTCTTTTCGCCCGTGTTCGGGTGACTGTCCATAAAGTCACGAAAATGCGTTGCAAACGGGGCGTAGTAAATTTCAGCGTCGAACGCTGAACTGCTTGTCTTTGACATCTTGTTCACTCCTTAAATGGCGGTTTGTTTGCGGTTTACAAAACCACGCAAATGAAACTTGACAACTTCAAATTCATTTGCTACAATATGAGTATAGCAAATGATAGCGCATTTGTCAAGAGGCAAATTCAGCTAAACCAAAGGGGGCGAAAACGTGACCGAGCTTACAGCCATAAAACAGGAAAAGCCCGTAATGCTCACGGTACGGCAGACGGCGGCGACGGGCGTATTGCCCGAACGCACAATCAGGCGTTTAATCGCCGAAAAGAAAATACCCATTTTGCGGAGCGGACGGACGCAGTACATCAATTACGGCAAATTGCTTGACGCGCTGAACAACGACGCAAGCGGCTTGTGGGAAAGGGGCGAAGCAATGACCGAGTTTACATTATATACCGCCCGCACACGGGGCGACAAAAATAACACGTCATATCCCGAAGCCGTCCGCGTCCGTGACCTTGACAGCTTTCGCCGCGCCGT
>JAISGQ010000042.1 GCA_031262985.1 Oscillospiraceae bacterium
TGTCATTTAGATGAATCGCCTATTGTTTATTACATCAGCGGAAAGAAGCAGGCCGAGTGGACACTTTTTTTACACGCTGCTTTTGTAAATCACAATATGTTTCAAACGCAAATTGACTATTTTCAAGATAAATACAATATTCTTACGCTGGATATTATCGGTCACGGTAAATCAACGAAAGTGCGGAAAGGTGACAGTATAGATAAAATGTCGGTGTGGATAAGCGAAATCCTGAAAATAGAAAAAATAGAGAAAGTACATATTGTTGGGATTTCCTTGGGTGCTGTATTGGCTCAAGACTTTTCTAACCGGTATCCCGAAGCCGTGCAATCACTTTCCTGTTTCGGTGGTTATGACATTAACACTTTTGATGTAAAAATGCAAAAAGAAAACAGTGTATCACAAATGCTTATGATGCTTAAAGCTATGTTTTCAATCAAATGGTTTGCAAAGTCGAATAAAAAAATATCCGCCGAGACGGCGCAGGCTCAAAAAGAGTTTTTCGATATGAACATTCAATTTCCCAAGAAGTCGCTTATGTACTTAGCTTCTTTGAGCAGTATGGTAAATGTCCGGCAAGCAACTCCGAGGGAGTATCCCTTGCTGATTGGCTGCGGAGGTCGCGATATTCCGATGGAGCTGTCGGCTGTGGAAATGTGGAAGAAAAACGAGCCTGAATGCTGCCTGATTATTTTTGACGAAGCGGGACACTGCGTAAATATGGATGTGCCGAATCAGTTTAACACAGCTATGGAGAAGTTTTGGACAAACAGAACAATATGAAACAATATCGAATTTTGCTCATTTTGGAAAATTCGTATGTATTAAATAAAGGATGAGGCGAATTAATTTTGCCCCATCCCTTTTTGTCATACGTCTTCCTCGTTCTGCCCTTCTTCTTCCACAAACTCAAGTATGTCGCCCGGCTGGCACTTGAGTACGTTGCAGATAGCGTCAAGAGTGGAAAAACGCACCGCCTTCGCCCTGTTGTTCTTTAATATCGAAAGGTTGGAGAGTGTAATTCCTACCTTCGATGCCAAGTCGGACGCGCTTATCTTGCGCTTTGCCATCATTACGTCTAAATTTACTACAATAGGCAATTTATCTCCACCTCCTCAAATGGTAAGCTCGTTTTCTGTCTTAATGCGTATGGCAGTTTTGAACAAATCGGCAAACATCAGTGCCATAACCGCAAGCAGTATAAACACTACAAAAATCACAATAGGAAAAAAGGATGAGAGCAGGAATACAGGCACAGTGAATACCGCGCTGACACAGAAGCTGCACACACTCATAGCATTGAGGAAAATCACGTTCTGCATGGTGAAAGGCTTTCCTCTCGATACATTTACCGATATGAGTAACGCACCCACAAGAATCAGCAAAATCGGTATCCCGGCGCAGTACAGCACAGGCATCATGATGTTGTGGGTTCTTTCCGCCATCAGAACATTGGTGTTTTTAAGATACAGCTCCACCACAGCCGGAAGGGTCGCGTAGACAAAAACTCCTACAACGAGGGTTACTCCTATAAGCGCGATAGCCGCAATGCTTGTTATGCTGGTTTTCTGTTTTTCCGCCATATTAACTCCCGCTTTCATTTGATATATCATAATGATAACACATCAGACTTTTCTGTCAAGCGATTGGCGGCAATCAATTAAAAAATCCGTATGATTTTTCTGTGGGAGTGCAGTATAGTACCGACTGCGCGGCAAAATCTACCGACTGCAAGAAAACAGTAGATTAAATTTCTTGGGCGTGTATAATTTATTACAGGAGGGAGAGATAACTCCTCCTGCCATGGCTTTGCAGACATTACACTTAAAGGAGATGAAGGCTTGAAGGTTGAAATTAAAATCGACAGTCAATATGAAGAAACCTCCGTAATAATTGTGACTAACGAACTCACAGATGAGGTGAGGGAGCTGTCAAAAATGCTCTCCGGCTCTAACGAGAGGTTCATTGTCGGCTTTGCTGACGGCGCGTCCGGCACTGCCGCTGTTCTGGAGAACGACAAAATCATACGCATATACTCCGCCAATCAAAAGGTGCGAATTGTCACCGAAAACGGCGAGTATATCTCCAAACTGCGGCTCTACGAACTGGAGGAGAGGCTGCCGCGCGGAGAATTTGTCCGCGTGTCGAACTCCGAAATTGTCCACCTGAGCAAGGTGAAGGACTTCGACCTGAGCTTTTCGGGGAGCATATGCGTTCGGTTCTCAGATAACAGCACCACTTATGTATCAAGACGATATGTCTCAAAAATCAAAAAATATTTGGGAATGTGAGGAGATTATTATGTCAAAGAAAACTGTCGTCGCCCGCTGCGTGCTGGGCTTTCCTATAGGAATAAGTATCGGTTATATTATCACAATTATCATTTCTCTTGTTTTAAATACGGGAGAATACCTCCCCTGCGTGCCGGCGTTTGCGGAACGCTTCGGGAACGAACTTACCGCCGTAGTTGTGCAGACTGTCCTCTGCGGAGTGATTGGTTCCGCCTATTCGGGTGCGTCGGTTATATGGGAGACGGAAACGTGGAGTATCGCAAAGCAGACGGGGCTTTATTTCCTGATTACCTCCGTTGTTTCGCTGCCTATCGCCTACTTCGCCGAGTGGATGCAGCACTCCCTGTCGGGATTTGCTATTTATTTCGGCGCGTTTGTTGGCGCGTTCGCGGTAATTTGGATTGTGCAGTATGCGGTGCTGAAAATTAAAATCAGGCACATGAACAGAAAAATCAGCGCGGAGAAGGAGTAGTGTACACAGAAATCACGGGGAGACTTACTCCAATCTCCCCGTGATTCTTTTTTGTTTACATTCGCGTTATGATAGGTTATAATATACCCAGCTTGGTATATTAAGGGGTTGTCGCATGAAAAAAATATCAATAGTTGTGCCGTGCTACAATGAAGAAGATGTGCTTTCTATTTTCTATAAAGAAATCAATAAAACTCTCCTGAAGCTGACTCAATATGACTACGAAATAATCTTCGTAGACGATGGCTCAAGAGACGGCACGCTATCTATCATGACAAAATTATCAAACGCCGATTCACACGTTCGCTATATCTCCTTTTCGAGGAATTTCGGCAAGGAGTCGGCTATGTACGCCGGACTTGAGCACTCCTCGGGCGACTATGCCGTAATCATGGACGCCGATTTGCAGGACCCTCCCGAGCTCTTGATTCCTATGATAAAAACTCTCGAGAGTGAGGACTACGACTGCGTGGGGACAAGGCGTGTCACGCGAAAGGGAGAACCGCCAATTCGCTCCTTCTTCGCAAGGATGTTCTACAGGGTGATGAACAAGATATCCGACGTCGATATCATCTCAGGCGCGAGGGATTACCGAATGATGCGGCGGGAGATGGTTGACGCCGTTATAGATATGAAGGAGTACAGCCGCTTCTCCAAGGGCTTGTTTTCGTGGGTCGGCTTTAAAACCAAATGGATTGAGTACGAAAATATCGAACGCGCGGCAGGAGAAACCAAGTGGTCGTTTTGGAATCTGCTCGTCTACTCCATAGAGGGCATAGTGGCGTTCAGCACAAGACCGCTCATGATATCGCTCGTACTCGGAATCCTTCTTTGCTTTGTTTCAGTATTGCTTGCCATTGTGTTTGCCGCGAAATCCTCACTCGATATGCTGGCACTGATTTTCTGCACAGTTCTCATGCTGGGAGGAGTACAGCTCCTGTGTATTGGAATTATGGGCAAATATTTGGACAAGACCTATCTCGAGGTCAAGGCGCGTCCGAAGTATTTAATCTCCGAAAAGAATGTGGAGAAATACAACGGGAAGCACTCGGAATAACATAAAATATATAGCCTCCGCTTTTCTTCTGAAAAGCGGAGGCTATTTGTATCATATAGATTTTAAACGGATGTCAGCACGCTGTCTTTTTCTCTCCCGCAGACAGCGCGACAGATACACAAAGCGGCGTGCATATCACAATTCCGTAGGCGTATCTGAACTCCGCGAACACAGGTGCGGCGAGCAGGCTCATCCACACACACAGCAGGAGGACGAACGGCAGGAGGTATCTCCTGCCTCTCCGGCGGAGCATGACTACGGAAGCCGAGAGTACGCAGAGCCACGCCATGAAGCCGATACTGTAGAGCATGGAAACAGCGGGCGTTTCGGGGAGGAGATATTCGGCGATGTGACCGACTGCGCGTCCTACTTTGTCGGGGAGGAAGGTCATTTGTCTGATGCCGAGGTCGTTTTGCTCTATCACATGGTAGGTGTTAAGATGGGTCACGTCGGGATACCAATATCCGTATCCGTTTGAAATAAAAGCCTTTATATACGAGTCGGGATATTTAATCGAAAGCTTGAACCAAAGTCCTATATATCGCTGAGGATTTTCAGAAAATGCCGCATTGTCAAATTGATATTTCACAGGGTCGGCAAGTCGGGGATTATATAGCTCAGATAGCCTGTAGGCAGGAAGAATCTCGTTTACCGTCCGGAACTCCTCCGCGGAGAACTCCTCCCCGTGTTCCGCCGCCGCCCGCGCTATTTGCTGAATAGGCAGGGAGATTGTTTCGCTTATCGGGCTTTCGGGAACCTCCATCACATCAAAAACGGCGTAGTTATAGATAGCCACCAAAAGGAGCGGGAGGACGCACACTGCCGCCGCCTTTCTCCAATGCCTCTTGTTGGCGATTAGGATAAGCGGAACAAATACCGCGAGCAGAAAGCCCACATTCCGCATAGTGCAGAAAACAAAAATCGACAGCGCGAGGAGGAGCAGCTTTCTCCACGACTTAAAGTAACGCCCGCTGTCACGCGCCATGTCGAACAAGCTCACGACTATCATCAAAAGCGCGGCGTTGAAGGGTATGTCCTTCCACATGGTGATGCTGTAGATTGCGTTGACGGGAAAAAATGCGTAGTAGAAAAACACCGTGAGAAGCAACCACCGCGGCAGTCGAAGCTCTGCCAAAAACCGCACAACATACGCGTAAACCGCCGCCAATGCGGTCATCTGGAGGAAGGAGTAGACTGCCACTCCGAATATCAAATCGTCGCTGAACAAGCCCGCAAGCCTTATACACGCGCCTATAACGGCGGTGTGGAGGATGGGGTGTCCTCCCGACAGTGGGATTGCGCCTATTGTCTGAGATATCTGATTTATGGAGTCGGCGCTTGCCGCTCCGGGGAAATATATCACATAGTAAACAAAATAGGAGAGAAATATAATGCCGAAGGTCAGTGCGAAGGATTTATTCCCCTCTGTGAGGAAAAGGCGCGGAGTTTTCTCTCTTGCACCTGCGCCGCCGACTGAGGACAGCCCGCCCTCGGGAAGCACGCGATAGAGGAGTGAAATAAGCGTGAAGAACAGGGCGAAAAATCCCGCGAAGTAGAGCAGTGCCTGAAATACAAGCAGTGCGGCGGGAGGCAGCTCCGTTTCGGCTACGGAGTATGCAAAATCGCCGTGGGCGATTTTGCCGAGCGACATACAGAACGAAAAAATCAGCGAAAGCACTGCGGCGTATTTGTACTCCCGCCTGCTTGCGCGGTGCAAGCAGCCACTCGGCGAGCGTGAGAAAAATATTTGCCTGAAAAACAAAAACAGGAGGATGAAAAAAACAAGCCAAATTAGGTATTTCCCTCCGGCGATTCCGCTCTTCCCTCCTGTGGGGGAGAGGTAAACCCCTGCACAAACAGTGGAAATCAACGCACAAACGGCGGCTGTGACGTTCTGCGACGTGTTACTCCTGCCGCACAGTTCACGTACCTTGTGACACGCTTTGTAAAATACACTCATCCGAAAAGCTCCTTCGACCTGTGATTTTCGTATTGCTCCTCCTGCTGTACAGCCTGTCATGACCTACCTGTTCTTATACATCTTATCGTAGTAGTTGCGGTACTCGCCGGATATGATGTCCTGCCACCAATCCTTGTTATCGAGATACCAGCGGATAGTCAGCTTTATGCCGTCGGCAAACATGGTTTCGGGCTGCCAGCCAAGCTCCGCACTGATTTTCGCGGGGTCTATGGCGTAGCGCATATCATGTCCCTTGCGGTCGGTCACATATGTAATGAGGCTCTCGGGCTTACCAAGCTCCTTGCAGATGAGCCTCACAATGTCGATATTCTTCATTTCGTTGTGACCGCCGATGTTGTACACTTCCCCCACAGTGCCGCCGTGGAGGATGAGGTCTATCGCCTTGCAGTGGTCCTCCACATACAGCCAGTCGCGGACATTAAGCCCCTCGCCGTAAACGGGAAGCGGCTTGTCCGACAGGGCGTTTGCAATCATGAGGGGAATCAGCTTTTCGGGAAAGTGGTACGGTCCGTAGTTGTTGCTGCAGCGGGAGATGGTGACGGGCAGTCCGAAGGTGCGGTGGTAGGCAAGCACGAGTAAATCTGCGGAAGCCTTCGACGCGCTGTAAGGGCTGCTCGTGTGAATGGGAGTACTCTCGGTGAAGAACAAGTCGGGGCGGTCGAGCGGCAAATCGCCGTACACCTCGTCTGTAGACACCTGATGATACCTCTTGACGCCGTACTCGCGGGAGGCGTCCATCAACACCTGTGTGCCCAGAATGTTGGTTGTGAGGAACACCTCGGGGTCTTCAATGGAGCGGTCAACGTGGGACTCCGCCGCGAAATTGACCACTATGTCGGGCTTCTCCTCCTCAAAGACAGAGAAAATCTCAGCGCGGTCGCATATGTCGGTTTTGCAGAAACGGAAATTCTCACTGCCTAAGCAGTCGCTCAGCGTGGAGAGATTGCCCGCGTATGTCAGCTTGTCGATACATACGATACGGTAAAGGGGGTATTTTTTGAGCATATAGCGGACAAAATTCGAGCCTATAAAGCCCGCTCCGCCTGTAACGATGATAGTCATATTCAGCACACCTTTCTTGTTGTATGCGTATTATTCATAATTATTTTCAGTGCTGAATTTTCAGTACTGAACTTTGCCCTCCGCGACCGATTTGAGGTGTTCGCCGTAGGGGCTTTTGCCGTATCTCTTCGCCGATTTGAGGAGTGTTTCTCGGTCAATCCAGCCGTTTATATACGCTATCTCCTCAGGCGCGGAGATTTTAATTCCCTGCCTTTGCTCAAGCATACGCACAAACAAAGCCGCGTCCACAAGGCTGTCCATAGTGCCTGTGTCGAGCCACGCGTAGCCTCTGCCCATAAGCTCCACATCGAGTGTGCCGCCGTCGAGATACATTTCGTTGAGGGTAGTAATTTCAAGCTCTCCTCTGTCGCTGGGCTTTACTCTGTGAGCCATTTCGCTCACCTTAGCCGGATAGAAGTACAGCCCCGTCACAGCGTAGTTGCTCTTGGGTTTTTTCGGCTTCTCCTCTATGCTGATAGCCTTGCCGTTTTCGTCAAAATCTACCACTCCGAAACGCTCGGGGTCGCTGACATAGTAGCCGAAAATCGTCGCGCGTTTATTCTCCTCGGCGTTTACCACCGCGCGGCGCAGTGTTTTACCGAATCCGTTGCCGTAGAAGATATTGTCGCCCAAAATCATGGCACAGGCGTCGTTGCCGATAAACTCCTCGCCCAAGGTGAACGCCTGAGCAAGTCCGTCGGGGGACGGCTGCACCTTGTATTGCAGCTTTAACCCGAACTGACTGCCGTCGCCCAGAAGGCTCTCGAAGCACGGTGTGTCGTCGGGAGTGGAGATTATGAGAATCTCCTTAATCCCCGCCAGCATGAGCGTAGAAAGCGGATAGTATATCATCGGCTTATCGTATATCGGGAGCAATTGCTTCGATGTAACCATCGTGAGCGGATATAGACGCGTTCCTGCTCCGCCTGCGAGGACGATACCTTTCATATTTACATCTCCAATTTATGTTATTTTGAAAATTTGGTTTATCTGCAAATGTACTGCAAAAGTATTATAATTTATTTCATGCCATAATTCAACGATTTTTGCCCTTATTTTATCGGCAATTGAGATTGTAAATTAAGTTTACAAAGAAAACGCCCGCATTTCTCGCGGAAATTGCAGGCGTTATGTCGTCACTAAGAGAATTTGAACCTCCACCCCCACGCTTAGGAAGCGAGCCGATGGCTTGATTTTGTTAATTCACTCATTTTATCGGCTCCTATTTTTAATGTTTTATCGCTACTATCAAAAGCGGAAGATACATAAACAGCAAATTCAGCCTTTGCCATAAACCTTAACGCTTGATTTCGATTATATCATTTATCCACATACTTTGCCACTAACTTTCAGTTTCTTCACTGGTACGTTTGCTATCTTGAATATCAGTTCATCAGTGCAGTTGTGTATATCTGCCTTGCTCAATGAGTCGATTTTTCAACTCCACAAGGCTATGAAGCCGACTTACGCGCAGTAACCTCTGCACAGACCAACTCAGCTATATGCTCCGCTGTTTCATTTGTAAGCAGGAAAAACATTCCGTCATTGCGACATTTTTTATGTGTTTCTCCATTCAAAGCGTAAACAAAACCTTTAACACAGGTATCGCTGCAAGCATTAGGATCAATAAGTCTCTTGCAATCACGGGAAGCGGTCATTTTCTTTTGCATATCAGCAGGCAGAGAAGCGATTGTATCCTCATACTTGCCGGCATTGTCACCGTAAATCCGCGCCAAAACACCTGACTTGCGAAATACCCAATTCATTACTGTTTTCTTCTTTAGTTGATATGAAGCGGCGTAACCGCTTTTTGCTTCCTTGATTACAAGATCACAGCCCTGTTCAATAAGTTTGTTGTTCAGCTTCTCAACAAACGCTTGGTGTTCCGGCGCAACTGCCGATAGAAACTCCTTAAATGAAACCATTTCTTTTGCCATTATTTTTTCTCCTCTCACATTCTCCCGAAAAATACACGAAGCCGAAAGCCTTAATTTTACAGGGCTTTCGGCACTTTTTGGCGTCCCTGAGACGATTCGAACGTCCGACCCCTCGCTTAGGAGGCGAGTGCTCTATCCTGCTGAGCTACAGAGACATATATACATCGGCAGGAGGATTGTTGCTCCCTTTCTCCCGCTCCGCCGATTATTTTAGCACCAACGCAATGATTTGTCAATCACGACAGAAAAATACTCCTAAACACTTAATTAATTCTCAAATTCGGAGCAAAATTACACTTGTTGTTGCTTCGGCAATTAAATGCTCCCAAAAGGTTCGTCTTTTGGGAGCGATCTATTTATACTGCTCAGAGAGTTTTGCAAGAAATACACTGAATTAACAAGAAAACAATCAAACCTCCACGGGCGGAAAAACGCACAAATCAAAGCTTTTTCGCCCGTGTTTTCTTGTTGTTTTCTAAGCTAATTAACTATAGTAAAATATCGTCTTACGCCGATATTTTACGTCCAATCGACACCCGACGGAAGCTGGTTCTTAAACTTCTCGCCGTCTCTCTTGTAGTCGCCGCTTTTGAACATCTCCGCCTCGTCCATTCTCCTGTAGAACAGACCCCTGTAGTAGTTCGAGCCGGAGCGGTAGTAGCGTGAGAAACCATCTGTCACCTGCGCCTGATCCGCCTCCGAGCCGCTTCTGTGGGAGATGATAGCACACTTGAGATAGAAGTAGTAGCTGTCGTCTGTCCAATATGCCGCGCCGAGATTATACGCGAAGCTGACAAGCGCGTCAAACTGATTCTGAGTAAGCCGAACTCCGTTGCGTACCGCCCAGTTGCGTACAGAGGAGGAGTAGGTGCTGTTCACGAACTCTGCCTTGAGCAGTGCGAAAGCCTCGTCTTGTGTAAGATACGGCTTTTCAGCGTCGAGCTTGACTACATCCGCACCCAGCAAATCATCAATATCGCTCTTAAACTCCGTGATAATGCGTTCCTTGCTCCAGCTTTTGCTTGCAGTGGAGGTTCTTGCGTGTCCGTATCCGATAGTCCAAAAGCCCGAGGGGTCTTTGTACGGAGGAAAAATCAGCCCGAGTTCGTCGCCGCCGTCTACTCCTCCGCCCTCGTAATCGGCGATAAACTTAATGGCGTCATCGCTGATTTGCAGATTCTTCTCTGCGTCTGTCAAAGTGTAGGGAGTGCCGAGTACTACGACATCGGCAGTTGCCGTGGAGTTGCCCACCTTTGCTGTAATTTTGTAAAGCCCCTTCACCTTGCCGGTTATAACTCCATTTGAGTTTATCGGCGCGTTCGCCGAATTGCTCGTGGAGTAGTTGACCGATAAGCCTGTCTGTTCAATCTTCGCCGTGACCGTACTCCCCACGTTTACTATGTAGTAGCTCTTGGGAAAGCTTATGCTGCTTACGGGTGACGTTGTTATATTTGTTATGTACGCGCCGGAGACCCAGCCCGTCCCGTTTCCGAACACGATTTTATACCATACCGTGCCGCTCACCGTAGTCTCCCCGACGATAGTTACGGTTGAACCCTTCTGGACCGCACCTAAAATGTTTGAGTTTACACTTGCCGCACTTCTCACATTGAGAGGGTCGCTATTGGTGTTAACTACTCCGAATTTTTGAGTAGGCACGGTAGCTTTTGTGGTAGTTGTAGTAGGTTCTGTGGTGGATTCAGTGGTGGATTCCGTAGTGGATTCCGTAGTAGGTTCTGTAGTCGGCTCTGTAGTGGATTCTGTGGTTGGTTCTGTAGTGGATTCTGTAGTAGGTTCTGTGGTCGGTTCAGTAGTAGGTTCTGTGGTGGATTCAGTAGTCGGCTCTGTAGTCGGCTCTGTAGTTGGCTCAGTAGTCGGCTCTGTAGTTGGCTCAGTGGTCGGTTCTGTAGTCGGCTCTGTAGTCGGCTCTGTAGTCGGCTCTGTAGTTGGTTCAGTAGTTGGTTCTGTGGTCGGTTCTGCAGGAGCAGTGCCGCCTGCCGCCGTATATGTAACATACGCGCCGGAGACATATCCTACCTTGCCGGAGAGGGAGATTTTATACCAAACCTGTCCCGCGCTGTCCTTCGCAGAACCGAGGCAGAGGAATGTCTGTCCCGCTTTGACAGTGCCGACAAGGCTCTTGCTTGCTCCCGCGCCTGAGCGGACGTTGAGGAGACTTGTCGTCACTTTAATTGTACCTGCCGCCGCCTTTACTGCCGCGATTTTCGTCTGAGTGGCAGGGCCTGCCTTGCCGTCAGCAGTGAGCTTGTTGGCAGTCTGGAACGCCTTGACTGCAGTCTCAGTCCCCGAGCCGTACTTGCCGTCGAGAGTTCCGGTGTAGTAGCCCAGTGCCCTCAAATCGGTCTGGAGGGCTTTCACTCCCGCTCCGGAGCTTCCGCGCTTGTAGGCGACGAGCTTCGCTGTGGTAGTAGGTGCTGCAGTAGGTGCAGCAGTTGGTGCAGCAGTTGGTGCAGCAGTTGGTGCGACTGTAGGTGCTGCTGTAGGTGCAACAGTAGGTGCTGCTGTAGGTGCAGCTGTAGGTTCTGCAGGAGCAGTACCGCCCGCCGCCGTGTATGTAACATACGCGCCGGAGACATATCCTACCTTGCCGGAGAGGGAAATTTTATACCAAACCTGTCCCGCGCTGTCCTTCGCAGAGCCGAGGCAGAGGAAGGTCTGTCCCGCTTTGACAGTGCCGACAAGGCTTTTGCTCCCTCCCGCGCCTGAGCGGACGTTGAGGAAGGTAGCCGTTACCTTAACTGTACCTGCCGCCGCCTTCACAGCCGCGATTTTCGTCTGAGTGGCAGGGCCTGCCTTGCCGTCAGCAGTGAGCTTATTTGCAGACTGGAACGCCTTGACGGCAGTCTCAGTCCCCGCGCCGTACTTGCCGTCGAGCGTTCCCGAGTAATAGCCCAGTGCCATCAAATCGGTCTGGAGGGCTTTAACTCCCGCTCCGGAGCTTCCGCGCTTGTAGGCGACGAGCTTCGCTGTGGTAGTAGGTGTAGCAGGTGCGGCAGTGGAGGCAGTCGATTCCGACGAAGCCGAGCCGCCGCTGACTGTGACATACGCGCCGTATATGTATCCTATCTTGCCCGAGAGGGAGATTTTATACCAAGTATAACCGCTTGAATCCTTTGACGAACCGAGGCTCAGGAAAGTCTCGCCGTCCCTGACAGTGCCGATAATCGACTTGTCCGAGCCTACGCCCGAACGGACGTTGAGATAGCTTGTGGCGTTGACTGTCAGCGTGGCGCAGGACGCCTTCACAGCCGCGATTTTTGTCTGAGTTGCAGAACCTGCCTTGCCGTCAGCAGTGAGATTGTTGTCGTTCTGGAACGCCTTGACGGCATTCTCAGTACCCGAACCGTATTTGCCGTCGAGCGTTCCCGAGTAGTAGCCCAGTGCCTGCAAATCGGTCTGTAGGGCTTTAACTCCCGCGCCCTCGCTTCCGCGCTTGTACGCAACCACAGCCGCAGACGTGTTCATAGCTACAGAAAAATTCGCGGGAGCGGAAATAGTCATGACAGCAAATACCAACGTAAATATTAGGAGTAAGGACAAAATTTTCTTGAATTTCATTTTGGCTAATCCTTTCTTATTCTCAACTATAAAAAACCTCATATTAGAGAGATAACTGACGAGATATGTTCCATTATATAAAGAACCTCACATAAAGTCAATGCAATTGTCGGTATATTCAATATCTGTTAATTTTATCGAATAATTTTTAGCAGTATAAATACCGCAAAGACAACTTAGTGTCTGTTGACACAATTATTGCTCCGACAACCCTTTAAAAACCTTGCCATTTCTGGTCGGTCTTTTACCGCCTTGCATCGTTATCGTCCTTGCCTTGCGCCAGCAAAGCGGCGTCCTCTGCCACGACATCCTAATCTCTCATAAAACGGTAGGCAAAAATCTGCGAAAAAACCGCATATAGTTAATTAACTTAGAAAACACCAAGAA
>JAISGQ010000008.1 GCA_031262985.1 Oscillospiraceae bacterium
AAAACGACTTTTCAAATACATCTTCTTGAGACTGAATTTAGGTTTAACAATCGGGACATTGATTTGTATCACTTCTTCCTAAAAATATTCCGTGAAAACCCTCTATCAGTGTCTTGACCCTAAATCAATTTGTTTTAATGGGGTTTCATAATGATTAAATTTATTTGTTTATTGTTCCCTTCAATTATCTCGTTGAAAGTACATATGGCGAAAAAGAAACAGACGCCCTCTATCTTAAATCTGACTATGTTATACGCATTGTATACGCTTGTTATTAACTTTCTTGCGTTTGCTGTTTTGAGAGTGGTTTCGCCTACAGTTTCGGAGACAGTATCTGTTTTGCCTGATTTTACCATTAATTTTTCGGTGAAATACATCGCACTCTCCTCGCTGATTGCTTTATTTCTGTCACTTATTGTTCGCGGCATTTTATCAACTGAATATGAGGTTGAGTTGGCAAAATACGACAGAAAAGCAAAACACCCGAGATTATGGTATCTCAATGTAATACTGCTTATTTTCGCTTCATTGTCTTTCTGTGCAATGTGGCTGTTTGACTCATGGTCTGATCTGACAATCGATCAGCTTATAAATAACATACGTCAGCCAATTGCAGGCACCTCACCCAGCATTCTAATTAAAGCGTTTTTAATGATCGCGCTTCCGATAACAGCATTGTTATGCGTGTTTTTAGTCCTTCCTTCATTGTTTAAAAAATATGGATATCCCATATTGCGTATCAAGCTTCGCGGCATATCCCGTCATTTTTCATTTACTTGGAAAGGGCTTTTGTGCGTGCTGCTCATTTGCTCCGCAGTTTTCAACATCTTCGCGTTATTCAAGCTCGATATCAAAGGATATTATCAATATACTAACGTAGACTCTTCGTTCTACGAAGAACACTATGTATCTCCCGATGATGTGGAGATTGTATTCCCCGAAAAAAAGCGAAATCTTATATACATCTACCTTGAGGCAATGGAATCGACACTAATGATGCCGGAGGTGGAAAGTCAAACCGGCGGATGTATTGTCCCGAACATGAAAGCCATGGCTGAAGAAAATATTAATTTCTCTCACAACAGCGGTATCGGAGGTTTCTATGAGGCTCCGGGATGTGCATACACCACTGCGGGTATGACGGCTCAGGGCATGGGAATACAAGTGAGAACGTCTCTTCGCGGAGAAATGTTCCCAAAAGAAGATGCAGCATTTTTAAGCGGCGCAGTTTCAATAGGTGACATACTTCAAAAACAGGGCTACAATCAAGCTGTTATGTTTGGAAGCGACGCGTCATTCGGCTCGAGGCGCAGTCTGTTTGAACAGCACGGCGATTATGAAATTTTTGATCTGTTCACAGCGCGTGAAACCGGAATAGTTCCGGAGGATTATTATGTTTGGTGGGGATTTGAAGATAAATATTTGTACTCATACGCCCAACAAGAAATATTGAAGATGGCAGAGGAAGAAGCCCCGTTCAATTTCACAATGCTGACTGTGGACACTCACATGAGCGACGGCTATAAGTGTTCTCTGTGCAGGGATGAGTACTCCTACAACTATTCAAATGTATACAGTTGTGCCGACAGGCAATTAGCCGAGTTTGTTAATTGGATTAAGGCGCAGGATTTTTATGAGGATACGACAATTGTCATTGTGGGAGATCATCTCAACAAAGACCCCGAATACAAGCCGATTGCCGATATCTCGAAATATGTCAGACCTATATACAACGCTTTTATAAATTCTTCAAACGTGCCGACGAGAGAGAAAAGTCGCGTTATGTATACAATGGATATGTTCCCGACTACGCTTGGAGCACTCGGTGTAACCATTGAGGGAAACAGATTAGGCATAGGTACAAATTTGTTCTCGGACACCGATACATTATTAGAGGAGCTGGGGCAGAATTTTGTTTTCAGTGAGCTAAACAAATACTCCAGTTTTTATGAGGAAAATTTATCGTAGACGACAGCCAAAAAGTGAAAACTCCCCGAAGCCGGCTGCTTTGGGGAGTTCTTATTGCTCTGTAATATCGAAAATCAGAATATGGGTCGGAAAAATACCGTACCTCTCGCCTCTTACCACGACTTCCTCGGCACTTCAAGCGGCACGATATTGTTGAACAGTGCCGTATGCGCCGACGAGAGATGCCTGTCCTTGTGGACAGAGCCGAAAAACCAGTGCTTATACTTAACCTGCACACTCAGCTCATCAAAGAAGGCAGTAGCCGCGTTAAAGCAGGTCAACTCGTTGCAGACCAGCTCCTTGACCTTCGTCGGACACTCGTGAGTTACAATATAATCCACAGTGAGGTCGTACTTATACAGGTTGTCAACCGCCTCCACCATCTCCTCGGTGGAGGGAGTTTCCTCGGCCCACCACTTCGTGCCTCTCTGGCTTCTCAGGTCGATGTCGGGGCTTACCCCTCCGCCCATTGTGAATATGGTGTTCCCCTCTATCTCGAAAACCTGCCCGCGCAGTAGGTGAACCACGTTAGGACGGATAAACCTCACCTTTCCGCCGTTCCACTCGGTCACGGGGTACTGGTACAGTCTATCGTAGTTTTCGTGACAACCGTCTATGAACAATATATAGAAACGCTGCTTGGAGAGCATTCTGAGTAGCCGCTCCTCGCGCCTGCCGCCGTCCCACACAAAGCCGAAATCGCCGCACACAATAAGATAATCTCCGCGCTGGATATCACCTATCGCCTTACTGCTGAAACGGTCAGGGTTGCCGTGTGTGTCACCGGTAACAAAAATCATATGCAAAATCCTCCACATAAACACATTAACAAATACTATGATAATTATATACCTTTTTTGTGAAGAATACAACTTAATACTTTAAATAGCATTATTTTTCTGTTATAATTAGTCCGAATTATTGAAATAAGGAGTAAATGAAAATGTTCAAACGAATAATTTTAACTTGTTTGTCCTTCGTTATCTTAGCAGGAGTGTGTCTTTCTACTCCGCAGATGGAGGCGGAGGCGGCGTTCAACATAGACTACACCCCCCAAAGCGAATCGGTTTTCTTCATAAATATGGACACCGGCATCGTGGTGTACGAGAAGAATGCGGATGAGAGGCGTTATCCCGCCTCCACCACTAAGGTTATGACTGCTCTGCTCGCCATTGAGCTTTGCCCCGACCTCTCGACGATGGTCACAGTGAGCGACAAGGTAATGAGCGACCTCATGAATACCGACTCCTCCCGTTCGGGTATTATGGCGAGGGAGCGTTTGAGTATGCTGGATTTACTCCACTGCCTTATGTTGCCGTCGGGAAATGACGCGGCTCTCGCTATCGCCTACTACCTCGGCGACGGCGATGTGAATAAGTTTGTTGACATAATGAACGAGAGAGCGCAGGAGATGGGCTGTGTGAACACTCACTTCGAGAACCCCCACGGACTGCACGACCCCGACCACTACACAACTGCGCGTGACTTGGCGAAAATCAGTCAGGAGGCTATGGAGCTTCCCGCGTTTGCCGAAATAGTGCAAAAAAGAACCTACTACGTGGAGGCTACCAACAAGCAGGGCAGACGGCTTCTCATAAACACAAACCACCTGCTCAACATAAACTTCTCCACCTCGTACTACTACACCTACTGCAAGGGAATAAAGACGGGAAGAACCAGCAAGGCGGGCAACTGCTTTACCGCCTACGCCACGAGGCAGGGCTACAACTACATATGCGTTTGCCTGAAAGCTCCCATCTACGACGCGAAGGGAAACACACTCGCCTTCAACGGCTCGTTTATCGACGCGAAGGAACTGTTCGACTGGGCGTTCTTCAACCTCTCGCTTATGGAGGTACTCCCCGCCGACGCGGCAGTGGCGGAGGTTGACCTCGACTTGACGTGGAACAAGGACAAACTGGCTCTCGTCCCCGAGCAGAGCTTCAAGACACTGCTCCCCTCGAAGGTCAAGAGTACCAGCGTGTACAGGGAAATCAGCATACCGAAATCGGTCGCCGCTCCTATCGAAAAGGGGCAAGTAATCGGCACTGTCACACTCAAGTATGCCGACGAAAATCTGGGCACGGTAAACCTCATCGCCTCGGAATCAGTGGAGAGAAACGAGTTCCTCTACATACTGAGCATACTCAATGATGTAGTATCCTCCACGGCGTTTATTGTAGTTGTTTTCATACTGATATTAATGGCGGTAATTTATGTGCTGTGGTCGGTCTACTTTAACAAAAACAAGAAAAAGCAGAGAGTTCGCAGATACAGGTAATCTGCCGAATATTTGACGACTGCAAATCTGTTGTATTCAAACTTAATAAAAAATATTGACAGAGCAATATTTTGGTGCTACAATTACACTACAAACCGTTGATGTGGAGTAGTAACCCTTTTTACGATGTAGAAGCGAATCGCCGATGGTGTGAGGGCGATCATTACGAATTAGGGCGAATGGACCACTGAGGGTCGGAAGAAAGCGGCGAAAGCCGTTAGTAATGCCGAACGGAATCTCAATCCGTAAAAAGTGAGCGCATATGCCGGTATGTGAAACAGGGTGGCGTTAGTGGGTTTATTGTACCCATCCCTTGGTATTTATACCTTGGGATGGGTTTTTTGTTTTATCAAAATATACAATATTACCCGCGAGGTTTTCTACGGCGAAAAAATATTATTTAGAGGAGGGCATCATCATGTCCAAAGTACCAAACAAGATTTATTTGACCGAAAATGAACTGCCAACCGCATTTCTGAACGTGCGCGCGTTCATGAAAACAGACCACGCGCCTATGCTCAATCCGGCGACAGGAAAGCCGATGAATCCGGAGGATTTGTATCCTGTTTTCTGCGAGGAGCTGTGCAAGCAGGAGCTTGACCGAACAACGGAATATATGGATATTCCGGGTGAAGTGATGGATTACTACAGAACCTACCGTCCCTCGCCGCTGATTCGTGCCTACAACCTCGAAAAGGCACTTGGCACGCCCGCCAAGATTTATTACAAGTTTGAGGGCGGCAACACATCGGGCAGTCACAAATTAAACAGTGCGGCGGCACAGGTGTACTACGCAAAGAAGCAGGGCATCACATCGCTCACCACAGAAACGGGAGCAGGACAGTGGGGTACTGCGCTTGCAATGGCGGCGGCGCATTTCGGAATTGACTTGACGGTGTATATGGTAAAGGCTTCATACAATGCCAAACCGTACCGCAAAGAGGTTATCGAAACATTCGGTGCGAAAATTATCCCATCTCCATCCGACACAACACAAATCGGGCAAAAGATATTAAATGATAATCCCGGAACAGGCGGCAGTCTCGGCTGTGCTATATCCGAAGCTGTAGAAAAAGCGGTAACGGGCGAAAATACACGATATGTGCTTGGAAGCGTTCTCAATCAGGTGCTGCTGCATCAGTCGATTATCGGGCTTGAAACAAAGGCGGCGGCAGATAAGTATGACATATTCCCTGACATTGTAATCGGCTGCGCCGGCGGCGGCAGTAACCTCGGAGGATTGATGAGTGCGTATATGCGCGACCGTCTGGAAGGCAAAAAATCGCCTAAGTTTATCGCCGTTGAACCTACTTCCTGCCCCAGTCTTACAAGAGGTAAGTTTGCGTATGACTTTTGCGATACGGGAAGGGTTACTCCTCTTGCGAAAATGTACACGTTGGGCTGTGAGTTTATGCCTGCACCGGAACACTCGGGCGGTCTGCGCTATCACGGTATGAGCCCCATTCTTTCCGAGCTTTATCACGACGGATTTATAGATGAAGCGAGAGCCGTAAAGCAGACTGATGTATTTGCGGCGGCAATTGATTTTGCCAAGGCGGAGGGGATTCTTCCTGCACCCGAAAGTTCGCACGCAATTAGGGCTACCATCGACGAGGCACTCAAATGCAAGGAGACCGGAGAGAAGAAAACGATTATTTTCGGCTTGACGGGAACGGGATATTTCGATTTAGCCGCTTATGCAGAGTATCGCTCCGGCAACATGAGCAGTGACATTCCCAGCGATGAGGATTTACAGCGCGGGTTTAATTCACTGCCGAAAATAGAGGGGTAAATAAAGATAGGGTTATAGAAAATACGAAAGCGACAGAGAGGGTTTCATCGCCTTCTCCGCAGTGTCGGCGCAGTGATAAAATTTTCCTCTACTATTGACATATACCGAAAAAGGATATACAATAAACGTATGAGTAATTGCTCATACGTTTATTTATCGTGAGTGATATAACATCCAATATCGAAAGGAGCAATATTCGCATGGACTACAGAGAAACCGCCGAGATGATATTCTCAAAACACCCTACGAGGTTCAAGAAAAGCGAAAAGCAACCCTTCATTTCCGATATCAAGGGGGTTTTCAGAGACCTCGGCTACTCGGAGGGGGAGATTCGGGTACTCCACCACAAGGGAGGCATAAAGAGCAGTAATATTTTAGTCGGAAAGCCCGACGCGAAGTATATATTCACCGCTCACTACGACACTCCCGGGAGGACGGGATTCATGCTCGGCTCGTCTAAATACGTCGGGCAGACGCTGGCGAACCTTGTGCTTATGCTGATTTTCTTCATCCCCATGTTCGGTGTAGGAGTACTTCTCGGCATGGATATTGCCCTTGCCGCCTTAGGTGAGGAGGTCGGAAACTTTTTGTCCTCCTTCGGCTCTCTCATTGCAGTCTTTTTGGTTTTAGCCCTTATCTCCATACCGATGGCGGTGAAGAATAAGAACAACCGCAACGACAACACAAGCGGAGTGCTGTCACTCATCTCTCTCGCGCGGAAAATCAGTGCAAATCCTGCACTCAGGAGCAACTGCGCCTTCATCTTCTTCGATAATGAGGAGTGGGGGCTTATCGGCTCTGCTCAGTACGTCAAGTGGGCGAAGGGAAATAACTACAACATCAACAACAGTGCGATAATCAACATCGACTGCGTAGGAGTGGGAGAGCAGTTAGTCCTCGCGCAGACCAAAAAGACGGAGATTACCAAGTTGCTCAAAGAGGGTTTGACCTCGAGGGGTACTCCCGTCAAGGAGAAGGTGAGCATGATGGTTTACATGAGCGACCACGCCAACTTCAAAAATTCCGTCATGCTCTGCTACATGGATAAGTCCTCCTTAGGTCCTCTCTACATCCCGAACATACACACGAAGAAAGACACCGAGTGTGACCTTGAGAAGATAGAGCGGCTGACCGACAACCTCCTTGCGGTTATAGTTAATTAACTTAGAAAACAACAAGAAAACACGGGCGAAAAGCTTGGATTTGTGCGGTTTTCGCCCGTGGAGGCTTAATTGTTTTCTTGTTAATTTAGTGCATTTCGTAGAGGAGCAGGGCGGCAGAATATCAGTCCGTATAACAGTACTAATCTCGTAAAGAATTGCACTGCATTGCCATGCCTCCTTCGGCAGGAGTGGAAACTCCACGCACAAAACCAACTCCCGCATCAACTGGTGATACAAGTTATTGCTTCAGTTAATGCGGGAGTTTTCTGTTTTTTTGAAAATTTGTGATTCTCTTTCTCAAAACTATTGACTTTTTCCGCAAAGCAATATAGAATACATATCAAGAACGTTTGTTCTTGATATGTATTCTATATTTTACTGCGATATTGCTTCGGCAATACACACCAAAGGGGGAAATACAATGAAGAAAAGCAATTTCAGGGAATACTCCGCGAGCGCGTTCAGGTTCTACTCCATGTGCGGCTGTCCGGAGTGGAGAGAGGTAGCGTCCTCCTCTCCCCGAAACGCGTATATGAGCGACTTAGTCGCCGCAGGAAAAACCATCGAACAGTTATCGGATGAACCGAACGGCGGAGATATTATAAACTGCGTGAGGGAGATATATTACTTCTCCTCCTTTGAGAGCCAGAAGAAGGGAAATACCTCGATGAAGGTGAGGTATGTATCTACTAAATACGCTATGAGCGAAGCGACTGTGTACAGGTATCTCTCGAAGGCGTGTCTCCTGTTCGCGAAAAACAGGGAGCTGAGGATAGACGGCGAGGAGGATGGACTGCCGAAAATGTGGGGGTAGGGAGCGAAATACCACAAGGGTGTATCACAGCATAATCAGCTTATTTTTCATGTCAAGCCCCGCGTGAAGCGGAGCTTTCACCGCCATGCCCCACAGGTCAGTCGCCGTGCACTCAAGCGCGAACACCTCGCGGGCGAACTCCGAAAGACCCCTCACATCAGCGTACTTAGCCACAATCGGGAGCTTCGGACGCGCCGCCGAGAGAATCTCTCGACCCTTAGCATTCGCCCCCAAAATCCGTATATACGGCGGAGTACAGTCAGCGGCGACATCCGGCAGCGAGAGGAAGGAGGACAAAACTATCCTCCTTATGCGCGAGTGAGGATACCGCTTTGTCTTCACCGTGTCATACAGCTCCGTCAGCGTGCCGCAGTGGGCAACCGCGTCAAACAGCCTGTTCTCCAGCCCCTCCGACACCTCGGGGAGCTGAGAAAGCTGCTCCCTGCTCATACAGCGAAGCTTGCACAGTATCGCCCGTTCGAGCAGTCCCATATCGGCGGGGGCGTGTCCCCTCTCCATGTCGCGGAGGAGTAGCTCCGTTGTGGCGGCAGGGAGGTATCGCAAAAACTCGGCGCGTTCGCCTGTCTCCTCCTCCCGCGCCGTTGCCGCCTTCCCTGTCGCCGAACTCACCGTATCCCGCTCTGTTGTCTCCTGCTCTGCCTCTGCCGCCACACTCGCCGTCTCGTCTGCCGTCCTCTCCCCTACTGCCGCACTCGCCATGAGTGTGCGTATGTAGGACGCGGAGGCGATTTCTCCTCCTTCGGAAGGCGGGAGGAGGCTGTCGTGCTTCGCTCCCGTTCGCCGCACTGTCTCAAACTGAAGGGAGGAGGAAAGACGGCGTGCCGCCGCGATATACTCCGCCGCCAGTATGTCATTAGGGGAGGAGAGTACGGCGGCGGCAGCTTCTCCGAACAACTCCCGCACTGCCTGCTCACGCGCCACGGCGAAGGATATTCCTTCGCCGTTTGTCATTTTCTCCCTCACCAACCCTGCGGTTTCGGGAGCAGAAAGAGCGTCGGCGGCACTCCGAAGAGCGTCAACATCCCCGCACTCCGAGCCGAAGGAGAGTATGTCCGCACAGCCGAGAGCGTCGGCTATGGCTACTCCTCCGAGGGCGAATTTGTAGGCGGGAGCAACTGCCCACAAGACGGGAAGCTCCAGCACTAAGTCTACTCCTCCCGAGAGAGCCGCTTTCGCGCGTGAAAACTTCGACATAGCGGCACATTCTCCCCGCTGAGTAAAGCTGCCGCTCATTACTGCTACTGTGTGCGTTACGCCCGATTGCTCCGCTGTTTTTTGTATATGATATGCGTGTCCGTTGTGGAAAGGGTTGTACTCCGCTATAATTACAGCAATTTTCACATAAATTCACTTCTATTCTCTACATAATGAGTTCCTTTTATTATTGCAAATTTCAAAATTTTATACTATTATATAATACTGTCATATATTGATATTTTCAATGTAAAATTTTTAAAAAGCTAAAAAGATAAGGCGGATGAAGAGAAAATGAAGGTTTTGGTTATTAACGCTGGCAGCTCGTCGCTGAAGTATCAGCTCATCGACATGGACAACGAGGCGATTCTCGCAAAGGGCAACTGCGAGAGAATAGGCATCGACAAAAGCTCTATCACACACAACGCGAACGGCAAGAAGTATGTAACGGAAACTCCTATCAGCAACCACACAGAGGCGTTCATGATGGTCAAGGACGCTCTGACTAAGGGCGAGGGAGCAGTCATCGCCGACCTCTCGGAAATCTCCGCTATAGGACACCGCGTAGTTCAGGGCGGCGCGTTATTCAAGCAGTCGGTTATAGTAGACAAGTCGGTGGTAGACGGAATCGAGAGCCTCAACCCGCTTGCTCCGCTCCACAACCCCGCCCACATTCAGGGAATTAACGCCGCTCTCGACGTGTTCGGCAAGGATGTGCCGGAGGTCGTCGTGTTCGACACTGCCTTCCACTCCACAATGCCGGAGGAGGCGTATATTTTCGCCGTACCCTACGAGTTCTATGAGAAGTACCAAATCCGCCGCTACGGCTTCCACGGCACAAGCCACAGATATGTCACGGCGCGATGCCTCGAACTGCTGGGTAGAAGCGGCAACCCTGAGGGAACGAAGATTATCTCCTGCCACCTCGGCAACGGCTCGTCCATAACCGCGGTAAAGGACGGCAAGGTTATCGACACGAGCATGGGGCTTACTCCTCTTGACGGATTCATGATGGGCACTCGCTCAGGTTCGCTTGACCCCTCTGTGGTCACATATATCGCGGAGAAGGAGGGGCTTACTCCAAGCGAGATGGATAATCTGCTCAACAAGAAATCGGGTATGCTCGGTATCTCCGGCGTTTCGAGCGACGACCGCGACATAGGCGCGGCGGCGGAAGCAGGCAACGAGAGGGCAATCCTCGCACACAAGATGCTCGAATATCAGATAAAGAAGTTTGTAGGAGGCTACGCCGCTTCGCTTAACGGCTGTGACGCTATCATATTCACTGCCGGTATCGGCGAGAATCAGACGGCACACCGCGAGGCGGTATGCGAGGGGCTTTCTTACCTCGGAGTAAAGCTCGACAAGGAGAAGAATGCCGCCGCGAAGGGAATCGAGATGGAGATTTCCACTCCCGACTCACAGGTTAAGGTGTATGTAATTCCCACCAACGAGGAAATTGTCATCGCGCGAGATACAAAGAAGCTCGTAGAGGAGCTGGCAAAGTAGTTTAGCAGAAGTTGAAAATATATATTACTCCCGACTACGGATTACTCTCAGTCGGGAGTTTTTGTTGCGGTGTGATAATATTACACCATAGTATTATCATTAAAAATCGAAATTAAACATATATTGTTGACAAAACAAACATACGGGTTATACTATACTCAATGCTTATTCGGCAGATTTAAATCAATATTATGAGGAAATAAGATAATGTTTTCTAATACAAAGTTGCCTTCATGGTTTATCGTTTTGATTCGAATTATCGCTCTGATTATTTCTGTTCTAACGGGATTTATCGAGGAGAATACTGATTCGGTTGCAGTTTCTGCCTCTCATTCTTCCCCGCTTTATGACACCGCCTACGTAATATCTGACAACCCTATATCCGTAAAGCGTGCCGTCTGCACACGCTATAAGGATATACCCTCTGAAACCGGCGGCGATACGTATGACGACTATATAAGCTTAGATATTTACAACAATTCCGGCATGGATATATCGGAAATAAACTTTTCTATAACCGCTTTCAGCGCAGACGGACAAGTCGTTATGAACACCGAAAATTGCCGCGATTATTTTTACACCAATATAAGCGGCGTCATTCCGACCTATTCAAACGAAGCCGTCATTATATCTCCGAAAAAATATTCCTCCGCCGAGATATTTTACGTTTGGGCAGAAAAAATAGTTTTTTCAGACGGAATAGAATGGCTGCGAGAGGAGCTTTCTCCTCCTCTCGCAACGGTTTTTGTGCAATACCAAAAAGTAAAATATATAGGACACAGAGGATTGGCGGGGCTTGCGCCGGAGAATACAATCCCCTCATTTTCCTTGGCGGGCAGCTACGGTATATGGGGAGCGGAATGTGACCTTAGGGAAACCGCAGACGGACATTTTGTCATCTGTCACGATTCTACAGTCAACAGAACTACAGACGGAACGGGTTCTGTCTCTGAAAAAACGCTCGGCGAAATAAAGGCGTTGACTATAGACAGCAAGGAATTTGAAAACACATCAGATTATAAAGACCTCAAAATTCCCACATTAGATGAATACCTTCAATGCCTCGGCGATTTCGGCGTAACTCCTGTTATCGAGATAAAAACCATGAGTGCGGATTCAGCGAAAAAACTGGTGGATATTCTCCGCAAATTTGATGTTGAGAACACCGCCTCTATTATCTCTTTTGACCATGATATTCTCGATGCAATCCGCGATATTTCAAGTGTTAATATGCAATATTTGTTTAACGAAAAAACTCTCTCCGAATCAAATTATCATTCGCAAATATACGCCTTGAAATCGGTCAAAAATGCTGATATAAGCATACACTATACCACGGCAACAAGAGAAATTATCGAGTACGCGCATAGGAACGGAATTAAGGTGAATGTTTGGAGTATAAACGACAAGGCTGCCGCAGATGCCCTTATCGATATTGGTGTGGATTTTATCTCCTCTGATTTTCCACCGAATGATTCCGAAGGAGAAGGAGAAGATGCGGACACGGGAAGCTTTTTGATGGGTCGGCTGGCGGAGGAATAATGCCGCTCACTGATAAAGTGCGGCAACAGTATAAGGTTCGGCAATACAATTGGTATTGGCAGTAATGTCGATACCAATTGTATTTTATTCGCTGTTTTCAGTATCATTTGTCTGCACTCAACTTTATATTGAAATAACGTGAATATTCAAGTATAATAGATGAGCTAATATTTGTGATAGGAGTAGTGAAAGTGTACAAGATTTTAGAGAAAAGAGAGCTTAACGAGTTCGTTACATTGATGAAGATAGACGCGCCTATGATAGCGAGGAAGGCGAAAGCGGGGCAATTCATAATTTTCAGAATAGACGAGTTCGGCGAGAGAATCCCCCTGACGATAGCGGACTACGACAGGGAGAGCGGCTCGGTTACAATTATTTTTCAAAAAGTGGGACAAACTACATACAAGCTCGGCGAGCTGTCGGAGGGCGACAGCATCCTCGATTTCGTAGGACCTCTCGGCAAGCCCACGGAGTTTGAGGGAGCAAAAAAAGTAGCCGTAATCGGCGGAGGAGTAGGCACTGCAATCGCCTACCCGCAGGCGAAAGCCCTCTTCCTTGAGGAAGGGGCGGAGGTCGACGTAATAGTGGGCTTTCGGAACAAGGACATAATCATACTCGAGGAGGAGATGAAGGCGGCTTCCAACAACCTCACGGTTATGACCGACGACGGCTCGAACGGCAACAAGGGCTTTGTCACCGCCGCGCTGGAGGAGAAAATAGCTGCGGGAGCAGAGTACGACTTAGTGCTCGCAATAGGACCTCTCGTGATGATGAAGGCGGTTTGCGAGATAACTAAGAAATACGGAATCAGGACTATTGTCAGCATGAATCCGATTATGATAGACGGCACAGGTATGTGCGGCGGCTGCCGAATCAAGGTGGGAGGAGAGACCAAGTTCGCCTGTGTGGACGGTCCTGACTTTGACGGTCATCTTGTCGATTTCGACGCGGCAATAAAGAGAAACTCCATGTATCGCGGCGAGGAGCAGACCGCACTGCAAAATCACCAGTGCAGGTTAGACCCGCAGAAGCGTTCGTTTAACATGAGCAAGGAGAAAAATCCCATGCCGGAGCAGCCTGCCGACGTGAGAATCGGAAATTTTGAGGAGGTCGCACTCGGCTACACGGAGGCGGCGGCACTGGATGAGGCGGCGCGTTGTCTCAACTGCAAGAACAAGCCGTGTATCGACGGCTGTCCCGTAAACGTGCGTATTCCCGAATTTATAGAGAAGGTAGCCGAGGGAGATTACGAGGCGGCATACCACATCATAAAGTCCACAAACTCTCTGCCCGCTGTGTGCGGAAGAGTGTGCCCGCAGGAGAGCCAGTGCGAGTCTCACTGCGTGCGGGGAAAGAAGGGCGAACCTGTGGCAATAGGCAGGCTGGAGCGGTTTATCGCCGACTGGTATATGAGCAACGTGGAGGACAAGCCCGAAAAGCCTCAGAGCAACGGCAGGAAGGTAGCCGTGATAGGGAGCGGTCCTGCGGGTATTACCTGCGCGGGCGACCTTGCGAAAAAGGGGTATGAGGTGACAGTTTTTGAGGCATTCCACACTGTTGGCGGAGTACTCAGCTACGGAATACCCGAATTTCGTCTCCCGAAAGAGATTGTCAAGGCAGAGGTGCAGAATCTCGTCAATATCGGCGTGAAGGTAGTACCCAACGCGGTTGTAGGACGCACGATGTCTGTGGACGACTTGTTCGCGGACGGCTTCGAGGCTGTGTTTGTCGGCTCGGGAGCGGGGCTTCCCAACTTCATGAAAATCCCCGGGGAGGACTTAATCGGCGTGTACTCCGCGAATGAGTTCCTCACCAGAATCAACCTCATGAAGGCATACAAGGACGGGTATGACACGCAAATCAGCCGTCCTAAAAACGTGGCGGTAGTAGGCGGCGGCAACGTGGCTATGGACGCTGCTCGCTGTGCAAAGCGTCTTGGCGCGGAAAATGTGTATATTATCTACAGGCGAAGCGAGGCGGAGATGCCTGCGCGTGCGGAGGAATCGCACCACGCAAAGGAGGAGGGCATAGATTTCAGGCTGCTCACCAATCCTGTTGCGGTAAAGGGCGATGAGCAGGGCAGAGTACGCGCTATTGAGTGCGTACAGATGGAGCTTTCCGAGCCTGACCAGTCGGGCAGACGCGCCCCTGTGGAAATTGTCGGCTCTAACCACGAGATAGAGGTAGACACGGTAGTAATTTCTATCGGAAACAGCCCGAACCCACTTATTAAGGACACTACTGACGGCGTGGAGGTCAACCGCAGAGGGTGTATTGTAGTTAACGCGGACACTATGGAGACTACGCGGGAGAACGTCTACGCGGGCGGCGACATAGTGACAGGCGCGGCAACTGTAATACTTGCTATGGGAGCGGGGAAACAGGCGGCGCGGGCTATAGACGATAAGCTGAGGCAATAACACAAGACTGACAGCTGTTGCCAAAGAGTTAGAATTTGGGTCAAGCCTTTGTAAAGGCTTGCGGGTTGTTAGGGCAGAGCCCTAACTCGCTCTCCGCAGAGAGCGAAATCCCTTATCGTCAGAAAAACGCAGGAGGGGGTAGGAAAAAATGTCCCTAAGGACATTTTTTCCGCAGGGGAACCCTCGTCGGGGGTTCCCCTGTATAGGTCGCCGTGCGACCT
>JAISGQ010000009.1 GCA_031262985.1 Oscillospiraceae bacterium
TCCCTCGCCTACAGAACCTTGGACGCGCAATTTTGGGGAGTCGCCCAAAGACGCCGTCGTTGTTACATTGTCGTCGATTTTACAGGCGAACGTGCCGGACAGATATTATTTGACGAGTCGCGCTTGCAACGGGATTCTTCGCCGAGCGGCGCAGCGCGGCAAGGCTCTGCCGGAGATTTTACGGATCGCGTTGGAATCCCAAGCGGCATCAATGGCGATGTAGCCGGAACGCTTGACGCGAACTATTTCAAGGGTACGGGTGCGAGAAACGGCGTGGAACGTGACGTTGTCGCGTTTGAACCCGGCGCAACATCTCGGATGAAGAGCAATTATGCTTACACCGAAGTGTGCGGGACGCTCCGCGCCAAGATGGGTGACAATCAAGCGGCGGTGGCGATTCCCATCAACACGCAGGTCGGGCTTCGTAATCACAAGGACGGCGACGGCACGGGGCTTGGCGTCGGCATCGCGGATTCTCCCGCTTACACCTTGCAAGCCGCACATTCCCACGCGGTGGCGATTGAAAATCATCCCGCAGATTCGAGAATTAAGGTGTCCGAAGACGGCATTGTGCAAACGCTCCCCGGACGGATGGGTACCGGCGGTGGCAATGTGCCGCTGGTCATGAACGATTCGGCAGTCCGTGCCTACGGCATTTCATCTTATGAATCCAACGCCATGAAGTCGCCGAATCCGCACAGCGGGGTTTATGAAGCCGACACATCTAAAACGCTCGACACCCTCGGTGGCCGCCCCGATTGCAGACAAGGCGGTGTGGCGGTGGTCGCGGTGCAGGGTTCCATGATTGGGCGCAAGGACGAAAACGGACCTCAAGGCAGCGGCATCAACGAAAACATCTCCTTCACCCTTACTGGGACTGACAAACACGCAGTTTGTTATCAGGACAGCATCGGCACCCTCTGCGCTTCGGATTACAAATTTCCGCAGCAACAGCAGATTGAGGAGGGCAAGGCGGTTGTCGAGCAGGTGACCTTCGGCAAAAACGGCTTCGGTCGCTGGAACGACAAACCCGCCGCGCTTAAGGCATCGGGCGGCGATTTCCCCGGCGGCGAGAATATCGTGGTCGAAAACCGCTATGTCGTGCGCCGCTTAACCCCGCAGGAATGCGCCCTTTTACAGGGTTTCCCTGTGGATTGGTGTTCGGGGCTTGAAACGCCCGAACCTACCGAAGAGGATATAGCTTTCTGGACGGAGGTCTGGGAAACCGACCGCCTTATTAAAGGCACGTCAAGTAAGCCCAAAAGCCGTAAGCAGATTATAAAATGGCTGAAAGACCCGCACTCGGATAGTGCCGAATACAAGATGTGGGGCAACGGCGTGGCACTCCCTTGCGTGGAGTTTGTGCTGTCGGGCATTGTCCATTTCGCATGAGAATTGTCCATATATTATGACTTGCTATTTGAGCCGAAAAGAGTGATATATAGTAATGCCGAAGGTCACCGAAAGCCCGTCAAATCAAGGCAAAACGGAGGATTTTTTATGAAAATCAATTACAATGTCACAGGCTCGGAAAGAAAGTCACTGGTCGGTGCGATAAGCACATTCTTAAACGCACCGACAAAATCCCTCGGCGCACCGACTTTCGCCTACGAGGTCGGCGGTTACCGCATAAGCCAAACAGGAACGCTCACAGGCGAGGACAATCTCGACCTTGAGGACGCACTCCATCAAGCGGGCTTCGATGCGGAGGAACGCGAGTACGACGAACCCGATACCTACGAAAGCGGACTCGGAGGCATGGGTGCGCTTGAATCACCCGAAGAACTGGGAGCCGCTTCCGAACCCGACCCGCAAGGCACCTTCACGGTCAGCTTGCCCTACGACGGCAACCCCGACGCAATGGCACGGCTCGTCAAACTGGTAATTGCCAAAGAAGCACTCATCAGCAACGCCCTCGGCGAGTGGGCTTTAGACGACCTGCCGATTGCTCTCGGCGAAGAGGATGGTCAAACCACGGTCACATTCACTTGGCTCTTTGCCGACGCTCCCGACGAGCTGAAACAGGCGGTTGTCGCCTTGGTAGCCGCCCTTTGGAAATTCTGCAAAAAGGCACAACGGGTCACGGCGAAAGAAACCGCCACCGACAACGAGAAGTTCGCCATGCGGACGCTCTTGGTGCGGATTGGCATGAACGACATCACAAACAAGGTTCACCGCAAGACCCTGCTCCAAAACCTGACGGGCGACAGCGCGTTCGCCACGCCCGAAAGCAAAGCCAAGTGGCTGGCAAAGCACGGCGGGAAAAAATACACCGAGGAGGTCGAAAGCAATGCAGTTTCCGAGTAAAGAACAAGTCGAGCGCACACGCCAAAATTACCCCAACGGCACACGGGTGGAGCTTATCTCGATGGAAGACCCGTATTCCAAACTCACGGCGGGCGACAGAGCGACCGTGGTCGGCGTGGACGACATCGGCGACCTGCTCTGCGAATGGGACAGCGGCTCTACGCTGAAACTCATCCCCTCCGCCGACCAGTTCCGCAAACTGACAAAAGCGGAAATTGTCAAGGAACAATGCCGAACAGTCGCCAAAACAGGGCGAACGAATATGTTTGACGTGAGAGCGGCTTTTGACATCGCCGCCGAGTTGGGCTTCAACGAACTCTGCGACTTCATGTTTATGAACACACCCGCATATTCCAAGCTAATCCTCACGGGGGAGCTTGCGGACGAGGACATCATCGAGCTGTAAAGCACCCATATATTATGACTTGATATAAGTCTCAAAAAGAGCGAATATGGTATCACGCAAAGGGAAAAACCCCTGCGGGATAAGGAGAAAAACGAAAATGGACAACAATTTTGAAGCACGGCTCGGCACCCTCAAAGGCGAAGCGATAGCCAAGATTATGGAGTTCGAGGAGCTTGCAAAGCACCAGCCGAAAGACTGGACTGGCACATTCCGCGACGATTACAACCTCCTCGCAATACGCGAGTACGACAACAAGTTCAGAGTTGCCGCCGCCGAGAGCTGCGCTTACCAAGAAGCCTACGCCATTATGGCGGGCATTAGCTACGATGAAACCGCAGAGCTTCTGCATACCTTAGCGAGAGGAGGACGCGAAAATGGACTACTGCAAAATGATTAAAGAGCAGCTCGGTGAGGGCTACACCTTCGTGAAGGCATACAACGCCTTCGAGAACGGCGAACTGCGGATTATCGCAAAAGACGAACGGGGCTTTGAACACCGCTACATTCTGATTGACGGTCAACTGAACGAGAAACCTTAAGGAGGACACGCAAATGTGGAGCGAAGGAATTATCACAATCCCCGGCACAAACGTCGGGTACAAATACTGGGTCAAGCACTTTGAGGAAGTCTCAGAGTTCGGCATCGGCGGCGGCAAAATCAGCAAGCTGACAATCCGTAAGGTCGGCGAGAGCCGCGACCTCTGCAACTACGATAGAGGTTGGGACGTTGAACCCACCGACGAGGTTAAGGCGGTCTACGCCATCATCCTCGAAAAGTACAACTAAGCTAAATCAGGCAACAGCCGAGAACACCCCGAAAGGGGCTGTCTCTCGTAGAAGATAAATTCAGACTGCTGAAGGCGGTCTTTTATTTTGCCCATTTTTAAGGAAGGAGGCGGTCGTTACGTCTTACAAATACAAACCTACGCCGCTCATGCTCCCGACTTCGCACTACGAGGAGCGGCGGGCAGACTTCGCCGTGAACTTCATATCCATGCTCAAACACACCACCGGCGAGTGGTACGGAAAGCCCTTCCGCTTAATGCCGTGGCAGGAAACCATCGTGCGTGACATCTTCGGCATCGTAGACAAGGACGGCTAGCGGTCAAAGATGAGTATTTTGAGGAATACGAAACCGTGGTTGAGGAACTCACAAACACGACCGCCATCGACAGGCAGATTGAAAAACTCGGCGACGAGAGCGTGGAAACCTACAACGCCCTCAAATCTGCAATGGACGAGAACGCCCGCCAAGCCTTGAACCAAGACGATTACGACCGCCGCTTCGGGGAACTCAATACCAAGTACGAAGAGCAACGGTCGACACTCAGCGAACTCACCGAAAAGCGGCAGGGTATCCTTGCCCGGCGTGAACGGCTGAATATGTTCCTCGACGAATTGCGAAATCAAGACAGTCTGCTGACCGAATTTGACGAGCCGCTGTTTCGAGCCACACTTGACCGCTTCACGGTTTACAGCGAAGAGAATGTGGCAGTTTTATTCCGCGACGGAACGGAAATCAGCGTGGATGTGAGGGGAAAATGATGAATTTCCTATTTGACAAAGTTGAGAACGCTAAAAGCCCTTAGCGTTCTCAACTTTGGTGCATTTTCGTTAGCGTTCTCAGGTTTGGTGCATTTTTCGGGTTTCCGACAGGGGTGTGCAGTTGAGAACGGTAAAATTAAAATAAAGAATCAGAGCCGATAGCCCGTAAATGCCTTGAAATCAAGGGATTTACCTTCTATCGGCTCTGACCCTGTGAAATGGTGCGAGTGACGGGACTTGAAAGCGTAAAGTATCGTTTTACGGCGTTTGATAAAGTGCAATAAACGGCTTTGTTGTGCGTTTTTCTTTGACGTAGCTTTCATGAGGTTTCACGAAGTGTAACGACCAAACACCAAAATAACGACCAAATAACGACCAAAATTTATATGAATTTCCGCTCCTGAAATCCCTTTTATTGGACGTCAGGAGCGGCTTTGTAAATCGGAAGATAATTACGAGCGGTTAAAGGAGTTCGCATTCCGTATTTTAACGCCGCTCGGAAGCGTTTTGCCGTGTGGCAACGATTTCCTCCCCTATGCCTACCGCAAACGCGCTGAGAGGGCTTATATTTGCTCTGTACGGGCTAATTGGTGAACGCCATGCCGTCTATGCAGTTGTCATAAACAAATTGCGCTATTGCCTTCTTATCGTCTGTCTCGTAAAAGTCAACGAGGAGCTGGGTAAAGTCGCGTATTAAATCTTCGGGGATGGAGATAATGCCGCCGCCGCTTGCAATCATAATCTGATTCGCCGCCAGCATTGAGGTACGCTTGTTGCCATCAAGGAAGAACTGACCACGCATACAGTACAGCATAACCTCAATCGCTCGCTCTGTAGGGTTTTCTATCGCTTGAAAATCGGTTAGGCGCGCTTTTATATTGTCCTCCACAGGCATATCGGGCTTCCAGCTTGTGCCGCCGATAGTCACAGGTAAGGAGCGGATATATCCTGCATTGTAAATAAGGCTGTCACCGCCTACAAGCTGATTGAGCTTGCAGAGATAAGCATAGTCCAACGGCACATCTAAGGTGTCGAGCAGGAACTGCCAAGCATGTTTAAGGTTGTTTACCGCCACAATGTCCGACACCTTTACGCCGGAAGCGGAAACGCCGTTAAATATTGCCTCCGTGTCGGGATAGGTAACGCCCAAACCCTCTAACTTTGCGCTTTTGTAGATATAATCAACGATATTGCGCTTCGCCACAAAGATATTTTGCTCGCGCGTCATATTAAATTTAGGCTTCATTTAGCTTGCTCCTATCTGCTGGGTTATATTTTCATGCCGTCAGGGAACTCAAACGAGCATGGTACGAATGTCGACCCTAACGCTTCGGCAATATTGGATAGTTCTTCATCAGTAAAAGTGTCTCGTTTAAGCTTTTGATTGAAATTAGACGCTGTCATACCTATCAGGGCGGCTAACTTTGCTTGACTTATACCCTTGTAAGCCGCAGCTGTTTTAATTTTTTGCTCTTTGCTCATTGCTAATAGCTCCTCTCTGTTGTATTGTGGGCTTTTTAGTTTTACCCACTTTTTCATGATACTACTATAGCACATGCAAAAGGCTTTGTCAAGCATACTCTTAATTATATTTAGCATAAGCAAAAAAATATTTTAGAAAAATCTTAATTAAACACTTGACAAGATTAATCAAATGCTGTATAATACAATCAGAGGTTAGGGAAACCGCCTCAGACTAAAACAAGAGGAGTCAATCAAAGCTGAGATGACCGCTCGGAACACGGAGGAAATAATCGGCACAGATTATAAAATCCGCTGGACAGCTTACACAAGTAACCGTGTGGACACCACAGCATTAAAGAAGGAACTACCTGACATAGCCGCTCGATACACCAAGACCACAGAAAGCCGCCGCTTCACAGTGGCATAAAGAAAGCCCCATACAGCAACACCCGACCAAAGGAACACTGCACAGAGCCATTAACCGCTACAGGAGCGGATAAGCTGATTATAACCTATCCGCTCCCGAAAAATCAAGATAAAAAGGAGATTTTATTATGACCATTAAAGAGTATTATGACCGATATATTGCTGAGGTTGATTTGACTGTAAGTTCTGCCTTGTCGTTATCGCAAATTTTAGAAGAGTATCATTTTTCAATTCGAGCTGATAGAATTGAAAACAACGGGGTGGAACAGTACGAGGTTCTAAGGACGTATAAACACTCAGCGGCTATTATTTTCTTACTTACTAAAAGCCTTTTAAAGGTAAACAAACTGCTTGAGTGCGCTGTAGAGTTCGACTCTATAGAAGCCGTAAAACAATAGCTATTATGAGCAAGCCGACACCTTCGCCGCAGTAATGACGGCATTGACGCTTTGGGACAAACATCACAACGAAACGCCGCCAAGTTTATTTAAGAGGCTCAAAGATTGGTTCAGTTTAAAACGAAGAAGATAGATGTAATCCACTCACGTAGTGGTACAGGAGTACTAAGTGAGTACTCCTGTATCATTCAGGGCGTTTGAAATCAATTGCAAGCAGATGAAAACATATACCAAACTCATACCAAACCTATACCAATTCCGTTTCTGCGTGGTTACCGCCGATGTCGGCGAGTTGCCCTTAGCCTTGCTTAGCTTTTCTCACTCCAGCATTTCTCATTTGCCGACTTACTTTCAAACGTTGCCGCTCCTGCTCAATCATTTCCACAAACCGCTCCTGAGAGCTGCACATATTTTCTCTAAAGCTGGTAAGCCCAGTCCCCTTATAGCAATCTGCAAAGATGAAGGGGCTGAGCTTATCGGCATATTTGGGCTGTCGTAAAGCTCGAAGCCCTGCGCTTTCGCGCTGTCGTATCAGGCTTTGAGAAACGCCTAACCGCTCGCTTATCTCTTCCAGTGTCAGCCCGTCATAAAAGCGTTTACGCAGTGTGTCAGCTTGTTTTTCGTTTATTCTTGACAGACAGAAGGCAACTGCTTTTTTCATTTCTGAGCGGTGCTGTGCATCTTCAATCTCGTTGAATTGCTCTGAGGCGGTCTCGTCCTTGACTAAATCGCCAAGCTCAGTATCTTCATTCTCGCCGACAAGAGTGTTGAGACTTGCGCAGTTGTTGAGAGGCTCATTGTGAGATTGCTTTGTCCGTCTGCCTACAAGTCCGTTAAATGCGTTTTTAGCATGGTATCGGAGGTAGGTTGTGAATTTATACCGACCGTCCTCTTTAAACGCTGTAGCGGCGTTACGAAGGGCAAAGAAAGCCTCTTGCTCTATATCGTCCTGTGTTATCCCATATCTGGCGCATGGGAGCTTATTCAGCGTATAGAACGAATACGAATAACGGAACATCAAACCCTTGTTCTGCTCCCACAAGAGATTGATTGCGGCGGCATCTCCCGACTTATATTTGATTGCTAAAGCCTCGTTAGTCATTGACATTTCACCCTCCGAACCGTAAAATATTAGTACATCAATTTTACAGTTTCAGGTGACAGGGTAGCCATGGGAGCGGCTGCCTTTTTGCCGTATGCCCTTAAAATGCGTTTAAACACGCCTGCAATCGCTTTTTGATTTCAGTAATGAATTTCTATGCGCAACACAGCAAACGCGATTGCAGAGCCTGCCAGGTGCTTTAAATCGCATTTCTGATGTTGCCTATAAGTTGTGAGTGCCTATTGGGTCTCCGCATACATCACAATAACGCGCTATTTGGTCTACGTAATTTATACCTTCGATTGGATTGTTAGAAAAGGTGTCTCGATTCTTCTGACCTGTATCTGCTTGAGTCCGTGAAGTCGGGTTTGTTTTTTGCTCCACCTGAGTATCCTCCTTTCCCTGCGTTGTCAGTAAGTTCATCCTCCCACCCCTTGGCTCTAAGCCATGAAGCAGGATAGGGAATGAATTGTCCGCCGTCTTTTTGCCATTCCGAACAGGTCTTGGCTCTCTCAATCGAGGTCAGCATTTTTGTTAGCAGCTCGCTGTTCGGTTTTATGGCTTTCCACGCTTTCTCAGCATCGCCCTTGCTTTTCTTTTTCGGGTACGCTTTCCAAAATTGCTCAAACAAACTCGCGCTTGAATTGTTTTCTTTCCCCCCATACCCCCCTATCTTTCTTTTAATTTCATCTTCATTTATATTTTCATTTTCATTTTCATTTTCTAAAGGTATCCTTTTGGTATGAGTTTGGTATTCATTTGGTATAGGTTTGGTATTTTCATTCCATCTCTTTGACACATTATCTTGCTGTTTTCGAGAGTGAGAAGCTCTCTTTTGTATTTCTGCTTCTAAGCGGCGATTATAAAAAAGCCCATCATCATCTTTAATAAACTTGCTCATAATTTTATTATCAAGCGAACCACATATTTTTATAATGTCAGCTTCTTCCAATCGTCCTTGTTGATGTTGTATACACATAAGCCGAATATATTTCCCAACTTGTTCATCAGAAAATAATATTGTTCCAGTTAGAAAGTCTGATGAATAAAAAAGAAAGGCGGGGTCTTTGTTACCCATTTTTAATCAAATCCTCCTCTCACGCTTCAATACGTCTTATTATGCCTGTTTGAGGAGCGGTTTCAGGCATAGCAGACTGAGGATTATATAGCCGCTCCAATAAATCATCAAGACATATGAGCCGCTTAGAGCCGACACTTACGGCGGGAATCTCTCCTGTTTTGACCTTGCGCCGCAGGGCGGTCAATGTCAGTGCTGTGTCGGGGTCAAGGTCTTTTAATTCCCGAATTGCTTCGGGGAGCGTTCGCATTCTCGGAATATAAATATCTGCCATTAATTTACCTCATTTCTTTACAGTCCGGCAGATAGCGTGTTATACTAACTGTAGGGCTGATGTTCTTTATTGGGTTATTCGGTCTTAGCCGTTCTTTGAAGTTGCGCTTCACTGGACGGCGTTTTCTTTTGCTATTGCTTCTATGATAGAAAAAATCGTAGTTTTTTCCTCTGCGGACAGCTCGTATCTGAGCTTGCGGCAAAAATTACTGTCAGCCATATTTAGCTTGTCGGCTATCTGCCACAGATAAACGCCCTTTTCCTTTGCCATATTGCGTATCTCAATATTATTCTTCATGAAAGTCCCTCCTTTCCGCTTTTAGTTGTTAATGTTATTATATATAAATAAAAAAGCAAAGTCAATACTTTAAGTGCAAAGTTATACTTAAATCTTAAATTACCTAATATAAGTGGATTTTGCAAAAAAAATATTGCAGGAGCGGATAAAATGATTGACAAAAAAATCATGTTCATGATATGATAGCAACAACAACATTACACTGGAGGGGTAATAGTGGGACTGGGAGAGAATATAAAAGAAATACGAATGAAAAAAAAGCTGACATTAAGTGAGTTTGCAGAGATTCTATCTCTCAGCATATCGACAGTTGCAGGATGGGAGAGAGGTATAAAAAAGCCTTCGTATGATGTGCTGATTGACATAGCAAATAAATTTAATGTTTCTTTAGATTGGCTATGCGGAATAAAAACAAAAGATGGCAATGCAATAAAAACGTGGGGCGATGCAATGCGGCGTATAGCTGAATTAATGTTTACACATGGTGACGCTTTTATTGACATAAAGCTTGACCTCTTTCGTGATATTGATGGCGATGAAGCTCCAAGAGCTGTATATTTGATATTTTACGATGGCTATATTAACGATGCTTTAAACTCCAAGACTTATGTCGCCAATGAGATTGACTTTACTTACAAATATGAACTGATAGAGGAAAGCCCTCTGAGCCTGTTTTTAAGAAAATATAAAAAGATGTACGATTTATATCACAATGAAAGCATAGACGATGAATTATTTGAGTTATGGCTTGAAAGGGAATACGAAAAATATAATTACCCAATTACCCCAACCGCTCCGGCCGCTCCCGATTCTGATAATGAAGTATAAGTCGGCAAAGCGATTATATGAAAGGCGGTCAATCCAGTGGCAACGATAACGAAGCGAGGAGACACCTACCGCATAAGAGCCAGCTGTGGGTATGATTCCACAGGCAAGCAGATAATGAAGTCCATGACGTGGAAGCCGCTCCCAAGAATGACACAAAAGCAGATTGAGAAAGAGCTGGAGCGGCAGAAGGTGCTATTTGAAGAAAAATGCAGGAGCGGTCACTATGTTGACCCTCACATCAAATTTGAGGCATTTGCCGAACAGTGGTTTACCGACTACGCCAAAGACCATTTGAGAGATAGAACATACTACAGATACAAACAACTCAGCGTAAGGACCTATGCGGCTATGGGACACTTGCCTCTATTGAAAATATCTCCTCAGGTTTTGTTGAATTTCTATTCACAGTTAGCAGAGCGAGGGCAGAACCAAAGAACGGGAGGCGGATTATCCGAAAAAACAATCAAGCACTATCACACATTTATTTCCTCTGTAATGGACAGAGCCATAAAGTGGGGAGCTATTACCGACAACCCATGCAAGCGCATTGACACGCCAAAGGTAACGAAGAAGCAGCTTGATTTTATGAATGAGGAGGAGATAATAGCTTTCCTAAATGCACTGGAAAATGAAAACACTGAGAATCGGTGCATATTCATAACGCTAATATACACAGGGTTGCGCAGGAGTGAGCTATTAGGGCTTGAGTGGCAAGATATAGACTTTGACAGCGGCGTTATATCGGTAGTCAGAACGTCCCAATATGTAAAGGAAAAGGGGACATACACAGACACAACAAAGACTACGGAGAGCCAACGCAGTATAAAAGCGTCGGGCGTGGTTATAGAGGCACTAAAGAAGCATAAAGCGGCGCAGGGATTGAGGCGTGAAGAAATAGGGGATAAGTGGATTAAGAGCAACAGAGTGTTTACGCAAATCAACGGACTCCCCATGTCTCCCAACACTCCATATCAGAAGCTGCAGAAGATATTAAAAAGGAACGGTTTACGCTCGGTCAGCCTCCACAGCCTGAGACATTCAAATGCTACCCTGCTTATAAATCAAGGAGTGAATATAAAAACGGTGTCCGGCAGATTAGGACACTCTCAGACAAGCACCACCTTGAATATATACGCTCATCAGATTAAAAGCGCAGATGCGGCGGCTTCCGATGCTATAGAAATGGCAATCGGCAGACAATACAAAGAAAAGCAAAAGGAACTTCCATGATTTACGGAAGTTCCTTATTACTTAAAATGTTAGGCTTTGTGAGGTTGCATATGGTAATATAGTAACGACCAAGTAACGACCAAATCGAGCTTGAACGAAAAATCAAAAGTCCCGAAAATCGCACTATCATGCTACTTTCGAGACTTTAAAATTGGTGCGAGTGACGGGACTTGAACCCGTACGCCATAGACACACGCCCCTCAAACGTGCCTGTCTGCCAGTTCCAGCACACTCGCGACAACATCAAGGATTATAGCATTGTATACCCTGCTTGTCAATATCTAATTTCCAAGTTATTGCGAATTTTTTCCAATAATTTTACCCTAATTCTCCGATAAACACCCATACCAAGAGGAGCAGCACGCCCGCTTTATCCTTACGCTTGCCTTCTCCTCACAATTCCCCCATAGCCTTCGTCAGCACCGTCCCCGCAATGCCTCCAGCCACGGAGTTGCCGCTGCCGCCATGCTCCACCACAACGACAAACGCCACCGGAAAGTCCTCCCTTTGGGAGAAGCCGACAAACCACGCGTGGTCGGTGCCGTCGTCCAGCTCGGCAGTTCCCGACTTCGCGCACAGCTTCATCCCCTTGAACCGCTCCTCGCCGTAGTTCTCCTCCACGTTGTTCCTCATCATTTTCGCGAGTTCATCGGCTGTGGACTTCTTAAACATCCTATCGCCGTCGGAGCGAAACCTTCTGAGCATAGGCAGACCGAGCGGAGTGCGAACCTCCGCAATCAGATTGGGCTTTACCGCCACTCCGCCGTTGGCAATCCCTCCCACAAATGTCAGCATTGCGGCGGGATTGACCAAGTCCTTGTCCTGCCCTATCGCCGCCCACGCAAGGTCGGCGGAGGAGGCGTCGGTGCGTATACTGCCCGAGGCGCAGTCTATTCCGTTAAACGAAAGCGGCTGAGTAAGCCCCGCCCGCTTCGCGTACTTGCTTATCGCCGCCGCTCCCAGCTCCTGCGAGAGCTTGGCGAACGCGCCGTTGCAGGAGTTCGCAAGGCTGGCGTATATATCCTGCGTGCCGTGTTTCTCCGTGCAGGTGATGACCTTGCCGTCAATGGTATACTTCCCCGTGCATTTGAACTTCCACTCGCCGAGATTGTCGATATTCTCTATCGCCGCCGCCGAGGTGACAAGCTTAAAGACTGAGCCGGGAGTGTAGGCGGTGCTGAGAAAGCGGTTCATATAAACTCCCACATACTTGCCGCTCCCGTCGCCTATTTTCGGCGGATTTGCGGGGTCGAATGAGGGAGTACTCACCATGCAGAGTATATCGCCCGTCTTGTAGTTGTAAAGTGCAACCGTTCCATTCCTGCCGTCAAGCGCGTCATACGCCGTCACGCACAGGGAGGAGTCAAGTGTGAGATATAGGCTGTTCCCCCTGCCTGTGAGCGAATACGCGCCGTTTATGAGGCTGTAGTCAGTCAGGAGGTAGGAGAACTTAGTCTGTGCGGCAGTGGAAATATTGCCGCTTTTATCTCCCACGGCGTGCAATGTAGCCACACGCACAGCCTTCTTTTCCGCGTATACGCGTTTATCGCCGTCCATTCCCGCAAGCCGCACTCCGTTCACGTCATATATCTCGCCGGAGGTCAAAACGCCGTTTGTGTACATATGCTTGTTTACGGGAAAGGAGACCCAGCTGTCTCCTTGTGAGATGTATCTGCACAGATATATTATAAGCCCGAATATCAGCACTCCGCTTATGATAAGCACTATAAATGAGCGAAACTGAACCTTCTTCACGCGTATGACCTCCCTTCTGTATTAATTATCAGCGGAAGAACCTATCGTCGTTGTCATAGTCGTCATCCTCGTAGTCATCATCGTAGGAGTAGTCGTCCTCGTCATCGTCATCGGAGTAGTCATCATCGTCCTCTTCCTCGTCCTCATCCTCATCGTAGTTCCCCTCCTCGTCATAATCATCGTAGGAGGAGTAATCATCCTCGTCCTCATCATACTCGCTCTCATCATAATCATCGTAGTCGTAGTCGCCCTCCTCCTCGCGGTAGTAGTACTCCTCAGGATGAATAAGGGGGAGGAATTTCTTAGGCGGCACGCTTGCGAAGCTCGCCGACTTCCTGTTGTCTACCGCCTTGACAAAGGCGAGCAGTCCCCATGTGGAGACAAGACTTGAGCCTCCGTTTGAGATAAAGGGGAAGGTAACGCCTGTGAGGGGGAGTATATCCACAGAGCCGAGCACATTGAGAATAGTCTGAAACACCAGCATACTCATAGCGGAACACGCGGAAATCACATAGAAGGAAGAACGCGCAGTCGCCGAGCTTTTGACCGTGAACGCGGCGAGAGCGGCTACCGAAAGGGCGCAGAGCAGAGCGATTATCAGCCCCCACTCCTCGCACAAAACGCCGAAAACCAAGTCGGTGTCCGCGGCGACAATTCCGCTGAGCCAACCGTTTCCCGCGCCTACTCCGAACAGTCCTCCCGAGGCGGCGGCGGACATGGTTCTCGTCTGCTGAAAGCCTCCCGCATGTGCCACCTCCCAGACGTGACCCCATGTGGCGAACCGGTTTGCGATGTAGGGCTTGAATTTCACCGCCATTACTCCCCCTAACACTACGGCGGAGCAAATGAGTGAGAGCGTGGCTATATCTCCCGAGCGCATATAGGCAATGACGAGGAAGGCGACAAAGAACACAGCCGCCGTGCCGAAGTCGCCTAAAAGCGCGAGTATTCCTATGCAAAAGCCCGAAAAGGCGATGAAGTAGAAAAGATTCTTTTTGGTAAGGAGCTTGTTCATTGCCGCCGTGCCGACATACACAAACGCGACCTTCGCAAACTCGGAGGGCTGTATGGAAACGCCGCCTATTATAATCCAGTTTCTCGCTCCGTTGGTAATCGTACCGAAGATTAGGTTTATCAGCAAGAGGGCAATAGTCCCCGCAAGGACATATTTCTGTATTGAAACCGCTCGTTTCAAGTCGCGCAGAAACCACCCGAGTGTGAGGAACAGCACTACTCCCAAAGCGAGAGCCGCAAGCTGTTTGTATAGCTCTGCGGGCGACGCTCCCGCCGACACGGCAAGCCCCAGTGTGGAGAGGAAAATCGCCAGCAGCTCCGCCTCTATCCCCGTTTTGCCCATTATCCTCATAAGAAGGTAGTAGCCCCATGTGAACATCATCATAATCCCGAAGCATATGATTATTGGAGCGGGTGATATATCCGCGACTAAAAGCTCAATGGCTGTGAGGAGCTGAAAAAACGACAGCAACGCGACTGTGCGAAACGGCTTGAGTATACGCACAACGTCCGAGTTGAGCCGCCGCCCTCCTCTCTGCGCCAGAAGCTCAAACTCCGCCGACACGCCGCCTATGTTCAGCACAGAGCCGTTAGACAGCGGCAGCGGCACGCCTCTCTCGGAGTGTCCGTTGACCGAGAGACTGCCGTTTTCGCTGATGTTGGTTATAGTCCACTTTCCGTAGTCGTCCTTCGTCAGCACGGCGTGAGTTTTCGATACCGTTAAGACGTCTATTACTATGTCGTTCGACCTGCTTCTGCCTATTGTGTTTTCCCAGCGTTTCACAGGTAGCCGTCCGTAGCCCTCCACCTTCAAATGCCCCCACAGCTCGGGGATTGTCCGTCCTCCCAGCATGGATTTAAGACAGCGGTAAACTATGATGACGGCGAGCACGGGGAAAATCAGTCTTGAGAAAAAGGTGAAGCCCTGCGCACTGCTGAATATAGATTTTAATGTGTCTGAAAAATAATCGAAAAATTTCACATCCGCGGCAAAAAGCGGCACAGGCTACACCTCCCCATAAATATAGAAAATTATTATGTCAATTCATTATATTACTTTACATATTATTTTCCAATAGACATATTGTTAAAAACTCCCCGATTGTGAGAAATATTTTCAAATTAGCTTGACTTATCGGACTTATTGTGACTACAATAAAGTAGGAAATTAAAATTACAGGAGGTTTTATGTTATGTTCTTGAATTTTCTTACAGCAACGGCGGAACAGCCGTCATTTTTAAGCGGAGGAATTTCTATAGTAGTCGCCGCCGCGCTTGCCATAATCGCACTTAAGCTCTTTAAGGGAATCGCCAAAACTCTTTTCTACATCATAATTATAGCCGCCGTTTTCCTCCTCGTCACGGGAGTAATAGACTTCGCGCTTATCGAGTCTGCCGGCTACAGCATCTGGGACTGGATTTTGCAGACCGACATATATCAGCAGGCTACCGACTCCGCCAATCAGTTTAAGGACGGATTTATGGACGGCATCAAGGGCAGCGTGTTTTAACTTGTGTCAACAGACCCTATGCGGCGTAGTATAAACTCCGCGTAGTAGTATAAGTATTGCTCTGCGAAAAACTTGTAATAATCTGTAATTATTGACACCTCCCGTGAATACAATATTCATGGGAGGTGTATTGTATTGACTTGCAGAATAGAAGACCTTAAACATAAAGATGTAATCAGCATAAAGGACGGCACACGCTACGGAACAGTGTGCGACGTGGTGATTGATACCTCCACCGCGAGGCTGTGTGCTATTGTTATCTTCGGCAGACCCCGCCTTTTCGGACTGTTCGGACGCGAGGAGGACTGCGTAATAGAGTGGGAAGAGATTGTGATAATCGGGCACGATACCATACTGGTTGACTGTGAGCATAAGAAGCCGTTTGCAAAAAAGAGGTACGGCTTTCTTGACAATATGTTCGGGTATAATTAATACACATACGAAAACACACCCGTTATCTGCTTTTGAACAGCCCCAATTTATGCAGACAGTATAAAAATCCCCCAACTGCGTAAATGAACAAGACCAGTAAAAACGGACATAGAAAAAAATCCCCTCCTATGGTAGAATATAAAAAACTACCATAGGAGGAATATTTATGCCCAGAGAATACAGACGCATCCAACAATACGAGGAAGAGTTGCTGACATTAAAAGAACAAGGTTTAACAATACGCGAAATAGGAGAAAAGTTCGGATTAACATTTGAACAGACACATGATTTTTTCAAAAGATACAATCGAAAACAACGAAAAATAGCAGCGGGAATAGCAATAAAGCGACAAGGCAGACCATCCAAAGACTATGTTGTATCAGAAAATGACAAAGTAGCAGAACTAAAATATATCCTTGCCCGAAAGGAAGCAAGGATAAAATCACTAGAAATGGAAAATGAATTAATGCGGGATTTTCTCTTGCAAACAGGAAGGAAGTGAGAACAAGTGTAAAGTATATGGTAATCTACCGTCATAAAGACAAATATTCAATCAGTGAAATGTGCAAAATTTTTTCCGTTTCAAGAAGCGGATATTACGGATATGTTTCACGTATGAGCATTCCGGCAAAAGACTTGCCATTAGCTGAAAAGATAAAAGAATGTCAAGACAAATGCGGTCAAACATACGGGTATCGAAGAGTGCACATTTGGCTTGAGCGTAAGGGTATTAAATACAATCCGAAAACAATTTTGAGTGTGATGCAAAAATACAATCTTCTTTCTTCTTAAGCAACCATGTACAGAGCAAAGCTATAGTTAATCAACTTAGAAAACACCAAGAAAACAACAAGAAAACACGGGCGAAAAGCTCTGATTTGTGCGGTTTTTGCCCGTGGAGACTTGATTGTTAGGGGGTTAATTTAGTATATTACTCCGCAGTTGTAATTGGAGTGAAAATCTGCTATAATGGCAAAAACTCAAGCAAAAAGCAAGGTGGACTGCTCGATGCCAAAATCAACAAAATCTCTCAGCGGCAAAAATATATCTATAAGAGAACTCAGCAAAAACGAAACAGGAATTCTCCGAGATTTTTTGTATGAGGCAATATTTATTCCCGTGGGAGTTGCTCCTCCTCCGAGAGATATTGTCGATAGCGCGGAATTGAGGGTGTACACCGATAATTTCGGGCAGGAGGCGGGCGATTTCGCCTTAGTCGCGGAAGTTGACGGCTACGTCGTCGGCGCAGTTTGGGTGAGGATAATGAACGACTACGGTCATGTGGATGATGACACTCCGTCACTGGCAATCTCGCTGTATAAAGGATACAGAGGGCTGGGACTCGGCACAAAGCTTATGTGCGGGATACTGGAGCTGCTGCGCCAAAACGGATACAGAAAGGTATCGTTGGCAGTGCAAAAAGCCAACTATGCCCTCTCGCTCTATCAAAAAACAGGATTCAAAATTATCGGCGAACATGGGGAAGAGTATATTATGGTTTGCGATTTGTGATAAAATACTGCAATGTTTTGAGGTGTTTATTGTGGGAGATATTAACTATACCCTTGATGATTTTCGCGATATTTTTCGAGAAAAATTTTTCAGCTGCAACACATATGACAAGTGGAGGGGTGGACCTCCCCTCCATATTTTAGACGAGCTGAGCGAGGAGGAGTTGTCTGCGGCGGAGGACGAGCTTATCTCCGCTTTAAGCCTCAGCGACACTGCCCCAATCATCGGGCTGGGGTACATCAGGTCGCAAAAGGCACTACCCGCGCTGTATGATTTGCTCCTTGAGGCTGATTCAAAGGAGAAAAAACTGCTTCGTATTACTATAGCTCACTCGATTTTTCAGATTTGCGGGGATAAAAATATGTGCGAGGTCGTACTCCAAGCACTGACTCCCCTCGTTAGCTGGGGAGGAGATTCGGCAAACGAAATTATACATATGCTGCCTAACTTTAACGATACAAGGATAACCGAAAAACTGCATGAGTTTTATGAGCAGGGGAATTCTTCGGTTTCCGCCAATGCAGAAGCAGCACTCATAAAGGGGAACGATCCTATCTCGAAAAGGCGTGCTAAGAGACGCGCTGTTTCTGTAAAATTCCGCAATGTGGTGTCGTTTATAGGTAAAAACAGATTGCTTTGGTACTCCGCTATTTTTTGTCTCTTTTTTATGTATCAGATTCTAAACTACCACTCCTGCATTTAATGAGAAATGTATGAGCGGCATTTATTCGAGACAATATTGTAGGTGTTTATTCCTATGAGTATGATTGGCAATTATGTCATGGCGGATGAGAATATCATCGAAAGCATCAAGAGAGGAGAACTCTCTGCGGGAGATTTTCTCTATGACGAGAACGATGAAATGCCTGAGGGTTCTATCGATATATATATAACCCGACAGGCTAATAGAGGAGGGATGATTCATGGAGAAGTTTTATGGGGATTTCCGCATTAGCGATAACCAACATGATATACAATTTGAACGCGTTTGCGAAATGCTTGCCGACACATACTGGGCAAAAAACCGTCCAAAAGAAAGCATTAAAACATCCATCATTCATTCGCTCTGCTTTGGCGTTTATTTGGGTCAAAAGCAAATCGGGTTTGCCCGTTGCGTCACCGATTATTCTGTGCTTTACTACCTTGCCGATGTGGTGATAGATAAAGCATATCGCGGACAAGGACTGGGAACGCAGCTTCTTTTATCCATCATAGAACACGAAACGCTGGTCTCATTACTGGGAAAATTGGGCACAAACGATGCGCACAGCTTTTACGAAAAGTTTGGATTCAAAAGAAACCGAGACACCTCTATGTGCCGATATCCGGAGGCGACGCTATGATTACCACAACTTTTTAAAAAACCGTGCCTTCATCTACCGCAACGCCAGACCGCTTGATTTTGTGCGGTTTCATACTGCTGACGCGTTTAAAAGTGTTGTTAGACTTGCGAGGATTTTTGCCTGATACTAACTCTCGATTAAAAGCGGGGCGAAAATCAAGAAAAAGCTGCACTCGGCAACAAATGCGCTGTTTTCTTCCTAAATTAATTTTGTGATAATCTGCTTTGAAAATTAATTGGAAAATTTATATATCTAATTTGCAAAAAAACTTGATATTCTCCGCCGGTTGAGGTATAATCTCACCGTGATGTGCCGTTGTGGCGGAACTGGCAGACGCCCGGGACTTAAAATCCTGTTCGTGTGCTAACGCCCCCGGCGGGGAAACCCTTGATTTCAAAGGGCTTTGACAACTGAATACTCGCTCTGATTTTTAATGTCCCTCCACGATGTCCCTCCTTTTTCTGAAAGCGGATTTCGGTGAGTGCGACTTAAAAATAAACAGGCCGCTGTGGTGGAATCGGCAGACACAAGGGACTTAAAATCCCTCGAACGCAAGTTCGTATCGGTTCAAGTCCGATCAGCGGCACCATCGCCCGCAAATGCTCGATATAACGGCGTTTGCGGGCTTTCTCTTTGCCCGTTTTTATACGCAAAATCGACCTCGCATTGACCTCATTTTGAGGATGTCCCTCCTGATTTTTGCGTGTTTTGGAGGTCAATTTTACGCTCACGTTGGGTATACTCCGATGATTGCGTTGGCTGAGGCAATCTTTGAGCTGAAATCCAAGTGCGTGTAGATATTCGCCGTTGTAGAAATTGTACTGTGCCCGAGCCACTCTTGAATCTCCTTAATACTTACCCCGTTCGCGTGAAGCAAGCTGGCGCAACTATGCCGCAGGTCGTGGAAGCGAATCCGGCGCAGTCCATTTTTTTCGAGCAGAGCCGGAAAGTGCTGCGTCACATAACCCGGTTTGACGCGCTCCCCAAGTTCGTTGACATAGATGTACGCGGCGTGGTCTTTGTAGTATGCGCTTCCGCATAGTTTTCGGTTTTGTTCCTGCTCTACTTTTAACCGTAGCAACAACGCCTCAAACGGCGGCACGAGAGGAAGAGAGCGTTGGCTCTTTTTGGTCTTGGTACGGTCTTTTGCCACAACAACGCTTTTCCCGTCAATCGTTGCTTCCGTAACGATGTGACGAATGGTAATGGTCTTTCTCTCAAAGTCGATGGCGCTCCATTTCAATCCGATGGCTTCACTGCGGCGCAAACCGTAAAACGCCGCGAGAATAACGCCAAGCTCAATCGGGTCGTCCTTTACCACTTGAAAAAGCTGCTCCAGCTCTGCTGCGTTGTAGAAATCGGCAATGTAATCCTCTTTCTTCGGACGCTCGATCCTGTCTGCGGGATTGCTGCTTAACAGCCCAATTTTGAAAGCGTACTGCAAAGCCTTTCGGATATTGGCGTGACGATGAATCACCGTGTTGGCCGAAATGCCGCGCACTTTCATCTCGTAAGTGTAGTAGTCCTGAATGTGCTTGGGAGTCAGTTCTTTGAGCATAAGACCGGGAAGATGTTCATCGAAGTATGGAATGATGCGGCTTTTCATGGCAATGCTGTAGGCCGAATAGGTAGTGATTTCGATGTTGGACTTCATCATCTCCAGCCAGTCGAGCATGAACACGGTAAAACCAATGTCAGCGGGGTCGTCTGGGTGCGTATGTTCACGCGCCGCCGCCCTGCTTTCCAATTCATCTTCCATCTCATGCCGAGCGTCCCGAAGCATAGCTTCAGCGCGTTTTTTGTTTCCCTTTACAGGAAGCCCTGTGCTTTTTGACGGTGTGTGCCTTTTACCGTCTTTGTCCGTATAACTGAGGACGATATGAAAATATCCTCCCTTTTCTCGCAGATGTCCTGCTACCATATGAAAAACCTCCTTTTGTGTAACAGCAAAATTCCATCCGCCATTGACAGATAAAAGTTTAGCACGTCTGCCCCTGCGCTTTCCAATGTGCGAATTTAGTTTTCGCAAACGGATTCTGTAACGGCAAGATAGTCAATCACATGGACTTTGGGGATACGGATACAGCGGCCTATGGTAAAACTCTTGATTTCGCCGGAATGCAAAAGGCGGTATCCAGTTTTATCACTGATGCCGCCCAGCATCTCGCACATCTGTTTTACCGTTACAACATCGGGATATTCGGGAAACAGTAGCTTGTACGCCTCATTAGTTTTTAGCATCCTCACACCCTCCTATCCAAGCCGATACTGACCGCCAAAGCGCGGTCAACCTCCCGCATATCTACATCTTCAAGCGCTCCCACACGCTCTTTCAGCCGTCGCTTGTCGATTGTACGTATTTGTTCCAACAACACGATGGATTCACGGTCAAGGCCGTTCTGCGCTTTCAGCAGGCAATGCGTGGGCAACAGGGCTTTCATGGGCTTGCCTGTAATCGCGGCGATAATAACGGTAGGGCTGTGCTTGTTGCCGATGTCGTTCTGAATGACAAGAACAGGGCGGACGCCGCCCTGTTCACTGCCGACCACGGGGTTTAAGTCGGCGTAATATAAATCTCCCCGTAATATAGATTTGTTCATGTAATAATAGACCTCCCTTGAAAATTCACACCGAAGCGGTATGTAGGGAAGCCGGACGCAGAGATTTTAAGATTGGGCAGGCATAAAAACGCCTGTTTTTCTTTGGCCAGCTCGCGCCCGGTTCCGTATTTTCAAAGCGCCTTTATTTGTCCTCGACACCCCAAAGCGCTACGGGAAGTCATCATGCGGCGGTCAGCGTAACCGCGCCACGGGAGTTTCACCCCAACTGTGGTTCTCACAGAGCCGCCCTCATTGCCTGCGACGGTTTTATCACGCTCGGACTGTGACTGGACGGGAGTATCGTTAGCCCTTTTGCCTGTCGTGGCCGTGCCGGAAGCTATCCGGCATTTACAGTCAAGCGTTATCGCTCGCTCCACAGGAGGTCATCGCGTGCTTACTGACGTGGCTTGCCCGTTTTGCAGGCGGCAAAAGGAACGTACATGATGAATGGGTATTCAGTTTTCAATGACCTTGAGAGGTCTAACCGAATACCCATCCATCCGTTGCGAAGCCGTATTATGGTTTCCGCGTCAGGTGAGGGAGATTAAGTCCTCTCACCTGTTTCCACACTCAGAGCCGATTTTTCAACCCTGCTTACTCGAAAAGTTTTTTGATTGTACCTTCGGCGGCTTTAACCGATTTTGCCACCGCTTGAAACGTGCAGCCTTCCATCTCTGCAATCTGGTCATATGTCAGCCCAAATTCATGGTAGAGGATAAAGCGTCGTCGTTGAATTTCGGGCAGTTCCGCGACAACTTGATGTAAATACTCATTGCGTAAAGAATCGAAGACTACGTCTTCAACACTTTTGGGCGTAGCCGCCGCCCGTGCATAGAGCGTTTCATCGGTCAAGTCGGATTGCTCAATGTGCCGCTCGTCAGAACGGCGTAGGTTGCGCTCCCTCTTAACGAAACGCAGAAACTCCAAATAGATGGGGCGTGATACCTCCGTTTCTCGCGGGATAGCTTGTCCATCCATGAAAGAAACGTAGTAGTGCATGATACCCTCAGCAATTTCGGTGAGCAGGGTATAAGGGGATATATTATCAAACATTGTCCTTTCTCCAATCTGAATTTTTTTGAAGAAACTCAGATTGGAGCGGAGGGCTACGGCAGCGCGGTCTTGCCCTAAAAATGGGCGCAAAAAAGCCCGGCAGAGCAAAACTCAACCGGGCATAGTTATAGATATATCCTTTTATAAGATGTGTCTGTTCGCATTGGAAGCCGGGATTATCCCACGCCGGGGTTAAACTTTTTTTGACAAAATAGAGAGAAAAATAACTCCCAAGCGTTTAAGAGCGATTATCGTAATAAGGAACTGCAACTTCTCATTGATATGAACTGCTGCTTCCTGTTGAACAGCAAAAAAGCCCGTTAATGAAAACCGGCTTTTTTTGACGAACTACCTATAAAGTTTTTGTTGTCTGTGTTACTCCTATCGCGGCGTTCCCGATGTGTCGTGGCCGACAAATACAGCATTGTAATAGCCGCCACGCTCTCCCTTGCGGTGGTTTTGGTAAATCAGCTTGTTGTCAATGCAAAAACGGAGAACATCACTACTGATACCGCGTCCGCGCAAATATCGCTCCACCACGGAAGTGTTATTGTCGCGCTCCGGCAATGTGAAAGACACGGATGCAACTTCGCGTTTTGAGAGATAAGCAGGCGGTGTAACCGCTACGCTATCCATCAGGTGTTCCACGGCGTCGGTAAAACGCATATCCCGAACTTTGATCAGATAATCGAGCGCGGAGCGTCCGCCGATTCCACGGCTGTGCCACATCCATTTGCCGTTTGAGATTTTCAGGCTGTCATGTCTGCGGGTGCAGTAGATGTTGCCCGAAACGCGCACCAGTTCATGTGGTTCATAGCTTTGCAGATAGGTGAGCAGATCCATTTTCTTCGCTTCCAATATCACCTCCGGGCTGATATATGGCATATCGCAAAACCTCCTTAAAATAGATTTAGCCGCCCGAAGCCGAGCGGCTATGTACAGGTGATGTAAGTTTAGCGGCGTACACAACATCACATTGACTATTTGCAAATAGTTGGGTATAATATGAGCGGGTGATTTTGCATGAGTTTTATCGCATCGACGATTAGGCGCGAATCGGAAAATCTATTGCGCTTGCAAACTCTATATGAAAGCGAGCTTGCCGCGTTGCCGAAAGGTTCGCTTCGTATGAAAAAACGCGGCAGCAAGCAATACTATTACCTTTCGTATCGGGATGGCAAAAGGGTTGTTTCTGAATATGTAGGGAATGATGAAGCGGCGGCAGCAAAACTGGAAGAGCAGATTGAGCAGCGAAAGCACATCGAGGCGATACTAAAAAACATCCGCCAGGAGATGCGGTTTGCTGATAAGATTTTGGAGGGAACTGTATGATTGTTTATCACGGGAGCGTTGTTTCTGTTGAAAACCCGCAGATTTTGGATAGTCAGCGCTTGTTGGATTTCGGCGCGGGTTTTTACACCACAACCAATCGGGAACAGGCTGTTAGGTGGTCGCAGCGCGTTGCCGCCCGCCGCAAAACAGATACCCGCTATCTATCCAAATATGAATTTGACATTGAAAAGGCCGAAAAAGAGTTACAAATCCTGCGTTTTGAGGAACCCGACGCCGCATGGCTTACGTTCGTGTGCGACAACAGAGCAGGCCGTGAGCCAAAGCAGGCATATGACATTGCCATTGGCCCTGTGGCGGATGATATGGTATACACGGCAGTCACGTTGTATGAGCAAGGCGTGTTGGAACTGGACGAAACCATTAAGCGCCTGAAGATTCAACCGCTATATGATCAGGTTCTGTTTCACACCGAAAAATCGCTTGTCTTCTGCAAGTATGTTAAGCATGAGGAAATTGGAGGCAAAGCCGATGAATGAAGAAAAATTTACTGCCATACTCCCGATACTCGTTGCGGGGCTTGTAAACAAAATCGTAGAGGAAACGCATATACGCGATGATGAAGCGATTGAAAAGCTATATACTTCACAGCTTTACGCCGCATTAGAGGATGAAGCGACAAAGGTCTGGACGTATAGCGTTCCAAAACTCTACGAACTGTTTGAGCAAGAGCAATCAACCGGGGAATTAGAACTTCCCGAATATTAGGAGGGATTCAAATGCCGGAAATCATCGGTTTTAAGACCTTTTGTATCGAACAATACAAGCACGAACACAACATGACAGGCGCGGAAGCCATACGTCTTTTTAAGCGGTACGGCGTATTGGATTATATCGCTTCGTTCTTCGATGTGTTGCACGCATTCGGTGGGAAGTACCTCGTGCAGGATATTGATTTGTTCATACAGGCAAGGCAGCCATAGGTGTAATCTCGAACAGCATTGAACAGCCGCCATCCGTTTTAAGCGAATGGCGGCTGTTCTTTATCTACCTTTCCAATCCCGCCACCTTTGGGGCGAGTTCTGCGTCGCCCTCGTCCGGCTCGGCGTCAAGAATGGCGCTGTCCTTTTCGTCCATGTTGAGCAGCGTGTTGAGTTCTTTTAACCGCAAAGATTTTTCTGTATATTCATGTTCCTGTGCGAACGGGCGCTCAACTTCACCTTGCGCCGCTTTCATTTGCAACTCTGTTTCTTCCATCTTCTGCGAGCAGTTTTTAAGAGAATCCGCGAAGCCGTCCAAGGCGTTATCCAGGCGGGTGATGTTTCCGTGAATATCCGAGCCGAGCCTGACCGTGTGGGAAAGTGCGCCGGATAGCCTGTGCCTTCCGGCGCAAGCTCTATCGCCGTGACGGTTTCCCCAAAGGTGGACGCCCAACTGTCAAAGTGTTGCAGGCTGCCGCGCTCCAACTCGGCATATTGCAGATACCGCTGCATGGTGTAGAGTTCTACCATACTGTTGGAGATGGGCGTGCCTGTGGCGAACACCGTGCCACGTCCTCCTGTTAGCTCGTCAAGATAGCGGCACTTCATATACAGGTCGCTGGATTTTTGTGCTTCCACCTGTGCGATACCGCCGACATTGCGCATTTTTGTTGTGAGGTAGAGGTTCTTAAAATAATGCGCTTCGTCTATAAACAGGCGGTCTAGCCCTCAAACTCTAACCTTGAGTTTCTTGCTATATTCCAGATAGTCTTTGCTAAGAACATAGTCAATCACACATGGTTTCGGGATGAGGTATGTATCTCGTATGTAGAAGTGTTTAACGTGATTATCCCTCATCAGCTTGCGAGCGGTGCTGTCGCCAATCCCACCGAGCATTTTCATGAACTCCGGCAGGGTAACGACATCGGGATAGTCGGCATAAAGCGATTCATAGTGTTTGCGTGATTTCATTATAGCCCTCCATCGAAAAATCTTGTCAATGGCAGATGGATGTGCTATATTGATGATGTTATTTCGGTTGAGCAAACGCAGTAGATATGGTATCTTTTGCGTCCGCCATTGCGGTGATGTCCCTCCGATTGACCTCGAACGTCCGAATTTCGCTTCAAAATGGCTGTTTTGAACAAACGCGGATACGGCGGGCTTTTCGGAAGAATTATACGGTCAAAGCCTTGATTTCACGGCGTTTTTCGCGTCAGAGATTTCGGCGTGGGTAGCCTGAATTCTGTTCGATCCGGCACGGGGGGCAAAACTTAAAATCCCTCGAACGCAAGTTCGTATCGGTTCAAGTCCGATCAGCGGCACCATCGCCCGCAAATGCTTGATATAACAGCGTTTGCGGGCTTTCTCTTTGCCCGTTTTTATGCGAAAAATCGACCTCGCATTGACCTTATTTTGAGAATGTCCCTCCTGATTTTTGCGTTTTTTGAAGGTCTATTTTTGCCATCACGTTGGGTATACCCCGATGATTGCGTTGGCAGAGGCAATCTTTGAGCTGAAATCCAAGTGCGTGTAGATGTTCGCAGTCGAGGCGGATAACCGCAAATCATATAATTCATACTATATCAATATGAATTATATGATTATTTTTGCAAAACCTATTGACAAAGTGAAATTGAGGATATATACTCTAAAACATACTAAACATATAGACAACATATAAATTATCAACTACACATTAAAAGGAGGCAATTACCATGTCAAAAATTTATTCCGAATTAACCGAACTCATAGGCAGAACTCCGCTGCTCAGGCTCAGCGGCTACCAGAAGCGCGAGGGAGTGGCAGGCAGCATTATCGCAAAGCTTGAGTACTTCAACCCCGCCGGAAGCGTGAAGGACAGAATCGCGAAGGCGATGATTGAGGACGCGGAAAGCAAGGGCTTACTGAAGGCAGGTTCGGTCATAATCGAGCCTACAAGCGGCAACACGGGCATCGGTCTCGCCTCTGTCGCCTCCGCGAAAGGCTACAAGGTCATTCTCACAATGCCCGAAACCATGAGTGTGGAGAGGAGAAATCTCCTCAAGGCATACGGCGCACAGCTCGTCCTCACCGAGGGCGCAAAGGGCATGAAGGGCGCGATTGCCAAGGCGGAGGAGCTTGCCGCCGCAACTCCTAATTCATTCATACCCGGGCAGTTTAACAATCCCGCAAACCCTCTCATACACAAGGCTACAACAGGTCCTGAAATCTGGGAGGACACAGACGGCAATGTGGACATATTTGTCGCAGGAGTAGGAACAGGCGGCACTGTCAGCGGCGTTGGCGAGTACCTCAAATCGAAGAATCCGAACATCAAGGTAGTTGCTGTGGAGCCTGCGGACAGTCCGGTTCTCTCAAAGGGAACATCCGGACCGCACAAGATTCAGGGTATCGGCGCGGGCTTTGTCCCCGACACGCTCAACACGGGAATATATGACGAAATAATCGCAGTTTCAAGCGACGACGCGTTCAAGACAGGCAGGGCAATCGCCAAGTCGGAGGGGCTTTTAGTGGGCATCTCCTCGGGAGCTGCCGTTTATGCCGCCTCGGTGCTTGCCAATCGCCCCGAAAACAAGGATAAGACAATCGTGGTGCTTCTCCCCGATACGGGAGAGCGTTACCTCTCCACTCCGCTCTTTTCGGAGGAGTAGTAACACAAACGGACTATGGCACAATAAAATTGTGCCATAGTCCTCTTTTTTATGCCGTTTATTGATAATCATTTATCGTTTATCAATAATTATTTAGTTGACAATATGCTTTTTGTGTGGTAGAATGTAGTCCGCTACGTTGTTGGGGATTGTTGGAGTTTGTCGTTTTTTGACAAACGCTCGGATTTTTACTGCTGTAGCATTTTTTGCGCACCTAATTTGCTTGGAGGATTGGCTATGTCTGTAATTTTCAGCGCGGCACTTTTCGGGCTCGGTTATATCGCGTCGGCTACCGCTCATATAGGGGATTTTCTTTTTACTCCCCATGTGAGCTTTGAGATAAGTCAGGACGGCGAGGCGTTGTGGCAGGGTTCGGAGATATACGACTTTGTTGGGTTTTCCGACGGACTTGACTTCTCCGTTGCTATAGACGATTCGCTTTGCCCGTCACTGGGCAGGTTTCTGGGCAATCTGTCCAATGAGGACTGGGGCAGGGTGTTCAAAATCAACACAAACAAGGACAGCTACATCATGCTCTTTCAGGAGAGCGGCGATGAGGAGATATACAAGCTGCGAGGGTGAGGTGCTGCGGTGAGTTACTACTGCGGGGGATTATTGAGATGAGCCGCTACGGGGAATCCCACTGCGGAGGAGATGCTGAGATGAGCCGCTATGAGGGAATCCCACTGCGGGGACAAGTGAATGAGGGTCAACAGACCACAACAAAAAGCCGGTGTTTTTATGCCGGCTTTCTTTTTTCTATTGAATTAAAGGAGAAAAAATAGTATTATTATAGGAAATCTATTACCCTGCACATTCATACTACTCCGCGTTTAAAATCATTGTATCTTTGCGGTCTTTTTTTCGTCTGACTGCGTTATCCTCCTTGACTTGCGTCCAGCAAGCCTGCGTCCTCTGCCTTGTCAGACGAAAAAAATCCTCGCAAATCTATCAACGCTTTTAAACGTGGAGCAGTATCAAAACTTCGGAGGTATTTTATGCTCAATGAAAAACTAAGTGATATTCTGCTCAATGTTCAAAAGCCCGGCAGGTATGTAGGCGGCGAAATCGGCAGTATTACAAAATCACTTGCCGATATAAATATTCGTTTCGCCTTCTGCTTCCCCGATACATACGAGATAGGAATGTCGCACCTCGGCATGAAAATCCTCTACGGGCTGTACAACTCCATCCCCGATGTGTGGTGTGAACGCGTGTTTACCCCGTGGACCGATATGGAGGAGTATATGAGGCGGCTTCACATCCCCCTCTACGGGCTTGAGAGCGGAGACGCCATTAAGCAGTTCGACTTTGTCGGCTTCACGCTTCAATATGAGCTGAGCTACTCGAATATCCTGCTCATGCTCGACCTCGCTGAAATTCCCCTCCTCTCGAAAGAGCGGACGGAGGAGCATCCCATTGTCGTATGCGGCGGACCTTGCGCCTGCAACGCAGAGCCTATCGCGGATTTTGTCGATATGTTCGTCCTCGGCGAGGGGGAGGAGGTAAGCGAGGAGCTTTTCGACCTCTACAAAAAGCACAAGTCGGGGGACTACTCCCGCGCCGCCTTCCTCCTTGCCGCGGCTAATGTGGAGGGAGTATATGTCCCCTCGCTCTACGACGTCTCCTACAAGGAGGACGGCACGATAGCGGCAGTGACGGCGGCAGACGGTGTGCCCGAAGTCGTCAAAAAGCGCATTGTTCGCGATATGGACAACGCCTACTTCCCGAAAAATTTCGTTGTTCCGTTTATCGACATAGTACACGACCGCGCCATTGCGGAGATTTTTCGCGGCTGCATAAGGGGCTGCCGGTTCTGTCAGGCGGGCTTCCTCTACCGCCCTGTGCGAGAGAAAAGCCCCGACGTGATAAACAGGCAGAGCCGCGACCTGTGCGGCTTTACGGGCTATGACGAGGTGTCGCTCTCCTCGCTGTCGTCGAGCGACTACACCCGCCTGCCCGAGCTTCTCGGCGAAATGCTCCTCTGGTCGGAGGAGGATAAGGTGAGCATATCGCTCCCGTCCCTTCGCGTAGACGGCTTTAGCGCGGAGCTTACCGAAAAGCTGAAAGCCGTTCGCAGGGGAGGACTTACCTTTGCTCCTGAGGCGGGAAGTCAGCGTCTGCGCGATGTAATCAACAAAAACGTGCGTGAGGAGGAACTTCTCAAAACCTGCACAGTCGCCTTCGACGGCGGCTGGACGACTATTAAGCTCTACTTCATGATAGGGCTTCCCACCGAAACCCTCGACGATGTAGCCGAAATCTGCGGGCTTTCGCAGAAGGTGGTCAACGCCTTCTACCAAAATCCGAATAAGCCAAAGGGCAAGGGAGTGACTGTCACCGCCAGTGCGTCCACCTTCGTACCTAAGCCCTTCACACCCTTCCAGTGGGAGCCGCAGGACACGATTGAGGTTATCCACGAAAAACAGCGTCACCTCCGCACCTCTGTGACCTCACGGAAAATCACGGTCAACTGGCACGATGCCGACACCAGCTTCCTCGAGGCGGTGTTCGCGAGAGGAGACAGGCGGCTTGCTCCCGTCCTCCTCAAGGCGCATGAGCTGGGGTGCAAATTCGACGGCTGGAGCGATTTCTTCTCCCTCGAGAGATGGCAGGAGGCGTTCGACTTCTGTGAAATCGACCCCGCGTTCTACGCTAACAGGAGAAGGAGCTACGATGAGATTCTGCCTTGGGATCACCTCGATTACGGAGTGTCTAAGGACTTTCTGATTCGTGAGCATAAAAAATCCCTTTGCGCCGAAACCACTCCTAACTGCCGCGAGAGCTGCTCCGGCTGCGGCGCGAATAAGCTGAATGGAGGTAAATGTGATGCAGCCGTTGCCGATTAGAATATTTTTCAGAAAAAAGGGTGCGGCGATATTTATCTCCCACCTCGATTTGACGCGCTGTATGTCGCGCATTATGCGGCGTGCGAAAATCCCGTTCTGGTATACGGAGGGGTTCAATCCCCATGCCTATATGACCTTCGCCCTGCCGCTCTCACTCGGCATTACGGGGCTGTACGAGTGCATGGACATTAAGCTAATTGAGCCTATGCCGTTTGAGGAGATAATCGAGCGTTTGAATAACTCCCTGCCTGAGGGGCTGTCGGTGTTTGCCGCCGCACTCCCCGTTCATAAGAACACGGCGATTGCGTGGTCGAGGTATGAGGTAGTCCTCCAGCCGAAGGATGGGGACAGCGGAAAGCTTGCCGCCTCTCTCTCGGAGTTCCTTTCGCGGGAGAGCATTATCACGGAGAAGAAAAACAAGGCTAAGAAGATGGTGCAGATTGACCTTGCGCCGCACATAAAGGAGTATACGGTGACTGAGAGAGGGGAGGAGGGGAACGGCGCGGTCGTCTTCCTGCTCACACTGCCGTCGGGCTGTACGGATAATATAAATCCGCATTTGCTGCTCAATTTGTTTGAGAGCGAGAGCGGCAGCGGCTTCTCCTCCACGGTGGCGCGGACAGAGGTGCTTACTGCCGATTTGCAGAAATTTGTTTAAAGATAAATTAAAATCTGTTGCCAAGGAGACCCCTGTGACTACCGTTCGTAGCGCGAAGCCTCGCCGGAAGGGAGTGCGGGAGAATGATTTCTGTTGAAAATCGACGAATGGCGTGATATAATGTAGCGGAAATAGGAAATAAATGTTTTCGATTGAAAAAGGACGGTGTAGGGTACATATGTCGGAGAATTTTGGGTTTGAGCCGTATGAGGGAAAAGAACCGTTTGTCTTTATCTGCTACAAAACTGAGGACAAGAATGTCGTTTCTGAAATTGCGACGAGATTGAAGGATAGAGGAGTAAGAGTTTGGTACGATTGGGGGATAAATCCGGGTCAACATTGGCGAACGGTTATCTCTGAGCATATTCGTGATTGTGTCGCCGTGTTGGCTTTTACCTCTCCGAATTTTTACAAACTCAACAATAATGATTCGGAGACACTGTTGGAATTATCAATGGCAAAAGACAATTACAGGAAACCTATTTTACGAATCGAAATTGAGCAAGAAGATATAAATAAACATTCATCGTTTGTTTCTTATTTACCTAACAGCATACAGTTTTCAAAATGGGACGGCAAGGATGATTGTTTAACAAAACTTATCGGAACGCTTGATAGAATGAACTGTGTTACAACAAGCAATGGTTCGTTGACAGTTGAGAAAACGGTTGCAGTACAACCCAGTAAACAAGTGAATCTTGAAGAATTTGATTTTATATGCAAGAAAACAATTGATGGTAAAGGTTGGATACTGATTGAATATACAGGTAAGGAAAAATATGTTACTGTGCCGGAAGGAATAACCGAGATAGGCAATAAGGCTTTCTATAAGTGCAAACTACTCAAAAGTGTTACCATACCTAATAGTGTAACATCAATAGGAGATTATGCTTTCAATGATTGCTTCTCCTTAACACAAATCACCATACCTAATAGTGTAACATCAATAGGATGTTTTGCTTTCAATGATTGCTTCTCCTTAACGCAAATCACCATACCCAACAGCGTTACATCAATCGGCGCGGATGCTTTCTACAATTGCCGCAATCTGACAATACAGACCCCCGCAGGCTCATATGCCGAGGAGTATGCTAAAGAAAAAAACATACGCTACCGCAGCATATATCAATAACCCTCCCCCCGAAAACCAAAGCCGAGCAGAATCTCAGCATGACTGAAATTCCGCTCGGCTTAATCATTTTCTCGTAGGAGGAGTTACTCCTCCCCCTAAAATATCTTCGTGCTTTTGTGTTCGCCCGTCTGGGAGAAATGCACCCACTCGCAGATGTTGACCGCGTGGTCGCCTATGCGTTCGAGGTACTTGGCAACCAGCAGGTAGTCAATCGCCACGTCCATCCTGTGCGGCTGAGTGCTGAACACATCCGCCAGATAGTGCTTGACCTTGTTGAAGTAGTCGTCCACTATGTCGTCCTTCTCCTCAGTCGCCTTGGCAAGCTCCATGTCGTAATTCACATAGGACATAACAGCGGAGTTGACCATATCTATAGCCGCCGCCGCCATCTCGAAAATCATCTCCGACTCGGGGAAGAAGCTCCTGTCGGTAATGCGTATGGCGAGGGAGGCGATGTCGGACGCGTGGTCGCCGATACGCTCCATATCAGTTATTATCTTCAGCGCGGTGGTAATCTGCCGAAGGTCGGAGGCGACAGGCTGCTGCCTCGCTATAAGCCACAGGCACTGCGACTCGATTTTCCGCTCCATCTCGTCTACCTTCTTGTCGCTCTCGATAATCTCCTTGCAACGCTCGACGTCGTAGCTTTTCAAGGCGGTCACTGCGGAGGCGATTGCCGTCTCAACGAAACTGCCCATATCGACAATCTCTCTGTGGAGCTGTTTTAAGTCCTCGTCAAAATGCGAACGTATCATATATATTCTCTCCCTTGGTTTTGTAGTAGTTTCTGTTATTTATATTATATTGCTCCGACAACTAAACCTTGCCATTTCTGGTCGGTCTTTTTACCGCCTTGCATCGTTATCGTCCTTGCCTTGCGTCAGCAAAGCGGCGTCCTCTGCCTCGCAAGACAGTAAAAATCCTCGACCATAATCTGGCAAGGTTTAGCCGCCGAAGCAATAGCGTAAAGAAAAGTATTCTGCAAATTATCGCCTACCCGAACCGTCCCGTAATATAGTCGGCAGTTCTTTTGTCGGTGGGATTCGCGAATATCTCCTCCGCCGTGCCCTCCTCTATCAGATTGCCGGAGAGCATGAACACCGCGCGGTCGGAAATTCGCCCTCCCTGCTGTATGTTGTGGGGAGCAATCACTATAGTAAACTGCTTTTTCAGCTCCTGCAGCGACTCCTCTATCTTCGCTGTGGAGATAGGGTCAAGCCCCGAACACGGTCTGTCGAGGAGTATAACCTCAGGCTTGAGGGCAAGCACACGCGCCATGCACAGACGCTGTTGCTGTCCTCCCGAAAGCGAGGCGGCGGGAGTATCAAGACGGTCGCACACGTCCTCCCAGAGAGCCGCCATTTTCAGCGACTGCTCGACTATGCCCTCCAGCTCACTCCTTCGCTTGATTCCGCTAAGGCGCGGTCCGTATGCCATGTTGTCGAAAATCGACATAGGCAGAGGAGTAGGTACGTCAAAAACCATGCCAACCCTGCGGCGGAGCTGAGTTAGGCTGACGCTCGGCGCGTGGATGTCCTCATTGTCGATGAGGATTCTGCCCTCTGCGCGGGTGTCGGGAATCAGCTCGTAGAGGCGGTTGAGTGACCGAAGTAGTGTGGTAATCCCGCTTTTGGCAGGACCGAAAACCGACATAATGCGGTTCTTCGGAATGTCTAATGAAAAGTCGTTTATCGCCTGCTTTTTGCCGTAGAAGAAGCTGAGGTTCTCTATCTTAATTTTAGTATCGGTCAATTTCGTTTGCCTCCCTTCGCTTCCTTCTTTTTCCCCTTATTGGAGATGAATCGGTTGAGCAGTATATTAGCTCCTACGTTTATGATGAAAATCAGTATAATCAGCAAAGCCGCCGTTCCGAATGCGTTCGCGGGGGAGATGTCCTCCATTGCAAGAGTGTAGAAATGCACCGCCATGGTTCGCGTCGGGGCAAAGAGTGAGGTAGGCATTCTCAGCGACGAACCCGCCGTGAGGACGAGAGCCGCCGTCTCCGCGACACTTCTGCCGACGCTGAGTATGATTCCGTTCGTTATTCCCTGAATCGCGGCGGGGAAGACCACCTTGTAGATAGTCTGCCACTTGGTAGCTCCCAGAGAGAAGCTGGTTTCGCGGTAGCTGCCGGGAACGCCGCGAATCGCCTCCTCCGAGGTTCTGATTATGGTGGGGAGAATCATTATGGCGAGAGTAAGCCCGCCGGAGAGAATCGACCAGCCCAAGCCGAGGTACATGACGAAAAAGATGAAGCCGAACAGTCCGTACACTATCGAGGGGATTCCCGCCAGCGACTCCGCGCTGAATCGGATAATTTTTGTTATCGCGCCGCCTTTTGTGTACTCTGCGAGGTAGACTGCCGTGCCTACTCCCAGAGGAGTGGCAATCAGGACGGCGACGGCGGTGACAAGCACTGTTCCGACTATGGGGGAGGCTATACCTCCTGCCGCGCCGCCTCCCTCGGGGATTTCGGTGAGGAAGCTCCAGCTCAGAGTGGGCAGTCCCTTTGCCAGTATATAGATTACTATAGCCGCAAGCACTGCAACGACGAGCATTGCCGCCGCCCAGATGATCGACTTTGCGATTTTTTCACTGCTCTTCGCGCTTAATTTCATATCACCATCTCACTTCCATTACCTGCGTCCCTTATTCTTATCCCGCGTTATATACTGCGCCAGTCCGTTTATAATCATAATCACCACGAACAGCACAATTCCCGTAGCAAAGAGAGCCTGCTCATGTGCGCCCTCCGCGTAGCCCATCTCGATGCCTATATTGGTCGTCAGCGTCCGCACAGGATCGAGTATAGACTCAGGCAGTGCAACGGCGTTTCCCAGCACCATAATTACCGCCATGGTTTCTCCTACTGCGCGTCCGATTCCGAGGACTACAGAGGCGACAATCCCCGACTTCGCCGATGGGAGTACAACCGAATATATCGCCTGCCAGTGCGTCATGCCGAGAGCTAACGCACCCTCCTTGTACTGCCGAGGGAGTGCGAGTATCGACACCTCCGAAATGCTGATGACAGTCGGGAGAATCATGATAGCGAGGATAATCGAACCCGCCAGAATACTTAAGCCCGGTCCTCCCAGATAATCCCTTATCAGAGGAACGACAAAAATCATCCCCCAAAAGCCGTACACCACCGACGGAATACCCGCGAGGAGCTGTATAACAGGTCGGAATATCTTCGAGAGCCACGCCGGCGCAAACTCCGCGAGAAAGATACTGCAGCATATGCCGATAGGTACTCCTATCACCGCCGCGCCGAAAGTTACCGAAACCGAACCCGCAATCATGGGGAAAATGCCGAACTCCCCTCTGCCGGGTGCCCACGTCATGCCGAAGATGAAGTCTTTCAGCCCTACCTCAGCTATGAGCGGAGTACCCTTTATGAGGATGAATACAGTAATCAGAGCAAGCACAGATATAGACGAGAGTGCCAGCACAAAAAATATTCTCCCCGAGAGCTTTTCTTTAAAATCCTTCATGACACTACCCCTTCTCTATCCCTTCTGTAGCAGGAATCAGCCCGTTTTCGAGGAGCAGCTTCTGCCCCTCATCTGACAGGATGTAGTCGATAAACAGCTTTGCGTCGCCTATAGGCTCGCTGTTTGCCACAAACAGGAACGGGCGGTACATCTGATAGCTCCCGTTGACTATATTCTCGTGAGTAGCCGCCACTCCGTTAAGCTCGAGTGCGGCGACCTTGCTGTCGCACAGCCCTAAGGAGATGAAGCCGATGGAGTTTTTGTCGTCCGCAACTAACTGCTTTACCGAGCCGTTGGAGTTCTGGACAATGGCTTTGGGAGTGATATACTTCTCTCCCATAAACAAATCCTCAAATGCGCTTCTCGTTCCCGAACCTTCCTCGCGTGCAATCAGATGAATTTTTGCGTTGTTGCCGCCTACCTGCTCCCAGTTGACAATCTCCCCTGCGTATATGCTCCTGACCTGCTCATAGGTAAGCCCCTTGACGGGGTTTTCGGGATGCACTATGACGGCGAGACCGTCCTTCGCAATTTCTACACTCCACAGTCCCCTGTCAAGCTCCTTGTCCTTTAGGCTTCGCGACGACATACCGATTTGTGCAGTGCCCGCCTCCGCCGCCGTGATTCCCGCCGAAGAGCCGCCGCCCTGTATGTCTATCGCAATATCGGGATAGAGGGAAGCAAATTCCTCTGACAGTATCTCCACATACGGCTGTACGGAGGTCGAACCGGCTATGACAATGCCGCCCTCCGGTCTTGAACAGCCGTGCAGAAATGAGGTGCAGAGCAGCGCGGCAATCATGAACGCCGCCTTTAATCCGAGGCTGCACCGCGCAGAAGTCGGCGCAGTATAGCGTTTCGCGGGATTTGAAATATTCATCAAGCTCTCCATCTCCTTCATTATCCGTACCGCCCTGTGATGTAGTCCTCTGTACGCTTGTCCTTTGGAGTTGAAAAAATCTGTTCTGTCGTTCCGTACTCCACCAGCCTGCCGATTTTCTCGTCGTCAATCATCATGAACGCCGACATATCGGACACTCTCGCCGCCTGCTCCATGCTGTGCGTCACTATCATGATAGTGTACGACTGCGCCAGCTCCGTCATCAGCTCCTCCACCCTCATTGTGGATTCGGGGTCGAGCGCACTGCACGACTCGTCCATGAGTATTACCTCCGGCTCTATCGCCAGTGTACGCGCTATGCAGAGCTGCTGCTGTGTGCCTAACGGGAGGTTTAAGGCGGACTGCCGAAGGTTGTCCTTCACGTCCTCCCAGAGAGCCACGCGGCGTAGGCAGTTTTCGGCAATCGACTCAAGCTCGTCTCTGTGCTTTACTCCGTGGCGGCGCGGACCGATTACTACGTTGTCAAATATGCTCATGGGGAACGGATTGGGTTTTTGGAAAACCATGCCCACCTTCTTGCGAAGGGCTACGGCGTCTGTCTCCTCGCCGTAGACTGATATTTTGTCGAGATACACATTCCCCTCTACCCGCGCCTCGGGTATAAGGTCGTTCATTCTGTTGAAAACGCGCAGTAAGGAGGACTTCCCGCAGCCCGACGGTCCTATTATCGCCGTAATGGCGCGGGAGGGAATCTCCATAGTTATGTCCTTGAGAGCGTGGCGGCTTCCGTAGTATAAATTCAGGTTTTCGGTTCTGAGCCTGCTCTTTTCTGAAATCTCCGACATCAAATTCTCCCTTCCAACTTTGTGCTGTAGTTATTTTATCTCCAAAACGGAGGAATATTAAAGTTAAGCTCCGAGGTCATTATATAAGTGCTGCCATATTAAGTCAATTCAAAGGAGTATGTTTTAACCTATATTTTACCTCGTTTTTACATTACCGCCACCTGTACACCACCTGCATATCATCTGTATACCACCTTATAAAGCACAAAAAAACCGACAATCCCGCACTGCTTTGCGGTATTGTCGGTTTTTGGATTATGTCAGTGTTAATCTTTCGCGCAGTATGTCAGTATCTACTGTTCGAAGAATTAGTCGGCATACTCGCCGTCCTTCGGCTTGAGGTTTCCGACAAGAATACGGATAAAGTCGATAAGAGTAATGAATCCTAATCCGCCGAATGTGAGCAGCTTCAAAATGCCCATGCCTGTGTAGCCGAGATAGAAGCGGTCAATGCCTAATCCGCCGAGGAAGAATGAGAGGAGAGCGGCAACTGTCTTTGATTTCATAATTTGGACCTTCTTTCTTTTTTGTTTATTTCACTCAAAAGGTAATCCTTTTGCTGAGTGCATTATTATAACAACACCTTATTCCTTTACATATCGAGAATATGTATCAGAAATTAACACTATCACGATTCTATCATAACAGTTTTAAAATTGCAATATTTTCCATCAAATAATTGTTTATTTTTTAAATAAACAATTAAGAATGTATTCATATATTTAGTTTAGCATATCCCCCTGCTAAGACAATCAGGTCGTGTCTCCTCCCTTTTCGGCGTATTCACCGTCCTTCGGCTTGAGGCTTCCCACAAGTATGCGGACAACGTCAATAAAAGTAATCACGCCGAAGCCGCCGAGTGTGAGCAGCTTCAACACTCCCATACCAGTGTAGCCGAGATAGAAGCGGTCAATGCCGAGACCTCCCAAAAATATCGCGAGGAGAGCGGCAACTGTCTTTGATTTCATAATGCGGTTCTTCCTTCTTCTTTGTCGGAGCGTATTTCTGCCGCTATAGCCAACAGTTCCTCCCTCGAAAAGTATCTTTTAGCATCGCAGAACTGACAGCACACCTCCGCCGGCTTCTCCTCCCGAGACAGCTCGAGGAGGTCGTCCTCACTGAGGGTTTTGAACGCGGATATGCACTTCTCCCTACTGCAGTAGCACTTGTAGGAGACCTCTGTCTCCTCGAAAAATTCGAGCGTGAAGCCGTCGAGTGCCGCCTTGCACATATCCTCAAGCGTAAAGCCTGCGGCAAACATAGCCGACACGCTCTTGACTGTGGCAAGGGTGCTTTCTATACGCTCAATCTCCCTCTCATCGGCAAGGGGGAGGAGCTGAATAATGTAGCCGCCCGCCGAAACGACCTCGCCGTTTTCATCGAGCTTTACTCCGAGGGAGAGGACGGTAGGCACCTGCTCACTTACAGCGTGGTAGTTGGTCAGCTCCTGCGCTATGCTGCCTGTAGTGACCTTGACCTGCGCGGTGTAGGGAGTACCCTCCCCGAAATCCTTTATTACAGCCATCAGCCCGTCTGTCCCAACTGCGTCGGACACGCTGAACTCCCCGTCATTCACAAACTGAGGATGCCCCGCAAGTCCGCGCACATTGCCCTCACTGTCGGACACCGCGAGCAGCATACCCGCGCCTCCTCCGCCCTCGACGCGCAGTGTGAGGCTCGCCCCCTTCTCCTTGAGCTTGTTGCCCATGAGGGAAGCCCCTGTGAGGAGCTGTCCGAGTGCTATGGTGACGGCGGGAGAAGTGCCGTGAATCTCCTTCATGCGCCGAACTATTGCCGTGCTGTCTATAGCCGCGCCGAGAATCAGCCCGTCGTCGGTGATACATCTTATTAATTTTCCCGTTTCTTTCATGCCTTCCTCTTTCTCCTGACCGCAACGAACACCGCCCGCTGGGAGGTATCGTTTATTTCGTTATCTGTGTAGCCGTCAAATATACCCTCCACGTCAAATTCGGCGTCTTTGAGCATATTTGACAGCGTGACTATGTCATACGCACGCTCCGAGAAGCTCTCCGTACTCCTATGATAAACTCCTTCGCTTTCCGTGAAAAAATCCATACTTATTTCTACAATGCCGTTTTCATCGCAGGGGAAGTTCCTCCACACGCAGTAAACCTCGTCGTTCTCCATGACGAATATGTTGTCGGAGAGAATGTTTCGGTGCTTGTACGGCGTGTTCACATCGAATATAAGCACTCCGCCGTCCTCCAAAAAGAGGGAGGCACGGCGAAATATCTCCTTCACCAAAGCCGTTTGCGTGACATGGCTTATGCTGTCGAGAGTGCATACTACCGCGTCCGCAGTGCCGTAGAGGTCGAGCCTCTGCATCTTCTGGCAGAGGAGCAGGGTGTTTCCTCCTAACTTCTCGCGCGCCTTAGAGAGCATATCATACGAGCCGTCAACGCAAATCATGTCGTAGCCGAGTTCCTTCAAGCGTAAGGAGAGAGTGCCTGTTCCGCAGGCGAGGTCAACTACTGTATTTGTAACCTTAGTGTGTCCCGCAAGCTTCCTGTCTATCCATCGGGCAATCAGCTCATAGTCCACATCGGTCATCAAGCAGTCGTAATAATTTGAAAAATCACTGTACGGCATTACTCTTCACTCGCCGCTTTTGTCTCCCCGCCGATTGCCGACTTCTCCTCCTCGGTCATCCTGCCGAAAACCAAATCGTACCCGTCACAGCCGTAGTGCAGGGAGCGGTTGACCCTGCTGATTGTGGCGGTACTCGCGCCTGTGCTGTCCACTATGTTGCTGTAGACGCGCTTGTCGCACAGCATTTGAGCCACTACAATCCTCTGCGACATCGCCTTTAGCTCAGGGATTGTGCATAAGTCCTCGAAAAAGCTGTAGCACTCATCTATATTTTGCAGTTTGAGTATGGCGTTAAACAGAAATTCCACGTTGAAATCCTTTAGCTTGCTGTTCATTTTATTTACCCTCCGTATTTCGGTAAATTTGCGGGAATCGGGATATCGGATAATTACATATCACAATTTACCGCAATAAAATTTTACAGCATAAAACTCAAAAAGTAAATGAGTATTTTTGAAAAAACACTCATTTACTTCCGATTTTGCTCATTTTTCACAGCCGAGTTGCACATCTCTATAACATTCGCTATTTCGACGCTTTCAGGATAGCGGCGCGTGTGGCAGGACCGACACTGCCGTCCACCTCGAGTTTTTTCGCCTTCTGAAATGCCTTGACCGCCGAGAGCGTCTTAGGTCCGAACTTGCCGTCCACCGCCAAATTTTTATCGGTAATCCGCTTTAAGTTCCACTGAACCCACCGCACGTTGTTCCCGCTCATGCCCTTCTTCACCGCCTTTGTCGGCGTTGCGTAGGGGCATTTCTGCACGGAGGCACTGCCGCTTCCTGCTTTCCCGCCGAATGTGGAGACGGTTTTGTACTCCCCGCTGGTCTTGTCGTAGAAGTGCTTGGGGCTTCGCAAATCGACATGAGTGAAGGTGTCGTAGAGGATAATGCCCGTAAAGCCGCACGTCTCCGCGAGTTTTGCCGCCTGTAGGGGAGTGCAACCCTTGATATTGATGTCCGCCGCCGCGCCCTTGAGGTGATTTGAGTTGGTCGATGCTCCTGCCACCTCCGCGTTGTGCTTCTTGCAGCGGTAGCCGCTCCCCGTTATGTTGATTGATACATTTCCCGCAAGCTTTCGAAGCTGCTCGAGTTTGTCAATCAGCTTGCTCTCTATTTTGGTGGTAGTACAGCAGCCCTTGCCCTTGCAGTCGAACTCCGTTGACTTGAAATTCGCGCTCAGCTTAGTCGCCGTGCCTCGTTTGTATGATTTTACAGACATGATTAACACCTCGTTTCAATGTATATGCGATGGGGCGGGTGTTAATGCGCGGAGTGAGGTGAGGGAAGTGTGAGGATGTATATTTCCACAGCAAAAGGATACCATCCTTATAACAAGGAGGTATCCTTTTGCGTTTGTGAGAGTAAGGTTAATTTTGTTTTGTGTTAAGTTTTAAATGCTGAGTGTCATTCTCTTTCCTGTGCTATCCTGTTAGTTCTATATCAGTCTGTTTTTCACCTCCGGCAATTCTATAGTAACCTTGAACATATCACCCTCTATGTCAATACTCATATTGCCGTTTTGCAGTTCCACAAAGCTTCTGGCAATGCTGAGTCCAAGGCCGCTGCCTTCGGTGGAGCGGGAGCTGTCGCCCCTGACGAACCGCTCCATAAGCTCGTCGCCCGTTATATTGAGCGCGTCTCTCGAGATATTCTTAAACACCACGCGAACCGAATCTCCTATGCTGCGAACGTCGATGTAGACGCGCGTGTTCTCCATCGAGTAGTTGGAGATATTGGCGAAGAGATTGTCTATCACTCTCCACAGAAGCTTGCCGTCAGAGAGGACATACACATTCTCCTGCGCGCAGTTAATCACTGCCTCCAAGCCCTTTTTCGCCATGCGGTCGGCGTACTCAGCTACTGCCTGAGAGAGAAGCTCGTTGAGGTCGGTCTTGTCGAGGTTGACGGTAATGTTTCCCGTAGACGCCTTCGACGCCTCCACCAAATCAACTGTAAGCTTTTTGAGCCTGAGGGTCTGTCGCTCGAGTACCTCAAGGTACTGCCGCACATTTTGGTTGTCGGTGTACTGCTCCTCCTTGGACAAAAGGTCAACGTAGTTGATAATCGAGGTCAGAGGAGTTTTTATATCGTGGGATACATTAGTTATAAGCTCAGTCTTCATGCGTTCGCTCTTGAGCTTCTCCGAAAGAGCCTTCGATATTCCGTTTCCGATGTTGTTGACGTCGTTGCCCATTGTCTTGTACGGCTCGAGCATTTTATTCGTGTCAAGTTGGAAGTCGTAGTCGCCGTTCGACATATTGTTTATCGCCTTCTTCAGCTTATCCTGATGGAGGGCGGCTAACAGCGCGATAACCGCGACGACGGTGTTAATCAGCGTCATTGACACAAATGTGACTTCATCTCCGCCGCCTGCCGCAATAAACAGGGTAGTAAGAAATGCGTAAACCGCTATTCCTATGACAACCTGCCAGAGGACGCGAAGGTTTCTGATAACATCAAATATGAACTTGCACACGATGTATATCAGTGTGTTTTTGTAGATTACCGCACCCAGCTTCAGCCTTGTCGTTGTGGTCATGATAAACGCCATGGCGGGGAAGTAGCAGAAAGACAGTATAACAACAAATTCCCAAAACTCTCCGAATGAATAGAAGCTCTCCATTATAATCAGCAGTCCTATAAACGCAGCAAGGATTACTATATCATAAGGGATTTTGTCGAAGAAATTCGCACGCACCTCGTTGTCATTCTTCCTGTGACCCGCAGAGCAGAGGAGGAAGATAAAGAGTGCTATTGAGAGGAGCGAGCAAACGACCGCCGCTATGGGAATAACGTACTTGTACTCGGTGAGGATGCTGTAGAATAAGCTCTCCCAGAAGAAGTCGTCCCGCACTGTCATAGGCTCCGCAAGCTCATAGTCAATGGTGCAATCGTCTACCGTTTTGTAGCTTACGGGATTCTTGAGCGAATCGGTGTTGGATAAAAGCACATTGCCGTCCTTATCCTTCATTATATAGCGGTAGTTTGTATGTTCCGCAAGCAGGTCGTACTTTTGCACACTTATCCAGCCCGTCTCCACAAACTCAACTGCTTTGCCGTCTTTTGTTTCTTTTGGGATGGTGTATGTGTAGCTGCTGTAATATTCGCCATAATTAGTAAAATACACACTGTAGGTATCCTCTTTTGTGTCGTAGTAATGGTATGAGATTTCGAAGGGTCTATCTGATATATCGGTGAAGGAAAGGTCCGATTCTGAGGCGACCATCTCAGTATAGAAGTGACCTTCTCCGTAATCAACCTCTACCTCAACTAAGCCTTCAAAATGTATCGATACCTTGCTTTCATCAATATTTTCCTCTATGAATTTTCTGAGATTTTCTTCATATGCGAAAGTGTCGGTATAAACAACAACAGTGTTTTCATCCGCGATCATTTTGTTGTAGTTGTAAATCTGCTCAACGCGCGTGGTTTTGTTGACAAGTAAATTGTCGTATGTTGTTTCTTTCCACTCCGCGCCGTTATCGGTGTATATCTCTCTGTCAAAGCATATAGCCGTGCCTACAATGCCGGCGAACGCGGTCACTCCTAAAATCAGGAGCAAAATCATCGCAGTTATTTTAATGCCTATGCTGCCTGTAAATCTTCTCATTGTCTTTCTCCTCCATCAATTTTGTAGCCCTGTCCCCACACTACCTTGATGTAGCGCGGTTCGGCGGGATTTATTTCTATTTTCTCCCTCAGATGCCTTATGTGGACGGCGACTATGTTCTCCGTTCCGAAGGCGTCCTCATTTCGTATTGCCGTGTAGATTTCGTTCCCCGAGAACACCTTGCCCGGCTTCTCCATAAGAAGCTTGAGTATTCGGTATTCTGTGGGAGTGAGGTTTACAGCCGCGCCGTCGGCGGTCACGGTACGCGAATCCGTGTCAAGCTCTATCGCTCCTACGGACAGTATCGTGTCGCTCCTTACAATGCCTCCGAGCTGGGTGTATCTCCGAAGCTGAGAGCGGACGCGGGCTATTACCTCCATCGGATTGAAGGGCTTTGTGATGTAGTCGTCCGCACCTATGTTGAGTCCGAGGATTTTGTCCACATCTTCGCTCTTTGCGGTCAGAAGAATCACAGGTATATTGCTGCTTTCGCGGAGCTTGGAAACTGCGCTGATTCCGTCAAGCTTCGGCATCATGATATCCATGAGTACTAAATGGATGTCATTCGCGGCAATCACCTCTAACGCCTCAGCTCCGTCATACGCCTCGAGTATCGCAATATCTGGAGCTGTCAGATAAATTCTGAGCGCGGAGACAATATCCTTTTCGTCGTCACAGATTAAAACATTGTACATTTCAAACCCTATCCTTTCATTCAGGCGGCGAGGAGATTAGTCTTGTGAATTTCCGCGCCGTCCTTACACTTGATATTCTATCCGATTTTATATTAAAATCAAAGTATTTAATTCATTAAGAATTGTTTAATAATGTGAGAGTGTATCTCAAAATGATAGGAGGAGCAGTCCTCCCGCCGCTCTGTTGCCGCGCCTTCCTCCACAATATGCTGTGGTAGGCTTGACTTTTCGCTACAAACTATATATTATTGTATATTGGTAATAATATACAGCAAAGGAACGAAGCCTATGAGTGATAAGCCAAAAACCGCAAGAAATGATTACGGCAACGACAGTCTGTCCTCCTTAAAGGGAGCTGACAGAGTAAGAAAGCGTCCGGGAGTTATATTCGGTTCGGACGGCATCGAGGGCTGTCAGCACTCGATGTTTGAGATACTCTCGAACTCCATAGACGAGGCGCGGGAGGGCTTTGGAAACAGAATAATCATCACCCGCTTCCCCGACAAATCCATTCAGATTGAGGATTTCGGACGCGGTATTCCCGTGGAGTACAATGAGCGGGAGGGGCGTTACAACTGGGAGCTTGCCTTCTGCGAGCTGTATGCGGGAGGGAAGTACAACAACGACAAGAACGAGAGCTACGAGTTTTCCCTCGGGCTTAACGGGCTGGGGCTATGCTCCACCCAGTACGCCTCAGAATATATGGATGTGGAGGTGCGGCGCGACGGCTTTAAGTACACCCTTCATTTCGAGGAGGGGGAGAACGTCGGAGGACTGCACAAAGAGCCCTACACCAAGCGGGATACCGGCTCGTCAATCCGATGGAAGCCCGATTTGAAGGTGTTCACCGACATAGACATACCCATTGAGTACTTCATAGATTCCGTCAAGCGGCAGGCGATTGTCAACGCCGGCATACGTTTTATTATAGACGATAAGGCGGCGGGAGAGAAGTACGAATTTTGCTACGAACGCGGCATTGCCGACCACGTGAAGGAAGTGGCGGGAGAGGACGTTATTGCTCCTCCTCAGTACTGGCAGTGCGAGAGGCGCGGCAGAGACAGGGAAGATAAGCCGGAGTACAATGTGAAAATCAACGCCGCCGTCACCTTCTCGAACAAGGTGAATTTGGTGGAGTATTATCATAACTCGAGCTGGCTTGAGCATGGAGGCGCACCGCAGAAGGCGGTTCGCAGTGCGTTTGTGTCGATGATAGACCAGCGGCTCAAGCAGACGGGCAAGTACGTCAAAAACGAGAGCGGGATAAAGTATCAGGATGTGGAGGACTGCCTCGTGATAATCGTCTCCTCCTTCTCGAACCAGACGAGCTACGAAAATCAGACCAAGAAGTCGATTACCAACAAGTTCATTCAGGAGGCGATGACCGACTTCTTCAAGCACCAGCTTGAGGTGTGGTTTATCGAAAATCCCATAGAGGCGGACAAAATCTGCGCTCAGGTGCTTATCAACAAGCAGAGCCGCGAGCAGGCGGACAAGCAGCGTCTGCAAATCAAGAAGAACCTCACGAGCAACATGGATATCACCTCCCGCGTCAACAAATTCATTGACTGCCGCAGTAAGGACGTGAGCGAGCGGGAGCTTTATATCGTGGAGGGCGACTCGGCGGCGGGTTCGTGCAAGAACTCGAGAGACCCGCTTTTTCAGGGCATTATGCCTGTCAGAGGAAAAATCCTCAACTGCCTGAAAGCCGACTACAACAGAATCTTCAAGAGCGAGATAATCACAGATTTAATCAAGGTTCTCGGGTGCGGAATCGACGTTCCGGGGAAGGGAGCAAAGAACATTTCGAGCTTCGACATAAATCAGCTTCGTTGGAGCAAGGTAATTATCTGCACCGATGCGGATGTGGACGGCTACCAAATCAGAGCACTCATTCTCACTATGTTCTACAGGCTCATGCCAAAGCTGATTGAGGAGGGGAAAATCTACATCGCAGAATCTCCCCTCTATGAGATTACCTCGGGGAGTAAGACCTATTTCGCCTACTCTGAGGCGGAGAAGGCGGAAATACTCGCGGAGATAGGCGGCGGGAGGTACACTCTCCAGCGTTCGAAGGGGCTTGGAGAAAACGACGCGAGCATGATGAGCCTTACTACTATGGCGCCTGAAACGCGGCGGCTGATACGGGTAATTCCCAATAGGGAGCAGACGGAGACGGAGCAGATGTTTGACATTCTCCTCGGCGACAATTTAAGCGGGCGAAAGGATTTTATCGCGGCGCGTGGGAGCGAGTTTATCGAACTCGCGGATGTCCAGTGATAACGGGCTACGGGCTACAAGCTGTTGCTAAGGAGGCTACTGACGGAGGTTGCAGTCTGAGGCTACTGACGGAGGTTGCAATCTGAGGCAACGGGCTTAAATTATGCAAAATTTTGGCAAGAAGTAGGTCGCAGGGCGACCTACACAGGGGAACCCCCGACGAGGGTTCCCCTACAAAAAAATGTCCTTAGGGACATTTTTCCTACCCTTCCTGCGTTTTTCTGACGATAAGGGTATTTCGACCTCTGCGGAGGTCGACTTAGGACGCCGTCCTAAGAACCTGCAAGCCTTTGCAAAGGCTTGACCCAAACTCTAACTCCTTGGCAACAGATTTTAGTTTGAGTATTAGTTTGAGATAAAACCGAAAGGCATGAGGCTATATGGCAAGAGCAAAAAAAGAAGCACAGAAAAAGCCCCGGCAGCCTGCCGCCGAGGGCTACATAAAAGGCGGCGGCGAGACCGTTGATCAGTTGATAGTCGATACACTGCAATATAACTATATGCCCTACGCGATGAGCGTAATTATGAGCCGCGCACTCCCCGAAATCGACGGCTTTAAGCCGTCCCACAGAAAGCTCCTCTACACCATGTATAAGATGGGACTGCTGACAGGTTCGCGCCAGAAGTCCTCGAAAATCGCAGGCTCTACCATGGCTCTAAACCCCCACGGAGACGCCGCGATATACGACACCATGGTGCGAATGACTATAGACAACGAGGCGTTACTCCACCCGTATGTCGACTCCAAAGGCTCGTTCGGAAAGGCGTATTCGCGTGACACCGCCCCCGCCGCCTCCCGATATACGGAGGCGAAGCTCGCACCTATAGCACACGAGCTTTTCCGCGACATAGAGCAGGACGCAGTGGACATGGCGGACAATTTCGACAACACCATGAAAGAGCCTACACTCCTGCCTGTGACATATCCCGCCATACTTACAAACAATATCGCGGGTATAGCTGTAGGCATGGCAAGCTCCATCTGCTCCTTCAACCTTCGGGAACTGACCGAAACCACAATTGAGCTTATAAGAGATTCCGGTCATGACATAATAAGCACTCTCCCCGCTCCCGACTTTCCGGGAGGAGGGTATATCGTCTACAACAGGGATGACATTGAAACAATCTACAAGACCGGTCGCGGCGGAATAAAGGTACGCTCAAGGTACTCCTTCGACAAGGCGGCGGGATGCATAGAAATTACCGAGATACCGCCTACCGCCACCTGCGAGGCGATAATAGAGCGGATAATCGACCTTGTGAAAATAGGCAAGGTCAAGGAGATTGCCGACATCCGCGATGAGACAGGCATAAACGGACTGAAAATCGCCATAGACATAAAGCGCGGAATCGACCCCGACAAGCTCATGACCAAGTTGTTCAAAATAACTCCGTTGGAGGACTCATTCTCCTGCAACTTTAATGTGCTGATAGCGGGTAATCCCAGAGTTATGGGCGTGGGCGAGCTGCTGGAGGAGTGGATTGCATTTCGCACGGAATGTGTGCGGAGAAAGACCTACTTCGAGCTGCAGAAGAAGAAAAAACGGCTTCATCTGCTTGAGGGACTTTCTAAAATCCTCATGGATATTGATAAGGCGATAAAGATAATCCGTGAAACCGACGAGGAGTCGGAGGTCGTGCCGAACTTGATGATAGGCTTCGGCATAGATGAGGTGCAGGCGGAGTATGTCGCGGAGATTAAACTCCGTCACATAAACAGGGAGTATATTTTAAAGCGCACCGCCGATTTGGAGGACATAAAGAAATCAATTGCGGAGCTTACCGATATTGTCTCCTGCGTTGCTAAAATCAAGAAGATAATCATAGGCGAGCTGAAAGAGGTGGGAGAAAAGTACGGGCAGGACAGAAAGACTGAGATTATGTACGACACTCCCGCTCAGTACGAGGACGAGGGGGAGGAGATTCCCTCCTACCCTGTCAATATTTTCCTCACGAAAGAGGGGTATTTCAAGAAAATTACTCCCCAGTCGCTCAGAATGAGCGGGGAGCATAAATTGAAGGAGGGCGACAGGATAGTCCTCTCGCTTGAGGCGAAAAACAACGCCGAGCTTCTCTTCTTTACCGATAAGTGTCAGGTGTACAAGTCCCGCGCTTCGGATTTTTCCGATACTAAAGCCAGCGTCATGGGCGACTACATCCCCGCCAAGCTCTCCATGGAGAACGAGGAGAAAGTAGTGTATATGGCAGTTACCGAAAAGTACGACGGGTATATGCTCTTTGCGTTTGAGAACGGAAAAGTCGCCAAGGTGGATATGTCCTCCTACGAGACGAAAACCAACAGGAAGAAGCTTATCGGCGCGTACTCCGACAAGTCTTTGCTGGTAGGCGCGTTCTACATAAGGGAGGACACGGAGGTTCTGCTGGTTGCGTCTACTATGCACAAGCTGCTGCTCCACACGGGGATGGTGTCTCCTAAGACCTCGAAGAACACGCAGGGAGTGCAGGTTATCTCTTTGAGGAAGAACGCGCGGTTGTCGAGTGTCATGCTGTTTGAGGAGAATATGCTCAAGAACCCTAACAGGAACAGACCTAAGGCTATCCCCGCCGCGGGAGTGAAAACTACGGACGACGACAGCGGCGAGCAGATGTCGCTGATACTTACTACAGATTAGAAATTTACAGGAGGAAATCAGCATACGCTAATCTCCTCCTGCCGTCCTAAAGATGCAAACGCAGTTTTATCGTCAAGCCGCTCAAAACGCCGTTTTCTTTGCGGTTAAACACTGCCTACTTGTCATACTTACGTCAAAGACCTTACGCCTTTGACGTAAGTACTCTTTTTTTAGCCTCATTTATTCTCACAAAGATCGTGTCCGTCTCAGAGCGGTTTTACTCTATATCTCTTGGACAATGATATTATCAGCAGATATGCCTCAATTATGCGTATGGTTTTCTTTTGTCAATATTTTTAATTTTAGGGCAAAATACTCTTGATATGGTGCGGGAAAGTGGTATAATATTGTGCGAACGATTTAGGGCGTGTTGCTATACTAAATTATATTAATTTATTTTAGGGAGGAAATTATTTTGGCTCATCACATAGAAGACATTATACAAATTGACCGCGAGGGCATTATGTACCTCAACGAAAACAAGGAGAGAAGGAAGATTCTCTTCTCAAACTGCGTTATCAATTTCAGGGCGAAGGCGGCGGAGAACCCCGACACCTTCCTCACATGGGACGGCTATCCCGTAGACCCTAACGACCCCGCCAATCAGTATGTTGTAGGTCGCTGCAACGAGATTGCCGACATTCCCTTCTACGAGTTTTTCTGTGAGCAGTTCGTCAAATTCGAGATGGATCAGAAGAAGGGCTTATTCGGCTCTAAGGACAAGCCTATTGCCGATTTCAAGGCGGTAGACGAGGCTATTAAGTCCTACGGCTACTCGACCTACAAGCTCGATTAATACTACTCCTCAGGATAATTTCGGCGGCGGGAGTGGGTATTCCTGCTCCGAGGCGGAAGCCGGAGGAGAGTGTATAACATAAGAATGCGGAGGGCTGAAAAATGATTCTGTCAGGCAAAGAGATAGCAAAGCAGGTAGAAAACGGCAGTATATCTATCGAACCCTTCGATTCAAAATACCTCAACCCGAACAGCTATAATCTGCGGCTTCACAACGAGCTGCTTGTCTACACCGACGAGGTTCTTGACATGAAGAAGCTGCCGCACACCGAGACGCTCATTATCCCCGAGGAGGGGATTGTACTACAGCCCGGCAAGCTCTATTTGGGCAGAACCTATGAGAAAACCTCCGCCGACTGCTACGTTCCCATGCTGGAGGGTCGCTCCTCCATAGGACGGCTTGGGCTGTATGTCCATGTGACGGCAGGGTTCGGCGACGTGGGGTTTTCCGGCTACTGGACACTTGAAATTCAGTGCATACAGCCTATCAGAATTTATCCCATGACGGAGATATGCCAGATCTACTACCACACGATAGAGGGAGATTTTGAGCCGTATAGCAGCGGGAAATATCAGAACAACAAGGGAATCCAGCCGAGCCTGCTCTATCGGGATTTTGAGAAGGACGACTGATACTGCCGGCGCATTTAAAACCGAACACAGGAATTGAGATTGGCTCAATTCCTGTGTTTTTTGTGTAGCAATAATACTACTCTGTGTTATTTTATACTCCAAACATAACAGCCCCATATCGGCAAAACTGAACAAGATCAGTAAAAACGGACATAGAAAAAAATCCCTTCCTATGGTTGTTTTTTCTATTTTCTGCCTAGGGGGCTTCTATCCTTATTTTGTCCGCAGAGTACTACTCTACTCCTGCTCCGGTATTTCCTTAAACTCGCGATCAAGGCGTTTCCTTTTGCCGGAGAAGCTGTAGTAGGCGGGCTTGTGGTCATAGAACAGCTCCAGCTCAAAGCTGGCGTCCTTAATAATGTCGTCGAACAGCTCTGCGTTCATGCAGTAGTGGTCGTCCGCCGGATTGTGCCAAAATATATCACATCCGCAGATACTGCAAAACCCGCGTTCTATAGGCTCGTCTATCCAGATTGTTATGTTAGACTTGCCCTTGATAAAATCAACATTGGAGGAATTTCCGGGGTCAACAGCCATATGAGCTCCGCCGCCGCGCCGTCTGCAATCATCGCAGTGGCAGGCGTAGACGAAATTCCCGTACTCCCTTATATTTACCTCCACCGCGCCGCACGCGCAATGACCCAAAATATTCTTCATACTGCTCTCCTCCTGTTAATTTATCTGCGGAGTACCGCACCGACCTCCGATTACGGAGTACCGCACCAGCCTCTTACCGCCGACTGCTATCTGCGCCTAACTCCGCCGCCGCTTCCGAAGAAATCGTCATCGTCGTCGTAGTAGCCGTAGTTGCTGTCCTTCGGCGCGTAACGGCTTCCGGGAGACTGAGGCGAACGTCCTCTCTGCACGGAGGGCGGATTGCGGCGGGTGTTTTGGCGCGACGGAGTATCGTCGTAGTAGCCGTCGTCCTCGTATTCGCCGCCGAAGTTGTAGCCGTTGTCGTAATTGTCGTCCTCATAGTATTCGCCGCCGGAGTAATTATTGTCGCTGTAATCGTCATAGTCGTCCACATAGCCGCGCAAATCGCGGTTAGAGCGACCGCCGCCCCTTCTGGGAGGATTGCCCGAAGGAGGTCTGCGGTTTGAGCCTGAGCTTACGATAAGGAAAATACAAGCTCCCAATATGACCGCGATAACCACGCCGATAAGCACCCATATCAAGGGAGAAGTTCCGTCCTCCTCCTCAACGGGGGCAGGAGTGTTATCGATAGAAACAAAGTCGGTGTTGCTCACTGTCTCCTCGGAGGACGCCTCCTCCATAGACGACACCTCCTCTATGGAGGAAACCTCAGACGACACGGTATCTGTATTTATGATTTTTATAGTGACTGTAACGGTTTGCGTTCCCGCCTTCGAGGTCACTGTAAACACATCCTCGCCGCCTGTCAGCTCGAGAGTGGCTTCATATCTTCCGTTTTTCAGCTCCAGCACCGTGGGGTCATCGTTATTTCTCTGGAGCGATATCTCCTGCTCATGGCGCGGAGTTACCCTCAGCTTGAGCGAGGTGACGTCGCCGTCTACTTCATACTCAAGTCCGTCTGCTATAGAACCCTCGCCGTCGAGAGTGTCAGAGCCGTTAAGCACCGCGACTTTTTCAAAGTATGTCTTTATTGCTGTGCGAGTGACGCCTATTGTCAGCGTACGCTCGCCGCCGTCGCCGTTCTTCACAAGAACCTTAAAGCTCTGTGTTTTAGCCTTAAATGTAAAATCTCCGGTGTAGTAGCCCGTAGCCTTGGTGTAGGAGAACTCCGTGTCATCGGAGGTTATGGTCAGTCCTGCCGCGCCTTTAATGACCAGAGACGCTTCCTCCATCCAGTCGGGGAGGGTGAAGGTGTACTTGTTCGTACCCGCCGCGTAGGAGGGGCTGGCGAGATAATTCTTGCCGTTGCTCCCTATCATATGGATGCCCTTGAGCGTCACATTGGCAGGTGCTTTCGTAGTTGTCGGAGCGGTGGATTCTACCGCTGACGACACCGCCTCCGTCGCGAATACCGAGGGAGAGAAAATCATCAGCACAAGGAGTAAAATCACAGCGACCGAAAATCCTCTTTTTAAAATACTCATATTACAATTCCTGTCCTTTCAATGAGGATGATAGCTAACACTGCATATTTTACCATAACAGGCGAATTACTTCAATAATAAAAAGCGAGTTGCAAAAAATAAATGGTAAATATTGTGTAAACTGTGTAGGATGAACCAACCGAAATTATTGAAAATGGGAGGAGATATACTCCTGCGCCACGGAGAACGCCTCCTTGCTCTCAGGCAGGAAGGGGGCTGTTATCGGGAAAACGTGGAACATATCGCGCCACAGGTGCAGTTCAAAGGGGCTGCCCGCCTCGCTCAGCTTTTGGGAGAACCGCACGCTGTCGGTGAGGAGCAGCTCCCGCTCTCCCGCTATTATGAGTGTAGGCGGGAGGTTTGCGGCACTGCCGAAGAGGGGTGATATGTACCTGTCGCTCCGTTCGGCTGCTCTGGAGTAGTAGACAGCCGATTCGCGGAGAGAGGATGCTACGAGCAGGGGATCTCTTGTAAAGCTTTTGTATTCGCCCTCGTCACAGCGCAAATCGAGCCACGGAGAGAGCATAGTCAGCGAGGAGGGGAGAGGCATCTGCTTGTCGCGCAGAAGCTCCGTAAGCGCGAGGGCAAGCCCTCCGCCGGCGGAGTCGCCTATTACCGCGATTCGCTCACTCTGATACCCCTCCGAAAACAGACTGCTGTAGGCGGCGAGTGCGTCGGTAAGCGCGGCGGGATATGGGTGCTCCGGCGCGAGCCTGTAGTCAACCGCGAGTACGCGAAGGCGAAGCCGCGCGGCGATAACCGAGGACTCGAAGGGGAGGGTGGAGCGTCCTCCCACATAAGCCCCGCCGTGGAGGTAGAGAACCGCCCTGTTGTCGGGAGCGTCCTCGGGGATATACCATGTGCAGGGAACTCCCGACACAAGCACATGGCGGCTCCTCACATTTATAAACTTGCTCACAAATTGCGGGATGCCGTATACATCCTCGCGAAACCGCGACGCGCGGTCGTTTGAGAGGTAGGAGTATATGCTCAGCGCGGATGTTGCCGTCCTGCCGAACGGCGATGAATTATGTCTGTAAAGCATTTTTGATTCCTTTCGGGGGCATACACTAAATCAACAGAAAAACAATCAAGCCTCTATGGGCGAAAACCGCACAAATCAAAGCTTTTCGCTCGTGTTTTCTAGTTGTTTTCAAAGTTAATTAATCATAATGTTGAAAAATATGCCTATATACTACTTTATTGTACCAAAATAACGAACCGCAATCAATGATGGAAATGTGTTTTTTGATTTTGGACAATTAAACTCGCAATAGCTCATCGTCCTCCAAAGATTTACATTTAAACTATTGACAATAATATAGTATAAACATACAATAGACGAATGAAACTTCAAGCAGGAGACGCGGACAGCTTTCACAATATGTCACGGTTTGATTCTTCAAAAATTAATTTCGGAGGGTAAGTATGCTTAAATCGTTCAAACATTTAAAGCCGAGAGAGTGGCTGTACATTGTTATAAGCGTAGTTTTCATATGTATTCAGGTGTGGCTCGACCTCAAATCACCCGACTACATGGCGCAGATAACCACTCTTGTGCAGACGCCGGGCAGCGCGATGGGAGATATATGGGCGGAAGGTCTGAAAATGCTGCTCTGCGCTTTGGGCAGTATGCTCACGTCAGTGGCAGTGGGCTTCCTTGCCGCTAATGTTGCTACCTCCTTCGCCGCCACTCTCAGAGGCAAGGTTTTCGACAAGGTAATGTCATTTTCCATGGAGGAGATAAACAAATTCTCCACCTCAAGCCTTATTACGAGAACCACAAACGACATTACTCAGATGCAGATGCTCATAGCGATAGGCTTGCAGATTATCGTAAAATCCCCTATTGTCGCCGTGTGGGCGATGCTCAAAATAGCGGACAAGTTTGTGTCGGCGGACACCTCCGACGGACTGCGCCTCAGTGCCGATTCGAGCGGAATCGAGTGGCTGTGGGTAGTGGGAATTGCGGTGCTGTTCATGGTTACTATCATATCGGTGCTTCTGATTTTCGCAATGCCGCGATTCAAAAAAGTGCAGAAGCTGACCGACAACCTCAACCGCGTGACAAGAGAAAACCTCATGGGGCTGAGGATAGTCCGCTCCTTCAACGCAGAGGATTATCAGGAGGAGAAATTTGAGCGCGCCAACTCTGATTTGACCTACACCCACCTCTATATCGGCAGACTTATGTCGATACTGCCCGCAGGCATGGGGTTTGTCATGTCGGGCATAAATTTGGCGATATACTGGTTAGGCGCGGCACTGATAAACGGCGCGGGCATGGCTGAAAAGCTCCCGCTTTTCAGCACTATGGTGGTCTTTTCCTCCTACGCGGTGCAAATTATCATGGCGTTTATGATGATGTCGATGATATTCATCATGCTGCCCAGAGCCTCCGTCTCCGCCTCGCGTATCAATGAGGTGCTCGAGACTAAGGAGATGATAATCGACGGACCTGTCAGCGGCGGCAAAACGGAAAAGACAGGCGAGGTTGTGTTTAACAACGTCAGCTTTAAGTACCCCGACGCGGACGAATATGTCCTCCACAATGTCAGCTTTAGGGCGGAGAAGGGCGAGACAGTGGCGTTTATCGGTTCTACGGGAAGCGGCAAGAGTACGCTTATCAACCTCATTCCCCGCTTCTACGACGTGACCGAGGGAGAGCTGCTCATAGACGGAATCAACGTCAAGGAGTACACACAGGCGGCACTCCACAACAAGCTCGGCTATGTGTCGCAGAAGGCTGTGCTGTTCAGTGGCACGGTCAAGGAGAACGTGGCATACGGCGACAACGGCGACGCCACTCCCTCGGAGGAGGAGATAAAGCGTGCCCTTGACATAGCGCAGGGCAGAGATTTTGTGGACGCAATGGAGGACGGCTTCGACTCAAATATAGCGCAGGGCGGCGCAAACATATCGGGAGGACAGAAACAGCGTCTATCTATTGCCAGAGCGATATGCAGGAAGCCCGAAATATATATTTTCGACGACTCCTTCTCCGCGCTTGACTACAAAACCGACCGACTTCTCAGAAACGCCCTTAAAAAGGAGACGGGAGACGCCACTACGATGATAGTGGCTCAGCGTATCGGAACAATTAAGGACGCGGATAAGATTGTAGTTTTAGACGAGGGCAATGTCGTGGGAATCGGCACGCACAAGGAGCTGCTCTCCGATTGTGAGGTCTACAGGCAGATTGCCTACTCTCAGCTGTCAAAGGAGGAATTGTCCGATGTCTGAAAACCAAAGAGCGGCAGATAAAATGCCGCGTAAAAGAGAACACGGCTTCGGTGGTCCGGGCGGCAGAATGGCTATGCCGGGGGAAAAGCCCAAGCACTTCAAGGCGACAATGGGCAAGCTGATAGCCTATATAAAGCCGTATCTCCCCATGATAATAGTTTCTACACTCATGGCGGTGGCAAGCACTATTTTCAGTGCAATAGGACCTGACCGCCTCCGCGCAATAACCGCGCTGATTCAAGAGGGGCTAATGTCTCAAATCGACATGAAGGCGGTAGGCAGAATCGGGCTTACGCTCGCTGTTTTGTACGGTCTCGGATTTGTCTTCAACTACGTTCAGGGATTTATAATGAACATAATCACACAGCGTGTGTCGAAAAAGATGAGGACTGAAATTTCAAAGAAGATAAACCGACTGCCGCTCAAATACTTCGACTCCACCAGCTTCGGAGACGTAATGAGCCGCGTCACAAACGACGTTGACACCATAGCGCAGACGCTGAATAATAGCATAGGCTCGTTTGTCACGGCTGTGACCATGTTTTTTGGTTCGATAGTGATGATGTTCTACACAAATGTCTTCCTCGCACTCGCGGCGATACTCTCCACAATCGTAGGCTTCGTATTTATGCAGGTTATCATAAAGCACTCGCAGAAGTACTTCAAGGCACAGCAGTACGAGTTAGGGCGTATCAACGGACACATAGAGGAGATATACACCGGTCACAACGTGGTAAAGGCATATAACGGGGAGGAAAAAGCCCGCGAGGAGTTTCACGAAATTAACGGAAAACTGCAATCGAGCGCGTGGAAATCGCAGTTTATTTCGGGGCTTATGATGCCTCTCATGCACTTTATCGGCAATTTCGGGTATGTAGTTGTGTGCGTTCTGGGAGCGGTGCTTCTTGTGAACGGCTATATAACCGATTTCGGAGTAATAGTTGCGTTTATGATATACATCAGGCTCTTTACTCAGCCCCTCGCGCAGATTGCACAGACGGCTACAGCCCTCCAGTCCACTGCGGCGGCGGGGGAGAGAGTATTCACCTTCCTCGAGGAGAGCGAGCTTCCCGACGAGAGCGGCAAGACTGCTGTACTCCCCGTAGGAGAAGTGAGGGGAGATATTGAGTTCGAACACGTCAAATTCGGCTACAACGAGGATAAGGTAATCATCAAGGATTTTTCGGCTACGGTCAAGGCAGGTCAGAAAATCGCCATTGTAGGCTCTACGGGAGCGGGAAAAACCACTATCGTCAACCTCCTCATGAGGTTCTACGACCTCGGCGGCGGCTCGATTAAGATTGACGGGATTAATATTGCCGATTTGAAGCGGGAGAATGTCCACGATTTATTCTGCATGGTGCTTCAGGACACATGGCTGTTTGAAGGCACGGTGAAGGAGAATATAATTTACAACAAGCCCGACATAGACGATGAGGAGCTGAAAAAAATCTGCAAGGTTGTGGGCGTTCACCACTTTATTAAAACCCTCCCGAACGGCTACAGCACTGTGCTGAGCGACAAGGCGAATCTCTCGGTAGGGCAAAAGCAGCTCATGACCATAGCCCGCGCCATGGTGGAGAACGCCCCCATGCTCATTCTCGACGAGGCGACAAGCTCGGTTGACACAAGGACTGAGGTACTCATTCAAGCGGCTATGGATAAGCTCATGCAGGGGCGAACCTCCTTTGTTATCGCTCACAGGCTGTCCACTATCAAAAACTCCGACCTGATTCTCGTGATGAAGGACGGAAATATAGTTGAAAGCGGCAATCATACCGACCTCCTCTCACAGGGCGGCGTCTACGCGGAGCTTTACAACAGCCAGTTTGAGCAGGCGGGGTAATATTTTGTAATACTATTCCGCGTTTGAAGGGAGAAAATAATGAACGGAATTATACTGTACAAATCAAAATACGGGGCAACAAAAAAATACGCCGAATGGCTGCGTGATACTACGGGTTTTGATATTATTGAAACAAATAAAGCCACTGTAGCGCAGGTGAAAAATTACGATGTTATTGTCCTCGGAGGAGGCATATACGCATCCGGGATTTCGGGGCTGTCTTTTCTCAGGAAAAACATGGACGAACTGGCAGGCAAACGGCTTGCCGTGTTCTGTGTTGGCGGTTCTCCTTTTGAACAAGCCGCGTTTGAGGAGATGTACGCACACAATTTCAAGGGGAATCTGAGTGGAGTAAAATGCTTTTACTGCCGCGGCGCGTTTGACATGGAGGTTATGAACTTCGCCGACAAAACGCTGTGTAAGATGCTCAAAAAGACTCTGGAGAAAAAAGACCCCGCAACCTATGAGCCGTCGCAGGCGGCACTCATTGCTGTTATCGGTCAAAACGGCGACTGGACGGATAAGGAGTACCTGCAGCCGCTGATTGAATATTTGAAGTGAGCAAAAAGCTGCAATCATACTTGCTTTCTCTCGCAGGGCGGCGTCTACGCGGAGCTGTAACAACAGCCGGTTTGATTAGGCGGGGTAGGAAGGCGGAGTGGCAATACTCCTTCTTTGAAGTAATAAAAAGCAGTGCATGAGTATATTCTACCTCCTCATGCGCTGCTTTTTTACGCGTCTTTTTTTGTCATTATACAGCATACGGCATAATTTTTCTTTGATAAAGTTTTTGTTATGTTATTGCAAAAAAAAACGCTCTATGGTATCATTAATCAAATATTGAAAAAATAGTAGTATGTTGTAGAAAACGTGCAGAAGATGATTTGTGTTAGGGAGGACGGAGCAGAATGTCTTTAATATCAGCGAAGCTCAAACTATTTGCCGATTACGCAGTTCGGAAATTATCCGAACATCCTTTGTTGTGGTCATTTTTAATCACTCTTGCGGTATTTGCCGTGTATATTCCGGCAAATAGTTTCGGGTATTACATAAATGACGACAGATACATTTCCATGCTGCTCTCAGGAGGAGATATCAACGGCGTTTTTGTTCACTCCGCATTCTGTTTTTTGGTCAGTTGGTTATACCCTCTGTTTCCGTCGGTTAACTGGATAATGTTTGCTTTCCTGTTATTGTTGTATTTTGCAGTTGTATCCATATTCCACCTCTTTTTGTTAAAGCTCAATCCGTATCGTCTGTTAATAGGCTTGTCCGCGCTTTTCCTTACCTCCTCAATAGCACTTTATATGTTTACATTCACGTTAGTATCATATGTTAGTATGTTTGCGGGAATACTGCTCATTTACTATACCTTTTTCCATGAAGAAAAGCCGCGCAGGTTAAAGCTGATTTTCGGTTCGCTGTTAATTGTTTTCGCAATTATGATAAGGCAGGATATATCTTTCCCTCTGATTATTTCCGCCTTAATGCTGCTGTCTTTGGAAATTGCAACGAGGAGCAAACTCCGCGCTATATTCAGCCTCAGACGCAGAGGGAAAATAAGCCGGCAGGAAGGGAGTGTGTCTCCTCTTCGTGAGCCGCTGAAAAGCAGGATAAAAAACGCGGGCGGAGACATCAAAAAACTCCTTTGCTTCGCGCTTATCTGCCTGCTCCTCTTTGCTATGAGGTATCCTCTCAGTGCGATTGACAGCCTTGCCTACCGCTCGGACGAATGGCAGGCATACAAGACCTACAACTTAGCAAGAAATAAGCTTTATGATTATCCGAAAACCGATGAGACCATGGATATTTTACAGGAAATAGGGCTTACGGACAATGATATTGAAATGCTTTATGGATACTATTTTTACGACAAGCAATTGCTTTTTGATGAGGACAATCTCGAACTGTTATCTCAAATTAGCACTTCAAGCGATTTTTCTCTTGGCAGTATTTTCGGTAGATTCAAAAATTCGTTCTATTCATTTTCTTTTGCGCTTGAACATAGAGGTTTCAGACCGATGTTGTTTTTCATGTTCATTATCGGAATAGGATTATTATTACTGGTATCGGATAAGCGAAGCACGCTTCTCTATTTACTGCTTTCGATTGAGGTGGGGCTAAATATTTGTGTTTTTCTCGTGTTGGGAAGATACCCCACGAGGGTGACTGTGCCTACCGCTCTGTTTGCTTTGCTTGCATTTATGCTGTATATGGCAGAAAACACTGATAAGATAAAGAGGAGAAAACGCACCTTAGCCTTCTGGGGAGGACTATGTGCGGTGTGTGCATCAATTTTCATCTTGCTGCCTAATTTTATAGCAGTTTCTCACGCGCCTGTAAAACCTGACTATATGGACGACGTAATCAATTCCCCCAAAACAGTTTACATATTAAGCGATGATCGTTCCTTTGATTACTCAATCAGCTGGATGGAAAATCCCTTATCTCCCGAAAATCTTGTCTACACCGAAAGCTGGAGTATGTATTCGCCCATATCTGAGGCGCGGATGAAAGAATCCGGAGTTGACGGCAATCCGCTGATTTATATGTTGGATAATGAAAATGTCGTCTATATGACGTCGTGGATGCCGAGAATTCAAGCAATCTCAATTTATCTGTATGAACATCACGGTATTATTGCAATTGCCGAACCTATTGCCGAATATGAGAGCGGCATGGTGTTCTACAAATTTAAAACAGTGCCGGAGGACGGGGAGATGCCCTCATATCTCAAGGAATATCTTGAGCGAGTTAATTAAACGACCGAGGCGGAGTAGCCGCCTATCTCAATCAAACGACGCAGTAGCAGTAGCCGCTGTTTCTCGACCTACAGTATCCCCATAAGGAGGAGTATTTGCTTTATGCAGGTTTTGTCAATCGATTCGGTAATTAAGATAATCGACAAGGGAATAATCATCGACGACCTTAGCCTCGGCGTGGAGGAGGGTGAGATTCTCGGTCTAATCGGACCTAACGGAGCGGGCAAGTCCACCGTAATACACATGGTGGGCGGACTTGTCATGCCCAATACGGGCGACATACGAATTGCCGGAGTGAGTATGTACGACGATTTCGAGCGGTGCATGAGCTACACTGGCGTAGTACTCGACAAGCCCGAATTTTACAAAAACATGACAGGCTATCAGAACCTTCAGGCTATAGCGGCAGTTCGCCCCAAAATCGGGCGGAAGGAGATTGACCGCGCGGTAGGTATGCTTGAGCTGGACGACTACATAGACAAGCGCGTTTCGGCGTATCCTACGGGGGAGATAAAGCGGCTTGCCATAGCGGCGGCGGTTATGCACTCCCCGCGCCTTCTGCTTTTGGATGAGGCGATAGACGGCATGGACCCCATAGCCTTTCTGCACCTTCGCAAGGTAATCAAGAAGATGACCAAGTCGCAGGGTACGGCGGTTGTCATGACCTCCCACCATATGTCCGATTTAGAGCGTATTTGCGACAGGGTTGCGGTGTTGGAGGACGGAGTACTCATAGGCACGAGCAGTGTCGCTCACCTGAAAAAATTCGGAACGGGGAAAACCGCTCAGAGAATGCTCATCGACCAGCCGGAGGCGGCGGCGCGGCACATATTTGAGGCGCTTCATATTCCCGCCGAGATTCGTTCGGGATATGTTATATTTGAGTGCGAAAAGAGCTTAGTGCCTAAAATCACCTCCATTCTGTTTACTTCCGGCTACAGAGTGTACGAGGCGAAGGACTACGAAATTTCCCTTGAGGAAGCGTATTACAGACTGCTCCGCGAGCGTCCTATGGATAACGACGACGAAATTGACGACCGTTTCGGCGCATACGAGGGGGATTTTGATGATTAAGCTTTTAAGAGTGATAAAGTGCGAGTGGATAAAGCTCTTTTCAAAAAGGAGTATGTCGGCGGCGTTTCTTTTGGTGTTCCTGCTCGCTATGCTGACGGCTTACGGTTCGTCCGCTATAGTGGAGAGCGAGAACATTACCCTCCCTTCCTTCCTCAAAGACGGAATCGCGGGAAAGGTTTTCAGCAACACGGAGTTCGGAAGAAACGGGGAGATTGACCTCTCCTTCTATGAAAAATCGCGCAGGACGGCAGACGGACAAAACGGAGATGCACTCTCCGGCTCAGACTTAGCGGGGGAGTACGCGGGCAGCGTTCCCGTAAGCGGCTCCGACGCGGGAGTGTCTGTTTCCGACAGCTCCGAGGAGTTCGGCAAGGACACGTGGCAGTCGGCGTACTACCAGAGAATAAATGAGCTGACAGAGGCGATTAACGCTCAGAAGTACATAGCGGGCATGACCGCAGGGGCGGAGAAATACCGCGCCGCCTCACTCGTCTCGGAGTACGAGCGGGAGAAGGTAATCCTCACCTTCTGCCTCACCGAAAACACCCCGAGGGAGGCAAACACCCCGTGGAATACGGTAGTTTTCGCCGTGTGGCTTCTTATGATTCCATGCGCCGTAATTCTGTTTACTGCGGCGTCAAACAGCTTTGCGGGGGAGCTGAAATCGGGTACGATAAAGACCATGCTATCACTGCCCGCAACAAGGCTTAAATTCTTCTTCGGAAAGCTTATTGTGCTTAATATTTACACCTTCATGCTCGTCTTTTCGGCGTGGCTGGGAGCAGTGACAGGTTCGCTCCTCGGCTTCGGCTCGCTTTCGCAGAATTACGGGTATATCCTCACCTATGGGGAGGACGCGTATCTCTACACGTGGTTTTCCTACTCCCTTATGGCGGCTTTGGGTGTAGCTCTCTCGGTTGTAGTCATAACGCATTTTTGCGTAATGGTTTCCACTGTCACACGCTCATACGCGGCGGCAATAGCCGTGCCGTCGCTGGTACTGCTCATATCGCTCTCTTTCGGGGGACTGCTCGCCTCCTTCGGTAATCCTGTGGTAGGAGCGACATTGTTCTGCAACCTTGATTTGTCGCTTCTCGTAACGTCGCTGCCGAATTTTTCCTCCGTCGGCGTTTTGGGAGTACTGCTGAGTATTGCGGCTCATATGTTTGTGTTTGCGGCATACGGATATTTCGCCTTTAGGCGGGATGTGGTTTGACGATATTATTGTTCCGGTAATTAATTTAATTGGAGGGAAACTTTATTATGAAAAAAGCAGTTGTTGCAATTCTCGGCGTTATTCTCATCCTGCTTGCTTCTTGCGGCAAAGCACCGAGCGAACCTGTTGAATCGATTACAAGCGAGGAATTGGTGGAGGCTTCTGACGGCAAAGCACCGAGCGAATCTATTGAACTGATTACAGGCGAGGAGTTTATTGAGATTGCCAAAAGTTTGGGTCTAAAACTTTACGCGTCTTTGAAAGATTCTACGGATGAGACTGCCCACAGCTCGAAAGATCCTATTATCTATGCATATGTAGCTGATAATAATAGAGATGATGCCTCAAAAACGCCAATACATATTGAGTACTGGTCTTTTACAAGTGAAGATTACACAATGCGTACATATGATGATACTTTGCAATCGGAAGATTTTTCTTTTGATAAAGCGGACATTCAGGAAGAGATACATCTCGACGGATATGACTACGTGAGAGTTAAGGCGGCAGGGAAGGATTACATAGAAATTGCAAGAGTAAAAAACACTCTGGTTATAGCAAAAGGTTCTTTTGAAAAAAGTGACATGATACACGAGCTTTTCAAAGAAATCGGATATTCTCCCGAAGGTTTTAGTGAGTAGTTATTAACGAGAGTGCGGCAAATTTTGTTTTGCCGCACTCTTTTTCCTGTTTTAAGTACGCCGGCAGTATTATTGCTTAGGCAATTTGAAAATTCTTTATAAAATTACAAATAAGGACTTCCTTTTGCCGCCGATTTAATATACAATATATAGGTATTGAATATAGGCACTCATATCACTTTAATCAAGTATCATGATAACAGTGCCAAAAAACAAAAAACGGAGGTTCCTTTATGAAAAGCAAGGTGCGTCTAAATGTATGCGGAACGGACTACTTCATTACGAGTGAGGACGACGAGAGCTACATACGCGCGGTCGGCAACGAGGTCGACGAGAAGATGAACGAGCTGATTTCTTCCAATCAGCGTGTATCCACCACAATGGCGGCAGTTCTGTGCGCCCTCTCCTACGCGGATGAGTGTAAAAAAGCCACAACTGCGGCTGACGGACTGCGGGTGCAGATAAAGGATTATGTGGAGGAGACCTCCCGCGCTCGCCTTGAGGCAGATGAAGCGCGCAGGGAAATCGAGCGTCTGAGGAGAGAGCTTCAGGGACTTCGCGCCCGCATGGCTGACCTCAACAACAGGACGTAGTATTGGTGAGTACGGCTCACGGTTGTCCGCCCGAAAGAGGAGGAAAAGCCGAAATACTCGCGCCTGCCGGAGGGATGCCGCAGTTAGTAGCGGCAGTTCGTTCGGGTGCAGGCGCGGTATATCTCGGCAATCACTCGCTCAACGCGCGGCGGGGAGCGGAAAATTTCAGCGAACAGGAGCTTTCTGAGGCGTCCTGTATATGCAAAGAGGCGGGAGTAAAAATCTACCTTGCCCTCAACACCCTCGTTCTTCCGAATGAGTACGGCGCGGCGTTGTCCTCCGCGGAGCTTGCCTGCAAGCTATCGCTCGACGGAATCATCGTGCAGGACTTAGGGCTTGCCGCCCTAATTCGCAGGTGCGCCCCCGAAATGCCGCTCCACGCTTCTACTCAAATGACGGCTCACTCCCCCTCTGCCTTGAAGCTTCTCTCGGAGCTGGGCTTTTCCCGTGCGGTTCTCGCGCGGGAGCTGTCGCGGGAGGAGATAGCCGAGATTGTAACAAGCAGTCCCATTGAGACGGAGGTTTTCGTACACGGAGCTTTGTGTATGTCCGTTTCGGGGCAGTGCTACTTCTCCTCCGTCTTAGGCGGGAGGAGCGGAAACAGGGGGATGTGTGCCCAACCGTGCAGACTGCCCTTCACCTGCGGTGGAGCGCAGAACGTACTCAGCCTTCGGGATATGTCGTACATTTCGCATATCCGCGAGCTTTGTGAGGTAGGCGTTACCTCCCTTAAAATCGAGGGGAGGCTCAAACGTCCCGAGTATGTAGCGGCGGCGGTCACTGCCTGCCGCCTTGCGAGAGATTCGGGCAATGTACCCGACACTCTCCGCGCTGACCTTGAATCTGTGTTTTCACGCTCAGGCTTCACCGACGGATACTACACCGCGCGGCGAGGTGCGAAGATGTTCGGTGTGAGGACAAAGAGTGATTCGGAAAACTCCTCTGCGGCTGTAAAAAGACTGCATGAGTTATATAAAAACCAGCTGCCCGTCGTACCTGTCAGTATGGTTTTCCGCGCGTTTTCGGGGGAGGAGATTTCCCTCTCCGCGTCCGATTGCGAGGAGAACACCGCCTCTGTCATAGGGCAGCAGGCGGAGAAGGCGATAAACAAGCCGCTTTCACACGACTACGCATTGTCCTGCCTGTCAAAGACGGGCGGCACGGTCTACAGATTGTCCGAGCTAAAGCTTAATTCGGACGGCATATGCGCCGTTTCCGGCAAGGAGCTTAACAGTCTTCGGCGGGAGGCGTTAGACGCACTCTCGTTAAAGCGGAAAGAGCGAACTCCCATACCCTTTTGCTCCACTGCCGAATACTCCGGCAATGCGGCACACAGCGCATCTCCGCCCTTGGAGGAGGAGAAACGCCGGCAGCTCGTGTTTGCCGATTCGCGCCAGCTACCCGACTGCTTGGAGGATTACAGTGGCGCGATATACTCAGTCAGTCTGCCTGTTGAAACCGACAGCGAGGTACTCGCGGCAGTTGGTAGGAGGCTTTCGGCGGCTGACATAAAGCTTTTTACCGAAGCTCCGAGGGCGTTCTTCGGGCAGGAGGAGCGGTTACTCCTCCTCATGAAGAAGGCGGCGGACGCAGGCATAACCGATATAACGGTGCATAATATTGGGCAGATTGCACTCGCGCAGAAGGCGGGGCTTTCTCCCCACGGCGGCTTCGGGCTGAACGTCATATCACGGCACGCGCTTGCCGCCGCCGAGGATATGGGGCTGCACTCCTGCGAGATGAGCTTTGAAATGACGCTCGCTCAAATGAGGGAGATAAACTCCCCCTCCTCAGAAATGACAATCCCGTCGGCAGTCATAGTGTACGGACACCTCCCCCTCATGCTCACGCGGAACTGCCCCGCCGCACAGAACGGTCACTGCGGGAGGAGCAATCCTTCGCGTGGAGGAGAAAATCCCGCTTTCGATAGAGGTCTGTGCGAAATCACCGACCGACTGGGAAACAAGCTTCCTGTCAGGTGCGCATTCGGTTGCAGTGAGGTTTTCAACCCTATTCCCGTGAGTATTGTTGATAAAACAGACAAAATCCGCAATATAAACAGGTTTGTCGCGCGGTTTTATGTGGAAAACTATGTGGAAACGGGGAAAATCCTTAGCGATATGATATGCGGTAAAACAGACAGTTTTAAAGGAGCGACACGCGGACTTTATTTTAAGGGTGTGCAGTGAGTTACTGCTACGCGGATTATTGCTCTTCTGAAAGGATATACAAGAAGAATGAAAATCGTCAATGTTCGAGCTAAGAATCAGCTTAAAATATCTCTCGTCAGAGAGAACGCGGTCATCCCGAAACGCGCCACAGAAGGCGCGGCGGGCATGGACTTGTGTGCCTGCATACAGGAATCTCTCATTTTGGAGGCAGGTAAGCGTGTGCTGATACCAACGGGTATCGCCATAGAGATGCCCTCCTCCGACTACGCCGCTCTTGTATTGGGGAGGAGCGGACTGGGCATAAACTACGGAATAACGCTCTCCAACTCCGTCGGGCTGATTGACAGCGACTACAGAGGAGAGATTCAGGTGGGACTGAGCAATTTCTCCGACGAGCCGTATACCATAGCTCCTAATGAGAGGATTGCACAGCTTGTGGTTATCAAAGTCGAGCAGCTTAAGATAAAGGCAGTCACCTCCCTGTCGGAGACTGTTAGAGGAGTAGGCGGGTTCGGCTCGAGCGGACAGGTGTAGATAGTGCGGACACGAGTGCGTACCGCTCGAATTTCAATTAGTATTCATACCATATAGTCAGTATCTCATTTTCACATATTTTTTCGAGGTGATATCATTGAACCGCGGTAAATTGAAAAAACAGATAAAGGCATATTCGGCTCTGGCTCTTACGCTGGTAATGTGCGTTACTATTATAAGCTGCAACGGTTGCGCCTCCTTCGCTCAGCTTCGCGAGGGAGCGGAGTATTCCGATGTTTTCTCTGCGGTCTACAAGGATATTTTCGGAGAAGGCAGTCAGGTATACTACGAGCTTACGGTATCGTTGCCTCAGCACGCCAATTTTACTCCTTCGGAATACCGTCAGGGTTATTCCTCCCTCACAACGGAAAACCAGAGGACGGCATATAAATCTATGGAGGAGTCAATATTTCAGTTTACCAACGAGGGCGGCGGAAAGCTCGGCTACTTCAAGCTCAAGAACGCGAAAATCCCCCGTTTGACTTCCGCCGAGATATTTATGGTTAAGGAGGCGGTATTTGCCGACCATCCCGAGGCTTTTTGGCTTTACAGCAACTACTCTCTGTCGTATAATTTCAGAGACGGAGATTTTATCACTCTCTACACCACCTGCGACTACAACACGGCGGTCAAGCGGGTTAGGGCGTTGGAGAACGCCGTCACGGAGTATCTCTCGCTTATCCCCTCCTCCGCAACGGAGTACGGACGCGAGAAAATAATCCACGACAAGCTGGTGTTCGACTGCGACTACGACGAGAGTGCGTACAACGCCGATACAGCGGAGCTTTCAGATATGTCTCCCGACCTCTCGAGTGCATACGGCGCACTTGTCAACCATAAGGCGATATGCGGGGGCTACAACTCCGCCATGAAGCTGCTCCTTCGGCAGGTAGGCATTGACTGCGGCAGTGTCTTGGGCAAGTCCGATGGGATAGGTCATGTGTGGAACACGGTAAAAATAGAGGGGGAATGGTATCATCTTGATGCCACATGGAACGACCCTATCGCCGCAAATTCGGAGTTCCCGTTCACCTACAACTATTTCAATCTCACTACTAAGGAGATATCCTTTGACCATGAGATTTCAGGCGGCTTCGACCAATTGACCGACGAGATTATCAAGAGCGAAAAGAGCGATGAGAACTACTACAACTTCCCATTGCCCGAGTGTACTGCCGATACCTTCAATTTCTTTAAGAAGGAAGCGGTGCTTGTCTCCTCGCTCAACAGGAAGGGAGCTTCTCAGATTACAAGCAAAATGACCGAATCGGCGAAGGAGGGCGAGCTGATTTTCTACGTCATGTTCGACGAAAACATAAACCCTCAGCAGGCATATACATGGCTTATGGGAAACAACTCCGCGTTGGAGACGGCAATGACAGACACAAACAAGAGCATTAAGAATATCGGAAGGATAGAGAAATGTTCCGTCTCCTACAGGGCGGACTCTTCCGAGACCATTTGGGCTAACGTTTTCGGAATAAAGATTACAATAAAGTAGAGAAACGACACATTCCGACTGCCCGAAAGAAAGTTAATTTGAAAGGTACGTTTTTATATGAAGATTATTTTAGCATCAGCCTCAAAGGAGAGAGCGGCACTACTCAGGAGTGCGGGCTTTCGGTTTGAAGTATACAAGTCGCATATAGACGAAACCTTAGTGACAGGCAAGAGCTTGCCTCCCGCTGAGGTCGCACGGGCACTCGCCGCCCAGAAGGCGGTAGCCGCCTTCGCGCAGCATCCCCACGACGTTGTCATGGGGGCGGACACCCTTGTGTGCATAGACGGAGTAATCTTCGGACAGCCCAAAAACAGAGAGGACGCAAAGCGGATGCTCCGCACGCTTTCGGGTACTTTCCACGAGGTTTATACGGGCGTGCACTTCTGCGGCGACTACATAGAGCTGAGCTTCTCCGAACGCACGGTGGTGGAGTTCTACGAGCTGAGCGAGAGGGAGATTGACCGCTACCTCGACATTGAGGGAGACGAGTACCTGCGCCACCCCGGAGCGTACAGCGTAAACGGACCGAGTTCGATTTTCATTGAGCGTATTAACGGAGATATAAATAACTGCAAGGGGCTACCCATAGGGCTTACCGTGCGCAAGCTCCGCGACTGCGGATTCAGGATATAGCGGGGAGTGCAGGCGCACAATTACACATACAGGCATATTGCCGCATATGAACATAACTCTGCCTCGTGTGTGTTTTGGTTTTGCTGTTTTAGGCAAACAATCCAATATCTTGCGTAATTTCTTTCAAAACAATTTACATCTTGTAGTTGAGTATTATGCAAACTTGTGATATAATCATCAAGATGGGTAGTATGTCGTAATATGAGATTTTTCAGACATCCATGTTGTTTTTTTGCATACATATGCAATCTTAAATTTGTCGCAACGCGCCTTTTCGCTCCGTGAGGAGGAGCAACCCTCCCTTTTCGCGAAAACGCTTTGATTATAAAAATCCCTAGTAGGGGAGCAGAAAAAATAAAAAACAGTTGAACTTTAAAAGGAGAGCATAATAATATGAATATTTGGGCAAGGGATATAGGAATAGATTTAGGCACGGCAAACACGCTTGTATATATTAAGGGTAAGGGAATCGTCATGAGAGAGCCGTCGGTTGTCGCCGTTGACATTCTCACCGACGAGGTTCTCGCAGTGGGAACACAGGCGAAGGAGATGATAGGTCGTACTCCCGGCTCTATAGTTGCCGTTCGACCTCTCAAGGACGGAGTTATCGCCGACTTTGATATTACCGCCACAATGCTCCAATACTTCATAAAGAAGGCTGTCAAAACTAATCTTTTCTCCCGCCCGAGAGTTGTAATATGTATCCCCTCCGGCGTTACGGAGGTTGAGAAGCGTGCTGTTGAGAACGCCACGAGGAAGGCGGGCGGCGGCAGTGTCGATCTCATAGAAGAGCCTATGGCGGCGGCAATCGGTTCGGGACTTCCTGTGTCTGAGGCTACAGGCAGCATGGTAGTTGACATCGGCGGCGGCACATCGGAGGTTGCCGTAATCTCCCTCGGCGACATTGTCACCTCCCAATCGGTTAGAGTGGCGGGCGACCGCTTCGACGAGGCTATCATCTCTTATGTAAAGAAGAAGTACAACCTCCTCATAGGCGAGAGAACCGCCGAGGAGATAAAGGTGAAAATCGGCTCGGCTTTCCCCTACGAGGGGGAGGAGGGCATGGCGATAAAGGGCAGAAACCTCGTTGACGGACTGCCGAAAAACGTGGTTATCTCCGCCGCCGAGGTTCGCGAGGCACTTGCCGACCCAATCTCCAGCATTATAGACGCAATTAAGGGTACTCTCGAAAAAACTCCGCCTGAGCTTTCGGCAGATATTATCGACCACGGAATTATGCTCACAGGCGGCGGCGCGTTACTGCGCGGCTTCGACAAGCTTGTCGCTCAGGAGACAGGTATGCCGGTGTATATCGCCGAGCGTCCTCTTGACTGCGTTGTTGACGGAACGGGCAAGCGGCTTGACATAATCATGCCGGACTCCTACCTCAGGGCGAGAAGATAACCGAGGGAGCGGCTATGAGAGTTGCGGGAAAACGCATTCAAGATTGAGATAATGTATAGCCGCAAGGAAGAAACCCCTTGCGGCATATGTTGATTTAAGGTAAAAACTGTAAATCCTATAACCACAGGAAAGGAACAGGAAATATGAAGGATATTTTCAAAGGACGCAGCTTTAAAATAGTAATCGCCTCCACTATAATCATAATCGGCATTATGATGTACTCCGCCAGCGTTTCGGGGGAGCAGAACGCCCTTGCCTCTATCGCCACATTTATCACCACTCCCATACAGAAGCTCAGCGCGTTAATTTCGGGAGGAATCGGCAGCTTCACCAATCAGTTTGAGGACGTGGACTCCATAAAGGCGGAAAACGAACTGCTTGAGAAGAAGGTTCGCGAGCTTATCGCACAGACAGTCGATTACGACGACATAAAGCAGGAGAACGAGCGTCTGCGCGAAATACTCGGGCTCAAAGAGGCGAATCCCGACTACGCCTTCCTCGATGCCACGGTAATCTCACGTGACACCACAGATGTATTCCATACCTTTATTATAGATAAAGGCTCGTTGCAGGACGTCAGCCTGTACGACCCTGTGATTACGCAGGACGGGCTTGTGGGTTACGTCTCGCAGGTAGGACCGGTGTCGTGCAAGGTCACGACTATCCTCTCTACCGCCAGCAGTATAGGAGCTGTTGACCGCCGCACCCGCGACGGAGGAGTGTTAAGCGGAAACCTTGAAATGTCGAGCTTGGGCAACGCCAAGCTGAGCTACCTCGCCAGAGACTGCGATGTGGCGGTAGGCGACATCATCGTTACATCGGGACTGGGCGGGATATTCCCGAAGAATCTCGTCATAGGAGAGGTTCTCGAGATTAAGCCGGAGGCGCAGGATATCTCCCTCTACGCCATCATAAAGCCGAGAGCGGATATTGTCGGCTGCACCGAGGTCTACATAATAACGAATTTCGAGGGACAAGGAGCAGTCGTAGACGGAGAACTCGCCGACATTATGCCTCCTCAGACGCAGGGGGATACCTCCTCCGATACGGAAAGCACAGCGGAGTAGCGGCAATACGAACCTGCGAACCTGCACTGCAAAACTGCAAACCTACCATTCTACAAGCCTTTTAGGGAGTGAATTTATTTGAGGGCAATTCTGAAAAATATCAAAATCAAATGGGTCGCGTATGCCCTTGAAATGGTTATCATATTTATTTTGCAGAACACTCCGGGGCTGATTCCTTCATTTTTGGGGCAAAAACCCATGCTCCTCGTGATTTTTGCGGTGTCAATCGCAATATTCGAGGGAGACGTGGCGGGAGTGAGCTTCGGCATCGCGGCAGGCGCGTTAATGGACTTGACCGCAAGCTCGGTTTTTGGGTTCTACACCCTCATTATGATGTTAGTCGGCTACGCGGCGGGCATCTGCGTAATTTATCTAATGCGTAACAATCTCGTCTCCTGCATCGTTCTGTCCACAGCGGGAGTGTTCTTTCTAAGCTTTGTTCAGTGGCTCTTTGAGTTTGCCATATGGGGCGATGCCGGCACGTGGTACTTTTTGTACGGAGTGATTCTCCCGAGGATGATTTACTCCGCCGCGCTTACCCCCGTTGCGTACTACTTCAACCGCTCGCTTGCGGCTCACCTCTCCTCCGACACAGAGTAGGAGTAGAAGCAGGGGCGGCAAACCGCTTTAGCGTGGTGTACATAATTTCTAAATAATTTGTTAATTAATACATTATACGTTTTTCACATTGTTGTGTTAGTATATCAGTGTCGGTCAAGTTTTTCGGAAAGGAGCGTTTATTTTGGAAGATACCAGACTTTTAAACAAGCGGTTGTTTACAGCGGTAGGCATTACTATAGCCGTTTTGTGCTTTTATTTTATAATGCTCATGCGTATACAGATTGCGGGAGAGACACAGTACAGAACCGAGGCTATCAAGAGAACCGCACCTGAAATAAGCGTCACATCCGCGCGCGGAGAGATAGTAGACCGCTATGGACGCGCCATAGCGAAAAACCGACTGGGCTACTCTGTGGTATTCACACGTGCGCAGCTCCCCAAGGGCAAGGAAAACGAAACGATATGGCGGCTTACCAACCTCCTCTCAGAGATGGGGGAGGAGTGGATAGACACCTGCCCTATCGTTATAGACAAGAACGGTTACGCCTCCTTCACCGATGAGACGCTCAAAACGGTTGACAAGATGAAGACCAAGCTCCAGCTCCAGAAGTACGCAACGGCGCAGAACTGCCTCGACACCATGTGTGCCGACTACGAGCTGGACGGAATACCTATAGACGTTGCGCGTACAATAATGGGCGTTCGTTTGGAGATGGACTTAGCCGCCTTCTCCAGCTCAAACCCCTACACCTTCGCAACCGACATTTCCCTCGAGGCTATGCAGAAAATCAAGGAAAACAGTGCCACGCTCAAGGGTGTGGACATTGTCGTCGTCCCCATAAGGGAGTACGCCGACGGCACTATAGCTCCCCATATCATAGGAAACACAGGTCCTATTTTCGCTGAGGAGTACGAACAGCTGAGCAAGATGGGCTACAAGATGACCGATATCGTGGGACGATTCGGCATTGAGTCTAAGTACGAAAGCGAACTTAAAGGCACTGACGGCAGAAAAAAGGTAAAGCGTGACGACGACGGAAACATAGTTTATGAGGAGTACACAAGAGATGCACAGCCGGGCAACACCATAGTCCTCACCATAGACTCCGAGCTTCAGAAGCTGGCGCAGAAGTCGCTCGGAAATACCATAACCTCCATCGCCAAAAAGGGAGGCTTCACAACGGGACGGGATGCCGACTCCGGCGCGGTTGTGGTCATGAACTGCCGCACCTTCGAGGTGCTTGCGCTTGTCACATACCCGTCATTCAATTTAAGCAGCTACAATGAGGACTACGACAGCCTTGTCAAGGTTCCCGCAAAGCCGCTTTTCAACCGCGCACTAAACGGAATATACGCACCCGGTTCTACCTTCAAGCCCTCAGTGGCACTCGCCGGCTTGCAGGAGGGAGTTATCACCCGAAGCTCGATGATTACCTGCAACAAGAAGTATGTGCTCACAGAGTACAACAACTTCACACTTCGCTGTCTGGGTACTCACGGCTCGATTAACGTAACCACCGCACTCTCGAAGTCGTGCAACGTATTTTTCTACCACACCGGCTATGAGCTTGGTATAACGCGGCTCAACGACTACTGCCGCCAGTTAGGGTTGGGAGTTGTCACAGGCGTTGGTTTGGGCGAATCGAAAGGCGTTCTCGCCGGACGTGAGGAACGCGAATCGAGAGAGGAAAACTGGTTCGCCGCTGATACACTCACCGCCGCTATCGGGCAGAACGACAACCGTTTTACTCCCATGCAGCTTTGCGCCTACATCGCAACAATAGCCAACGGAGGAACGCGCTACGAGTCGAGGATAATCAAGACGATAAAGAGCTTTGACTACTCAAAGACAATACTGGAGGACACCTCCGATCGCCCGAAAATACTCAACAACCTAAACGTGCAGCCCATCAACCTAAAGTACGTTAAGGAAGGACTGCTCTCCGTTACTCAGGAAGGTACTGCTTCGGCTGTTTTCTCCAACTACGGCGTTCGCGTCGGAGGTAAGACAGGTACTGCCGAAACGACCAAAACTGCTACTGCAAACGCGATATTCCTCGCCTTCGCCCCCTACGACAACCCCGAGATTGCGATAGCTATCATAGGTGAGAAGTGCGGACACGGAAGCGAGATGACGCAGACTGCGAGAGATATTTTCGATGAGTACTTCTTCTCCGAAAAGACCAGCGGATATGAAATGCTTCCCGACGGACAGATTGTCAAATAGAAAATAGTGATTGGAGGTGAAGCAGATTTGAGTTTGCTTCACCTCCTTTTTCATTAACATATTTTTCCACACAAAAAATCGCACAGGAATCGGAGTTGTCCACTTTTTCCACATAACTTTCCACATTAGAGAGAAAAATTTTCGGAAATTTTTGTAAAAGTCTTGCTCAAACGTCAAATTTATGTGATACTTATACTGCTCCGCATTTAAAAGCATTGTTAGATTTGCGAGGATTTTTTTCGTCTGACAAGGCAGACGACGCCGGCTTGCTGGACGCAAGTCAAGGAGGATAACGAAGTCAGAGGAAAAAAAGACCGCAAAGATACAATGGTTTTAAACGCGGAGCAGTATTATAAGTGCGGAGTAGTACTAATAGTCTTGTATGCAAGTGCTATCTGCAAGTGCTATATGTAAAGAGGGTGGAATAATTTATGTCAAGGATTTGCTCCTCGTGCGGACAATACTTTGACGGCGTGATATGCGAACACTGCGACAGTAAGAATAAACGCGCCGTTCCAACGATAATTACAGTCAAGCGTCCTGTCAAAAATTCGGAGACTAAGCCGCCTCCCAAGCCCGAGTCGTTCTGGGAGCGATGGAGGAGGAAGCTCTCCCTCCTGCTTGTAAAGAGAAGGGAGGAGAGTGAGGCAAAGGAGGCAAAGGAAGCAAGTGCGGCAGACCAATCGGAGGGAGAAACTCCGCTCACCCCTCTGCTCGACTCCCTCAGTGAGTGCGGGAGGGCAATCGGCTACTACCTCTCCGGCGCGGCGCGGCAGACGGTGCAGTTTGTGGTCAGCGCGAAGGGCAGATACGCGTGGATATTTCTGGGCTTTCTGTGCTTCCTCGTCCCGCTGTTTATGGGCGTGTCTCTCACACTGCTGACAGCGGCGGGCGCGGAGGAAGGCTTGCTTGCCTCTATCGCAGAGGCGTTTTCGGTGCGGTTTGTGTCATTTCTGATAAACAGCTTGATTCTCTGGGCGGAGCTTTCCGCGCTGCTTTTTCTCCTCCTGCGCTTTCAGGCGTTCGTCATGAAGGGGAGGTTCAAGTCGCGCGAGGTCATAAGCCTGATAACCGTAGCACAGCTCCCGCTTATAGTGTGGGGAGTGCCGTGTATGCTCTCCCTGCTCATCTCTCCGTTTGTAACGCTGATTTTCTTCGCGCTTTCCGTTTTTCAGCTGATAACCGTCCTCTATATGGGCGTGGAGTACGCGTTCTTCGACCGCCGCAAGGGAGTGTTCAATCAGTTTTTCATTTTGGTTTTAATTTTTCTCATATTTGCGCTGTTGCTTATCTTCTCCTTACTTGGAGGATACGGCGGGGCAGTTTAACAGTAATTTTATAGTTAATTATTGCTCCGACAACCCTTTAAAAATCTTGCCAGATTATGGTCGGTCTTTTTACCGCCTTACATCGTTATCGTCCTTGCCTTGCGCCAGCAAAGCGGCGTCCTCTGCCTCGCAAGACAGTAAAAAGCCTCGACCATAATCTGGCAAGGTTTAGCCGCCGAATCAATAACTTAGAAAACAACAAGAAAACACGGGCAAAAAGCCCTGATTTGTGTGGTTTTTGCCCATGGAGGCTGGATTGTTTTGAATTTAATTTAATATACTTTACTTTTTAAAAAATATCCGTTACAATTTGTATAGTTAATTTAGTATGTTGACCAAACGAAAAATGAAAGAGGGTATTTGTCCATGAAATTTTGCTCACAGTGCGGAATTCAGAACGAGGATACAAACGAGTTTTGCTCTAATTGCGGGGCGGCTTTCCAAAATCAGTTTCAGTCGCAGGGACAGTTTCAGCCGCAGTATACTATGCCGACTCCCGTGATAAATGCTGAAGATCCGCTGAAAACCAAGGCTATGCTGGCACTCATCTTTGGAGCTGTAGGCGCGGTTATGCTGTTTTTCGGCTACACGTCGATAATCTCTCTGGGGCTTGCGATTGCGGGTCTTGTGCTGGGAGGTCAGGCACGCAAGCAAATGCCCGCTGAACATCCTAACAGGGGTATGGCTACCGCAGGGTACATCCTCTCGCTGATAGTGGTTGTTTTAGCCGCGATTGTTGTTGTCGGCGCGATAGCCTGTATAGGATTTATGGGATGTGCGGGAGCAGGACTGTTCTCCGAGATTATTCAGTCATCGATGTAGGTGGTATAGTTAATTAATTTAGAAAACACCAAGAAAACACGGGCGAAAAGCTTTGATTTGTGCGGTTTTCGCCCGTGGAGGCTTGATTGTTTTCAAATTAATTTAGTATATAAGCACAAAAAAACGGCTACAGCACAATAAAAAGTGCTGTAGCCGTTTTTTGCGTTCGTTATACTGCGACAGTAATATTATAGCTATATGTCGCTGTCGCTCATAAGCGGGTCGTCAACGACGGCAGTGCCTTCGTCAACAAATCCGGTTGTTCCCTCGTCGTTCGGCAGATCTGCGTTTTCAGCGGCACCAAAGGCAATTATCGCGAAAATAACGGTAAGAATTACCGCCGCCGCCGCAATGACGGAAAGTATGATTTTTGATGTATTGGTGTTATTATCTCTCATTTGCTGTAAACATCCCTTCTCGGTATAAATTGGTTATCGGAGCAATATATGTCTTCCCACAGTCTCTGATTATATGCCGAAAATATGAATAAATCAAGAGCTTTTGAGTTTTTATCGTTGATTGGCATCAAATCTGTGAGAGGTATTCTTGTGTCCCCTCGTGCTTTTTCTCGGCGGATTTGCTTTCTGCCCGCTCTTTCCTGCGTAGGCGGGAGCGGAGGACTTCTTCGGAGCTGTAATCAGAGCGATAATGGAGGCTATCAGCAACGCGCCGAGAACTCCGAAGTTGATGTAAAACACCATCGGGTCGGTGTCGCCCAAAAAGGCGAGAGGAGACAGGCTGCCGATTTCCTCCTCATCGACAAATTCGTACTCCCCCGAATGGAGAGTAACCATGTCGCCGTATTTCCCTCGCAGAAACTCTGTGGCTATGTCAATATCTCCGCCGTGTACGTTGACCTGCACGCTGTTTGTCTTCTCCTGTATTCCCGCCATGGCAACGGAGAAATTGTAAGTGTCAATGGAGTTCTGTATTTCTGTCAGCACCTCCGAAAGCTGTGTGTAGCTGTATTTAACGCTCTCGAATTTAACTATGTCCGCGTCCTTTGACAGCTCCCTGATTTGGTTTTTGAACACCTCGCTGTCAGTCGCGAGAGTTACCACCAGATAAAAATCACTCTCGTCTATATACATCCCCCCGCACTCGTCGGGATACACATATCCGCCTGTGACGGGGTCTGTGTCGAATGATGACCAGATGTTGCTCTGAGCTGTCATAGCGCGGGTTTCGTCCTCCGGCTGTGCCGCCGAGACGCCGAAAACGGACAGCAGAAACAAAAATGAAAAAGATACAGACAATATAAATTTTTTCATCAAAGCGACCATACCTTTCTCAAATAGCTATATACTTCCTCGTATTCTTTAATTTTAGCACAGTCGCTTAAATAATACAATATTTTATGCTCAATTCACATATATTTCAAATATCACAGCTATTGCGGGAGGAATATATACTCCTCTCTGCTTCCTCTGCTCCGCGAAGTTGTCGAAATTCAGCGAAAATCTAAAGATTTTGCTTGACAATCATATGAACCTGTGATACAATCTCATTAAATCAACATAGGTTTACAGTACGGTTTAAAAAGGAGGGATGATTATGAGTATGGATACTCCGCCGAAAATTGATTTACACTCCCTCAAACCTGCGTTTGAGGCAACGGGAGGGATGATGCTCAACCAAATATGCGAAATTACGGGTGTGGAGGCGCACACCGTGCAAAATTGGATAAAGCGCGGCTGGGTGGCTTCTCCTGCGGAGAAGAAATACAGTGAGCGTCATGCGGCGCGGGTGCTGATATTCGATATGCTCAAAGGCGCGCTTCAACTCGAAAAGATTGCACAGCTGATGGCGTTTATCAACGGAGATGCCAACGACCGCTCTGACGACATTATCGACGACAGCGAGCTGTATATGATGATTCGCAAGGGAGCAATGGAGATTGACGAGAAAATATTCGAGCAGCCTCTCGACATAAGGCGCATTGCCTCCGACTGCATGGAGGCGTACTCCAATATGCCGAACGAGGCGGGGAGCAAGCTCTTTTCCGCTCTGTGCATTATGCTCACCGCTTACCTCGCCTCCGCGATGAAGGCAAAGGCGGAGAGCGATATGGAGAAGCTGTTTGAGTAGCGGCAGGGTGGTATCTCCGAGCGAAACTACTGCAACGGCGACGTCAGGGTGGCATCTCCAAGCGGAACTACTGCAACAGTAACCGTAGGGTGGCACTGCCCGAAAAATTATCAAAACTAAGGAGGAATGATTTTCAGTGTTCAGCGAATGGTTTTCAGCTAATCCCATGAGTGCGGTTTTCTGGATTATGGCATTGCCGGCGACGGTGATTTTACTGATTCAGACAATTATGCTGCTCTTCGGATTGGGTACAGAGGGCGATTTCGGTGCGGATTCGCCTGACCTCGACACAGATGCTGACGGAGTGGGCGACCTGTCCGGCGGCGGAAATGACGCACACGACATTAACGACTTCGATGCGGGACTGCGCCTCTTCACAGTCAGAGGAATGGTGGCGTTCTTCGCGGTTGGCGGCTGGTCGGGACTGTCCGCCTTAAGCTTGGGAGCAAGCGCGGCGGTGTCCGCAGTGGCGGCATTTGTGATGGGCGTACTGGCTCTCGTGTTTGTCGCTCTTTTATTCAAATGGGCGATGAAGCTCCAGCAAAACGGCACTATGGACCACGGCAACGCAGTAGGTAAGCAGGGGGAGGTGTACATAACAATAGGCGCGAACCGCTCCTCGGCGGGTAAGATAAGCATAATTGTTCAGTCACAGCTCAGCGAGCTTTCCGCAGTGACCGACAGCCCCGTGCCGCTCAAATACGGCGAACGCGTGACGGTTACGGAGGTGCTGCCCGACAACACGCTGGTCGTAATGCCCTCCTCCTTCTCCGAAAACAATCCTAAATGGAGCAGGGAAGAGAGTGCGGAGACAGAAGAAGACAAAACGCCTGCAAAACAATAAGATAGGGTGATTTTAAGTGCCAACAGAAATTATAATTGCCGTTATCGTTACAGTGATTGTTGTTTTAGGTGTACTTTCATGCTACAAGAAGTGTCCCGAAGGTAAAATCATGGTAATCTACGGCATGGTGAAGGGCAACGACGGAAACACCGCCTCTTGGAAGTCTATTCGCGGCGGCGCGCAGTTTGTTTTGCCTTTAGTTCAGGATGTTAAGTATCTCGACCTTACTCACATGCCAATCAATGTTGACCTCACAAATACGCTTTCAAGAGATAGCGTCAGAATAGGCGGTCAATCAAGATTTAAGGTGGGTATTTCCACCGAGCCGGAGACGATGAATAACGCCGTCGAACGTCTCCTCGGCATTAGTATGACTGAGGTGCAGGAGATTGCGTCGGACATTATCCGCGGTCAGCTCCGTTCGGTTATCTCCAAAATGGAAATCGAGGAAATCAACTCCGACAGAGATAAGCTCCTCGAGGCGATTATTCAGAGTGCCGAGAGCGAACTCAAGAAAATCGGACTGTACATCATCCGCGCGGATTTAATGAACATTACAATCGAAAAACAATCCTAAGCAGAGCAGGGAATAAATCAAAAAAACAAAAATAATAAGGGGGAAATTTTCAAATGCCAACAGAAATTCTAACTACAGTAGTTGTTATTGCGATACTCATTTTCAGCATGATTTTAGTGGTACTCTCACGCTACAAGAAGTGTCCGTCCGACAAAATCATGGTTATCTACGGAAAGGTGAAAAACAACAACGACGGAAGCACCGCCTCCTCGAAGTGTATTCACGGCGGCGCGCAGTTTATCTGGCCTGTCATTCAGGCGTTTCAGTATCTTGACCTTACTCCCATGTCAATCAATGTTGACCTCACCAATGCGCTTTCGAGGCAGAACATCAGAATAGATGTACCGTCGAGATTCACAGTAGGTATCTCCACCGAGCCGGGGATAATGCAGAACGCCGCCGAACGTCTCCTCGGGCTGAGGATGATGGAGGTGCAGGAGCTTGCGAAGGACATAATCTTCGGTCAGCTCCGTCTGGTTATCGCTACGATGGAAATCGAGGAAATCAACACCGACAGAGACAAGTTCCTCGAGGCAGTCAGTCACAATGTTGAGAGCGAACTCAAGAAAATCGGACTGCGCCTCATCAACGTAAACGTAACCGACATTACCGACGAATCGGGATATATCGAGGCTCTGGGCAAGGAGGCGGCAGCCCGCGCCATCAACGACGCGAAGCAGAGTGTCGCCGAGCGTAACAGAGACGGTGAAATCGGCGCGGCTAACGCGGAGAGAGACAGGAGAATCAGCGTGTCCTCCGCCAACGCGACTGCCGTAAACGGAGAAAATGAGGCAAAGGCTGAGATTGCTCAGTCGGACGCGACACGCCGTGAGCGTGAAGCGGAGGCGCAGAGAAGGGCGATCGCCGCCGAGAACGTGGCGAAGGCTAAGGCTCTCGAGGAGTCGTACACGGCGGAGCAGATAGCCGAGCAATCACGTGCGGCGCGAGAGGAAGCTACACAGCGTGCTGATATCCTTGTCAAGGCTGAAATCGAAAAAATCAAGGTGGAAATTGAAGCCGAGGCGGAGGCGGAGAAAATCCGCCGCAAGGCAAAGGGCGAGGCTGACGCTATATTCGCCACCATGGAGGCGCAGGCACGTGGCGCACAGGAAATTCTCATACGTCAGGCTGCGGGTCTCTCGAAGATAGTGGAAGCAGCCGGAGGCACTCCCGACGACGCTGTACAGCTCATTCTTGCAGATAAGATTGAAGCTCTCCTTGCCACACAGGTGGAGGCTATCAAGAACATCAAGATTGATAAGATTACCGTTCTCGACAGCGGGTCAGGCTCAAACGGCGATAAGAACGCCACTGCCGGATTCATAAGCGGCATGATGAAGTCGATTCCTCCTCTCAACGAGACGCTGAAGATGGCGGGACTGAAACTCCCCGAGATTCTCGGCACTCCGATTGAGGAGAATAAGCCTGAGGAGTAGGACTACGCGCATAGCAGATAGTTTGCAGTAATCAGGAAGCCGCCGCAACCGAAATTAAAATCCTCCTTGGAGTTTAATCGGTTGCGGCGGCTGTATTTTTCGGCAGGTACACCTCGCAGTATAATACTACTCCGCATTTAAAACCATTGTATCTTTGCGGTCTTTTTTCCGCCTGACTGCGTTGTCCTTCTTGACTTGCGCCGGCAAGCCTGCGTCGTCCGCCATGACATCCTAATCTCTCGTAAAACGGTAAGCAAAAATCTGCGGAAAAACCGCATATATCAAAGCTTTTTCCTTGATTTTTGCACCGTTTTTAGTCGAGAATTAGTATCAGACGAAAAAAATCCTCGCAAATCTAACAATGCTTTTAAACGCGGAGCAGTATAAGTCTCTTCTCCACAAGTTAAGAGACTTACTGCGAGGTGTTGCGCCTGTTGCGCTTTATTGCAGTGAAACGCTCCGGCGGCAAGGGAGGGGCGTTTCTTCCACTCTTCACTCGGAGCGGCAGGATGACAAGCGGCTTCCCTACTCCTCAATCTGGCGGCTGAGGAAGCCGGCGGCTACCTGCGCCATTTTTATATCGGAGTCCTTAGGCTGACTGCCGGAGTCGTTTTCGAGAAGAATGACCGCACCGGAAATATCTCCCGACGCAATTACGGGGAATACTACCGACGCCTTTCTCTCCAGCCCCTCCACAGGGACAAAATTTTTCGACTCCCCGGGCTTGGAGGAGAAATTCTTGCGTTCTTCCATCAGCTCCTCAAGTTCGGGAGAAATTCTCCTGCCCTGATACTCCTTGCGGGAGACGCCCGCCGCCGCGACGATGTGGTCTCTGTCGCAAATAAGCGCGGGGAAGCCTGAGTTTTTGCACAAAACATCGGCGTACTGCGATGAGTGCGGCGAGAGTTCGCCTATAGGGGAATATTTTTTGAAAACGACTTCTCCGTCGTTATCCGTGTAAATCTCCAGCGGGTCGCCCTCGCGTATACGCATGGTGCGGCGTATCTCTTTAGGTATGACGATTCTTCCGAGGTCGTCAATTCGTCTTACTATTCCTGTAGCTTTCATTTTGTATCTACTCCTTACAACATACAATAAAATAATATATAATAAATTAAAAAAGTGCTTTGTTTGCAGGAATAGTGTCTACAAATATTTTACATATATTCTCAAAGTTCAAATTTATTTTCAGATGATTTAGAGTGAAGAACAACGTTCCGCGCTATGTATTGGTTGACTACAGCTTGTTTCAGCAGAGCGCAATAGCCGATGAGACGGACGTCGAGACGGCGGCTGTAAAGCTTTTAGGAAAGTACCTGAAGGCATTTGAGGAACTGGCGAAATGATTACTTACCTATGTCCTGAATAGGACAAGCCCGTTCCCTTAACTGACAACTGTCACTTGTCACTTGTCACTTGTCAACTGCTCCTCGCCCCGCAAGCTACGCGGACATGGCAAAGCTTTCAAACAGGCGGCTCCTGTTCTCCCTGTCAATACGCGCCTGCTCTTCCTTTTTCGCCATTTCCTTCTGTCTTAAAGCTTCCGCCGCCTTCATTTTACTGCGTTCCCTTGCGCGGGCTTCCTTCTCCCTTTCGCTTTTCGCAGTTTTGTAGTATACTATAAGTAATACCCCTGCCAGTGCAATTTCGGCGACAGTCAGCACAGTGAGCAGAAGCGTGTCGAAGGTGTGCATCGAAAACAGCACAATAATGCCCATTCCGGCAACTATTGTGAAATTCCTCAAGCCCTCAAGGGTTTTTGTGCTGAACTTGAAATTAATAACTATCGCACCTATAATGAGAGCAAGTCCGAGTACAATATTCATAATAACAATCCTCCTGTCAATATAATCATATGTTCTTATTTCATCTACTATTATATACTTCATTTTTTAAAAATCAAGTCTTTTTTCAAAAAGATATTGATAAATTTTGATTATTTTCGACTAAAATCGGGTAGAATAGTACGATTGTTGGTGCTTGTGATAATTATCCCTAAAAAATAAATAGGAGTATTCAATATAAAGTGCAAATTACAGTAGGATTATGTTCATTCGGGGAGCTAAAAATCGTCACATATTTTGTCGAGAATAGCAGAAAATAAAGTACGTTTATTGGGACACGAAATATTTTTTCTTAAAACCCAACCGATTTTACTCCTCTTGCGTATATATAAGTGCAAGGGTAAATCCCAAATCCACAGGCGGGAGGTGCAAAGTTGTTTGATGAATACATACACGCTCACGGCAAGCTGCTGTTCAGTCTTTGTCTGAAGCTCTGCGCCCACCGCGAGGACGCGGAGGACTTGTATCAGGAGACGTGGATAAAGGCGTATCGGTTCTTTGACCGATACGATTCAAATCAGGAGTTCGAGAGGTGGCTCACCTCCATCTGCGCGAACACCTTCCGCGATTCACTCCGCAGGCAGAAGCTTAAGCACCTTCTCATCCCCTTTTATTCGGGGGAGGAGAAGGAGGCGTTCCTCCAAAGCATACCTGCAGGCGAGGCGGACGACTTCTCCGAGGTAAAAGAGGCGGTTGACAGCTTGCCTGACAAATATCGGCTGGTCACGGTAATCTATTACTTTGACGGCTGTGACGTCAAAAGAACCGCCGAGTTGTTATCTCTCCCCGAGGGAACGGTCAAGTACCGCCTGCACAGGGCGAGAGAAATCTTAAAAAGGAGGCTGGGGCAGGATGGATGATAAATTGAAGGCGTATATCCAAAATGAGGCGGAGTATCCGCCGCGTATCAACGAAAACCGAATAATCGAACTGACCGAAAAACGCAGAAAACGCTTTTCTCTTATCATGTTTTCTGTAGCCGCCGCCCTGTGGACGCTTCTTTTCTACGCCGCCACGCTTTGGGTAGGCAGAGAGATTGACGCCGAATGTGCCGCTTACATGATGCTGTGCTTGTCGCTCTCCTACATCTGCGCGGGGTGTTTTGCCGGAATTGTAGTTAAATTGAGAAAGGTAGGTTATTAGTATGAATTCTATTTTCGCTTTAATCATAGTCGCATTGCTTGCGGCAATTGTTATTCTCATCCCTATTCTAATCGGAGTGTACGTCTATCACGATGCGAAAAAACGCGGCATGGACGCGGTTTTGTGGGCGTTGGTGGCGGTGCTTGTGCCGAGCTTTGTGGGACTGATTATCTATCTGATTATCAGGAGCAACAACCCGAACCGCGACTGCCCGAACTGCAAAAAGCCCGTGTCGGATGAGTACGCGCTGTGTCCCTATTGCGGAGTTCCGCTAAAGGAGACCTGTCCGTCGTGCCAAGCTTCCGTAGACAGAAGCTGGAAGCTCTGCCCTAAGTGCGGTGAGGAGCTGCCCGAGCTTTCCGAGTCGGAGGACTCTCCCGCCAAGCCGAAAAAGGACAGAAAACTGCTGGGCATTATACTTGCCGCAGTTTTCATGCCGATTGTAATATTCGTTTTAGGCGTCCTCGGCATAGGTTACTTGAGGTTCGATAACAAGGCTGTCGTCGGTTCGATGAGTTTAAGGACTAACCTCGTAACAAGAGTAGATTTGGCAGACCTCGACATTATTAACAATGTAGCTGATTGGACAGCTGCTTGTGATGCCAAAGGGAAAGGCGTTTATGTACTAAAGCTTGACGATTATGCGGCAAGAAATCAATTATCTCTTGATCCGTACTATTCGGGAGAAATTAATGTTTTCTACGTATATATCAATACCTACGCGGACGAATACAATAAGGATATTGACTATAAAAGACACTATAAGGCTTCGGCTCCTCTGCTTTCCCCTTTTGGGAATACGATAGAAATCAGCTACGAAACTACAACCGACAGTGCCTCCGAGCTTTTCCCCACCTACGAATTGTCCGAAATCACAACGCAGGATTACAACATAGGCGGATTGACCATCTATGTAGACGGAAAGAAAGCCGACTATGAATTAACTCTCTTATCCGATATGCTGGCTCATAATTAACTTGCGGTATTAGCACTCCGCACTCAGCGCGAGCACACAAAAATAACGCCCCCTGACTTTAAGCCAAGGGGCGTTAGATGCACTTATGCTAATTAGCAATTCTCAGGGCGGCGAAGCTGAACAGCTATGCCGATAATTTTAACAGGAGTTTCGGCAATCTCCTGCGTGGAGTAAAATTCGCTGCTGTAGGCGGGGTCAAGAGGAATGAAGTACTTGCCCTCGCGCTTCTTGTCGATAAGGCACAGGAACGCCGGCGCGCCTCCTACGCTGACAAGAGCAACCTGATCCTTAGACGCCTTTATCTTCTTCTCAAAAATCACTATATCGTTTGCGAAGTATCTGGGAGCAAACCTGCCGCTTGAAATTTTGTAGGCGAAAAATGTGCGTCCGCCCTTGAGCCATGATGTGGGAATAATTTCGGTGGAGTCCAAATCCTTCTCGCCCTGATTGTAGTCGGTGAGCGAGGTGTACACATTGAGTATGTATCCTGTACCCTCAGTGCCTTGAGTTATAGAGCCGTTGTTATCGACATCGGACTTGCCGAGCAGGTAGTCCGCCGGAACGCCCAGTATGATGCTCAGGCAGTAAATCATACTGGCTGAGGGGGCGTGTACTCCGTTCTCATACTTTGAGAGCATACCCTTGTTGGTGCTTGCGCCGAAATCGCGGTTGAGGCGGTCGGCTATGTCACTCAGTGACATTCCCGCGTTGCGCCTTACTTTTTTCATCCGTGCGCCGATTTCAATTGCTTCTGTCCTTTTTTCTTCAGTTCTGATTTTTCTCATAAATTTTACCTCCTTAAAGTAGTATTGTATGCCGCTTGCCGCCGCCTCGCGGTGTCGGGACAGCAATCAAAGCGGTAAACAATACTTTTTCGCCTTCACTCATTTTTTTGCAGCTGTTTTCGCGCAGTCTTCAGCGCGGGAGAGGAAATAATACTGTACTTGCTGTCAATCAAAATCAACTTACGAATCCACAATCAATTTTATCCCGAGAAAACAGAGTGCGCCAAAGCTCCGTTTTACGTAAGATACAGTGTCGGAAACAAATTTTATATTATCACCTGAAACACCTAATCCATATTATATAACATTTTTGCTCAAAAAGAAAGGTTTTAGAAAAAATTTCCGGAGAATTTTTTAAAAAAACTCGTCAGAATATTTATCGTTTTTACTATTTCAATCAAGCAATTATATAATATCATAAAGCGATACAGAAGTCAAGCGTTTGAGGTGAAAATAATCGAAATAAAAGCGAATATATCAGAGCGTGTTTTTATATGGGTAATTATTCTCATAAATATTGAGTTTGAGTTTTTTTTGTGTTACAATCATTTTATGTAATAACTACAATCAGAGCGGAGATGCAGAAGTATTGGAAAATAACAAGACACACAAACGCAAAAACACAAACACAAAAACGCAAACAAAAGCATCCGCGCGGGAGAAAAACAACTCCGTCACACTCCCCGAGCCTGATGCCGGTGACAAAATTTCAAGCTATATTAAGAGCAGAATTGCAACCGACCGCGGCAGGAAAAATATAATAGCAACGGCGTTCCTTCTCGCCATGACCGTGCTTTTCCCACTACTGATAGGCAGTCAGAAGTACGGAGCGATAACTAAATTCAAAAACGACACTTTCTACACATTTGCTTTGATTGCGGGATTTTTAACTCTCGCGGCGATACTCTTTCATTTGATTGAAATGACAGACCAACCGAGGCGGAGAAGTGAGGAGTTGTCCTCCTTCCGGAAATTTTCGAATTCCTTCACGTTAGCGGACGCCGCCGTACTGCTCTACTGGGCGGGGATGATGATTTCTACCTTGCTCTCCGATTCTCCCCTTCTCTACTTTATCGGCAGAACGTCGCGCAACGACGGCGCAGTCATACAGACGCTCTATGTAATGACATACTTCATCATATCGAGAGGGCTGAAATACAGCGAAAACAAAGCCGCTCTGTTCACCGTAGGAGGAACTGCCGCCTCGTTCGTCGCAATTGTCCACTACTTCGGCTGGGATATTCAGAAAACAGGCTTCGGGATACCGCGCTGGGAGTTAGCTCTCGTCGCCGATAAGAGCTACAGGGTAAATAACGGCATAAATTTCCTCGGCTCGGTGGGCAATATCAACCTCCTTAGCTATATTTTGGTAGTCGCAATATGCGTCACCGCAGGGCTTTATATAACCGGAGCGTATAGGAAAAACAAGTGGGCGGCGGGGCTTCTCCTCGTCTGCCTTGCGGTAATGAGCTACGCGGAACGCTGTGCCAACACCGACGCGGGAGTAGTGGCACTCATATGCGCCGTGATAATTGCCCTGCCCGTATTATGTACATCTGTAGGCAACGTCATTCGCTATCTTGTCTCCTCGGCAGTTGTGCTGGGAGGGTGGTTTGTCAACATCCTCACGGTGGACATAGCTTTGCAGGAAAAAAGCGTGGAGCAGAAGCATTATGCCATTGGCTGTGCCGTACTACTCCTCCTCGCCGCCGCAATGCTCCTCTATCTGTTTGAGAAGAAAATTACGGTAAAACCCAAGCTTATCAGAATATATTCGGTGGGTTTCATGGTGCTGTGCATAGCGGTGATAGTAGCCGCCGCCCTTCGCGCCGCCGAAACGGAGACTAAGGGCAACCTCTACGAAATGGGGCAGATACTAAAGGGCAATCTCTCCGACAAATTCGGGACAAGCCGCCTCTACACATGGAAGAGGATTTTCACCGACTTAGACCTTACCTCGCTGTTCGGTCACGGACCTGACAGCTTTGTCGATGTGTTTAAACAAGCTGCAGGAGACGCCTCGCAGTATTTCCAAAACAGAACGGTAGATAAGGCTCACAACGAGATTTTGCAGATACTTGTATGTCAGGGGCTGGTTGGCGTTATATCGTTTGTCTCCTTCCTCTTCGGGCTGTGGAGGGACGCAATACGCAGCGAACGCACAAGCGTCACCGCGCCGCTCTTTGCGGTAGCTGTAACGGCTTATGCCGCTCACTCCATGTTCGGCTACGCGCTTCCCATAAACTCTCCTGTTATGTGGACTATGTTCGGGCTGTGCGGCGCAGCTATCGCCTCGGCTAAACGGGAGGATAACGACATGAGTGTAATTCTCGGAGCAAAGCGAACCTACGGGAAAGCGGCTTCCGCAGTAAAGACAGCCCACGGGAAAATTACCTCTACAGGCAATAAAAAATAAGGAGGAGAGTATCGGTCTATGTGTGAAAATTTTGCGGGTGTAAGGACGCTCCTCCTGACAATTTGCTACGACGGGAGCGGCTACCACGGCTGGCAGATACAGAGCAACGCACACACCGTGCAGGCGGAGTTCCAGAGCGGACTTGCGGCGGTGCTGGGGCATCTCCCCGACATAAAGGCGTGTTCGCGAACCGACACGGGAGTACACGCGCGGGAGTTTTGCATAAGCTTTGAAACCTCCTCGCCTATACCTCCCGAGAGGCTGGTTTACGCTCTCAATGTCAATCTGCCGAAGGACATTGCCGCAATTTCGTGCAGGGAGGTCGCTTCCGGTTTTCACGCGCGTTACCACTCCACAGGCAAGCGGTACGAGTATGTTATACTCAACTCCCCTCTGCGCAGTCCGTTTTTCGAGGGACGCGCCCACCACTTTAAGTACAGGCTCGACGAGCAGCTACTCGGCAGGGCGGCGGCGCAGTTTGTCGGCACATACGACTTTTCCGCCTTCTGCTCGGCTAAAACCGATGTAGCCGACACCGTGCGTACAGTCAGAGCGGCAAGAGTAGTCAGAAACGGCGATATAGTTAGCTTCTTCGCGGAGGCGGACGGATTCCTCTACAATATGGTACGTATTATGGCGGGTACTCTGCTGGCGGTTGCGGCAGGGAGAATCGGCGAAAATGACATAAGGGATATAATCTTGAGCAAGGACAGAAGCCGCGCGGGGACTACTGCTCCTGCCTGCGGGCTTTATTTGGATAAGGTGTTTTATGAGCAGGAGATGTAATGGGTGGAATAGTTTGCTCAAGGCTTATGAAGGGCAGGTTTTTATTAGCTTTATTGGCTCGGCAATCAATTGAAAACCTTGCGTAATTATAGTCGAGGATTTTTACTGCCTTGCGAGGCAGTGGACGACGCTTTGCCGTCGCAAAGCGATGGCGATAACGCCGAAAAGGGAAGGTTTTTATTGGCTATCAGAGCAACAATATTTGCTGTAAACGACATAAAGATACGGTGATTTCAGCAATAAGTAGGTCGCACGGCGACCTACACAGGAAACCCCCGACGAGGGTTTCATTCCCTTCCATGCGTTTTTTGACGATAAAAGAATTTCGCCCTCTGCGGAGGGCGAGTTAGGGCTCTGCCCGATTCTAAATTAACTTAGAAAACAACAAAGAAAAGCGCGAAAAAGCTTTCGCATATGGGTTTTTTGGGCTTTTCTTGCATTGTTTTGTTAGTTAATTTTGAATGTGA
>JAISGQ010000050.1 GCA_031262985.1 Oscillospiraceae bacterium
GCTTTCGCATATGGGTTTTTTGGGCTTTTCTTGCATTGTTTTGTTAGTTAATTTTGAATGTGAACCATGCAAGCCTTTGCAAAGGCTTGACCCAAACTCTAACTCCTTGGCAACAGATTGAGGTTGGGCGATTACCTCCTTGGCAACAGATTTTAATTATGTGTGAATATTAATATAAGGAAGTAGAATAAAATGGCGACTAAAGGAACAGACCGTAAAACTCAAAAGGAGGCGGCACTCGATGCGCGTCTCAGGCAGATAGAGCTTGACCGCGAGCGGCGTAGGAGAACTACAGCGAACGGCATGGGTAAGCCGCCCGCAAGAGAGGACAACCCCTCCGACAGCAAAAGACCGCCCGCAGGAGGCAGGAAAAAGAACAGGATTTTCGGTTTCAGAAAATTCTTCCCGAAAAAAGCCGCCACGCTCTCAACTAAACTCTCCAAAATCCTCATCCGCGTAGGCGTAGTTTTTCTCGCCGTTATCACAATAATCGCCCTTGCTCAAAACTCCGCCGACTGGTCGATTGCAGGAATAGGCAGGCGCATGAGCGACTCCTCCGCCATGAGGGGGAGAGGGAAGGGCTTCCCCTCCTCTGTGACGGGAAGTCTCTCGAAACGCCACGACCTTCTGGCGGGAGGAGTGTGTGTTCTCACCGATACGACCTTTACAGCCTACAACAAGACTGCAAAAATCTCCTACACCACCGCCCACTACATGGTTAATCCACTCATGGAGACCAACGGTCACTACTCCTTGGTGTATGACGATGGAGGCACTAAGTATCGCTTAGAGACTGCGGCAGGTACGCTCTGCGAGGGTAAAACCGACAATCCCATAATATCGGGAAGCGTGTCGGAGGACGGACACTTCGTCCTATCCACCCATATGCCCTCCCACCTCTCTGCTATTTTCGCGTTTGACAGGGCGGGAGTAAAGCAGTTCGAGTGTACCTCCTCCGACTACTACATCACCTCTGTCGCCGTGAGCAGTCAGGGAGACAGCATTGCCGCCTGTGGTATCAACACCGAGGGCGGAGTGTACAAATCGGTGGTCATTTTCTTTGACACCTCCTCGCAAAAGGAGAGCGGCAGGTTTGAGTTTTCGGGAACTCTCCTCTTTGACGTGCAGTTTATGAAAAGTGGATTCTCCGTTGCGGTGGGAGCGGACAAAGCTGTTGTCTTTTCCGAAAACCTCCTCGAAAAGACAGAGTTTCCACTCAGCGGCGAAACCAATGTGTACGGCATAAACGGCGCCGCGGGTGCGATTTTCTTCGCCGCAGATGAGGGAGAAGCCAACAGCGGCACACTCCTCGCGCTCGACACAAAGGGGAGGACACGTTTTGAGCTGCCGGCGGATATGTCTCCCGTTGACGTTTCTATAGGGAAGAAGTACGTGGCTGTGCTGCTCTTGGGAGAGGTGCGGTTCTACAATCTCGACGGCGAGGCGGTCAGCACCGTTTCGGTAAGCCCCGATACGAAAAGCGTATTGGTGAGCGGCTCGACTGCCTACATACTCGGAAGCACAAAAATAGATAAAATAGATATAAAGTAGATAGTGTGCCACACCATCTTAAAAAGGCGAATCTCATACATTTCAAAAATATAATCTTTGCATAATCAGCCGACAACATACAAATAATAGCTTTACAAATATGTTAAACACTGGAGATAGATATAATGAGTATATTCTGGGATTTTGTAAAGTGCTTTGTTGTGGGAGGACTAATTTGCCTCATCGGGCAGATTCTGATAGATAAGGCGGCGTTCACCCCCGCGAGAATACTCACCGGCTTTGTCGTAGCGGGAGTAGTCCTCGGCGGGCTGGGAGTATATAAGCCGCTTGTGGATTTTGCGGGAGCGGGAGCTACAGTTCCCCTCACCGGCTTCGGCTACGCCCTCTCGGAGGGAGTGAAGAAGGCGGTGCAGGAGCAAGGCTTCATCGGCATTTTCACGGGAGGAATCACCGCCGCCGCAGGAGGAATTACTGCCGCCGTGGTGTTCGGCTATATCGCCGCTCTGCTCTCAAAGCCAATCGGCAAGGAGTAGAGGTGCTGTGCTTTAGCACAGCGTGAAGTATCCTTCGGATGTTAAGTGTCATCCTTACGGATGACGTGAAGACGTGAAGTATCGCCTGCGGGCGATGTGAAGAAGTGAACTGTCGCCGAATGACACAACGTGTCATTCGGCGGCACTTTACTTTATCCGCAAGATTGATGGTTTTAAACGCGGAGCATACTAAATTAATTATAGTATCACTGCTTCACGTCACTCCTCAGCGCGGAGTGAAGCCGCATCTTCTTTGTGATAAGTGTATGATTTCATAAACACACATCACCCTTCAAATAGCGCACGGCTTTACCTCCGATTTTCACGCGTTCGCCGCAGTCTTCACAGTAAATCACACCGCCGCGTTTGGATAGCTGCCGAGCGGTCATAGTCCGTTTCCCCAGCCGTTTGCTCCAATAGGGAATCAGTGAACAATGGGCGCGTCCCGTGACAGGGTCTTCGGGAATACCAAGATTCGGCGCGAAAAAGCGGGAGACGAAATCGCAGTCCTCTCCTTTTGCCGTGACAATCACGCCGAAGCTGTCGTTATCCAATCCCGCTTCTTCTTTAATCTGTTTTAACATTGCAAAATCGGGATGTATTGATTTTAGTGCATCTTCATTCTCAACCAAAACGAGAAAATCAACCGCCTTATAGGTTGCCACAGGCGTAACTCCAAGTGCTTGAGCAAAGGTTGTATAGACCGGGCAGGTCACCACAGGACGCGCGGGAAAATCGAGGTAGTATACATCGGTTTCTCGGTCAACTGTTGCCGCCATCATTCCGCTCATGGTTTTGAAGTGAATGAGATCGGCGGCTTTTTCGGCGTCCTCAAACAGCACGAACGCACTCGCGAGAGTGGCGTGACCGCAGAGGTCAATCTCCATCGCCGGAGTGAACCATCTGAGGTCATAATATCCGTCCTGCTTCACCAAAAACGCCGTCTCGGACAGATTGTTTTCGGTGGCGATATGCTGCAAGGTTTCATCCGGCAGCCGGTTTTCAAGCAGACACACTCCGGCGGGGTTGCCACTGAACAGATTGTCGGTAAATACGTCAATCACTTGATATTGCATTGGTGATTCTCCTATACTATTCCTGTAGATTATTTTCACTCAGTATGCCACATTTCGGCACATAAAGCAATAATCACTTTCGCCTTTGGCGAAAGTCGTCTAAACGTCACCGACAGGCGGCACTTCACATCACGCGTCAGCGTGATACTTCAATCCTTCACGTCATGAAATTTCATTTCATGGCACTTCACAAACAAAGTTCGTGTCCCGAGTTAGCGTGACACGAACTTTGTTTTCCCTCACGCTGTCGCGTTCCTGTACATCTTCGCGTATATCCCGTTCGCTTGGAGTAAAGTCTCGTGCGTGCCTTGCTCCGCCACATTGCCGTTATCCATCACCAAAATCAAGTCGGAGTCCTTAATCGTACTGAGCCTGTGAGCTATGACAAAGCTTGTCTTATCCTTCATCATCTTCCGAAACGCCTTCTGTATCCGCACCTCCGTCAAGGTGTCAACCGAGCTTGTCGCCTCGTCGAGTATCAGCATGGGAGTATCAATAAGCATCGCCCGCGCTATGGTGAGTAGCTGCTTCTGTCCTCCCGACAGGCTGCCTCCGCCCTCGGGGAGGACTGTGTCGTACCCGTTCGGCAGACGCTTTATGAAGGAGTGTGCGTGGGATTTTTTTGCCGCCTCCAAAATCTCCTCCTCTGTGGAGTTGGGCTTGGAGAAGGAGATATTCTCCCGCACCGTACCCGAAAAAATCCACGTATCCTGCAAAACCATGGAGAAATTCTCCCGAACGCTGTTTCGGCTGACGGAGGAGATGTCCGTACCTCCCACCGAAATAACCCCGTCTCGCGGCTCGTAGTAGCGCATGAGGAGGTTAATGAGCGTGGTTTTCCCCGCTCCCGTAGCTCCAACAATAGCTACGCGGGAATTAGGCGGAACGGCAAAACTCAAGTCGTCTATGAGCGGTGTGTCCTCGCGGTAGGAGAATGACACGGCTTCGAAGCTTGCCGTGCTGTCGGAAACCGAGAGCGCGGGCAGTTTGCTGTCGTCTGTTTCCTCCTCCTCGGACATAAAGGAGAAGAACCGCCCCGCCGAGGCAAGTGCCAGCTGAAACTGGGCTATCACTCCCGTCAGCTCGTTAATCGGCTTTGAGTACTGGCTTGAGTAGGTGAGCAGTCCCGACACCAAGCCGAGAGTGAGACTTCCGCCGAGTATGCCCATTGCTCCGAGCGTTCCGACGAGTATATACGAGGAGTGGACAATCAGCCTTGTGGAGGGGTTTGCAAGCGCGGAGTAGAACTGCGCCTTCCAGCCGACGTCATAGAGCCGCGAGTTAATCTCCTCGAAGTTTTCCTGCGATTGCTCTTCCAGAGAGAATGCGCGAAGGACCTCTAACGCGTCCGCACTCTCCTCAGCCGCCGCCGACAGGTTGCCCACTAAATCCTGCTGACGGGCAAAGAGCCGCACAGAGCCGCTTGAGATAAACCTCGCTATCAGATAGTAGAGAGGAGAGATAAGCAGGAGACAAAGTGCGATTTTCCACGACAGGAGGAAGGCGAACAGCAAAGAGCCTGCACACATGATAAAGCCGGAGAATATATTTTCCAGCGTCTGAGTAAGTCCTTCTCCTATAAGGTCGATGTCGTTAATCAGGCGGCTTATTATATCTCCGTGGGAGGCGGAGTCGAAGAAGCTCATGGGAAGCCTCTGCATTTTAGAGAAGCCGTCAATCCTCATATCGTTCGCCACTCTTGCGACAATTACGTTGATGAGCATCCCCGAAAGGTACTTAAACGAGAGAGAAATTACCGCCAGCAGCACTATTTTCACGATATACGACATCATGAGGGGGAGTTCGGACACTCCCTCTATGCTTATGCAGTCGATTGCGCGGGCGGTCATAAGGGGGATAAACAAATCGGCGAGAGTGCCGAAAAGTGCGAGGGAGCAGGCAAGCACGAACAACAGCTTGTGCCTGCCGATATATTTAAGCAGCCGCCAAACAACGCCTTTATTTTTCTTCATCTGCTCACCGCCTACCCTTCCTGACTTTCGTATATTTCCCTGTACTCCTCACATTCAGAGAGGAGCTGTTCGTGCGAACCTTTGCCGACTGCCGCTCCCTCCTCCAGCACCAGTATGCTGTCGCAGTGCTTTACAGCCGAGATTCGCTGGGAGATGATTATCGTGCTCATGGAAAACTCCTGCCCCAATCGGCGCAGTTCCGCTCTCAGTGCCGCGTCGGTGTTCGCGTCAAGCGCGGAGGTGGAGTCGTCGAGGAGGAGGATTTTCGGCTTTCTCACCAAAGCCCGTGCTATGGTAACGCGCTGCCGCTGTCCTCCCGAGAGGTTTCCGCCTCCCTTTTCGATATAGAAGTCGTAACCGCCGCTGAGTTTTTTGATAAAATCGTCCGCCTGTGCCGCCTTCGCGGAGGAGATTATCTCCTCCTCACTGCAATCGGGATTGCCGTTTCTTATATTGCCCCTCACAGAGCCTGAGAGAAGCACTGCCTTCTGCGGGACAAAGCCGAACACCGAGCGGAGCGACTTTAGGCGAAGCGAGCGAACGTCACTGCCGAAAATCAGCACAGAACCGCTCGACACGTCGTACTCCCTCATCATGAGGCTTGCGAGGGTAGTTTTTCCGCTCCCCGTCGCGCCTATTATGCCAAGCGAGCCGCCCGCTCTGAGCGAGAAGGATACGCCGGAGAGCGACTGCTCCTTTGACGAGGGGTAGGAGAAGTTGACGCCGCGAAACTCCACAGCCGTGTGCCTGCCCTTATTCTTCTTGCTGAAATTCACATCGGCGGCAGTGTCCGAATCGGTTATCAGAGGAGCAGCAGACAGTACCTCCCCCACGCGTCTCGCGCTTGCGTAGGCGTTTGTGTACTGAATCACGAGCCGCGCGATGATTATCATCTGGAGCATAATCGTAGTTACATAGCTGATAAACGCCACCATATCGCCCTTCGTCATCTCCCCCGCAGGGACACTGCCGCTTGCGAACCACACGAGCAGTGCTATGGCGATGTTCATCAGGAAGTTAGTGACAGGGTTTAAAACCGCGCCTAACATACCTATCGTCTCAGAGCCGGAGGTATGCTCCGCGGCGGTATCTGCGAATTTTTCCGTCTGCTTCGCACCTCTGCCGAATGCGCGTACTACCCTCATGCCCGACAGGTTCTCCCTTATGATCAATAGCATGGAGTCGAGCTTACGGCGTACCTTCATGCTCAGCGGGAGGGTGCGGAACATGAGAAGCCACAGTACTGCTATGAATATTACCGTCAGTACAATAATTATCACCGACAGGCGTGGGCTTATCATCACCGACATTATTGCCGCTCCTACGCAGAGGAAGGGGGCGCGTACCACAAGCCGTATGAGCATCGCGACCGCTCCGTCGAGCTTTGCGGTGTCGTTGGTCACTCGGTTTACGAGGGAGGCGCGTCCGAAGCTATCGAGCGTAGCGGCGTCGAGTGAGGTTATTTTCGCGAGCAGTGCGTTTCTCAGAGCCGTGCCGTACCCCTGCGCGGCGACGGATGCGTAGTACTGACACAGCAGCGCGGAGCAAAGCCCGAACACGGCTATAGTGAGCATAGTTCCCGCCTGCCGCCAGATGAGTGCTGCCGCCGCGCCTTTGTCGGCGAGGTTTACGAGCCTCGCCATAATAAGGGGGAGCATAAGCTCCCCGACCGCCTCAAGCAGCTTGAAAAACGGACCTGCTATGAGCTGTTTTTTGTAGGGGCGAAGATATTTGAAAATAGGTTTCATATGGCTCTTGTGGTTACTCCTTATTTATTGCATCAAAATCAAATATTGGTATTACCTCTGCTATAGCAGTTCCGGTTGGCATATGTTATTTTATTGGCGAGGATTTTTGTCGCCAAACAAGGCTGACGACGAAGCTTTGCTGACGCAAGGCAAGGAGGACAACGATGTTTGACGACAAAAGGACCGTCAAGAAAATGGCAAATGTCAATCGGAGCTGCTATATTTATACCCCTAAATTATACTACCCAAAGGTGAAATATTCCATTACTTTATCCGTAAATGTTAAAAAATATGCTATTTTCTTGCGAATGCTGTTATTTTATGGTATAGTAAGGCAACTCAACTCAAATATTACCCCGCACTATCTAAGGAGCGGGGCTATAATACCACCACGCAGAAGGGAATGGTCAAAATGGCTAACCGAAGAAGAACAGTAACAAGAAACTCTATGAATAAAATTGATATACCGAGCCTTTTATGGGACTACCGCCCGCAGGTGCTCATAGTACTCGCGGCATTGGTGCTGACAATTATCGTGCTTCTTTCAATCAAGGGCTGTGCCGCCTCAAACCCGAAGGAGATAGAGATAGCAGGACTTACGATAAGCACCGATGTGGAGACGCTTGATTTGAGCGGAATGAACCTCACCGATATATCGGAGCTGAGATACTGCGAAAACCTCAAGGTGCTCAATCTGGGTAAGAGGACGGTCAACGAGGAAAACGAGGAGATAAACGACAGCTACAACTACATCACCGATATTTCGCCGCTCTCCTCTCTCTTGCAGCTGACACAGCTTAATCTCGGGAATAACAAGATAACCGACATTTCCGCGCTGAAAAACCTTCGCAATCTCACCTCCCTCGATTTGAGGGAGAACGAGATTTCGGAGATATCGGCACTCTCCGCGCTGACTAAGCTTGCAGAACTGCACCTGTCCGCAAATTCTGTGACCGACCTAACGAAACTCTCGGAGCTGACGGAGCTGCGTATACTTAATCTTTGGAGCAACGGTGTAACCGATTTGTCTCCCATAGCGGGGCTTACCTCCCTGCAAAGCCTCAACATAGGCAACAACGGCGTGGAGGACAAAAAGCTGTCCGACATATCGCCTCTTGCCTCTCTCAAAAGCCTTCGTATACTGGAGATGAACAGCAACAATATCTCCGATATATCCGTTGTCGCGGAGCTGCCCGAGCTTGACACACTGAGCTTTGAGGATAACAAGGTGAGCGACATTTCCGCCATCAAAAATCTTCAAAATCTCACTGTACTCAGCTTCTCGAACAACACGGTAGGCGACATCTCCGCGCTGAAAAATCTCAAGAACCTCCTTGAGCTGTATATGGATTACAACGATATTAAAAGCCTTTCTCCTATCTCGAAGCTGACGGGGCTTACCAATCTGTCGTTTGAGGGGAACACCAAAATCTCCGAAAAACAGGCTAAGAAGGAAGCAGAGAACCGCAAGGACTGCGACGTGTGGTATTAAGATACCGCTCGGATTACGTCCTCCCGCCCTAAATCCGCTTTTGTATGGCTTGTTTAACCATATTTGTAACCGTTATGACACAAATTTTTTAACATTCGTTCATTGCAGGGCGGCGAGGTTTAGTGTATAATTTATCAGTCAAGCTCTATATGTAGAAGATATACTTATTTCTGTGAAGATATTGTGCAGAATATATGAAGGAGGCGAATTGATACGTCAGGTGATTTTGATTTAAACAGCTTCGGCTTAAACGGACTTAATTCAACAGGACGACCTACTTCCGCAAGACGCAATGAGGGAGGACGGTTTAACGCATCCTCCCGCTCGACTGCCGTCAGATTCAGGCAGAGCTATGCTCCTAAGCGCGGCGGGGAGGGGTACGGCAACGAAATTCGCGGCTGGCTTATGAAACAGACAGACGTCAATATGATGTACGGTCGTCAGGCGGCAGGAAGAAAAAATCCGCCTACGCTGATAAAGAAAATAATTACTCTCATTATAATAGTGGGCTTCTCCGCCCTAATTATGATGAATTTGCTGTACATAAACGGTCAGTCGGTTCTCTCGGACAGGGATATGTTCGGCGCGGTTGCCGCCCTCGACTTCTCCTCCTACAAATTCAGTATGGGAGGACGGGAGGACTACGCGATTTCAGAAGGCGAATTTCTTTCAAACAGCGACCTTCCTATTGACGCAAATTCAAACAACGTACCCTTCGGCAATTTCCGTGTAGGAGTAAAAATCGGCTTCTACCGATTGCTCTCCGATTTAGCCTCCGTTCCGCTTTATGTGAAGTACGAAGCAGGCACGCAGAAGGTGAGGATATCGGATTTCTCCACAGACGGCAAACCGGCTGTACTCCTGACAAAAATCACCAATGAGATGATGACCACCGCCGGTACATATGGGGTTTTGGTGGAAAAGGACGACAAGGTGTACGACACGCTCATGCTCGTAGTGGATACTACTCCTCCCACCGCGAAGGCGGTTGACTGCGAAGTTTGGGGAGACGACAATCCCGCCGACATGGTTTTCTACAAAAACTTAGTTGACTGCTCTCCCGTAAAGACGGTGGTGGAGAACACTCCCGACTTTTCCATCGAGGGCGAGCAGATAGTTCACTTTCACCTTGAGGATTCCTCCGGCAACAAGTCGAAATCCATGGTGTCCAAGGTGAAAATTAAGTTTGATACCACTGCTCCGAAAATCAAGGGAGCAAAGGACAGGCGGGTAGTACTGGGCGACAACATCTCCTACAAGAAGGGTGTTACAGTTACCGACAACCGCGACAAGGATATCGCTCTGAAGGTCGATTCAAGCGAGGTTGTCCCCGATAAACTCGGGACGTACAACGTCACCTACAGCGCGGTTGACAAAGCGGGAAACGAGGCTTCCGTCACCGTTAAATTTACAGTGGCAAAGACTGCCGCGTTAACGCAGGACGAACAGCTGGAGAACTACGTAACCACCGTTATCGCGAAGATAATCAAAACCGGCATGACGCAGAAGGAACAAGCCCGCGCTATCTACACATGGACGAGGTCAAACATCGGCTACGTCAACCACGCCGACCACGGGGACTACAAAAAAGCGGCGGTGCTGGGCTTCAAGAACAGAGTGGGCGATTGCTACACGTATTTTTCTGTCGCGAAGTCGCTTCTCGAGCATCAGGGTATTGACAATATCGACATTGTTAAGATAAAGAAGGCGGGCAGGAGCAACCACTTCTGGAGCCTCATTAACGTAGGCACAGGCTGGTATCACTTCGATGCAACTCCCAGAGTGGGCGGAGGCAATTTCTTCATGCTCACCGACAAACAGCTGCTCGACTACTCAAAGAAGCACAAGGACAGCCACGATTTTGATGCGTCGCTCTATCCCGCAACTCCGAAATCCTGATACGTAGGATAGTATTCCGAAAGAGTATTCCGACAGAGAAGGGGGTAATGTCTTTTGAAGCATCTCGGCGTTATAGGCGGGCTCGGTCCTATGGCAACTGCCTGTTTTATGGAGCTTGTCACCGAAATGACCGATGTGAAAACCGATCAGGAGCATATCCCCATGACCATCCTCAGCCGACCCTCAATCCCAGACAGAACCGCCTACATCCTCGGCGGGAGTACGGTAAGTCCCCTGCCCATGATGATTGAGGCAGGACGAACTCTCGCGGCTATGGGAGCGGAGCTGATTGCCATCCCGTGCATGACGGCGCACTGCTTTCATGAGGAGCTTGTATCTCAGCTCCCTGTGCCTGTAGTACACGCAGTGAGGGAAACTGCGCTGGAGATGAAAAAGCGCGGCGTGAAACGCGCGGGGCTTATGGCGACTGCGGGTACGGTCAAAAGCACGATATTCCAGCGGGAGCTGAATGTCGTCGGCGTAGACTGCGTACTCCCCTCAAGGGAAACTCAGGAGATTATCACCGACATAATTTACACTCAGGTCAAGGCGGGACGAGCCGTCTCCTTAGATATGCTGTGCGGCTGTGCTACGGCTCTCATGAGTAGCGGCGCGGAGTGCGTCATATTGGGCTGTACGGAGCTTTCTGTAGTCAAGCGGCACTGCCCTCTGGGCTTTGACGTTGTGGACGCTATGGAGGTTCTTGCGTCGCGGTCGGTGGAAGCATGCGGTGTGCCGCTTAAATTAATATGAGTGTTTTGGGAGGCAAAAAACTTGCAGACGAACATACTTCGCTATCTTGAAAATACAGTGGAGAGAGTGCCCGAAAAGCTCGCCTTTTCAAATGGAGCAGAGGGGCTTACCTTCCGCGAGCTGTCTGAAAATGCACGCGCAATCGGCTCAGCTCTCGCGGCAGGCGGCTTTTACGCAGAACCCGTGGTTGTGTTTATGGAGAAGCACCCGAACGCCGTCGCCGCCTTCTTCGGCGCGGTGTACGGCGGCTGCCACTACGTCCCCATAGATGAGGAGATGCCCGCTCACAGAGTGGAGCTGATTTTCTCCTCCCTTCGCCCGCGTGCCGTCATATGCGACGAAAAAACGCTGGAGGCGGCAAAGGCAGTAGCGGGAGATGCCGCTCTGCTCTTCTACAGCGACATAATTAAAACGCAGGAGGACGCCTCCGCGCTTTTATCTGTCAGAGAACGCCAGCTTGATGTAGACCCTTTGTATATCGTATTCACCTCGGGCAGTACGGGAGTACCTAAGGGAGTTTGCGCCTGCCATCGCTCGGTTATAGACTATATCGAAAACCTGTCGGAAGTGCTGAACTTCGGCGAGGAAACTGTGTTCGCGAACCAAACTCCCCTCTACTTTGACGCTTGCTTAAAGGAGCTTTATCCCACGATTAAGTTCGGCGCGACTACCTACTTAGTGCCGAAGCAGCTGTTTATGCAGCCTGTGGCACTTGTCAAATACCTCAATGAGTATAAGATAAACACAGTCTGCTGGGTAGTGTCCGCACTTACCGTAATCTCCGGCTTGGGTGCGTTCAAGGAGATAGTGCCGGAATACCTCCACACCGTTGCTTTCGGGAGTGAGGTTTTCCCCGTCAAGCAGTTTAATCTGTGGAGGGGTGTTCTGCCTGACGCGAAGTTTGTCAACCTCTACGGACCTACGGAGTGTACGGGCATGAGCTGTTACTACGAGGTAGACCGCGAGTTTGAGGCGAGCGACGTTATCCCTATCGGCAGACCGTTCAGAAACACGGGGATAATGCTTTTGGACTCGGATAATAAGCCCGCAAAGGACGGCGAGGCAGGAGAAATCTGCATAAGAGGAACGTGCGTCACTCTCGGCTACTACAACGACTTCGGGAGGACAGGCGAGGTGTTTGTGCAAAACCCGCTCAACACAGCCTACCCTGAGCTTATATACAGGACGGGCGACCTTGCGAAGTACAACGAACGCGGGGAGCTTATATTTATCTCCCGCTTAGACTACCAGATAAAGCACATGGGACACCGTATTGAGCTTGGAGAAATCGAGCTTATCGCGAACATGGCGAACGGAGTATCGGCGGCGTGCTGTGTGTTTGACGAGGTAAAGAAGAAGATTATACTATACGCAGTGGGCGACACTGAGATAGTGCCTCTGATGGAATACCTTCGGGAGAAGCTGCCGCGCTACATGATTCCGAACAAGATACGGATAATTGAGGCAATGCCGCTCACTCCTAACGGAAAGATTGACAGAAAGCAGCTCAAGGCACTGTGACTGCGCGGCACTGCAACTAAATCTACGGCACTCTAACTAAAATCTGTTGCCAAGGAGTTAAAGTTTAGGTCAAGCCTTTTCAAAGGCTTGCGGGTCGTTAGGGCAGAGCCCTGACTCGCCCTCCGCAGAGGGCGAAATCCCCCATCGTCAGAAAAACGCAGGAAGGTAGGGAGAAATGTCCCTAAGGACATTTCTCGCGTAGGAAACCCTCGTCGGGGGTTTCCTGTATAGGTCGCCGTGCGACCTATAGGGCGTCCCCGTTAGGAAGGCTTGCCTCCCCCTCAATTTGCGTAGGTTACCGAGAGCAGACCTTGCTACCTGCTACTCCTATACCCAACCCCACACCACTCAACTGAAAGGATGATTAAAAATGGAACTCAGCGAAATAATCGAAATACTCAAGGACTTACATCCGGAGGTGGATTTTGACACCTGCACAACCCTGATAGACGACAAAATCCTCAACTCCTTCGACATAATATCGGTGATAGCCGAGATAAGCGACCGGTTTGACATATCCATTCCGGCAGGCGAGATTGTAGCCGAAAACTTCAATTCAGCACAGGCTCTCTTCTCCCTTGTGAGCCGCCTTTCGGACGACGACTGATAATATTGCTCCGCGCTATGACGACACTATCTGACTTGGAGTTTTGATTTATGCTTTTTACCTCCTCAACATTCATATTTTTCCTCCTGCTGCTGTTTTCTCTCTACTACATCATACCGAGGAGATTCCAGTGGCAGCTTCTTCTTGCCGCGAGCTACGTTTTCTACGCGTTCGCGGGGTGGGAGTGCCTTGTCTTTATCGCATTGACCACCGTCTCCGCCTACTTCTCCTCCATTCGCCTGACTAAGCTCCACGAGAGCCAGTCCGCCTACTTAAAGGCACACAAGGGGGAGCTGTCTAAGGAGGAGAAGAAAGCCTACAAGTCCTCTATGGACAAAAAGCGCATGGCGTGGCTTTTAGTCGGAATACTCTACAACCTCCTCGTACTTGCGGTACTCAAATACACTAACTTCGCGATAGGGAATATAAACTCCCTGCTCGATTTGTTCACCGCAGACACCTCCATTCCCATGCTCAATCTGATTCTCCCCATGGGAATATCCTTCTACATCTTCCAGACCACCGGCTACATCATCGACGTGTGGAGGAACAAATACCAAGCGGAGCAGAATTTCTTCAAGCTCGCGCTGTTTGTCTCCTTCTTCCCGCAGCTGGTGCAAGGACCTATCAGCAGGTTTGACCAGCTCTCGCAGACGCTCTTCTCCGAACATCGCTTTAATCTAAGGCAGATAACCTTCGGCTTGCAGAGGATTCTGTGGGGCTTCTTCAAGAAGCTGATTATAGCCGACCGCCTCCTCCCCGCCGTGTCCGCGTTAGTGGCGAACCCCGACGAATACACAGGCACATATGTGGTGCTGGAGATGATATTCTGGGGAGTTACCCTCTACGCCGATTTCACAGGCGGCATAGATATAACTATAGGCATAGCCGAAACTCTCGGCATTACTCTTGCGGAGAACTTCGAACGCCCCTTCTTCTCGAAAAATATCGAGGAGTACTGGCGCAGGTGGCACATTACAATGGGTTCATGGTTTCGCGACTACGTGTTTTACCCCGTTTCGGTGTGCAAGTCCATGCTCAAGCTGTCAAAGTGGTCGCGTGAGAAGCTGGGAGCAAATATCGGCAAGCGCGTACCGGTGTACCTCTCGACGCTCATAGTGTGGTTTGTCACGGGACTGTGGCACGGCGCAAGCTGGAACTTCATCATATGGGGCTTGCTCAACGGAGTGATAATCATAATCTCGCAGGAGCTCAGACCCCTCTACGAGAAATTCCACGAGAAAACAAGCATAGGCGGCACAAAGGGCTACGCCGTATTTCAGATGGCGCGTACCTTCTTCCTCATGAGTACACTGCGTATGCTCGACTGCTACCGCGATGTTGGCACTTGCTTTAAGCAGTTCGGCACAATCTTCTACAAGTTCAACCCGCAAATTCTCTGGAACGGCGACGTCCTCAAGCTGGGAGTATCAGCCGCCGATTTCGCCGTAGTAGGAGCGGGCGTCCTCGTAATGCTCGCTGTCAGCCTTATCGGCAGAAGCGGTTCGGTGAGGAAAAAGCTCTCAAAACAGCACATCTCACTGCGCTACGCAGTTGTGTTCCTCCTCGCCTTCTCCATTTTGATATTCGGCGCATACGGCGCGGGCTACGACAGCTCGCAGTTTATCTACAATCAATTTTAGGATAATCTAATCCCTTTTCGGCAAAAAGGAGTTTTAAAGATAAAATGAAAAAACAAACCACAAAACGAATACTCGCCGCCGTAATGGCTGCTTGTATATGGGCGGGCAGCTTCATCTTCTTGCAGGGGCTGTTCATGCCGAAATATATGAGCGAGATTCCCGAAGGCGCGCTCATAGCCGAATACTACAAGGAGACTACCCCACACGATGTTGTGTTTGTAGGCGACTGTGAGGTGTACGAAAACTTTTCTCCCGTAACATTGTGGGAGAAATACGGCATAACAAGCTTCATAAGAGGCTCGGCACAGCAGCTCATGTGGCAGTCGTACTACCTCATGGAGGAAACGCTCAAATACGAAAAGCCCAAGGTGTTCGTCTTTAATGTGCTGGCAATGCAGTACGATACTCCGCAGAGTGAAGCCTACAACCGCCTTAACATAGACGGCATGAGGCTCTCCGCACAGAAGATAAAGTCGGCGAAGGCGAGCATGACAGAGGGCGAGGACCTGCTCAGTTACGTGTTCCCGATACTCCGCTATCACTCCCGCTGGAACGACATAAAGGCGGAGGACTTTAAGTATATAATCGCACGCGACAAGGTGTCGCACAACGGCTTTTTGATGAGGGCGGACGTGAAGGCGGTAGACTCCATCCCCTACGTCGTTCCCCTCGCGGACTACCAATTTGGGGAAAACAGCTATAAATATCTTGACATGATGACAAAGCTGTGTAAAGATAATGGAGTGGAGCTGATTTTGATTAAAGCTCCCAGCCTCTATCCCGCGTGGTACGACGAGTGGGACGAGCAAATGGCGCAGTACGCGAAGGAGAACGATTTAACCTACATCAACTTCCTCAGCGGTCTCACCACTGCCGAGGACGGCAAAACTCAAGTAATCAATTTCCCCTCCCTCCCCGCAGTAGGAGAGGACGGCGCGGCTGTCTCCTCCTCCGATATGCCCTCCTCCGATACAGGCGGAGAGGAGCAGAAGGCGCAGGACAACGGTTCTCTCGACTTCTCCGTAGATACCTACGACATGGGGCTTCACCTCAACCTGTCGGGCGCGGAGAAACTGACTGAGTACTTCGGGAAGTTCCTTTCGGAGAATTACGAATTTAAGCCGCACACCGACGAGGATTTACTGCTTATCTGGGAGGAAAAGGTCAATACTTATAACCAGATGAAGGCGGACCAGTACAGGGAGCTTGAGGAGTATGGCTATCTCAAGAGCTTTGGCGCAAAGCCTCCTAAGGAAGCGGAGAAGGAACTAAGCTCCGGCGACTTGAATAAATCGGAGAACGATTTAAGCTCCGGCGATTTGAAGAAAGAGAACACGGAAATCTCCGATTAGCAGTGCAGAAATGTTCTGCAATCGAAAAATACATCTGAATTTGAAAGGAAAATGAAAATGAAAAAGTTTACTGCAATGCTGATAGCGGCACTCATGCTTGTCACACTGTTCGCCTGCGGAGGAGACGCTACTGACGACAACCCTCCCGCCGGAAATGTCAAGACGGAGAAGGGCTTTTGCTTCGTGTCGGGTGAAACGGAGATTTATCCGAATGACGAGGCGGCGGCTGTCATAGAGGCTTTGGGCGAGCCGAAATCCTACTTCGAAGACCCCGCCTGCGCCTTTGACGGAGTGGACAAGGTGTACACATACGGCGGCTTCCAGCTCAGGACATACACGATAGGCGAAACCGACTATGTGTTCAGAGTGGATATTATCGACGACACAGTTGCAACTCCCGAGGGGCTCGAGATAGGCGCAGACCCCGCGAAGATAACCGAGCTTTACGGAGAGGTCGAAAATGACGGAGTACTCTACAAGTACACGAAGGGCGACAGCACATTCAGCGTAGTTGTGAAGGACGGCGCAGTGGCTTCAATCTCCTATGTTGCGGTTCTCCCCGAGGCTTAATAAGAAACATAACACTACCGCCCGAAAAGTCATAGCCTTTTCGGGCGGCGCGGTATAACTATATCTATTCCATACCGCCATATTTTCCGTGAAGGGAGTGAACAGCTTGCAAAATTCCGACATTACAGATATAGAAAACAAACGCCGCGCAGTAAGAGGAATGGCACTGTTCTCCTTCCTCATGCCTGCGGCGGTTATACTTATTGTCTGCCTTTCCGCAGGAGTGTATCCCTTTGGAGAGCTGTCACTCCTCTCGGAGTTCAGCGGCGAGTGGATATCGGAGCTTAACACCCTCAGAGAAGTAATCAATGGAAAGGGCGGAATATCCTACATCTTTTTCAGCGGGCTTGGAGAGGACTTTTTTATGCGCTACTCCGCCTACCTTGTAAGCCCGATAAACTTGCTCGCGGTCTTCTTTGACGAGAGGAGTATGCTCACCGCGTACCTCATAATTGTCTGCATAAAAACAGGGCTGGCGGGCTTTACCTCCTACATACTCGTCGCGGAGCTGTCCTCGAAAAAGGTGGAGATAAGCCTCGCGCTGTCTGTCGCCTACGCAGGGTGCAGCGGCACACTTCTCGCGCTGTTCGCCCCTCAGCTCCTTGACGCCGCAGTATTGCTGCCGTTTGTGGCGTTCGGCATAGTACTGCTCCTCGACAAGGGGCGTGTTGCGTGGATAGCTATAGCACTGGCACTCTTTATGATTACCTGCTACACGCTGTGGTCGGCACTTTTGATATTCTCCTTCGCGTTTTTCGTGTGGATGTCGATTATCTGTGAGGATAAGGTGCACATATCGAAGGCACTCCTCCAGCTTGTCATCTGCTTTGTCCTCGCCGTGGGATGCTCCATGGCGGTATTCCTCCCATCGGTCTTTGCCGCCTCCGAAATTTCAATGGCGGTGCGTTCTGTGGAGCAAGTACCGGCAGTATCCGTAAATCAGCTTATGTCCTCTCTCTTTATGGGACACACCATGACCGCCGGCGCAGACACGTCACTCTTCTGCTCATGCTTTTCGCTGATAATGCTCCCCCTTTATTTCTTCAACAGGCAGCTTGACCGTAGCGAACGTCAGCTTGGGCTGTTCTTTATAGTATTTATCCTTTCCTCCATGCTTCTTTCGGAGCTGTCATTTGTGTTCACCTCATTCAGCTTCCCCTCCGCCCTCGACTTAGGGATAAGCTTTATTTTCCCCGTGATAGCCGTGTCACTTGCGGCGAGGAGCTTCTCAAAGCCGCAGGGAATCAACATAATCAACGTGCTTCTCAGCTTTTCCGTTGTTTCGGTTCTATACGCGGGAGTTATATTCTCGAGGGGAAATGACAGCGACTTTATACTGATTCTCTTTACAGTATCGTTTATCATACTGTTTTCCGCCGTAACAATGCTCCTTATGACCGACAGACGTCCCTCCGCCGTGTTCGGAATCATTCTCATGCTGTGCGTCTTTGCGGAGGCGACGGCAGGCGGAGTGTTCGCAGTCAGGGCGGCTGATTCAAAGTCACAGCTTGTCGCCTTGGAGCGATATGACAACGACGCGGCGTACTCCTCTCAGGCGGCGAAGCTGATAGAGGAAAACGAGAAGGCGGCGAAGCGCGACGGCGAATTTATGAGAATAAGAGGCAGCTCGAAGGTCATAAACGCGCGGGACATCACCTCCCTCAACTCCATTGACACAGATTCTCGCTTTACGCCTCGGTCGGAGGAGCAATTGCTCAACTCCCTCGGAATAAGTAACGGGCTGGGATTCACGCAGTTTACAGACGCCTTCTTCTCCGTTCGATACATAATTGAGGGCGTTCCCGTGCAAAACGGCTACCGCCCGATAAGCGCGGGAGAAAACTACGCGCTTTACGAGAATGGCAATGCCCTGTCCATAGGTGTGTTGTCGGACATAACGGCTGCGGTGCAGGAGGAGTTCCCCGCAAATCCATTTGAAGCGCAGAACAGGCTCTGCTCCGATATTTTAGGCAAAGCGGTGCGGATATTTGAGCCGTGCAGTATGCTTGCCGCCGAAGGCTCGGGGGCGCATACCATTGAGGTGGTTGACGGCATTGAGGCGGCGCGGTACTCCGAATCGGCGACAGTTGACTTCTCCTTTTTGGCGCAGAAAACAGGAAAAACCTATATGTATCTGGATTCCACTCTTTCCGATTACGCCGTAGTAACCGCAAACGGCAACTTGATTGCAGACGGCAGTCAGCCCGCACTCGGTGCTGTCCTCTGCCTCGGCGAGTACGCCTACGGAGAAGAGATTTCGGTGAATATTTCCATGAAGGAGGAGCGGGTTTTGATTAAATCCGCCGTGTTTGTCTCACTCGACGAGCAGGCGATGGAAGACGCTCTTTCGGAGATGAAGAGCCGTGAGATGCAGTACGTCATAGTTGACGGAGGAAATGTCAAGGGTACGGTTGAGGCTAAAGGCACGAAAATTCTAATCACCTCCATACCCTACTCCTCGTCGTGGAAGGCGTATATCGACGGGGTGAATGTGCCGCCGACAGAGCTGTACGGCAGCTTTTTGGGAGTGGAAATCCCTACGGGCAAGCACTCTGTGGAGCTTAGATATTCCCCCGACGAGCGGCTGTACGGCTTGTTGGTTTCGATAATATTCGCACTGTTCACACTGCTCTTTATATTCGCCTCCGAGCGTCAGCTTAGATTAGACAGCATGGAGCAGGGGATAGAGCCTTCTATACCCGATTGGCAGAGGAGGGCAATGGAGCGGGAGTACGCACGGAGCAATCCTATGGTGCAGGTGCAGAGCCGCGAGCGTGTGCAGGAGGCAAGGCGCGATACGGGCGGCGGCTACGGCGCGGCGGCGAAGGGTTCGCGCGAGGAGCGGCGTGCGGCAGAGCCTCCCGAGCCGGAGGAGCGCAGGGAAATCCGCAACCGTTCGCTCAATATAGATTTGGATTTTGACGACGACGACAAGTGGGAGCTGTAGTTATACTGCTTCGCGATTTCTGTCAGAACGCACAAAAAGGCACTCTCCGAAAGCTTATGTACGGAGAGTGCCTTTTAAATTTGCGTGTTTTCCGGCTTGCGGAACTACGATGTTGCAGCATTGGGGACTGCGGGGTTGCGGACTTGCGAGGGGGGGGCTACGCAACTGCGCAGCTACAGACTTACGCGGCTACTTCGATATCTCAACAACCTGATAGACAGCCACTCCGCCGGGAGTTTCAACCTCCACCTCGTCGCCGACATTGTGGTCGAGAATCGCCTTCCCTACGGGGGATTCATCTGAGATAAGACCGCCGAGGGGGTCAGCCTCAGTTGAGCCGACAATCTGATATTCCACAACGTCGCCCGTACTCTTCTCGCGGAGCTTGACCTTAGTGCCGAGCTTGATGGTGTCTGTGGTAATTTCGTCATGGTCGATGATTTTGACGTGCTTAAGCGTGGTTTCTATCTCCAGTATTCTTGCCTCCACCTGTGCCTGCTCATTTTTAGCCTCGTCGTATTCGCTGTTTTCGCTTAGGTCACCAAAAGAGCGCGCCACTCTGATTTTTTCGGCAATATCCGCACGTTTGAAGGATTTAAGCAGCTCAAGCTCCTCTTTCAAAGCGTTGAGACCTTCCTCCGTTACAAAAATTTCTTTAGGCATTTGTCTACTTCCTTTCAAAAGGGCTTATTTTTCTTCGGACGAACTGATTATAGCGTCCGATAACACGGAATACAGAATTTTCCACCCATTGTAGTGTATTATAATACGTTTGCAGTGCCTATGTCAATCTAAAATTCCCCGCGTGTTCCCTTTCCCTTTGCCGTTTCTTCAATATTTTCAAATATTTTCGTTGTATTACAGCAAAATATGTGCTAAAATATAAAGAAAATATTTTTGGCGGAGGTTGATGTGATGGATTTTGGGAAATTTATTCTGATTTGCGGTCACTACGGATGCGGAAAAACCAACTTCGCGCTCAATCTGGCGGCGGACATAAGGCAAACAGGAGAACGCGTCACAGTAGTCGATCTCGACATAGTCAATCCGTATTTTCGCTCGAGCGACTATCCCGAGTTCCTCGAAAATCTTGATATAGAGCTTATTGCTCCGACCTACGCCCGCTCAAATGTGGATTTGCCCTCGCTTCCCGCCGAGATGTATTCCATGTTCCTCAAGGAAGGCACGGTAATTCTCGACGTGGGAGGAGATGACGTTGGGGCGACTGTTTTGGGGCGGTTCTCCCGCTACATTTCGGAAAAGCAGTATCAAATGCTCTACGTAGTCAACAAGTTCAGGAGCAAACACCCCTCGGTGGAGGAGACATCCGAGCTGCTCGCCGAGATTGAGCAAAAATCTCGCCTCAAGGCGACAGGAGTAGTAAGCAACGCGCATCTCATTGAGTACACCACTCCCGAAACGGTAGCGGACGGGGCGGTATTCGCAAAGGACGTAGCCGACAGGCTGTCGCTGCCTCTGCAAGCCGTTACCTGCAAGAGGGAGCTAATGACGGATGTGCGGCAAATAATGAAAGATAAGGCGGACAGCCTTTATCCTATAGATATTATCGTAAAGAAACCATGGGAAATTTAATTTGGAGGTGGCATAATGCCTAAAATTATCGTGAATGAAACAATTTGCAAGGGATGTGAGCTTTGTATAGGAGCTTGCCCGAAAAAAATAATTGTGATTGACAAGAACACGATTAACATCAAGGGTTATCATCCGGCAAAGCTCTCAGACGAGAGCGAGTGCATCGGATGCTCTATGTGTGCGATGATGTGTCCTGATATAGCAATTACAGTAGAAAGGTAGGTATTCTAAATTATGTCAGAAAAAGTATTGATGAAGGGTAACGAGGCTCTTGCCGAGGCGGCTATTCAAGCCGGCTGCAGGCACTTCTTCGGCTACCCTATAACCCCGCAGACGGAGCTTGCGGCGTATATGTCAAAGCGTATGCCGAAAATCGGCGGAGTATATCTTCAGGCGGAGTCTGAGGTAGCGGCTATAAATATGGTTCTCGGCGCGTCGGCGGCGGGAGTGAGAGCTATGACCTCCTCCTCCTCACCGGGAATAAGCCTTAAATCGGAGGGTATCTCATACCTCGCCGGTTCTGACCTCCCGTGCCTTATAATCAACATCCAGCGCGGAGGACCGGGACTCGGCGGCATCCAGCCGTCGCAGGCGGACTACTGGCAGGCGACAAAGGCGACAGGTCACGGCGACTTCCAGATTCTCGTTTTTGCCCCCTCCACAGTGCAGGAGATGGTAGACCTCGTTGCAGGTGCGTTTGACAAGGCGGATAAATACAGAATGCCCGCTATGATTTTGGCGGACGGAATGTTAGGGCAGATGATGGAGCCTGTCGCCATAGGTGAGGCAGATGTCAAGCTCCCCGAAAAGGAGTGGGCGACCTCAGGACATAAGGGCAAGAGGAAGCACAACGTAATCAACTCGCTTTACATAGACCCCAATGTCCTTGAGAATATTGTAGTCGAGCGTTACAAGAAGTACGAAACCATAGAGGCGACCGAGCAGATGAGCGAGAGCTATCTCACAGAGGATGCCGACATAGTTCTCGTAGCTTACGGCGCGTCGTCGAGAATCGCGAGGAGTGCTGTCAACTCCGCGCGTGAGCTTGGAATAAAGGCGGGACTTATAAGACCTATCTCCCTTTGGCCGTTCCCGAAGGATGTAGTCGCGAAGGCGGGAGACACCGCTAAGCAAATCCTCACCGTGGAGATGAGCATGGGGCAGATGGTTGACGACGTTCGCCTTGCCGTAAACGGCAAATGCCCTGTCAGCTTCTTCGGGCGAACGGGAGGAATTATCCCCACTCCCGCAGAGGTGCTGGAGGAAATCAAGAAATTAGCAGGAGGTGCGGTTTAATGGCTGTAGTTTTTGAAAAGACCAAGGGACTTACCGATGCTCCGCTTCACTACTGCCCGGGCTGTACTCACGGTATAGTTCACAGACTGGTGGCAGAGGTCATGGAGGAGCTGGGCGTCTTAGATAAGGCGGTAGGCGTAGCGCCCGTAGGCTGTGCAGTTTTTAATTACGATTATTTTTCGTGTGATATGGTGCAAGCTCCTCACGGCAGAGCGCAGGCAGTTGCCACAGGCATAAAGAGAGCAGTTCCCGAGAACGTGGTTTTCTCCTATCAGGGAGACGGCGACTTAGCTGCTATCGGCACTGCGGAGACCGTCCACGCGGCGACAAGAGGAGAAAACATCACCGTAATATTCATCAACAACGCGATTTACGGAATGACAGGCGGGCAGATGGCTCCCACTTCGCTCCCCAATCAGATTACACAAACTACTCCCTACGGAAGGGATACGAACTACGCGGGCTATCCGATAAGAGTGTGCGAAATGCTGTCTACTCTTGACGGAGTGGCTCTGGCACAGCGCGTGTCGGTTGATACTCCCAAAAATGTTATGAACGCGAAAAAGGCGATAAAGAAGGCGTTTGAGAATCAGATAGCGGGAAAAGGCTATTCGATTGTAGAGGTTCTCTCAACCTGTCCGACCAACTGGGGGCTTACTCCCACAGAGGCTCTGACATGGCTTCGCGATAATATGATTCCTTATTATCCGCTCGGCGTCTATAAGGATAAGGAGGATGTTAAGTAATGACTGAGCATAATATTTTAATTGCAGGCTTCGGCGGGCAGGGCGTACTGTTTTCGGGCAAGGTAATTGCCTACGCCGGACTTATTGACGGCTTGGAGGTGTCGTGGCTTCCCTCCTACGGACCGGAAATGCGCGGAGGTACGGCTAATTGCAGCGTCTGTCTTTCAAAGAGGACGATAGGCTCTCCTCTTGTAGTCAATCCGAATGCGTTTGTAGCCATGAACCTGCCGTCATTCGACAAGTTTATTGACGACGTTGTTCCGGGCGGAGTAGTCATAGTGGACAGCTACCTTATCGAGAAGAAGGTGGAGCGCGAGGATGTCAAGGCGTTCTACGTACCCGCTCAGAAGCTGGCGGAGGAGAACAACCTCAAGGGACTTTCCAACATAATCCTCACAGGCAAACTGTTTAAGGAGCTTGGATTCTGTTCGAAGGAAGCTCTCGACGAGGCAGTCAAGAAGTGCGTTCCCGCGAAGAAGGCACACCTGCTCGAGGCTAACTACAGGGCGATTGAGCTTGGCATGAGCATATAATATCTATATAGATAAACAAGGCAGCACCGCACAGAGTGAAAATTTGTGCGGTATTGCTGTTTTCGGAAGCTGTCGTTGGAGTAGGAGTAGTACGGGCAGAAGTACGAGCAGTAATTAGAGTAGGAGTTGAGTAACGAATGAGAATCGGACACGGCTATGATGTTCACAGACTGAAGGAGGGGCGGCTGTTAATCCTTGGAGGAGTGAATGTCCCCTACGCGCGGGGGCTTGACGGACACTCCGACGCGGATGTTTTGACCCACGCGGTCATGGACGCACTGCTGGGAGCGGCTGGGCTTAACGATATAGGCTGCATTTTTCCCGATACCGATGAACGCTACAAGGGAGCGAACAGTATAATGCTCCTGAGGGAGGTCTGCGAAAGGCTTTTGGAAAGCGGCTTTTCGGTGGGCAATGTGGATGCTACAATAATAGCGCAAGAGCCTAAACTCCGCGCGTATATCGACGCAATGGCGGAGAATATAGCCTCCGCCTGCAATGTTGGGAGAGGGCAGATAAACGTCAAGGCGACAACGGAGGAGCGTCTCGGCTTCACGGGGAGCGGCGAAGGGATTGCCGCCCACGCCGTCGCGCTGATTGCGGAAAGCAAGTAACTACAATCTGTTGCCAAAGAGGCAAAGTTTAGGTCAAGCCTTTTCAAAGGCTTGCATGGTTCACATTCAAAATTAACTAACAAAACAATGCAAGAAAAGCCCAAAAAACCCATATGCGAAAGCTTTTTCGCGCTTTTCTTTG
>JAISGQ010000001.1 GCA_031262985.1 Oscillospiraceae bacterium
TTTATTTCTGCATTAATTTCTATTCGACACCCAAAGCCTTAAACACGGCTTCCTGCGGCGTTGAGTAGAAAATGAGGCTAAACGCTCCAATCAGGTCGGAGGGAACCGTGCCGATGTCCGCCGCCGAAGTAATTGGAACGAGGACTTTCTTTGCACCGCTGTCAATGCAGACTTGGAGGACGCTTGCCAGTTCCTCAACTTTGAGAATCGTGCCGCTTATGCTTATTTCGCCGAGTACGGCAAGGCTCGAAAGAGTCGGTTTGCCGAGGGCAACTGAAGCAAGAGCTATGACGGACGGTATCTTACTCGGGTCATACGCCATCTGTTTGAGAGTGAACCTTACGCAGAATACTCGCTCTCCTGCGTTGGTGCTGATTCTGTCGGCGATGACTGTCTGCATATCACTGACGGGCAACCCTGAATCATCAGTAAACTGGAGGCTATAATTGCACGGCTGAACTTTCTCGCCGTAGAGCGTCTTCACGAAATCCACAAACCGCCCGGCGATGTCGTCATCGAAATACTCGTCGTCGCAGATGGGCAGGACGTTATCGCGGTCGGGAACAAACGTCGTATACTTCGAGCCGTCCCACTCGCCACCCGCATAGACAAGCCCGTCCACATCAAGGCTATACCGCCCGAACATACAGCCCACGGCGTAGCTGATAAGGCTTTTTATATCGCGTGTTTTGTCGGCAGGGCGAACGGTCACGTCCTTGTCCTCGACCTCCGGCGTGAGTTCGTCCTGCAAACCGTAGATGTCGATGAAAATGCGGTTGAGTTCTTCTTCGTTGGCTTTGAGGGTGCTGAACCGCTCGTCGCACTCTTTCTCCCACTTATCAAACGCCGCCGCGACGCTCGTACCGCCAATCAGCGGATGCCGCTTGAAATCCCAACTTGTCTCGAATGCGTCCCAGTCGGCACGGGAGAGGGAGACTGTATCGTTTTAACTGACCTTCAACGAGTTCTGGAGTTAGCTCGTAACAACGAAACCGAGTTTGTAAAACAGATTAAGCGGATAAGCGATGTTGAAAGCGAAAAGGCAATCAAGCAGAGTAAACGCGACTTCAAGCAAAAGAAGAACCGCTCCGCCGCTATCGACAACATCATTCGTAGGCTCTACGAGGACAATGTCGCAGGGAAAGTGAGCGACGAGAGGTTTTTAAAAATCCGTTTCTCTGCGCTAAAAGGCAGCCTAAAACAGCGGAGGCAAAATACTGAGTTATTTCACTGTTTCCTAAAAATCCTGCATAGTATAAAAAGGCAAAGCCAAACAGACCGATAAGCTTGAATCTTTTGGTAAACGCAAAAACCAGCGGAAAAACAAGCACCAGCACAACCGCCAAGCTCATATACCACCATGTGGCGTTAAATTCAGGGGTTTTCATCAAATGTGAAAGCCCCAAAAAATCTATCAACGCGAAAACAGGAGAAGTTTTGACTCCGTAAACGTCAAATGGGTTTCTCCCAAAGAAAAAGCCCGAAATAATTGCAAGAACAAAAATAAACCAAAATCCGCTCATTAAGGATATATACCTGTCAAAAACAAATGCCGAATCTTTTTTTCTCCTCTTTCCATTTTGCATAAGAAAGCGTTAATCCGTAAGAGCTGAGCAGAAAAAATATCGCTACACAAACTTTGCCGAGCTGACCGGTAAATTCTACGACGTCAATACCTCCTACAAACACCGTGGAGTAAAAAGAACCGCCTTGCCAAAAATAATGATGCCACAAGAGCAAACACACCGCAACTCCCTTGCAGGCTAATGTAATCTGCTTGGAGAAACCCTTCGGGGCAATATCTTGCTTGTCCTTTGCTATTTTACTCATGCGTATTGTCAGATCCTTATTGTTTAGCGGCGGGAAGTCACTTCTCGCCGCCCTTCGTTTATCATTCTTCATTTAAAGCCTCGTTCTCGTTCTCGCAGGAAACAAAAGCATCGTTTTAGCTCAAATGAAAAATGATGAATGATAAGTGATAAATGATGAGTAAGATTTACCTCGGCGAAATAGCCTCCGCAATCGCCCTGTACAGTTCATTCCTGTCGTTCGATATATCGTGGTCAAACACGCGTATCCGAACGCTCGGAATGAGCTTCTTCAGCCTCCCCGCGCTGTACTGCGAGAGGAGGTCTCCCTTCGTGTACCAAAACTCCGTGTACACATCGCCCTTGCCGATTTTCTCCGACAGCCCTCTTACAAACGAGAGGGAGGAGAGATACGCGCTGTAGAGGCTCTCCTTCCCGACAAAGGAGGAGTACGCCTTGTCCCGCGCCGCCGTGCTTCCTACTCCCGCTAATTTGAGGAGGAGGGGAGAGGCGGTGGTGCGGAGCTTATCTGTAACGGCGGTTTTGAGTGCCGCCGCAGGTTTATTGAGTATGCCGAAGGAGTAGAGCTGCGCGGAATCCATGACGGCTTTTGCGATACGGATTTTCCTGTCGGAGAGGAGCTTGCACACTATGTTAGCTCCCAGCTCCGCGCCGTACACGCCGTAGAGCCTGCCGGACAGCTCCTTTCGGACGAAGCTTTCTATCCGCGCGGCGGCGGCGGAGACCGACTTAAATGATGTAGTCTCGAGGTCGTCATAGCCGTCGAGAGAAACCATGATTACGTGAAAGTCCTCCCACAGAAGGGGAAGAAGCTGCTCGAAGCACTTATCCCAGCCTCGCTTGCTGTCGTGAATGAGCATTAGGGTTTTCGCGTCTTTATCTCCGTATTCATAAAATCTCATATGAGATTTGACCTCCCATGGATATTAATTAATATTAAACTGAAATCTGTTGCCAAAGACTGAGAATTTGGCTCAAGCCTTTGTAAAGGCTTGCGGGTTCTTAGGGTAGCACCCTAAGTCGCCATCCGCAGATGGCGAAATCCTTAATCGTCAGAAAACGCAGGAGGGGGTAGGAAAAAATGTCCCTAAGGACATTTTTTCCGCAGGGGAACCCTCGTCGGGGGTTCCCCTGTATAGGTCGCCGTGCGACCTATAGTGCGTCCCCGTTAGGAAGATTGAGGGTTAACACACATTACGTAGGCTACAGGAATTAGCAACAGGGAACAGCATAGCAATAGGCAAGTATAGGGTTTCCCCGTTAGGCAAACCTGCCTCCCGCTCGCTTTGCGTAGGCTGCTGAAATTAGCGACAGGAACAGCAACCGCGTAGCAATAAGTAACGACCTGTATGCTGTAATTAATACCGATACATCCTGCTGCAATTTTAATCAGCTATTCGCCTCCCCCTACTCCTTCGGGGTCATCTGAATCCCTTCACAGCTGTCAACAGGGAGTGAGATAACTATCCCCTCCGCTTGTGTGCTCATTCCGCAGCGTTTGTTGATGGCGGTCATAAGCTCCTTTTTGTAGCCGCGCGGGACGACAATCGCCACAACCTCCTTATCCGACTGGAGGGAGATTCCGAAAAACTTAGCCGATTCGCCCAAGTCGGGGCGGTGCGCCTTGATGATAGTGCCGCCTCTCGCTCCCGCCGAATGAGCCGCGTCTATAACAGCGTCGCTGTGTCCTTGGTTGACCACAGTCAGAACGAGGTGAAAATGCGATTGCTGAGTGTGCTTCTCCGCTTCCTTATCCATAGATTCCATCCGCCTTTCGTTGTGTTTTTCCGTCTCCGCCTCCAGCACACATGAAACCGCCGTACACAATCCCGAAACGGGGAGTGTGAAGGCAATTCCGTGACCGGGGCTTGTAAGTTCCATCCGCTCTACTACAGCGGTCATGAGCGTCTGTGCTTTTACCTCCGGTTCAATGCACACGCACACGGTTTTTTCCGTGCCGGAAAAGCCGAACGCCTTTAGTATCTCCGAATTTGCGCTTCCCATAGCACTTAACATGAAGTGAAAATGCGCGTGCTTCTCCCTTAGAAGCTTGCCGAAACGGCGGTATTCACTGCGGTCGATTATCGCTACGAGCAGTCTTGGGGAGCTGTCTAAGCTACGAGCGTCATTCATCATTTTCACCGTCCTCATCATCTTCTTCCATATATTCGATAATCTCTTCCTCGCCACTCTCCTCCTTGAGAGCAGCCGCCGCGAGCGACATTCTTTTCTTGTAGACAACGCCCATAATCTGTATCGCTATGAGAGGCGTCATAGCTACCATAGCAACAAGACCGAACGCGTCAGTCATTATATCGGCGGGGTTTGCACACGCCCCTATCGCAAAGGGGAGGAGGAATGTCGAGGTCATAGGTCCGCTTACCACTCCGCCCGAGTCGAAGGCTATACCTGTAAATATCTTAGGCACAAAGAAGGTGAGCAATACGGCGGCAATGTAGCCGGGTATGAGGAAATAGTATATCGAAACTCCCGTAAGCACCCTGACCATGGCTATGGAGAGCGAAACTGCCACTCCCACCGAGAGGTAGGTCTGCACCGCCTTGCCCGGAATCGCGCCGCCCGACACCTCCTCCACCTGCTTCTTGAGGACGTGTACGGCAGGCTCTGCCGCTACGATGAAGTAGCCTATCAACGCACCGAGAGGAATGAGCAGCCATTTAAGCTCCGAGCTGCCCAAGTCCGCGCCGAGCAGCTGCCCGACAGGGATAAACCCTACGTTTACTCCCGTCATGAACAGCACCAAGCCGGCGAGAGTGTAGATAAAGCCTATCAGTATCCGTATGAACCGCCGCATACTGTACCTGCGCGACAGGAGCTGAAACAGCGCGAGTACGGCGACTATAGGCCACACGGCGTTAAGTACCTCCACAAAATAGTGGGGGATGTTTTTCATAAATTCGAGCGTTACGTCCCGCGACGACACTATTTCGGGTATCACGGGAGCGGCGTACAGCGCGTCTGTAGGACGGTAGCAGATTCCCAAAATGAGTACCGCTAAGATAGGTCCTATACTGCACAGCGCGACAAGCCCGAAGCTGTCCTCCGCCGACTCCTTGTCTCCTCGCACAGAGGCGAGACCGAGACCCATTGCCATGATAAACGGCACGGTTACAGGTCCTGTGGTTACTCCGCCCGAATCGAACGCGACGGCGACGAAATTAGTCGGAGCGAAAATCGACAGCACCATTAAGACAGCATAGCACACTATCAGCATTTTTGAAAGCTTTATTCTGAAAATAATCCTCAGCACCGCAAGGACAAGGAACAGCCCAACTCCCGCTGCTACGGTGAAGATGAGAACCTTGTCGGGTATGCCCGGAACGAGCTTTGCCAAGACCAGCAAATCAGGCTCGGCTACGGTGATTATTACTCCCATAAAAAAGCTCACGGAGATGACTATGACTATCCTTCGGGTTTTGGTCATTGCCGCGCCTATGTCCTCGCCCATTGACATGAGCGACATATCCGCGCCTAATGTGAACAGCCCCATTCCTACTATCAGCATGACCGAGCCGAACAGGAAGAGCATGAGCGTGCCTACCGGCATGGGGGAGAGAACTACGCTGAGCATGAACACGATTATCGTAATCGGAAGCACGGAGTGCAGAGCCTCCGTTGTAGTTTGCCTGAGTTTCTGCGTCATTTAATCACCCCTCTTTCATTGTGTTTGCATTCCTGCTTTCACTATCATATGTATATGATAGCAAATCGGGGAGGAGAAGTCAAATAACAGTTGACAGGTGACAGTTGACAGTTGTCCGCCTGCGGGCGGGGCAGTACAGTTGACAAGTGACAGTTGACAGGTGACAGTTAGGGTACGCCGCTGCGGCGGGGAAATGAAAAATGATATTCGCTGTCGCTAATGATGAATGATGAATGAAGGCGAGGCGGGGAAAAGCGCCTCCTACTTCTTGGTGTAAGAGAGGCAGCCCGTAGTATTCAACAAGGACGGTACTCCCCGCCGTGATTATATAGCGGAGGTGATGGGCTATAGTTAATTAACTTAGAAAACACCAAGAAAACACGGGCAAAAAGCCCTGATTTGTGCGGTTTTTGCCCGTGGAGGCTTGATTGTTTTCAAGTTAATTTAGTATATTCCCTTAACTATAATTTTTAAATTATTAGCTTCCCCTCTCTCCCACATCGAAAAAGGGATTGTTTCACGTGAAACAATCCCTTTGTGCATTTCTTTACGAATTACAAATATTGGAGCAAAAGCCCGTTCCTTAACTGTCACCTGTCAACTGTCACCTGTCAACTGAATCGTCGTCAGACGACAAACTTGTTCCCCTCTATCATCTCCAGCGTCCGTCTCCTGTAGTGGGAGTATATCTCGCTCCCAGCGGCGATAAACTGCCCGTCGTCCTCCCGCTCGCAGAGCATGGCGAACGACTTGCCCACATTCGCAGCACAGTCGCCTCCGCGCCTGATTGCGAGGTAGTAGAAGGAGGACGCACCCGACGCACTCATGTAATCGTATATCTCGGGGTCCTCCCGCTTGAGTATGTCGTAGAAGGTGTTGAGCGCGGTTCGCATGATGTGCTTGTTGGGCGAATGCTGCTCGATAGTGGAAACTACGGTGAAAATCATCAGCATACGGTACTGAATGAGCATGGTGTCCTTCATGTCGAGGGAGGCAATTATCCCGCCTTCACCGAGCTTGTCGGTTTCGCTCTGTATGACGGAAACAACCGCCGAACCAAGACGGCGAGCGCGGATAATGTTTCCGTTTTCGATTTGCAGCTCTATGCTGTCACTCTCATCCTGTGTCCTGTCTGCTGATTTAATGTCGATTTTTTCTCCTGCTATTTTCATATCGCTGTCGTCGTTTTGAAACAAATTAAACGCCTCCCCATATTTAGTTATGTAGTGTTAGTTATGTAGTGTTTTATCGCCTGAAAAGTACATTTCCCGCACTTCCCGCTGTGCCGCGTTCTGCCGCCTGCCGCACTCCGTTTCGCCGCGCTTGGTGCTGTACTCCCCGCGCTTATGACATTGCTTTCTCTATCTTCTCCCCTATGGAGATGAGCTTCTCCAGCTCGGTGTCGGGCATGGTGCAGGTGCCGATTGTTCGCGCCTCCCCGCCGTACATACCGTGAAAATCGGTGCCGCCCGTTTTAAGGAGCTGATACTTGTCCGCGATTTTGATGAGGTTCTCCGTCTGCTCCTCTGTCGTGCCGGGATACCACACCTCTATGCCGTGCAGCCCCTTCTCGCAAAGCTCGGGGATAATGTCGAGAGAATCGTATGTATACGGATGCGCCAGCACCGTGACAGTGCCCGAATCGAGGAGGAGCGGAAGCACCTCCATTATGTCGGGGTACTGGGTAGCCGAATTACAGCTCCCGTTTTCGCCGAAGAGGGAGTCGTGCAGCTCCCCGAAAATAACATTGTCGTATCCGCAGTTGAGAAGTGCGTGCATGACGTGCTGTTTGAATACGTTAGTACTCCCCACGGCGATTTTTGTGACCATATCGACCGTTATGGGATACTGCCGAATAACCTTCGCCAGCTTCTGCTGCATGGCTTTCTTCCGCGCGTCGCTTGTCCTCTTGCAAAGCCCGACAAGCTTGTCGGGACGGCAGCACATATATCCGAGAAGATGAACCTTTCGTCCTCTTTTGTAGTCATAGCATGAAAGCTCTATTCCGGGTATAACCTTTACTCCCTGTCGCGCGCCGAGAACCTTCGCTCTGTTAGCTCCCGCGAATGTGTCGTGGTCTGTGATACCAACAGCTGTAAGTCCGCTGTTTTTCGCTAAAATGACAAGCTCGTCGATACTCGTCGAGCCGTCCGAAATCTTTGTATGGCAATGTAAATCCGCCGGCATAGTGTATGCCACCCCCTCAGTCTAACGGCATTGCTTAGTGCATAGTCTACAGCGCGGCAAAAATACCGATTCACTGTAGCCGCAAATACCGCCAATTTAATTATACATCAAATATCGGCGCAGGACAAGCACTACTTTTGTATTTTTTCGGAAAATTTGGGGGAGGGGAGATGGGGGCTGCTCCTACTCTGCTTCCATTGAAACTACTCCCCGAATCAGAAAACACCTGCATATTCTGCAAGTGTTTTCTTGTTAGGGAGTGAAGTTACGCCTCCCCCTGTTGTTTTCTGCTAATCTCCTGCTACCCCTTAAAATTGCTGATAGCCTTCCTGACGTCGTTGAGATACTGCGGCTTGATGAGGGAGATTGCCGCAGGAGTAATGCTCATGATATACGCCTGATTAAGTCCTCCCCGCTCCTGCCGCGCTATGACCTCATCTATGAGCTTTTGCGCCTCGCGCTGTTTGCCGTCTTTTACACGCGCTAAAATATAGCTGACAAGCTGTTCCTTGTTCATGCTTTCCACCATCCTTTAGATATTGCTCCCCCATTGTTCCCAAATAGGAGTATATACATATTATGCTCCTGCGAAAAGTCAGGTGACAGGGGAGGAGCAGTTTCGTTCGTGCCGCTGTTCATTCTAAAAAAGCGTCCTGATAAATTCCTTAAAAAGTATACGCATAATTTCGCTAAACTCTTCGCCTAACATTAAAAATTTTATGACATCACCAAAGCACATAACAGTCGCTTCGCCCCAATTCCAAATCACGAAAATGGAGATAATCAGATCGGTGATACCCGCAACTATTCTCTTTCTCGCAATCGTAACTATAGCGGCGATTAGCCCCGTAAGCATAAGCTGTATTCCGATAACAGGAATCCACCATAAAAACAAGCTGAAAACAGATGCCAAAAAGCTTATCTCCCCCAAGTCACTGCCCTTCTTCTTTGCGGCAAGGAGGAGCAGTTCGGGAGTAACGGAAGACGTAGCAACTTCCTCAACTACGGGGTCTGTTTCGACTGAGGGGTCAGTTTCGACTGCGGAGGCTTCCTCGGGAGTTGCCACCGCTTCCTCTGCTGCGGGGGCTTCGGGAACTACAGGGGCTTCTTCTGCTGTAGGAGCAACCTCGGCGACCTCCTCGGGAGCCGCGTCTATCTCAGGGATTATAGGATTATTTTCCATTTTGCAAACCTCACTCTCACTTAATTTACAGTAATTTTACCGATCTCTAATATCAAACTTATACTGATTCCAATTAGAAGTGTCAGACGAATATTTCCCTGTACAGCTCCAAAAGCTCATGAGGGCTTTCGATAGTAAAGAATGTCATACTGATATAACACACTATAATTGTAATTACAACGCAAGTAAAAAAACCGACAAGGGAGAGGACGAGGGCGGAAAATCTTGCATTTGTTCTCCTCCTCACAAGCGCGACGATAGAGCAGATGAAGCCTATCAGCGGCAGGATAGCACCTGCAATCGGAATCCATGACAAAATCAAGCCGATAATAGATGTCACAAGTCCTGTCACCGCCGCGCCCTTGCCCTTCTTCTCGGGCTTGCCCTCTGCGGGAGGTGTAGCAACTTCCCCTACTGCGGGAGCTTCCTCTACTACGGGAGCTACTTCCTCTGCTATGGGAGCAACCTCAACCTCGGGGATGGTGGGATTATTTTCCATTTTGCAAAATCTCACTCTCATTGAATTTATTCTAATTCTACAGCGCGTTCACAGATTTGTCAATGTTTCATATATTTTTTGCACATACGCACAACAAACAGCGGCAGTTTGCACCGCCGCTGTTTGTGTTATTCGCTATTTGGTTTGTCTTTACCGAATGACACTTGTCACCCGATTAGCTGACTAATAAACCGCTGCTGTAGAGCTCGCTAATCTGATCTATGGTTATGTCTCCCTGCAGTATGCTCATGACCAAACTCCACGTTGCAAGCGACATAAACACGCAGACACCAATCCCGATAAGGGAGAGAATCAGAGCTACAACGCCCGCGCCTACTCTCTTCTTCGCAAGCGCGACGATGGAGCAGATGAAGCCTATCAGCGGCAGAAGTGCGCCGAAAAACGGAATCCACGATCCGGTAAGTCCGAGAATGGAAGTCACAAGTCCTGTTACAGCCGCGCCCTTGCCCTTTTTCTTTGCAGGAGCTTCGACGACGATAACTTCCTCGACTACTACGGGAGCTTCTACTACTATAACAGCTTCCTCGACTACGGGAGCTTCCTCTGCTACAGGAGCAGCTTCCTCAGCTACGGGAGCTTCCTCGACTACGGGAGCTTCCTCTGCTACAGGTGCTTCCTCGACTACGGGAGCAGCTTCCTCTGCTACAGGAGCTTCCTCGACTGCGGGAGCTACTTCCTCTACTGCAGGTGCTTCCTCTGCTACGGGAGCAGCTTCGACCTCGGGAGCTACTTCCTCTGCTACGGGAGTAACCTCTACCTCGGGGATGATGGGATTATTTTCCATTTTACAAAACCTCACTCTCACTAAATTTACAATAATGTTACCATATGTTCAAAAATTTGTCAATATTGCACAAACACAAAAAATATATGGAAAACTTTTGGCATTTTGTAACATTGTGCATAAGGAATTGTGATATTTGCGAATATAATGAGTTACAGTTTTGTAATGTGAGGATATTCCCCTCGTTTAAAAAGATACTTCAATCAGCCGCCCTAACGTAAATGAATAGATACACAGCCGCTCCGCCTCGCACCCTGTCACCTCGCTCATAGCAAAGGAGTACAGCCGCAGTTGTCCTCCATAATTCGCCGCGTAGGCGTCCGGATTTCGCTCCCTGTCAGTCTTGTAGTCGATTATAGTGAGCTTCCCGTCCTTCACAAGCACCAAGTCGCACTCGCCCTGCAGCACAATATCCTCCCCACGCAAAATAGAGTTGCCGCCGCTCGTCTGTCCGTCCGCTTGCTCCGACTGCCCCTCCGCCTCAGGCTTTAAGTAGGAGTAGTATTCCTCCGGCAGGAGTACGGTAAATCGCCGCTCGCGGTAGACCTCGTCCGCCGATTTTATCAGTCTGCCCGCCTCCCCCGCAAAGAAGGAGTAGATTTTTTCCAAGTCCACAACAGCCGCCTCCTCCTCGCTCAAAAAGCCGAGGGAGACCAGCCGCGTGACCTCACGCTCCGCGCTTTCGGCGGCGAGGGAGCAGTCGCACAGCTCCATAAACTTGTGCAGTGCAGTGCCTCTTTCCGCCGCGTTCATGCCGTCCTTCTGCATGAAGGACGGGCGGCGCGACAGCCCTTCAAGCGGATTCTCCCCGCCTATCTTCTTGTTGAGGGAGGTGGCGACTACCTTCGCAGGGATTTCCCGTAGTTCCCGATATGGGTATCTGTAGGCGAATTTCTCCCTCAGCTTCTGCACCTCCCCGCCGTCAACCGAGGTGGTGGTGGAGAGGGAGGTGGTGTCCTCCCCGCCTTTCGCCGCAGGAGGAGTAGCAGCAGCGGCGTACTTATCCCAATCGCCGCCCGAAACTATATTGACGCGAACCGCGCCGAACTCCTCCTTCGGCAGATGAGAGGCAGGTGTGCCGCCGAACTCCTCCTTCGGCAGATGAGAAGCAGGAGTGCCGCCGTCCTCATTCGCGGAAAGAACACACCGTTCGGGGAGCTGGCATATCTGCCGAAGGTCGTATGAGCTTCGGCTCCTCAAAATACACGCCATAATCCACGCCGCGTATCTGACAGTGCCGGAGACGGCGTAGGGGTTGACCGAATACACGCCCTCCTCGCTCCTGCATATGAGTGACGCGCTGTCGCAGATAAACTTGTCGATATTGGGGACAGATGCGGTCATTATCATTTTTTCCTTTGCCCGCGTCATCGCCACATAGAGTACGCGGATGTGTTCGCTGACCGCCTCCCTTTGGTTGACCGCGCGTATTGCCGAGGCGGCAAACGGTCTGTAGCGGTACGCGCCGTCCGCCGTTTTCATGTCCATGCCAAGCAGATAGCGCGGGTGGAGTGACAGCCGCCCCTCCGGCTTGGAGGAGTGGTTTACTCCCAACCCCGAGAGTATGCAGACGGGGAATTCCAGCCCCTTCGACTTGTGGATGGTCATCACCGTGACTGCTCCTTTGCCGCCGAGGGAGGGGGATGGAACGGCGAGATCGTCGCCCCGTTCGGACATAATATCAATTCTTCGCATGAATTTAGACAGTCCCTTAAATCCCGACTTCTCGAACCCTGCGGCGTACTCGATAAGCAGACGCACCGAGCCGAGCCGCTCCTCTCCTCCTGCGCCTGCGCGTATAATGCTGTCGTAGGAGGTGACAGTCAGCATCTCCGAAATCAGCCGCCCGACTGTAGATGTGACTGCCGACTGCCTGAGCCGTGCGGTAGTTTCGAGAAACTCCCTGCACTGCGCGTCTCCGTCTCCTGCCTGCATGAGAAGCGCGGAGTAGAGGCTCGCCGTTTTGCTCCTCAGGCGAATCTGCGCGAGCTTATCGGGCGAAAAGCCGAACATGGGGGAGGACAGCACGGCGAGGAGCGGAATATCGCGAAGGGGATTATCTATCACTCGAAGGTAGGAGATAATCGTGCTTATCTGCACCTTATCGAAAAATCGCTCATCGTTGTCGCTCCTCCTTGCCGGTATGCCGACATCGGCGAGAGCGGAGACGATATTCGCCCCCGCGTCTCCCTTGACCGAAAAGAGCAGGACGCAAAAGTCGTCGGGAGTACACACGCGAAGCTTCTTGCTCTCCTTGTCGGTGACGAGGAAGCCGCCGCCTATCATTTGGCTTATCCTCTCGGCTATGTACCGCGCCTCGGATTGCTCGGCTTCGTCGGAATCCTCTGCGCCTTCCTCTCCTCCTCTCCTCTTTTCGGGGCAGAGGAGGCAGAACTCGGTGCGGTTGCTCTGGGTGTCCTGCTCCTGCGCCGACTGTGCGGAGGAGGACTGCTCCCCTGCCGACTGTGCTGTGGAGGGCTGCTCCTTCACCGATTGCGCGGAGGAGGACTGCTCCTGCTCTCCTCCTGCCGCTTGCTTTTCGGGGTAGTAGGTCGCTCCGAATTTTAGCTCGTGGGAGCTGTCATAGTCTATCTCCCCGCACTCCCTCGACATTATCTGGGAGAACACAAAGTTGGCAAATGAGGTGATTTCCTCCCTACTTCTGTAATTTTTCGATAGAATAATACGCGTAGGATAGGGAATTTCGGGGATTTGGGGTGCGGCGGAGGTGTCGGTCGGGGTGCGGGAGGGGTTCTCCTCCGACAGATGGGAGGTGGGAGGAGTGCCGTTGTCCCCCTCCGACAGAAGGGAGGTAGGGGATGTACCGCTGTTCTCCTCCGACGGGTAGGAGGCAGGGGGAGTGCCGCCGTTCTCCTCCGACAGATAGGAGGTGGGGGGTGTGTCGCCGCCCTCCCCCGACAGATGGGAGGTGAGAGTAGTGTCCTCCTCTGACGGGTAGGGGTAGTCGGGGTATCGGTCGAGCTTCTGCGAAAAGAGGAGGGGCATGGCGCGTCTGAACTTATATATACTCTGCTTGACGTCGCCCACGAGGAAGAAGTTGTCTCCCTCCCCAATCTCATTGCCGTAGTTGCCGCTGTCCTTTGCGATAGCGCGGAAGATTAAGTCCTGCACGGGGTTAGTGTCCTGATACTCATCTATCATAATCTCATCATAGCGGGAGGAAATCTCGCGGGCTATCTCCGTTTGGCAGTACCTGCCGTCCTTCTCCTCTGCCAGCAAGCGAACGGAGTACTGCTCTAAGTCGTTAAACTCCATTATTCCCCGCTCCCGCTTGAGGCTCTCGAGGGAGGCGAGATACTGCTCGGTAACTTCGCACAGAGCCTCTATCATAGGATACTGCGCCTTCATGTCCTCCAGATACTCGCTTTCTGTAGAACAGATTGCGCCGCTAATGGAGGAGAGGAGGGAATAAGCCTGATTGACAAGCCCCAGTATCCTCCTGTAGCCCATTGCGTCCTTGGTGCTTGTTTTCTTCTTGTAGCCGCCGCCCGAAAGCAGTTCGCGAAGGGCGTCAAAATCCCCTCTCTTTGCCGCAAGGAGTATGCCCTCCGCCGTTTCCATAAAGGCGGCAATGTCCTTTAGCAGACGGCTGTCCGCTATGCCGTATTCGGTGCAGCACTCACGCGCCTCTTTGTACATACACAGTGCCGCCTCCGCTTTCCCTGCCGCCTCGCTCAGAAGGAGGCGCGACAGCTCCCACTCCGCAAGGGGTTTCGGGTGCTTGTACATCTCCTTGATTCGCGAGAGCAGGCGGGAGGGGAACGGGTCGGCTGTGACATACCTCTCCATTTGCAAAATGAGGGAGGTGAAGTCCTTGTCGTTCCCCGACCTGCACACATTTTCAAAGAGGAGGAGAAAGCCGCCGTTGTTTTCGCTGTCTGATAAGTAACGCTCGGTCAGCTCCTCTATTATAGAAACGCGAACGGAGGACAACTCGTTCTCCTCGCTTATTCTGAAATCGGGGGAGAGTGACAGCCTGTAGAAATTCTCCCGTATCAGCTTGCCGCAAAAGGAGTGGATAGTGCATATATCGGCATTTTGGAGGAGCAGTCTCTGCCTCATAATCCATGTGCTGTCGGGGTTTTCGAGAAGCTTTTCGTACAGCCGCCTGCTGATTCGTTCGCGCATCTCGGCGGCGGCGGCGTTACTGAAGGTAACGACCGCCAAACGGTCGGCTCCGGTTCTCTTACTCTCGTCGGGGTGAGTGAGCTTTAAAACCGCACGCTCAGACAGAACTGCGGTTTTGCCGGAGCCCGCCGCCGCCGAGACCAGCACGCTCCCGCCGTTTGCGTTTATGGCGGCATACTGCTCCTTGTTCCAGTTGAAAGCCGGCATTTATTCGTCCTCCTCTCTGTATTTATCGAATAGGTATCTCACTGCCTCGCTCTGCTTGAGCTTTAGGACGGAGCGTTGTCCCTGCTTGTCCTCGTTTCGGCACACGGGCTTATACTCGCAGTAGTCGCACGCGCTGTACTTCGATTTCGAGGGGGAGATGTCGATATTTCCGTCCATGACCATCTGTCCCATCTCCCGAAGCAGTTCTCTTATGTGCCGCGCCAGATAGTCGAAGGTCTTAGCGGGAACTGCCTTTGAGCTTGCGGAAATTCCGTTTTTGGTGAGCGACACGGGGATATACTCCCCCATGAGCCGCCGTTCCATAGCCTCAAGCACGTTCATGTCGTCCACCACCATGCCGCTCATGGTAAGCTTGCCCTTCCCCTTCTGTTTGCTGTTGGGGGAGGAGGGGGGGAGGAGAGATGCGGTAGAGGGGGTAGTCAGCTTGCTTCCCTCCTCCTGCCAGCTGTTGGGGGTGGAGGAGAGGGCGGCGGCGCGGCTTGTGTCCTCCTGTCCGCTGTTGGGGGTAGAGGATAGTGCGGCAGCGCGGCTTGCGTCCTCCGGTCCGCCGTTGGGGGTAGAGGAGGAGAGTGCGGCGGCGCGGCTTGCGTCCTCCGCCTCGGATTTGGAGGGGACGTACAGCACACCTGCGGCGCGGTACTTGCCGTCCTTGTCGGGGGCTACCGCGTTCTCCCCCTCCCCGAGCAGCTTGCCTGAGTTACATATCAAATCGAGGTAAATAGGCATTTGCAGGTTCAGCCCGCTCATGGTCTCCGCTAAACTGAACTCCTTCTTCCCCGTCTTGTAGTCGACCACACGCACATAGGGCTTCCCGTCTATCACACAGGCGTCCACCCTGTCAGCCTTGCCGCCTATGGTTATAGTGCCGCCGTCAAGCTGCAGGGTCAGCGGCTTTATGTCGCCGCTCCTGCCTATTTCAAGCTCGAAGGCGACAGGGCGAAACGCACTTTGTGAGAACTCCGCCACAAGGTGCTGTAATACATCCGTGACACTGCCCGAAAGCCGCTTGACGAGGTAGAGAAACCGCGCGCTTTTATCCCGCTCACCGCCCATGGTAATCTCTATGTAGCTATCAATATAGCGCGACACAAGTCCGCGCAGTCCGCCTCCCTCGGAGATGGCGTGAAGCTCCTTGACACTATGCTCGCGAAGTGCATTTTCGAGGACGTAGTGTACCGTGTTTCCGTAGGTTATGGGGTTAAGCTCTGCCTTTCTCCTGCCGCTTGCGCCTAAGGTGTACTTGCAGAAGTAGGAGAAGGGACATTGGAAGTACTGCTCTGCACGCGAGGGGGAGATGTACATATTCTTTCCGTAAAGCGCGGAGCGAAGGGCTGGGTCGGTTATCCTCCTGCTCATATTCACAGCGGAGGACTGCTCCACTGCCGACAGCTTTCGGCTTACCTCCTCCTCGTTTTGCAGTGCCGCTCGGAGCGAATACGCCCTTTCATCCTTCTCTCCGTAGCAGACGCACAGCTGTTCAAACGCGGAGTTGGCACTCTCCGACAGCTCGAAGGGGGAGAGGAGTTCTATTTTCCTGTGGTTTTTGATTAACCGCTCTGTTTCGTATATTATCTCCGACGGCGAATTACTCTCCCTGCCGCCGCTCACGGGGTAGGAGATATACAGCCGCTCGGAGGCGCACATCATGGCATTGTAGCACAAAAGGCGTTCCTCCAGCATTACCTGCTCCGCCGGCTCGGCTACCTCTAAATGATGAGCGATGAGGGCGGCGCGTTCGCTGTCTGTGAATACTCCGCCGCCCGATACGGATGCGGGGAACACGCCGTCAGCCGCGCCTAAAATGAACACAGCCTTCGGGGAGGAGGGGCGGATTCTGTCCGCCGCGCCGAAGCAAATCTCATCCAAGCCCTGCGGAATCTGCCCCACCGAACACTCGGAGAGCATGACGGAGAACAGCTCGGAGTACTCCTCCCTCGAGAGCCTGCCGTCGCCGATAATCGAGTGGAGCTGTTCGAGTATGTCTATAAGAACCTCCCATATCTGCGCCTGTATCTGCGCGTCAGATGGGGGGAGGAGGGAGCATAGCCGCTCGATACACTCCGCACTGCCCGCTCGCTCTAAGAGGGAGAATATCGCCTTTGCCGCCTGCGTTCCGCTTGCGCCTTTCATCTCCTCTGAAAAGGAGAGATACACCTCGCAGAATCTTCGGCGAACGCAGTTGATTCTCGATAGAAGCTGCTTGTCCTCCTCTGTCAGCTCCGGCTCGAAGCCTCTCGGGTGGGAGGTAAATTCCATCCTCCACTGCGCGGCAGATATGCCCCACAGAAGGACGTACTCCTCGACCTCCGCGATAAGACGCTCCGTGTCGCTATTGCCGCTCTTGCCGCCATTTTCAGAGAGGGAGGAGAGGTCAATCATCCCGGTCTTTAGAAGGACGATAATATCGTCGGCGGAGGATAAAGTAAGCGCGGTCTCAACAAACCGAATGAGCGGGGAGCAGTCCACGGGGCTTCTCCTGTCGATAAAACAGGGGATACTTTGCATATCCATGGCGTTCGAGAGCAGTTCGCTGTAGTCGCCCTCGTTCCGCGCAATTATTGCTATATCGCGGCAACGGTAGCCCTCTTCGCGGAGCAGCCGCCTGCACTCCGCCGCCGCGAACTGCACCTCCTGATACCTGTCACGAGCGGCGTACACCGAAATTTCCTCCGCCTCGCCCTCGTATGCCTCCTCCTGCCGCGTGAATATTGAGCGATTGAGGAAGGCTATCGCCTTCGATTTGTAGCGCGGCAGGCAGGGCAGCACCTCGGGCACGGCTACGGGTACTCCGCGCCGCCGTGCCTCAGCTATCAGCTTTGCCGCAGTTTTGCGAACGGGAGAAAACAAGCCCGCGCCGCCCTCCCGCTCATTCTCCCCGTCGGAGCAGAGTGTGACTACGCACTGTGCCGCCTGCGCGGCTATCTCGCCGATTACTGTCAGCTCCTGCTTTGTAAGCCCTCTGAAGGAGTCGAAAATCACGGTTTTTCCCTCGAAATACCTATGCTCCTTTAATATGCCTGCCAGCCGCGTAAGCTCGTCGAGGGGGTCGAGTGCCGAACGCGCCGTTATCCCCTCAAACGCCGAGTATATCAGCGACAGCTCGGAGAGCTTCACGCGAAGCGGCTCGGACTGCACCTCCCCAGCTGTGGCGAGGAGCATATCGGGGGTGATGCCGCACATTTTAAACTCCTTGACCGCGTGGAGGATGTGGGAGATGAAGCTCGCGCCCGACTTCTTCTTCCTGTAGAGCGTGAGGCTGTCGGCGGTCTCCCTCAGCGAGAGGGCTACCGCCGCCGCACGCCCTGTGTCGGAGAGGCGCGGGCGGGAGTTGCCCGAAAAGCGGCTTCCCAGCTCCTCCGCAAGGCGGGAGAAGCTGAATATCTCAATATTTTCGATTCCCTTAGCCGAAAGGCGAAGGAGCATTTTTTTCTCTGTCTCGAAGGAGTACTGCTCGGGAATGATGAGCACTGTGCGCGGGGCTTCTGCTACTGCCGCACCGACGGGTACTCCGGCGACTGAGCCGACTGCGCTTGTTGCTGTAGCTGAGCCGACCGAGCCGACTGCCGCTCCCTCTGCTCCTCCTGCGACTGCTCCCTCTGAGGCGAGCTGTGCCGCAAGCTCCCGCGCGAAGTGGGTTTTTCCTGTTCCCGCACGTCCGTAAATTAATTTAAGCATATGTGTGGTTCTCCTTAGGGTGTGTACTGCTTTACATTATACTACAAAACAGCGGCAGTTGCACGGCATAAATTCACATATCAGATAGAATATTTGCGGCGGAGTAAAAAAACACTTGCTTTTTGCTCCGCCGTGTATTATAATGTTATAGCACCTCAAGAGAGGGTGCAGTATATATCGCGGAGTAGAGCAGTTGGTAGCTCGTCGGGCTCATAACCCGGAGGTCGTAGGTTCGAGTCCTGCCTCCGCAACCAAAACTTTGCCTTACGGCAAAGAGTGAAAAGATAAAAATGAAAAGTGAAGAGAAAAGGTGTGGGCAAGCCCACGATTTTAATCGGCAAAGTTTTGTACTCTTCTCTTTTCTCTTTTCTCTTTTCACTCTTCTCTTTTTCTGCCCGCAGGCACGCCCCTCTCCCCCGTTCCTCCCCGTAGGAGCAAAATCGGCTTCCTCCCCCATGATTCTTTCTTGAAAGAATCATTTTTTACTTTCCCTTTTGTGATAAATTAGTGAGAAAATCTCCTCTATCAGTATAAACGAGAGGAACAGTCCTCATGTATGTATCCTTGAAATTTCGCAGGGAGTAGTCGATAATTCGTGGCTTGCGGACGCGGATTTTTGGTATTTGAGCAAATAATAAATTAATCAAAGAAAGGAACATCTCAATGAAACGTATCATCACACTATTTCTCGCAGTCCTTCTCCTTTTCTCCTTGGTCTCTTGTGGAGGAGACACCGAAGGCGGTTCTTCCGCACCTGATGTTGCAAGCAATTCGGCTACACCCGACGAGCCAACTCCCGCAGATCCCGATGATGTGAGCATGATTAACGGCACACTGTACGCGGTTGTCGCTGAGGACGAAGTTCCTACGAGAGATTTCGGCTACGAGGAGGGCAAATTAACTCCCGAAAGAGTTGCCGAGGCACTCTCCGCATGGACAGGACTGAATTTCAGCATCACCTCTGAGTTTGACGCGGAGTACGGAACTTATATTATCACTTGGAAGTCCGACTCCTCTCTCGCGACAGGTCAGCCTCCCATGGAGCAGAACGAGGAGTTCACATTCTACGACGCTGTGACACTGCGCTTCTTCATGCTCAACAGCCTGTGCCGCACTATCAGAGAGAATATCGGCGAGTACGATATTTACTACGCGGTCGAAGGCGGCGATTTGAACGAAATGGAGCTGGGAGTTGACTTCAACCCCGGCATGGCGTACAACAGAAACGAAAGTCCTAAGGTGTTAGGATAGTTTAGTATAAAACGGTGGGTGCGGCAAAATTATCCGCCGCGACAAGCGAGTGACACTCCCAGTTTACAGTTGAAGGCGTGGAGGGGGAAGCCGTACCCATAACTGCCAGCTTCATTAAAACTATAATTTGCAAATTATTAGTTTTGCCTCCCATCTCTCCTGCATAAACAAAAGGAGATTGTTTCACGTGAAACAATCTCCTTTTACGCATTACGCGCTACAAATATCGGAGCTGAAGCCCGTTTCCATAACTGTCACCTGTCAATTGTCAACTGAAAAAGCCTCTTTTCCTACCCCAGCTTTATCTCAAAGCTGTAGTTCTTCAAGTCCCCAAATTTTGCGGTGTCATGCTCCTCCACGTCTATCGGTTGGTCTGAACCGATATACACCACAAACATAGAATCATCGGGAGGATACGCAATCCATATCTTATACTCCCCCTTTGCGGAGGCGGGAACATCCGATAGCTCGCAAGTTTCCCCTACGGGATACTTCTCCCGCAGTTCATCGCTGCCTTTCGCGTCGTGGAACATTATCTCTATGCGGTATTTCCCAAGCGAGCCGTCGTTTTCAATGAGCCGCTCTCCCCTAAAGACAGGTTCGTCCTCCTCCATCATCCTGACACTGTAGCCCGCATTTTCGGAGTACAGCCAGCCCATCGTCACTCTGATTGCCTGCTCCCCCGAAGAGCTTTGTGTCAGCTCGACTTTCCTCACTCCGTCGGGATGAGTGTCGCCTAACACCCTCACCGCAAAGACTGCCGCTATTGATATGAGTACAACTGCTACTCCTATAGCGGAAAGGAGTAGTATTTTCTTAGTGCTTTTCTTCATGCTCGTACCTCCGCAATTTATTTTACTACATCATAAAGCGTCAGTGCCGTATAGTCAAGAAACAATCCAATAACAGTATTGACACCACCTCCCCCACAAAAGTAACACTCCCGTAACTGTAGGTCACAGCAGCGGGAGTGTTTGCATTAGGAGTAGTTATCTTAGGAGTGCGGCACTCGCCCTACTCCACAACAGTCAGCTTGTAGTCGGCACTGCCCAGCCCGATACGCTCGGCGTGGCTCATCTGACTGCGCCAGTCGGTGGAGGGGTGGATTGTGCAGAAGTGGTCGCCGTCGTCGTGTCCCCTCTCGCTCAATATGCTGGTAGGTATGCCCGGCGCGGCATTTACCGCGTCGATACTCGCCTTATCCACCGCAACGGGGTCGAAGCCCGCGAAAATTCCTATGTCGGGAACTATAGCCGCGTCGCTCTCTCCGTGGCAGTCGCAGTAGGGGGAAACCTGCATTACTACGTTTATGTGGAAGTTCGGACGCCCGTCAACTACAGCCTTTGCGTATTCGGCTATCTTGCAGTTGAGCATATCGTTGCTCGAATCCCACTCTGTGCCTATGGCGTGGTAGCTGCAAGTGCCTATGCACCGCCCGCAGCCAACGCACTTCTCGTGGTCGATGAACGCCTTCTTGTCCTCCCCGAAGCTTATCGCGGAGTGAGCGCAGAATTTCGCGCAGAATCTGCACCCGACACAAGCCCCCTTGTCGGCGGAGGGCTTGCCGTCGTTGTGCATAGCCATCTTGCCCGCTCTGCTGCCGCAGCCCATGCCGAGGTTTTTCAGTGCGCCGCCGAAGCCTGCTCCCTCATGCCCCTTGAAGTGGTTGAGAGAAATTATAATATCCGCGTCCATAACCGCCCTGCCTATCATGGCGGTCTTTAGGTACACTCCGCCGTTCACGGGCACTTCTACGTCGTCCGTTCCTTTAAGTCCGTCGCCGATAATAATCTGACAACCTGTGGAGAGAGGGGAGAAGCCGTTCTCCAGCGCGGATTCGGTGTGGTCGATTGCGTTTGTACGCCGCCCGACATAGAGTGTCGCGCAGTCGGTCAGAAACGGAGTGCCTCCGTTCTTCTTCACCCTGTCCGCTACTGTTTTCGCAAAATTCGGTCGGAGGAAGGCAAGGTTGCCCGGCTCTCCGAAGTGGATTTTAATAGCTGTGAACTTGTTTTCGAAATCTATGCTGTCCATTCCCGCCTTTGCCATGAGCCTGTCGAGCTTGCTGAGCAGGCTGTCTCCTACCTTGCACCTCATACTTGTAAAATAAACCTCAGACGCTGCCATGTAACTACCCCTTTCATTCTATTGCTTCACTAACCTCCACATTATAGCACACATTCTGATAAAGGAGTAGCAAAACAATTGCTTTTTATATTAATTAATCGCAAATTAACCATAGCCTGATTTCGTAGGGAGAATAGTCAATATCTACGAGATAAATACTTTTATTTGAATATTTCGTAATGCATGAGCATAATAGTGATTTTCAAAGCCATAATATGCATATAATTACGAAAATATCGTAATTATCGTTGACTTTTCTCTTGAATGGATTTACTATAGTACCAAAATATTATATCATGGGGGAATAGCTATGTTATTGATGTTCAAAGTGAAAAATTACACATCATTTAAGGATGAGACTATTTTAGACATGAGAGCAACATCATATGTGCAGCACCCATCTCATGTAATAAATTTAAGCGATAAGCTAAGCTTGCTTAAAACCAATGCAATATACGGCGCAAATGCGTCAGGTAAATCAAATTTTGTTTCTGCTATGTTCTTTTTTGAGCAATACATTTTTTCTCAATTCATATATAAAAAAGAAGATGAGGATTTTAATTTAGATGAAAATAAGCCAAGGATGAAATTAGAGCCGTTTACTCTTTCAAATGACGTAAATAACGCTTCTGAGTTTGATATCATTTTTCTGCATGGGGGAAAGCAAATACAATATGGATTTGAATGTACTCCAAATGAAGTTCTTAATGAATGGTTATTTATAGATGATAAAAAAGTGTTTGAACGCAGTGGAAAGGAGTTGTCATTTGGCTCTAATTATAAAAAAGCATTAAGTGATTATAAAAAGTTACCTGAGGAAAGACTTTATGTTGCTGTGCTTGATTATTTTCTTGATAGCGAAACCAAGAAAACAATTCTTGGCGATTTTATTGCTTTCTTTGCTAATAAATATAATGTTTTCACTGAAATTTTATTTGAATCAACTGTAAAGGGGTTAGCCGGTATGGTTGGATTTTCCCCAAAGCTGGTAACCAACAAGTCCTATCGTAAAAAGGTAGAACACTATCTCAGATTAATTGATGTTGGTATTAAACGTCTCGACATTAAAACAGAAATCAAATTAAATCCGCAAACTGGTAGAAAAAAGAAAGAAAAAGTTGTATGTACAGTGCATGATATTTATGATGAAGAAGGAAATGCTGTTGGCGAAAAGCTGTTTGATTTCTCGCAAGAATCAAGCGGCACGCTCCGATTTTTTATGTATATACAAAATATTATTGAGATGATTTCCGGCGGCGGAGTGTTTGTTGTTGACGAAATGTCTGCGAGACTTCATCCGCTTCTCACTAAGCTTATTGTCGATCTGTTTTGTTCCGAACAAAACAAGAAGGCACAGCTGATTTTTACTACTCACGACATCTCCCTGCTCAACTCTAATCAGTTTCGGCGAGATGAGGTGGTGTTTATAGATAAGAATGTGCGTGGTGAATCGAACCTATTTGCACTTTCTGATTTAAAAGTTCGCGAGGATGCAACCTTCAGTAAAGATTATTTACAGGGTAAATACGGAGCTATTCCCATCTTTAATTACGATGAGTTGACAGGCGGTGAGTCTGGTGAGTAGAACTCAATTGTCACCACGACGTTTAATTGAAACGAAGCCAACAAACATTGGACGAATTATTATATTTTGTGAGGGCGAAACCGACCAATACTATTTTGATTATTTTGCAGAGATCATTAATAAAAACAAGTACACTGATATTGAAGTCGTTTTGGAAACTGCCAATGGAAATGCTCAGACTGTCTTAAATCTTGCTAAGAAATTCATGAATGACGAGAAATATAACCGCAAGTATAGTAACTATGGTAAGTATTTGGCGTTTGATTGTGATGACCCATCTAATATACAAGAAGTGATACGAGCCGCCAAAGATTATGAACTTCTCATATCAAACCACTTCTTTGAAACGTGGCTGTTAATGCATTTCGAAGATATTAATACAAAGTTGACAAGACAAGCAATATACAACAGTCTATCTAAACATCTAAACGCGGAATACAAAAAGGCGAACAAAGGACAGGTTCGTGAAATTATCCAAAACGGTAGTGTTGAAAAGGCAATAGATCACGCAAAACTACTTGAAAAAAGATATAAGGATGAAGCAAAATCTATTTTTACAAACATTAGTGAAATGAATCCGTATACAAGCGTTCATACGCTTGTTGAGCAATTTATGATTGAGATTTCTTCCAAAGCAAAATAACGTCCCGTGTTTTTCTTACTTATAAGCAAACGCCCTATGTGAGAGACGTCTGTTTTAAAAATTTTAATAAATCTTTCAATAAATATTGCAAAACTATTAATGATTTGCTACAATAAAGTACAAATTACTCAAAGGAAGTGCAAATATGAACGACCAATTGTTTTTCCTGCTCGCAATGGCGGCGTATATGCTTGTTATCGTGCTGATAGGCGTATTCACGGCCAAGAGAGCAAACAAGAATTCCGACGAATTTTTCATCGGAGGACGCAGACTCGGTCCGTGGGTAGCGGCAATGAGTGCCGAGGCATCGGATATGTCCGGCTGGCTTCTCATGGGCTTACCCGGAGTAGCATACTTCACCGGAGTTGCCGACGCTTTCTGGACTGCTTTCGGTCTCGCGCTGGGAACTTATATCAACTGGCTTATCGTAGCAAAGCGGCTGAGGAAGTACTCCGTAGTCGCGGGCAACGCGATAACCGTTCCCGACTTCCTGTCACAGCGTTTTAAGGAAAAATACAAGATAATACTTGTTATCGCCTCTCTCTTTATCCTTGTGTTCTTCACCGTGTACGGCCGGTTCGTGCTTTGTGACGGTAGGAAAGCTGTTCTCCGCCCTCTTCGGCTTTGAATATAAGTGGATGATGGCTATCGGTGCGGTGTTTGTTATAGCTTACACCTTCCTCGGCGGATTCATGGCGGAGTCCATATCCGATTTCCTTCAGGCAATTGTCATGTTTGTCGCTCTGATTGCTGTTCTCGGCTTCGGAATCTTCGCCGCAGGCGGAGTAGAAACAGTAGCCGCTAACATCTCCTCCATCCCGGGATTTGTCGATTTCTTCGGCATGGCAGCTCCTGTTACACAGGATGTAGGAGGCGTAGCTACACAGGTAGTGGAAAACGGCGTTCCCCTCTTCGGAGAGTCAACACCGTACGCGCTTCTCACGATTCTCTCCACAATGTCATGGGGTCTCGGCTACTTCGGTATGCCGCAGGTTCTCCTCCGCTTCTTTGCTATCCGCAAGGTTAAGGAGATTCGCCGCTCGCGCATAATCGCGATAGTGTGGTGTGTCATCTCCCTCGCGGTAGCTGTATGTATCGGACTTATGGGTCGTTCGCTTTTCCCAACTGCTCATCTCACATCGGGCGGCGCGGAGAATATCTTCATCACATTCGCGACCTTCCTCTTCCACCCGATAGTTGCGGGAATCGTAATGTCGGGCATACTCGCCGCCGCAATGAGTTCGTCAGACTCCTATCTCCTTATAGCGGCGTCGGCGGTATCTAAGAACGTATTCAAGGGATTAATCTATAAGAAGGCTACAGAGAAGCAGATTATGCTTGTAACCCGTATAGCTCTCGCAGCTATCGCCATTATTGGAATAATCATAGCTCTCGACGAAAACAGCGTAATATTTAATATTGTAAGCTTTGCGTGGGCGGGCTTCGGCGCGACCTTCGGACCTATCATGCTCTTCTCCCTCTTCTGGAAGAGAACCAACACGGCGGGTGCTGTCGCGGGTATGCTTTCGGGCGGAATTACGGTGTTCGTATGGAAGCTTGTTGTCCGCGAATACTGCGTCGATTGGGGACTTTCCTTCCTCAACATCTACGAGCTTCTCCCCGCGTTCCTCCTCTCCTGCCTGTTCATAGTGGTCGTTTCGCTTATCACAAAGCGTCCGAGCAAGGCGATAGAGGAAGAGTTCGAGCTTGCAAAGACTATCGAGATGGAGTAGTATAGCTTATCTATGTAGTTATAGTATAGCCTTACTGCTGCAAATCCTCAAATTAACAGCACAGACAAACACCTCCGCAAATTCTTGCGGAGGTGTTTTTGCGCGGTCGAAGGAGCTGATACTACTCCCTAACTGCAAAAATTGTGCTTTCCGATTCTCGCGATAATGGGACGCGACCATATCCACTTATTCGTGGCGGTGGAGGGGTTATAGTAGTATATAGCTCCGTTCGAGGGGTCCCAGCCGTTAAGGGCGTCCTTCGCGGCTTTTTTCGCGGAGTCTGTCGCCGCGCTGTGGAACTGCCCGTCCTTAAGTGCGTCGAACGCGCCGTTTTGGTAGAGTACACCCGATATTGAGTTGGGGAAGGAGGGATGCTCCACGCGGTTGAGAATGACCGCGCCTACAGCTACCTGCCCCGTGTACGGTTCTCCGCGTGCCTCGCCCGAAATCATTCGCGCCAGCATATCAACGTCGGAGGAGGAGTAACCGCCGCTTCCCGAACTGCCGCCTCCCGAGCTCCCGCTGCTGCTTCCTGTAGGCAGACCGATTGCGGCGAGAGTTTTCGGTCCTGCTATACCGTCGGCTGTGAGGTTGTTCTTCTTCTGGAACTTAATTACGGCGGCTTTTGTGAGCTGTCCGTACTGCCCGTCTACCGAACCTGTGTAGTACCCCCAGTTTTTGAGCCGCGTCTGGATGTTTCTGACCTCCGTGCCGGACGAACCGACCTTCGACAAAACGTCTTCTGTTTGGTTGAAGGTCTGCGCGGAGAGCGAGAGCATACCTATATTAATGCCGAGTGCCAGCACTATTACTGTTATAATACGAAATTTGGATTTCACTGACTAATCCTCCTTTGAAGCTTTATGGAATGAACATCATCTTTGGATGATAGTATCATTTGCGAAAAAAGGAGAAATATACAATACGAAAAATAGGGTCTGTCAAAAATAAAATAATCGACACAATTCGAGAAATGTGTTGACTTTCTGCAAAAAAATGTTAGGATAATATTATAGTAAAAGTGTTTTACAAAAGTTATTTAAAGCAATTTAAGGACGTGATTTAAATGGATGAATTAAGTGCTACCATTACCGAGCGGCGGCGGCAGACCAGAAACAGTATCTACAGGTGTATTTACGACGAGTGTGCCCCCATCTCAAAGCAGGAGTTGTCGCTGAAGCTTTCGCTCAGCCTGCCTACGGTGCATCAGAACATAACGGAGCTTCTCAACGCCGGACTGATTCAGCCCGGAAGGATGCTCCAGTCAACGGGAGGGCGTCCCGCTCAAGGCTATGTCATCGTGGAGGACGCGCGGTTTTCCGTTGGAATTTCCATTACCAACAACCGATTCCGCCTCCTCGCCGCCGATTTGCGCCTGCGCGAGATAACCTACAAGAAGATAAAGCACGAGGATTTTCGCAGTATCGCGGATATGGGCAAGGCTCTGGCGGAGGAGCTTGAGATTTTCCTCGACGAAAACAAGCTCGACAGAGACCTCCTCCTTGGCGTGGGAGTAGCAGTCCCCGCGGTTATTGACAACATGAGGGAAGAAATCATCATGTCCCCCAATCTTAGGATGAACAATGTCAGCTATCGGCAGCTGCTCGAACCGATTGCCTACGATACATACATAGAAAACGACGCAACCAGCGGCGGCTTTGCAGAGAGTTTCTCTCATCCCGAAATCAAAAACATGGCGTACCTCTCTATCGAAGACGGCGTGGGAGGCGCAATCATGATTGACGGAGCGCGTTATGTCGGCGCGAACCACCGAAGCGGGGAGTTCGGGCATATGTGCGTCGAACCGAACGGGCGTGTCTGCCAGTGCGGAAAAACGGGCTGTCTTGAGACCTACTGCTCGGCGGCGCGGATAACTAAGGAGCTTGGCATTGCTCCCGAGGAGTTCTTCGAGGGGATTGACGGCGGCAACGAGAGCTACAAGGCACTGTGGGGCAATATGCTCTCCTACCTCGCAATCGGCATTAACAACGTCCGCATGGCTCTCGACTGCGACGTGGTGCTGGGAGGATTTCTAACTCAGTACATGGAGCCGTATATGGCGGAGATTCGGCGGCTGAGCCTTGCGTGCAGCACCTTCGACTCCGACGCGGAGTTTGTGCGGCTGTGCTGTCATCCTCGCCGTGCGGTCACGCTGGGCGTGGCACTGCACTTTGTCAGGCGGTTTATTGATAATATATAGCGGAGAACTGCTCCTGCGCGTGTGATATGCACGGCACTCCTGCGCGTTTAATATTGCAAGCACGTTTAAATTGATATACAAAGATTAAGGTGATTCATTTATGAATAGTATCGGAAAAATGATCGGGCAGGGCAATACCGCCGAAATATATGAGTATGGTGAAGACTGTGTGCTCAAATTATACCGCAGTGCTATGCCGGAACAACTTTGCCATGATGAGTTCCGCTTTACTATGATCGCCTATCAAGCAACGCAAAAAGTGCCGCAGCCGATTGAAATTATCAGAGCAGCCGGAAGAATTGGTGCTGTATACAAAAGAATCTCAGGCAAAACCATGTTGATTCAAATGCTTAAAAAACCTTGGAAATTAAAGTACTATGCAACTCTTCTTGCCGAATATCATAATTGTATACATACGCCGGTTATTGATGCTGAAATTCCTGATGTCAAAGATAAATTAAGGCTTGATATTCAAAGCTCCGACGACTTATCGGAAGATGAAAAACAACAAATATATTCAAATTTACTCAGTTTGCCGGACGGCAACGCCTTATGCCATTTCGATTTTCATCCGGATAACGTTCTGGTTTTTGAAAATCAATATTGCGTTCTTGATTGGATGACTGCTTGCAAAGGCGACGAATTGTCCGATGTGGCACGAACAGGCATTATCCTGAAATTCGGCAAGATGCCGAGAGTGCCCGATATTGTTAACCTCGTAGTCGGCACTTTTCAAAAAAGCGTTTATAAAAAATATATTCGCCGCTATATTGAAATAACCGGAGCAAATATAGAGTGTATTGAAAAATGGGAGTTGGCTATAGCGGCGGCAAGACTTCGGGAATGGATACCTGCAAAAGAAAAACAAGTATTATTAAAGTTTATCAGACAACGTTTGAAACTGATTTCGTTTATTGCGTAAAGTTGAAGAAGCAAAGAAGTGGCGACAGGCGGGTCTGCGGATGTACGCTCTCTCTGTTCGGCAAATGCAAATCCTGCGGCAGGAAGAATTACTGAGCCTTGCGTGCAGCACCTTCGACTCCGACGCGGAGTTTGTGCGGCTGTGATGTCATCCTCGCCGTGCGGTAACGCTGGGTGTGGCACTGCACTTTGTCAGGCGGTTTATTGATAATATATAGCGGAGAACTGCTCCTGCGCGTGTCATATATGCGGCACTTATCGCTCGGTTTCTACTGCAAGCACGCCGCGATTTCTCCTGCGCGGAGAAGTCCTGCAGGGGAAGATGAAAAGAAATGACGCCTCCTGTTTTAGCTGCATCAGCAGTTAAAACGGGAGGTGTTGCCTACGAGGAAAAGAAGATAGAAGGAAATGCAGAAAAACGCAAAAAAAATGTTGCAATCGGAGCGGAGCAGTGATATAATACTCACAGAAAATGTGGGGGCGTAGCTCAGCTGGGAGAGCGCTGCGTTCGCAACGCAGAGGTCGAGAGTTCGATCCTCTTCGTCTCCACCATGCGGACGGCGAAAGCCGTCCGCAATTAAGTTTTGCCCTATCGAATAGATTAAGTATCTTTCAGAAATGAAGTTCGATTCGCAGTATTGAGGCAAACTTAACTTTACTTTTTAACGAAGTTAAAACACTTCACTAATTTGCGAAAGCAAATTTACTTCATTTCGTGCAACGCACGATACTTCACTAAAAACACATCGTTTTCATCATATCCTGCTCATTTATTGAAATTTTCAACCGCTTAGGGCAAATTAACTATTGCATTTCACTTCCTTTTGTGGTATTATCTTTTGGCAGTTAAATAAATGCGCTGTTAGCTCAGCTGGATAGAGTGTTTGGCTACGAACCAAAAGGTCAGGGGTTCGAATCCCTTACAGCGCGCCAGAAAAATAACCGTAAAAACGCTTGTTTAATGCCGTTTCTACGGTTATTTTATTTATTTGTAAAACTTTAATTCTTTCGTCATTTCGCCTAAAATCGCTGTAATTCGCAGTAATTGCGTTACAACTGCGTTACATAGTCAAGATGCACCCGTGCATCAGAGCGAAGTCGACGAAGGCACTCATTTTTTAAGGAGGCAGAGCAATGAAGCCCTGCCGCCTACAATTTATTCTGCTGTATCCTCTTTCTCCCGTATCTGCTCGAGCACTTCCATGAGCTTTTTCGGGATAGGCAGTCCGCTCCTGGCGCAGTTTTCCAGTATGCTTATCCCCTCATTGGCTACAAGGAAAGCAATCACCAGCGTGCGTAGTGAGCCGCCGAGGTTGGTAGCCTCGTCCACTATGTGAGCTACCGCCACTATGGCAAAGTAGAGGATTTTCTTGAGTATGCCCACAAATCCCGAGCGGGATGAGAGTGCCTTGTTGACCACCGCCGCGACAATGCCTGTTGCGTAGTCGATAATCACGAAGGCAATCAGCGCGTACAGCCACATATCCGCGCCGCCGAATAGGAAGGTGCAGAGGGAGGCGAGGAGGGCGGCAGCTCCCTTACAGAAATTTATGTGGTCGCTCATTTTGCCACCGCCTTTTGAAGTGCGGAGCGTGTAGCCGGACCTACGCTTCCGTCAACCTCTAACTTCTGCGCCTTCTGAAACGCCTTGACCGCCGCGAGCGTCTTGCTGCCGAACTTGCCGTCCACCGCCAAATCTTTGTAGGTGAGCTGCTTCAAGTGCCACTGCACCCACTTAACTGAGTTTCCACTCGTACCCTGCTTTACTGCCTTTGTCGGCGCGGCATACGGGCATTTCGGCTTAGAGGTACTGCCGCCGCTTGCGCTCGGAGCTTTCCCGCCGAACGTAGACACCGTCTTGTAACTCCCGCTCGTCTTGTCGTAGAAGTGCTTAGGACTTCGCAAATCCACGTGGACGAACGTCTTGTAGAGGATAATGCCCGTGAATCCGCACGTCTCCGCCAGCTTTGCCGTCTCCTTTGGAGTGCGCCCCTTGATGTTAATATCAGCCGCAGAACCCGTCATGTGGTTGGAGTTTGTAGACGCGCCGTCCACCTCCGCGTTGTGCTTCTTGCAGCGGTAGCCGCTTCCCGTGACGTTGATTGACACGTTCCCAGCAAGCTTTCGGAGCTGCTCGAGTTTGTCAATGAGCTTGCTCTCAATTTTTGTGGTAGAACAGCAACCTTTGCCCTTGCAGTCGAACTCCGTTGACTTGAAATTCGCACTCAGCTTAGTTGTAACGCCTCGTTTGTATGTTTTTTCTGCCATGATTTATGCCTCCTTATGTAATATTTTATCTATACGACCAGTTTTCTGTAAGGACTTGTAGTCCTGTTCGGCAATGCCGCTTTCCAAGTGGATGCCGCTGTGCCGAGAAGCAATATGCCCGTGCCATTGTTGCTCGTTTTGGTGTTGAGTAATTGTGCTAACGAGTATGCGCCTATTGGATTTGGTGAGCCCCCTACGTTCAGTGTATTTAAACCGTAACACTCGTGCAGAAACGTGTGAGATATAGATATAAGGCTTGTCAAGGCACTTATATCTACATATGTCAGGTTATGGCATTGCTGTAGAAAACCTACGCCAATAGTTTGCAGTTTGGAAAACGCGCTTAAATCTATGCTTTGTAGGGCATAGCAACTAATCATAGCGTATTGCCCTATGGCAATCACATTCGTAAATGCGCTCAAATCCACATCGGTTATGGCGTAACACCCGCCCATGAAATTATCTCCGATAGAGGTAACATTTGTAAAACCGCTCAAATCCACATCGGACAGACCTGTGCAATTGCTGAGAAAATTGTGTCCAATAGAGGTGACATTTGTAAGCGCGCTCAAATCTGCATTTTTTAAGGAGTAACAGTAAGATAAGCAATAATTGTCAATAGAAGTGATACCGCTGCTGTCCTTGGCACAACTAAACGCTATTATCTGATGGCTGTATACCGTGCCATACCATAGATTTCCGTTGCTTGAAAACGTAGGTAAGCTGTTGCTGAGTATATACCCGTAATCATTGCCGAAGGTCGTAAGCTGGCTGTGGGGAGTTCTGAAATTTTTTGCATATAGAATTATATGGCTTGCCGCGTTTACCGTACTGCCGATATAGTAAATCCCCGCGTCAAACACGCGCGATTGCCCGTTTTTTGCAGCAGTAATCGTAAACGGCTTGATGAAATCGCTCCTAACGCTGTCGGTAATGGTTAATGTGACATCTCTTGTTCCGTTTCCGCTTATCGTGCCGTAGTTGCCGACACTGCTGAGCGTGAGCGTGTAGCTGTCACTGTGGTATTGGTAAATTTTCCTACGAGGAGTGTTGCCGGAGGGGTCATAATTTCCGATAACATACCTTATGCCCGTGAATACACCACCCTGAGAGCCGCCACCCGTGCCGCCCGTAGGGATAGCTCGTATTTTAGCTCCGTAGTCGGCAACGGGAATCAGCTCAGAGCTGCCATCCTTCTCGCGTATGGCGTCCGCGACGTCCTGCACCATGTCGGTTAGAGTGTTGTATGCCATTAATAACTACCTCCTAATACCTGCCCTATCGCCGTCTGTATTGATAGCGCGATAGCGGCTTGCGTCATTGTTCCGTCTGTGTTCGCCCCTGCGGCGGAATAGAGCTTCATAACTCCCTTTGCTGTCGGCGTAGCGTCCTGTACCATGAGCGGTTCGTATGTCCAGTCTATCGCCGTGCCGTCGGCATTAACTTTGCCGTATGCCGTACCACTCTTTCCCGCGTCCTGAGCGAGGTCAACAAAGGAGCTTGTAACTTTAAGCATATACTGGTCGTTCGGGTCATATGGTGCAGATAGAGGCTGATTATCTGCCACTTTCCACGCAAGAGTATTATCAGTGTCATACAGTGTGTTGGTATTAAAATCAAAATAATTCTGTGTCGCTGACGCAGGAGCGGGCATAACCGTGCCGATGTTAGTTTTTCCGAACCAAACTCCCTCTAAAAGGTGTAGAGAATCGCCCGAACCCGCCGCTTCTTGCAATACACCTATAGCGGTAGTGTTTGCGGCGATGTTGGTTGCGTTCGTGCCGATAGCTGTGGTGTTTGCCGTGATTTGCTCCTGCAAGGCAGTGTCGGCAGTAGTGCGGTCGGTGATTTCTCCGTTAACCGCCGCCTGCGCCGCAGAGGCTACTTGCACTGTCGGGATGCGTAATAATGCGTTAAACTCCGGCACGTAGTGGCGCATTCGTGCGTACCTACGGGTCTGTTTCCTTATGCCATTTTTGCATTAGATATAGCCTCCATAATTTGCCTGCTGTTTTTTTATTTTGGGACTTGATTTTTATTAGCAGGTTTAATCTACTGGAAATGAATAGTCGAGCGGAATCCACACATTGGATGAAGTTGCTATCCCTACGCCGCCGCTCTCGAGTCTCCCAAAGGTAACTGCACCATCTGTCCTCACTCTGCCTAAATATCCGCTGTAGCTACTCGAGTGTCCGTTAATGTCAACCTCTATTGTTGGTCTGAAACCTTCGGGCAATATAAACATAGGGTAATCCGTGGTGCTTGCCGCGATAGTATTGGTAGCCGTGCAAGCTCCCGTAACATATACTGTATTGCCGATTTTTCTGTAACGAGGAGCGGTAGTGTCGCTGTATGCCTCAAAATTATTTTGAAACTCCGTGACCTCAATCCATCCTGTATCTTGCTGACTTTGGAACACGCTCCACGCCGTCCATGCGGTATTGATATATACCCTTGTGTAGATGGCATTTCCGTCCCCAAACGCCGTGAATCGCTGAATAAGGTTGCCTCCTGCGGCGGCTAATACTTCGAGCAGTCCCGCTCCTGCGCCTGCTGGAGCGTTATCTGATGCGGTTTGAGCGGTGTATAGGTGGATTCCCGTATCGTTAATGTTGTCGAAATCTTCGCCGTCTACCGTTCTCACATAGCCCATAACATTGTAGCCGTTCATCCCGACATCGCCTGTCACGTCCCATGCGCGTGTGGGAGCGGGATTGAATACGCCCCAAAATTCTTGACGTTCGCCGTCTACGTATTTTCTGAGATACCTTAAAGTGGGAATTCCGCGCGGCAGAGTTGCAGTTACGGTGTTGCTCGAAAGCTTATCCGATATGGTAAACTGGATATTATACGTAAAATCAGCGTCAAAGCTTGCGAAACCATCACTATTAAAGGTAATCTTCGTGTCGGTAACGGTAATATCCTCGGCAGGGATAGAGGTGTAATCGCTGTAGTTTTCCTCATTGTTTTTTTTGCATCGGTATTGAAGTGATACAAGCCCATTTTTGTTCACGTCTGCAATGAGGATTTCGGAGATATTGGCACTGATTTCAGCCTGTGTAAGAGCGTCAACTCCGTTCGCACGGCGGATTGCGTAGGAATCAATCCATATGTCTACATATGCGGACACCTCGACATTTTGCGTCAGTACTGCGGAATAGCCCCTGCTATCTGTGACCGTGACCGTTATAACCTGTGTACCGCTTTTGGATATGCTCCCCATATCAATAGTAGTGCCGCTCCCGCTCTTTGACACATCCGCGCATACAGATGAGTAAGAGACGATGCTTGCTCCATTTTGAGCGGTAGCCTCGTCACATACGATTGTGAGCGACGAATAATTTTGTACGAGCTTTGAACTGTCTCCCGTAATACCTAAGGTAGTCGCGTTGGTGTCAGAAAACGAGAATCCGCTGAATAACGGCGCGGAGTTTGCCGCCGTGGTCTGAACCGTACATGGAAATGTAAACGGGCCTCCCATAGAGCTGCTGCCGTTGAGGGTCTGCAGCGACAATGTCGCGGTAAACGATTTCACCGAGGACATAGCGGCAAGAAGCGCGGTTCTCTGCGCGGCAGTCAATGTTATTGTTCGCGTGGCTGTTCCTGCGCTCCAGCTTATACCGGAGATTGTGAATATAACTGAGTTGCCGTTCATGACGCTCAAATTATGCGTATAGGAGGCGTTCATTACGGTGGTGTTGAGCGTGATTGTCACCGTGGAATTATCCGCTGTGATTGTGTCCGCGCTGTTTATTACTGTGCCGCCAAGTGTTTTTACCAAGAAAGCGGCAGACTGCCCCTCCACTTGATTGCTTTTTTTCCGCGCCTTAACTTTAACAGTGTATTGCGTGTTAGATGATAACCCCGTGATGGTGTACGACTTCGCTGTGCCCTCCGTTGAATCAAACAAAGTCCACGTGCTGCCGTTGTCGGTGCTGTAATACCACCTGTCACAAGTAGTTGAGGAACTTGCAGAAACTACTATGCTTGACACGGTGACGCTCGAATAAGTCATGGAGACAGTCGGCGCGGTTCGGTCTATGTTAGTCAGTGCCATACTGCCGCCGTACTCGCTTGCCGTCCCGTAGTAGACGGCGGTCGAAAAGCCGATAGAAACTGTTTTCTTGCCGTCCGTGTTATGCGTAACATTTATAGTGCCTGATATGCTGCCTTTTTTCGCGGGAAATACTTCCGTGTCCCACGATGTAGCACCTTTGTTGTAAACCGTAGTGCCATTGATGGTTACTTTCGTGGGAGCGATGCTGTAAAAATTTGAACTTCCTCCCGTTGATGTGAGTGTCCACGAGAGGGCGGATGTATTGCTTGCGGAGTTTACTTTTTCCGTTACAACAAGTTGTAGGTATCGTCCTTGGTATGTATTACTCTTGTATGTTGCCATTTATCCGCCTCCTTAATCAAGCACTACTATATCTACAATATAATCTATCCCCTCGCTTGGAGCGTCTTGCGGGATGAATTTCAGTTTACCTACCGTTAGATTCTCTTTGATTTCTGTTTCTGTGAGAGTAGTTTTTCTTTCAGCTACAGTCAAAACCTTTTCCTCGCGATTATATACGGCAAATCCCTCGTGATTCATGACCGTTCTGTTGTCGCTGTCAGGATTTTCTACCGACACTCCGTTTCGGTCGATTTTTGTTTGCTCTGTGTATATCTCGTCCGGCGCGGGTGTCCATCCTTGCGCCTCAGAACCCTCGGAGAGCATAATATCCGCTATAGAGAGATAATCTCCCGTAGTGTATATTTCGAGTTGTACTACACCATCTTGCAGTTCGGGAATGGCTATGTTAAAATCTGTCCACCCGAAGGTTGTAGAGGATGCGTCAAACAAATACGCCTCAGCCGTGCCGTTGTAGGTGAGCTTGCAATATGCACGTGTTGTGCTTGACTTGTACACTTTCGCGGAGAGATTGTAGGTGTGACCTACTACCATGCTGTCAATCAGCTGTGTGAGTGTCGCGCCGCCCGAGAGACGGAAACATGAATCTGAAACAGTGGCGTTTTTCGTGTCCTCGCTCTGCTGTGCGTCAACTATCCCTGTGGCTGTCCAGTCGTTTGATACTCCGTTCAGTCCGCTTGAGTTTCTGACAAAGTTTACGCCGCCCATGTACGAATCGGTAAAACGCGCCGTAAGTCCGTTGACAGAAGCGGTTAAATCTGTTATATGCTGCCGGAGTACGTCAAGCTCTCCGCTCCCGTCATCGTTTGTAAGATACTGCGATATTTGAGATATAGCGGCTTGGATTAATCCTTCGGCGGCGGTAAATGACTGGTCAAGTACTCCGTCCGTGTAGGCTTGGGATATAGCGAAGGTGGTTATGCTGTCAGCCGCTATGAGAGAGCCGTTCAAAATCCCTGTTGTTATAAAATCGGCGACTATTTGCCCGTCCATAGTTATTGCAGTGCCGTAATCTCCGTTGTAGCCAGTGGTCGAGTGACCTAATCCGCCCGAGTTGAAACGCCATACATCAACAGCCTCCGCGATTGAGGGCGTATCGAGTATAAGGATCTCTTGGGGGTTATTTGGAGGATTGAGAACGACATAGCCGCCGTTCTGCCCTGTGATTAAGTTTGTTGCGTTGGTTATTGCGTCGGCAATTTGTTTTGTGACATTTGACAATCCTTTTGAAACGGTTTTTTCAATATTTGAGACTGCGCTTTCTTGCTTTAGTATCGTATTGGCAAAATTGCTCTTTGCGTCACCTAACTCAATGCTCACATATCGCTCCCTCACGCTGTCGTAAACTGTTTTTATTACTTTGGCAGTCGCGTCAATGCCTAATTTTGTAAAACGCACCGTTACAGTGTCGCACAAGCTAACTCGCTCGAGGGGAGCGATAGTTTTGTACTCCTCTGTCTGCCACAGTTGCACAAAAGAGGCAGTTATGCTCACCTTCGGCACTCCAAGATTAGAGGTGGCAGCGTATGAGGTCGCTTTTGTCCGCAGGGTGTCGGCGGTAATATCCTCGCCCTCCGCGAAAAGGTCGGTTAAGTTAGCAATATAAGCCCTGTTGTGTCCTATATCCTCCGTATCGGTAAGCGGCAACACCATCTCAGGGAGCGAGATAACCTCCTCTGTATCTACAGTGTTTCCGCTGTCGTCTGTTGATTGTGTCGTTTTGACTGCGTAAGGCATAATGTGCGTGTAGCACTCCGATATATTTTTTTCCTGCTTTGCGTCTGTTAGATTTTTGCCGTATGCAATAACAACTCCCGTTTCCGTCCCTCGGTGTTGATGTAGTTTGATGGTGTAGTTATCAAATTCGTACTCCCCTCCCCAAACATCAAGCACCGAGCCTGTTTGTCCTCCGAGTATGGAGCGTAACGAGCATGGGGTGATGATGTTCGTCCCGTTGGTAGTAGCAATATCACTCCACGCGACAAACGGACTTTCAAGTCCCGCCTCCGAGATGGCTTGTGTGATCGCCATTTGAGCTGTTGACCCCGTTATAGATAGTCCTAATGTCGGGATTCCGTTAGCGTCGTAGCTGATATGTTCCGCCGAAAATGTTACAATTCCCGCTATCGGCTTACTGTCGCCGTATATGCGGAATAGCTGTAAGTCGCTTGTTTCATTTGCTTTCGCTCGGATGATAGAGCCTGTAGTAATGTCCTCGTAATGCTGTCCGCTTATTGGGTATTGCATTAAGAGTTCGTACTCGCCGTTTCGCTCCTCGGTTACTTTGCACTCTATAATATCAGATAGAAATCCTATTCCGTTTCCCGAAAAATCAGTAGTATCCTTGCTGTATAAAATCGGAATCACAAACAGCACCACCTCGGCACAATTTCAATACTCTCGACATTGCCTACCCATGCTATAGGGTTATCGCCCGATGCAAATTTTGGGAAATTAGGAGTGTGCATATTGTTATTTTGATTTACTATCCCTTTATACGCAATCATAGCCTCAGAATCAAGCTCTATGTACTCGTCAACACCCGAAAACAGATACGACCCCGCTCCGACCGTGAGTGTAATATCGCCGCTCCCTGTGATTTTGATATACGGATACGAGGTAAACTGTTCCGCGTTCTGTATAGTATCGGGTTCTGAGAGCGTTATTGTGTTCTGTCCGTCAAAAGAGTATCTAAACGGTTTGCAATTAAACGACAGTGATGTGTTCCCGATTTGTCGAAGCTCCTGCTCTATCTCCGTTCCGTCGCTATAGGCGGCGTATCGGAAGTGGTCAGTATCGTAGCTATCATAGAGCCTAAAATATCCAGATTCGGACAACAACCAATTTTTTATATTGTAGGCAAGTTCAGTAAAATTTTGCTCGCCGCTTGCGATAGCTGACATACCATACGTTATGGTTATGTTATTAAATCGCCCGTTATCTATAATAAGGTCGCCGCTTCTTCCGGGGATATTTTGAAAAATCATATCTCTCGAAGGAGCGTTAAATGAGTTTTTATTGGCAATGTACAGCCCTAAATCGAGAGAGGAAGTGTCCTTAAACGACAGCCACGGCAATGTGTCCATCATGCAAATACAGCTCCTTTACGCCTTATTTTATCCTCTATAAGCTCCATGAGCGTATCAATAAGATTATCCGCGTCCGCTCCTGTGTCGTTGTGGAAACGCTCAATATTGACCGCTCCTTTTTCGACAACAATATTAATATTGGCGGCGGGAGTGTCTCCTTTTGCTTGTTTTTCTACAGTCTCCTTGTATGCCCGTGCTTCTCCTGCGGTTAGGACTTGTTCGCCCTTGTGGAGGATTGCGGGGAAATCATCATACGGAACATATTCAAGTCCTACGCGGAGGCGGCTAATTGTCTTGAAGTTAAACCCCTTGCCGCCGACACCCGGCACCCAATCAGGAATTTTAATTCTGTTTAAAGCTCTTAAAAATATGTTGATTCCATCGATTATGAAGTTTAATGGGATTTTTGCCACGCTGACTATGCTGTTAAAAATACTTGAAAAAAAGTTGCTTATTTTGCCAAATGCACTCTTTATGCGTTCAACCGCGTCACTAAATACGCCCGCGAAAAAGTCGCCGACTTTCGCAAATACCTTTTTAACACTTTCCCACGCATCGCTAAATATACCAGTAAGCGCGTCCCATATTTTATATCCGTAAGACAATAGAGAGTTGGCGATGCTTGTTATGACGAGAGGCATGGCTAAAACTAATCCGTCTATAATATGCGGTAATGCTTTCACGATGCCGATCACGAGTTTGATTAAACCCTCAATAAGTTGCGGTAATGCGTCTAATATACCTGTGATTACCATATCAATAATTATGGGGGTTGATTCTATTAAAACTGAGATGATTTGAGGGATGGCTTGCACGATACCGATTACAAGATTTATAAGTCCCTCTATTATTTGCGGTAAATTGCTCATGATTGCGTCAATAATTGAAATTATTATACTCGGCAACGCGTCAATGATAAGTTTAAGTATTTGCGGCATAGCGCGCACAATAGCTAAAACAATTTGTATTGCGCCTGTTATAAGAGCGGGTAAAATTATCGGTAAGGCAGCTATAATCGGTTGTATGATTTCGGGTAGACTTTGCGCCAATAGCGCAAAAATGCTTACAAAACCCTGTATAAGTTGCGGTAATGCACCTACCAAAACATTAATAAGACTTGGGATTGCAGAAATAAGTCCGTTTATAATAGTTGTCGCGCCTAAAATGATTGGCGGCAACACTTTATTGATAATCGGTGGAATTTTTGGGATTAATTTTTCAACAATTTCAGATATTCCGTTTGTAAGGCGAGGTAAAAGAGTTTCTAAGTTTTTAATAACAACATTTGCAACATTGGAAAATGATTCAACTACGCCGCTTGCATCACCTGCACCGCTTAAAAAATTAGATAAGGATGCTTTAGCTGTGCCGAGACTTCCGGCAAGCGTTTCGTTTTCTTTTGCGTAATTTCCTGCGGCGTAGGCGGTTTTATCAAGAAACATTTGCATTGCTATGCCGATTTTTTCTTGTTGTGTCATTTCCTTGCCTGTTGTTTTAATTCCTTTTTCAAGAGCATACGCCTTAATCGCGGTATCGTTCATCGATACCCCGAGATTGTCCATCATTGTAAAGTTGCCTTTAGCCGCTCCGGCTACTGCTTCCATGGCTTCCGATGTGTCAAGACCCATGATCGAGGCGACATCGGCGGCGCGTTGCATTGCTTCGGAGGACATGTCTGCCGATTGTTTTATTGTAAACCCTGATCCTTGAAATAGAGCCCCCATTTTATTGGCTGTTGTCAAGAATTCCGAGGCATTTAAACCCATATTTTTATATGCGTCCTTGGCTGTGTTTTGCATATCTTTTGCATAGTTTTTAAATACGGAGTTTGAGCCACCCATGTTTTGTTCTAAATCTCCACCGAGTTCTAACGACTTTATTGTTAATCCCGTCATTGCAGTTGCGCCAATTGCAAGCCCACTCATTATAACCTTTCCTGCTTGGACGGCGAGCGAACCAACTTTTTTAAACGCATTTCCAAGGCGGCTTTCTGTTTTTTCGCCTTTTGTTGCTAAATCTTCAACTCCGGTTGCTGCTTCTTTGCCTTTTTTGGTAGTCTCGTCAATGCCTTTGTTCGCTTTTTCGTTGTCAATAAAAATCGTGCCGAACAGTGAAAAAATGTTCGCCATGCTCGCCGCCTCCTCTCGTGCTTAATGTTTTTCTTTGTCTGCCGCTATAATCGGGGCAAATTCATTTATAATTTCTTCGGGTGTGCGATTGTTCCGTTTTGTTTTTAACATTTCGTTGGTGTTTTTAAAAATATTTTCTTGATACTCTGCGTAATCTGTTGCCGGAACGCCTCTAAGTTTACAAAAAGCGTAATCAGCAATCCAAAGAGGAAAGGTTTTTATTTCAACATCTCTCTTTATTGCATTTGAAAGAAGCTCCTCAAGCATAGAGAGCGGGAGTTGTTTTATAAGATCCCACTCGTAATATTTGTGGAGGATTATCAGTGCGTTTGCTCTACCTTCTTCCGAATAGCACGTGAAAAAAAAGAGCGTATTCCTTGGTCGTTGATAATCTCGTTAATTACCTCCGCAGCGTCAAGTTTTTTCGCTTCATCGAGGGTAACTTCTTTGTAAACGGAGACAAATAACGGGAGGTCGTCGGCGATTCTGCCTAACTGCGGCAAAATTTCGGATAGAACTTCTCCGGCAAGAAAACCTAATTTTTCGCGCGATAACTGTTTTATTATTTCGCTTTTGTCTGTAGCTGCCTCAAAAATGTCCGCGCCTTTTACCCGCTCTATAATCGGCGCGAGGTCGAGCTTTGCCGCGATTTTCATCAAAATTGGCAACATCTCAATAGTTATCATGTTTTACTCCTCCTCTGTTGCTGGTGTTGATGTAGGGGTTGTAGTTATAGAGGCGACTTCCTCCACTTTCCATAAATCGCCGTCAAGTGCGTCAGTGGTATAGTGAGCGTTGAACTCAAGAGAGAGTTCGCCCTCTGCTTTTTGTACGGCTTTTGCGGTAAACCCTGTTTCGTGCATTGGGTTGTACATGGTAATTTTTTTGTATGTTCCGTCAATAAGTTTTGCGAAGGTGGTCACATTTTCAAGGTATGCCGAGGTAGGTATAATGCCTGTTTTAGGGTTCTTGAGAACGGCGGCAGCTCCTGTTCCTGTGATTGAGCAGTTAGGCACTGCGAGGGCTAAATCCTCCTGTGACATACAGAGTGATACAAGTTTAAGTGTTGCCCCCTGTTCCTCAATAACTTGCATTCCTGCGGTTTTCCCGTTACGTCCGTCAAATTCAATATCCCGAACGGTTACAGTTGCCGCGAACTCCCCGCCGCCGCGCGTGGGTGCGAGAACCCTTTCGCTGTCAAGCCCGTAATTGAGATAGGTGATACTCTCGTCAATTTGGATTTTCTCAATTTGCTGTTGAGTGAGATTTGTGGTAGTACTCATTATGTAGACCTCCTAATAATAAAAAATTCGTGCCGCGAATGATAAGCGGCGGTGTGATAAGTCAAATTCAGATTCTTGGATCATATTTTGATTTTCAAATCCTATATGAGATGAAAATTTGCCCTCTGCCGCGACAACTGTGTTGTGGAGTTCGTTTCTCAAGGTGTCGCAAAGGCTGTCTAATTGCTCTGTTGCGGTTGGCAATTTATTATCCGTCCACACATCAACGTAAAAAGAGGTGAGGTCGCCGCTTTCTTCGAGGTCGATAATGTTGATTCCGCTAAGCACCGCATACGGAAAATCCCAATTGCCGGAGTACGTTTCGTTGATGGGGGCAAGCTCGTATGTGGTTGGTATAATTTCATTTATCCGAGCGGTCATAGCTGTTATAAATGCTTTTGTGTTAACATTTTTAATCGTCCTCCACCTCCTCGCTTTCAACTATTTTTGCTCCAGCGGCGGCAAGCTCCTTATTAAGCTCAGCGAGAAACTCTGCTTGTGCCTCCTTGATAGCCGAGACATTGTTGTGAACAGTGTCTCGCAGTACGTTAGTTGCTTTTTGACCGGGGTGAGAAACCTCAGAGCCAAAAAAAACATCGTTAAAAGTTAAGACGCGAGCATTTTTAATCCGTATTTTATGCGGTCTCGTACCGAACTCAATCCAGTGCGGAGAGGCGTGGGACGGTAATTTCCCGCGTTTTTTTACACGTTGCCGCCCGTAAAATCCTACTTGGAGTTGAGGTTGTCCTGTGGAGCGGTCAACAAAAGCCCATGAAGCAATATGATTTTTTATTCGTTTTGAGCGGGTATAGATGTTGTCGCGCAAGAGTTTTCTTACAACTTTTCCGCTTGCGCGGAGTGCGGTTTTTGATAGTCCGATTAATGCCTTTTTTACTTCGGGGCTTGTGTCTACAAACGTGACTTCCGATTTGTTAGCTGCCATTTTGCACTACAAGCGGATTGCATATGATTTCGAGATTTTCTCCTTTTACTGGATATGTGCGTATAATACGATACATTATTTCTCGAAACTCAAAATGTGTCTCGCCGCCGAACTCGCTTTCTTTTATTTCAACACACAATTCAGGCTTGTATCCCTGCGCCTGTGCCTGATAAAATTCGTTGCGCTTTACGCCTTTCTCGTTGCAAAAAACCTCTCGCTTGGTAAAGCTTTTTTGAGGTTTACGCATACTGTCGAGCGTAGTTGTTTCTTTGCACAGGTAGCCTATATCGCGCCAATACATTTTTTCTCACTCGCTCCCTAAATAATCTGACGATAGCATGAGGGCTTGTCTTTGCAAATTGTAGCTTTCGCGGTACTTAACCGCGTCGGCACTATCAAGTCCAAACTCCGCCTTAACATAGCACATAATCGCGCGTCTGATCAATGGATCTGTCTCATTCTCTACCTTGTCGGGGAGGACACCGCCTAAAATCAAATCAGCTTTTGCTGCCGCTATAAGGTCGGCTATTTCTCCGTCAAAGGAGGAGTGCCGGATACGGAGAACTTCCCGAGCGTCAAATATAATTTGCTGTGATATAACTCCCATTGCGGCACACCTCCTTGTTTTTTATTATGCGGCGGTAGTAGATATGACAAGCTTTATAAATGCACCCAATTTGTCAATCGGCTTGCTATCAAATACGCACGTTCCGCGATAATCAATAGCGTTGTTTCTGAATCCGCTTTCTTTGGATTTTTCCACAACAATATCTTGCGAGAAATTGCCGAAAATGTAAGAAAAGTCTCCGTAATAAGCGACCCCTGCCGCGAGACTGCCTGTGAAATAAACTTCTGCACCCATGATGTAGTACTTGCCGCCTGCGAACTCAATGAGGTTGTTTTTGCTTTTATTCATGAGCGAGTAGTAGCTTGCGAAGAATGTCGACTTACTCATGCACCATACGGCATTTCTCTCGTAACCGCTCCCAAGCATACCATAAGCGGCGATAACATTTGCCTCAGTCGGTGCGGCGGTGACGGTAAGGAGGTCAGTGCCTTCGATGTATGCTCCGCCCGTGCCTTTCCCCGCTGTAGAAACTCCCCCCGGCTCTGATGTGCCATTGCCATTAAAAATATAGTTTTCGAGCTTGCGAGCAATATCTTCGGCGAGTGCGTCTACAATGTAGCTCTCAAATGCCGAGAGTGCCATAGCGGTAGAGGCGGCGGAGGCGGACACAATTTTAATGATTTCGTAGCCCGCAAGAGTGACAACCCTTAAATTATCGTTCGCCGTTGTTGTAGCAGCGTTTTCCGTGTGGAGTGTCGCCTCGTCCCGCGTGTCCTCCACCGAAAATTTAAATGTTCCGGGGACATGATAGATTTTGCATCTCTGCAAAATAGGCGACACCTCATACATCTTTTTAACGATGGCGTTAGCTGTGGTTTCGGGGATAATTGGCGCGGCGGAATCGGCGGCGGTAGAGTATGCCCTATATTCTGCCTCGTTCAATGTTTTGCCCTGTAATGTTTTAATCCACGCCGAACGGTATTCAGGCGTTTTATATGATTCTTCGGGGTTGATTTCCTGCGTCTTGCCTGCTCGTGAAACGGGGTTTGCTATAGCCGGAAGGGTGGCGGAAGTTGCAGGAGAGACGCTGTTCAAAATAGCCATGCGCTTTTCGAGGTTTGCAAGCTCGGTATCAAGCTCTCCGATTTCTGCGCTAAATAAATCAAGTGTGGCATTGTCGGCGGTGTCTAGAGAGCTTCGGATTTCGGTTTTTCTCGCTCTGATTTCCGCTATGCGGGTTTGCATTTCAAGTTTTAGATTCATTTGTTGTTCACTCCTATTTTTTAAAGTAATGTTTTAACCACAAGTAACTTGCGGAGGCGGGCTTGCTCTGAATTGCGTATTTCCTTTTCGTTCTCCTCCTTAAAAAAATTTCGTGCCGATATGCTCGTTTCGTTGTAGGCGGGAATGTCAACTGCCGAAACGTCATACAGCTTTTTTATTTTTAAAATGGTTCTTGTGCGAGTTTCGGAGTTATAATTTTCCTCCTCCACCGTAAAAGAAAAACTCATTTTATCAATTAATCCGCTCCTAATGTCGCGATATAACTGCTGATGTCCCGTATCGTCCGGCATAAGACGCGCCGTGATATTAAATGCATTGTTTCCAATATCATAATCAAGTGTCCCGTTTCGGGTGCGGGCGTAAACTCGCCCATGGTGATTGTAGTTGAAAATAATATCCGATAAATCCGCTCTATCAAATGCGCCTCGGGCGATTTGCTCATAGTACTTTATTCCATCCGTCTCAAATATAACCGTTGGAGCGTCGAACACTATAGGAACGCCGCGCAAAATAAGGCTTTTATTTTCTGCGTCACCCGCCAAAAATCCACTCGCGGCGCGGTATAGTCTATCAGGATTTAGTGACATTTTTATCCCCCTCGCTATCTTTATTTTTTTCTTCTTCATCTTTCGGCGGCGCGTCTGCGGCAGATTTGTTCGTTTGATTTTTACCCATTTGGTACTCATCCACTATCGCTACATTCGCGTCGTTGAGGGTTTGGGTGCGTCTTTTCCCTTCCTCGCCGCCGATGGGAGCTATGTTAAAAATTTCAAGGATTTGGTCAAGTGTGATTGCTCCTTTATCCGAGAGAAATTTAGCGGCGTTGACCTTGTCCGAGAGGCTTGCATATTGTAGGCGGTTGCTTTCGTGGATTATTTCGTTGCCGAATCCGCGTTGTTTGGAAGTGAAACAGCAATTTGTAAAACCCTGCGACAGCTGGATGAAAAACGGTTCGATTTCTCCTTCATAGTAGCTGTTCCACTCCTCGGGTGTGGCTTTGTTCTGTACAATTTTTTCATTTGTCCCAAAATAATTATAAATTTCTTCGTTTATATATTGGAGTTGCCCCGTGGGTATGGGAGATTGTTTACTTTGCAACTCTGTGTAGTCTAATTGGCTGTCAGTGACGACTACTCCTGCTCCGTTTCTCTCCATTTCGAGGTTGTCGCGGATAAATTCATTTCGGCGGTCAATTCTGTCTTTCTCCTTCGGCGAGCCGTTTAGTTTGAGTATCCCTCGCACTAATGCCACAAGTTCCGCGAATTTGTTCATCGACTGATTAAAGGTGTTGGCAGTTTTTAGCACAGGCAAGATAGGTTCGTTATCTGAGCCAAAAATATCATTGTCATTGTAGTGGCGGCGAATATGTATAATCTCACTGTGATGTACGATATGTTTCCGCTCCCGCACGAATTTAAAACTGTAGTAAAGCTCGCCGTTAGCCTCTAATAGGTCAACCTCTATCGCGTTAATCGGGTAAAATGCTGTAATAACTCCATTTTCGACCACAGGGAAAATAAAAGCGTTATTGTTTAATTTGTACTGCGCGGCAACACGGTAATAAAAGGCGTATGCCGTCATATACTGGTTGGGTTGATACTGTAAAAGATGGTTTAAATTGCTATTTTCCACATCTGTAACCGTGCCTCCTGCTTTGCGGATGTGGCGAGGCGAGACCTTGGCGGCATTTCGGGCGAACGCATCGACCGAGGCGCGGACGGCGTTAATATCCCACGCGTTTCCGCTAAATGGAATGAAATGAGATTGCCACGAACTTAAAAGCCTAAATTCTCCATAGTCACGAGTGGGAGTGGGCGGCTTTTTCCCAAAAACATTTTGAAAAAGTCCTCGTTTTTCTGCCAAAGATAACCACCTCTTTTAGTTTATATAGTACATAAATTGCTCATAATCGTGAACGTATACGACCCACGCATTTAAAAGACTTACAGCTCCATCAATACGGCGTTTATCCGTTATTTTTATCGGCTGAATATTGTTTAATCCCGTCTTTTTAACCGCAGTATTGCACAGACACCACAAAAGCATGGGGTTGTTGTTGTAATTTACTTTGTTGTCACTCAAAGCCGCTCCCATTTCTTTCATTGGCTGTGACCAAGTGAAAGGACCTTGTGCTACCTGTTCCATAATGAAACCATTTTGCTTCATTTCATCTACCCAATATCCGGCTAAAGCTCGGTCATACCCCACCTTGTAGCACGTTATCTTGTGTTTGTCCCGCATTTCACAAAACCACGCCGTGACAGCTGAAAAATCTACTCGTTTGCCTTCGCAAACAGTGAGTAGTCCTCGTTCCGCCCAAAGTTTATAGGGTGCTTCGTTTGTGTTTTTCTCCTCTAAATACTTTATCCGTGCCTCGGGCAAGAAATATTGTTGCAGAACGTACACCGTATCGTCTTTGGGTTTGCGTATGAGCAGTGTTGCACACGTCAGATCAGTAGTGGCGGACAGGTCGCACCCGCCTATAGCGTAGGTGTCATATATATTCGCCATTGAGTAGGTGGCGGTGTTTTGTGCCTCCTCAAAAGTTAGCCATGCAGTTGACGGATTTTCTCTTATATTAAAATCCTTGCACAGAACACCCGGTAAATCCGGCGGACTATTCTTCGCGCGTTCGACAAAATTAGCCAATGTTTTAAATTGCTTAATCGTACCAAGACCGGGGTTTGCTTTTATCCACATTTGAGGGTCTGTCCACTCCTCGCGATTATCAAGCTCATATAACACGGGTAAAAATGTAGGCTCGTTTACTTTCCCATCCGCTATATCACAGGCAAACTCGTACATTTCATCAAAAATACACTCCCGCACCATGCCGGAGGTAGTTATCATAACTACAAGCGGCTGGCGACGCGAGGAGGTTGATTGTTTCATGACCTCGTAAAGATTACGATCTCGAATAGCGTGAAGCTCGTCAATAATTACAGCATGAGAGTTCAATCCGTCAAGCGTGTTGCTGTCGCTTGCCAGTGCCTCAAATTCACTCGATGTGGCAGGGAAACATACCGATGTTCGTCGTTTTTTGGTGACAGCCCGAAGCTCCGGCGATTGCTTAATCATGTTCACTGCCTCGGTGAGCACCTTTTTTGCTTGGTCTTTTTTTGTGGCAACACTGTATATTTCCGCCGCTCCCTCATAATCAGCTATAAGCATATACAAGGCAATACAAGAGAGTAGAGTTGTTTTTCCGTTTTTACGCGCGACTAAAAACATTGTCTCGCGAAATCGGCGGTTATTTGTCTCTTTTTCTAAAAAACCGAATAAAGCAGATATGTAAGCTTTTTGAAACAGGTCAAGAACTATCGGTTCGCCGATAACGCCCTGTGACTGCTTGCAAAACCGCTCAATAAAAGCAATAGGACGATTCGCCGCCTCCTCGGAAAAGTAGTAGGGTGAGCTTTTATCGGGAGCGGATATTTCGTTCGCGAGTTTGGTGTAAACAGCTTTAACGCGGCGGCTCGTTATAATTTCCCCTTTGTTAATTTTGTTTGCGTATTCGGTGATGTAATTCATGGTTCTCCGCCTTATTTAGGTTTTGCAACAAAGCCCATAAGAGCCTGTCCCGCGTTTTCTTGCTCGCTATCGGGGAGCATGTCGCAAAGTGTTTTTGTGAGTGAAATATACCCTTTAATTGTCGCGTTATAGTCTTTTAAAGCAGTGTTTCCGCGCTTAAATTGCTGTGAACCCTGTGTAAAATCCTCTAAAATTTCACCTTTATTTATTTCCTCAACAAGTCGGGCGAGGGTCACTTGCATAAACGCCAATTGGTATATCATTTTTTCAATGAACCGCTTTTTATCTCTGTCTAAATATTTGAATAAAGGCTTTATTTTTTTCTGCTCATCGTTAATACGCTGTTCTATTGTCAGCGAGGTTTTTATCGCTGTTTCTTTTGATGCTTTTAAATTCAAATTGCTCTCCTCCTGTTTGGTTTTGGAATTGATGCCCCCCCTTATGTACGCCCCCGTGGAGTTCTAAAAGGGACTTAACTGCGGTTCTGTAAAATCGTGCCGAAAGTTTTAAGGTGGGGGGGATATGTTTTCCTCCACGTCCTCATGCACCTCAATTGCGACAACGTTGATTGCGCCGAAAATAAGTTTGCCCCCATCTGTCATGTCTAATATAACCGTACCATTTTCGAGCGCGGCAGACAGAACAGAGGCAAAGTCCTGCGCGGTTTGTTTGACCATGAATGAGTAAGCTCCGTTCGCCGTATATATAATAATTTCGCATAGTTCCACAGGCTCAACTCCTTTTTGCGAGATTCCCCTCGCTATCAAACATAAGCCCTTTAACTGTGGGCGATACCCCCTCATGTTCTATCGCGTGGCACTCTCGGCACAGGGTTTCGAGATTGTCCTCGCCTAAAGCTATGTGAGGTATATCTATGTTGTTTGGTGTTAGGTGCTGCTTGTGGTGGACTATCTCCCCCGGCGAACCGCACCGCACACATAACCCCATGTCGCGGCGATATATATATCCCCGCGTTTCTTTCCACGCTTTGGATTGATAAAAGACTTTGGCAAACTCTCTCACCTTATACTGCTCCTGTCTTTGTTTGTTTATACGAGAGATGCTATCCCCCTTAATAAAATCATCATATCACAAAATATAAGCCTACTACTGACACCTTTGATTATGTTCTAAGCCCTCTCAATGAGGCACATAGTAGTCGAGCTTCGTGTAGCCACCTGTATACCGTGCGTTCGTCTGTCGGTACTGACAACGCGTAACTGCACACGCGAGAGGATATATCTCCAGCCCTAAGCGGCTGAGAAGGATATTTAAAATATACCTCTCGCAAGGCGGTAACTATGTGGGATTTTTCTCCCCGCTCTAATAATTCGATCGTTTTTTGTGCCGCCAAAATATCAAGCAGTAAAGGAGGGTTGTTTTCGGCGTAAATTTTTGCTTGCTCGTATGTCGGACACCCTTGTTGTGCGTATAATCGGAATATCTCGGTTGTGTAGTCTCTTGTAAAATCTTTTTTCATGTTTTCAGCTCCTTTTGTACATAACAATATCAACATACCAGTATCCGTTGTAATCGTTGTAGCGGATTTCCGATTCTAAAAATCTGTAGCCTTTGTACCTGCTCTCCCAGTAGGCGGAATCGTCCGCGCGTTCTGTCGCAAGCTTCGCTAAATATTTTTTAGATATTTTCCCATCCCTCGGAGGTGATATGTTTGGTTTGTGTAAATTCCTTGATTCGCACCATCTTTTTGCGCCTTCGGGTTTTTTGGCTAAGTAGACGGCGATTGCCGCGAACCCGTGTTCTCCCGCTTGCAAACGGTCGGCATTAACATAATCCCCATGTCCCCATAGTTTTTCAGTGTCGTTTCTGTCCATGCCCGACATTATCATGTGAGTATGCCAACGGAGTACACCTGTTCTTTTGCTTACTTTAGCTTCGATTACAAAAATGTATTTCATTTCACAAAGTCCGTTTTTTGCTCTGTAACGCTTTACTCGCTTTATGTAGTTTTGCACTACGCGCAGACAATCGTCGTAATTGTCGGGCATTTCGCTGTCGCGAAATGTTCCGTGAAAAACGGTGTCATTTTCTGAAAAGTTGGTTTCAATAAGTTGCTTTAATTTCTTTCTCGCGTTTTTTGCGTTTAAAAGCTTTTGTTCGTTTGATGTGGGTTTTGTTTTTGGGGCGCGAGCAGGAGCTTTTCGACCGTCACTTTGAACAGGGAAAAAGGAGGCTTCAAAAAGTTTTCCCGAATGAATCTTTTTCTCTCGAATTGTCATTTGTCCTCACCTCAGCTATGCAAAATGTGATTAACCGTATTTGCTACATCTGATTCAAATTCAAAAACCGAATTGTAAAGGGCGGTTCGCAAATAGGCTTTTTTATTTTTTATGAGATGTGTTTGCCGTGAAAAATTATTAAGTACCATCTCTATATGTTCGGCAGTGAGCTGTCCGAAAATTTCTTGCACCGCATGAGCGGGTAAAAGCTCTCCCGCGATTTTTATTCTGTCGTCAGGATAAAATAAATAAATTTCTGAGATTATAAAACAAATTTCTTTAAGCTGCCCCTCTGCTTGTCCTGCATTTTGCTCTCGGAGGCTCTGATATTCTATTTGTGTTTTTGTCCTTAATAGGATTTCATCAAATGACAGACGGACGGACTGATTTTTTTCCGCACAATTATTTTTCTTATTTTCTAAATTCACTGCGAAACTCCCCTTAATAAAATTTATTTGCTGGAGGCGGCGGAGGTAGTTGGGTGGTCGTTAAGATAATATTACATACTAGCCCACAACGCTCTGTGTGAGCGTTTTTTAGAAAAATTTTCCGATTATGAACATTTGTTTATTTTGCGCGTAAAATATTGTATTTTTAAAGAGGTTAGCTTGTGTTTGATTGCTAACCTCTTTTCTTTTTTTGTGCATCTGCTGTGCGTTTTTGAATTTATGTAGTGTTAATAAATTTGCCTATATATAAGGTATAGAAAATGCGTGAGGGTTTCCGCTCCTCCTATACCTTATATATAGGATATAAGAGGAGGTTAAGCGAGTGGTGCAATACTTGTTGTTATCGGATGTATTGGGCAATCGCAATTGCCGCACCTGTTGCCGTCGATTCTGTTTTTTGGGTGTAAGCTTATCGAGTGGCAATTAGGACACTCAAACACAACAAAACAGCTTTTATTTGTTGTAACTTGCGACAATACAGTGTGCAGATCAGTTTTAACGCGTAGTTCGCTGTGCCTTAAATTCCAAAAATGGGCGGCTTCCGTGTTTGTCGTATAACGTCCGCTCTCGGCTCTGCAATCGCCGACACTATCACATTTTACGTAAAAATTACCATCCATGTCGCACAGCATAACCGCTTCCCCTCCGCAAAACGGGCAGGGTAATAACTTATCACTCATTTTATTCCGACTCCTTCATGTTGTATTTGTTTTATGTCGCCGACTATAATTACACTGTTTAAGTTTTTGTCAAGTAGTTCGGCGGAGATATGTACCCGTTTGTTTTTATCGGCACGGTAAATAATTGCCGAAACGCAAGCGTAATGTAGCTTAGTTTCATAGTTTCCGTGTGAAAGCGGATTAAAAACAACAGGGGATTGATTTAAAAGAGCTTCCTTTAATTCTTGGGCTGTCATTACTTAACCGCTCCTTTGCTTTCAATTATTCGTCAACATCTTGTGTAACTTTTTTTGTTTCACTGCGTTCAACTTTGATAGTTCCCTTTGCCCCGCGCGTGAGTTTTGCGCGTGTGCCGCTCGGCAACACAAATGCTATTGCGTAAAATTTACAATTTGCTATCTGTTCGGCGGCGAGCTGTAAAAATATGATATTTTCTTCGGTGACGGGAATAAAGCCTTTTGCTTTACACTGCTCGCCAAAGGTTTCCTGTATCGCTTCATTTGCTCGAATAATTTGATTTGCGACCTTGGCGGCTTTTTTTGCACCGTGACAACTGCACTCCGCTCCCGAAAGCTGTATTTGACCGCAATGAGGACAGGCGGTCTCACTGTCAAATCCGATAGCAGTTGTATCTTGCGTGTTGCCTTTTGAGATACCAAGCGCGGAGGCTCTGCCGCGTACCGCTCCCTCGCTTCTGTTTAAGAGCAGTGCAATCTCTTTTACAGGTCGGTCGAGATAGTACGCTTGTCGCAGAGTATCATCTTCCTGTTTGCTCCAGTTAGTTTGCATTATTTCTCCCCTTCTTTCTCCTCTTGTTCTTCTAACGTTTTTTCAATCCTTTCGCGATCGAATAGATACCTGAGCATAGAGATTTCGTAGTGGGTTTTAATGGGATTGTTTATAACCGCCAGCACAATGTTTGGGATTAATTCAGAGTTTTTCATTTTATACTCCTTTGTCCTTACGTTAGGTGTGAGTTTAAGATTTTTACTAAGGCAACTTTGCAATTTAAATTATCGTTTGTAACATCACATGGATATTCGCAAGAATTGCAAAGCTCTGCGCTACGCGCTATTGATAATGCATAATTAAGGAGCTTCTCCGTATCCCATCCAAATTTCTCACACAACTTGAATAGAGGAGTGTTTGTATACCATAGGTCATTGTGGTCACAAAACTTGATTTTAGAGGGAGCAACTTCCTCGACTTGTCCATCACCGTATTCAATCATTCCCAAAACGCAACTGTTCCAAATATTCCATCGGCAGAATAATGCCTCTTTGCCATTTACAATACACTGCCTCAGCTTTGGGTCTTCCACATTTTGATACAGATTAGTGACGTGTATCTCCTTCTGCGGCTCAATCTCGTCAGGGCATTGCGTTGCCATGCGTTCTTCGACTGCTCTTTCTATGGATTTTCTAAAAAATCGGGTTAATATGCTCATTAATTGTCATCCTTTCTTTGGGTCAAAATCTTCAAATCGACGGCACGAGTTAAAGATAATCCGATTGTTTACCCACCGTTGTAAAAGGCGAGTTTCACGCGGCGCGGCTTCTTTATTAAAAATCATCACATACGGGTCATAGCCTAACTCGCGCAAAGTATAAATTCTATGCAAATCTTCTTCATGTGTGCTGTTGAAATTTGTTAAAACATAAACGCCTAATTTTCTGTGGTCATATTTCAGCCAATCTTTAACGCGTTTGAATTGAGAGGTAAGGTCTTGCTTTGGATTGTCCCATGCGAAATGGAGCATTTTAACACGCAAATGCTTTATGAGTTCGGCGCGTTCAGCGTCCATCAGCCTAATATCAAGCCCTTGTGTAAAATCTATAAATGCCCTCGTTTTGCTTAAACCCTTTAATATGCGTTCTGCGGCGATGCAAGCTAAAAGATTTGGGTCAAGCAATTTTATGATTTTCTGACCTCTGTAAAATCCGTCAATATCTGATACTTGCTTGCTCTCCAATCCTTCTTTTTCACCTACGCAACAAAACGCACATCCGCGAGGGCAGCCCCGCGTAATAAATCCGTATGCCTCGCTGAATTGTGGATATAAAGAGTAGTCGGGACACATGGTTTCTATTTCTTTTGGCAATACGCTCTTTATGTCATATCCCGTGCCGCCCTCGATAACCTCGTCTGCTAAAATTACGCTTTCAACGTCCGGCGTGAAGGTGAAAACCTTGCTTTTGTACACGCAGTCATATCTTTCAAGCCCGAACCACCACTTCACGTTATCTCCTTTAGATTTGTGATATGAAGATATTTTCATGAGTGCGAGATTTGGAAAGTTGTGACCGTCAACATCAATTAATCCGATATTCATGTACTATTTTTCCGTGCTTCGTATCGGAGGCGGCGTTCTTCGCTTTCTTGCTCTATTCGCCGTTGCTCCTCCGGCGTAAGTTTTTCCCACTTAAAACACCGTATATCTGACCGCAGTCGATTTACAAATTTTTGCAGCTCATCTGTTGCCGCATCGATAACGGTGATTTCGGGATTGTCCTCTGTTCTTTCAAACATCTTCCTTATGCGTTCGAGTTCGTCTGATGTGATTTCTGCGTAAGCGTAAGCTTCATGCGCGTCTTCGTAGCTTTCGTACTGAGCAAGCTCCTGTGTGCGTTTAAGTATTTCGGCTTGTTCTTTATCTTGCGCCGACCGTAATAGCTTTAACGGATTTTTAAGCCGTTTTAATAGCAGTTCTCGCCACGCTATTTCAAAATCAATATCACTCATTCTCGCTCCAATCTAACCGCTGACCGCATAATCTACAGTACTCATACGGTTGTTGTGTTCGCTGATTTTTGTCCTTATCGCAAAAATGTTCGCAGTTCGGGCACACATAATACCTGCCTGAATCTGATTTTATTGGCTTAACCGCCACAGGCTCAATGGTCGCAGGGTCTACGGCGATAATATCAAAATCGCCATCACCTCTATGCTGAACAATGTAGGTATCTTCATCTTCATAACCAAAAGCAACGCCGCCAGTTATAACTTGTCCGAACATGCCGCTTGCACCTTCTTCAATACTTTCGCCTGTATACATATATCTTTCCTTAATGCTCATTTTACTCACTCCTCTACTTATTCGCTCTATAGCCTGTGGGAGTTATCGCCCGTGCGAACGCCTCCGCAAATGCGGCGCGTCTATCTTTAGCGGGTAGGCTGTTAAGGTAATCACCCGCACATCATACCCCGCCTCTTTATACGGTATGCTCCATGCTCCGCTCCCTCCGCACAGGTCGAGTATTATCTTTCCGCTGTTGTCACTCATACGCCGTAATCTCCCGCCCTAAGCACGTCCGTCACGATTGCGCCGAGGCTGTCGGCAGTCACGCAGGCGGTAAATATCTTGCGTCCTTTTACGATTTTGCACCCTTCACCGAGATGTTTCTCGTAAACGCATACAAACTCCTCGCAGTCTTTCTGTTCATATTCCGCTCCGAAGATTCGCTTGTCCAATTTCTTCAACACCGCAGTAAGTTCATTCTCGACAAAGTTTTGTTTCATTTGTGCCGCTGTCATTACTTGTCCCCTCCCACATTAAACCATTTCGTGTAGCACTCCTCGGAGCAGTTGCCCGCGTGAGAGTTAGACAATGCGAGCACTGCCGACAATGGCACGCCTGTGACAAAAATTGATATCCAGTCTTGACCGTTGGCAGATATGTGGACAATATTAGCGTTGAGAACTTCCGAAAACTGTGATAGCCCATCCTCCGTGAAGTTATTTAGACAGCATTCCGCTATTGTCGCGCCTTCCGCATCATAATCGTCCGCGCCTTCCGCATCATAATCGTCATGGTAGAGGTCTACGTTCTGTGGGTGTCCGTTAAATGTTTTGAGTAATTCTCTAAGTTTCATTTTATTTTTCTCCTCTCGTTAATTTTTTGGAATTTGCGGGATTGGTTCTTGGGTTATTCTTTCGTCAATCCACGCTTCAAATTTTGATGCATATACCAAATACACCCCTTTTGACATTTCGATGTAGTCTCCAAAGGGGAAAACTTTGTCCCGTATTCCCTTTTTGAAGGTTTCGACGCCAATTGAAACGCCGACATCACGCAAGCGGCGCGTTGCCTCCTCAGGTGTAATAGTCCTTAAAACTGATTGGTATTTGACACCGTCCATTTTTCTCTCTCCCTTCATCGTTATCGAAATTGCCTGTTGAAATTTGTGTGTAAATGTCATATAATGTTCACAAACATTGATAAAGGAGTGTAAACTATGGTGACGCAGACAGATTTCAAAACTAAGCTGATTGACTATTTCAGGGCGTTCCCCGAAATGTTTAAACAGTACTGGAGGCAACTTATACCTCTGTTGCTTATTGTTATTTTGCTGTTTTCAAGCGCAGAAAGTCCGGCGGAAGCCGATACGGACAAGCCCGACGTAAATACTACTTCAAGTAATTTGGCGGGTGAAGTTGATGGAGACGCGGGCTATTCCTCGGATGATGTTGTTCCGGCTTTAAAAACTGTCTCGGGTTCTGACGCGGCGACCACGGCGGGGACTACCGCCGCAGGAGGCGAAACAACCGACGAGAGTGCCACAAGCACAACATCGACAACTAAAACCACCAAGAAAACCACCAAGAAGACAACTAAGAAAGTCTCAAGGACGGTATATGTCACTCGTACAGGCAAACGGTATCATTATAGCAAAAGTTGTGCGGGTAACAATGCCAGTGCAATATCTTTAGACAACGCGAAAAAACAGGGATATACTCCTTGTAAAAAATGCGTTTAGTTAAATAATCGCACGCAGGAAAGAGGTGTAGCACTATGGGAAAAGGCGGCTTTAGTTGGAAACGAGCTTTAGGCGTTACAAAAGCTAAAAATAAAATATCAAGAGCTACAGGAATCCCCTTAACAAAATCGGGGAGGCAAAGGAAAGTAGGTAAAATGGTGACAGGCGGCGGATGTTGCTTGCCGACATTAACCGTGTTGATTTTAGCCTTTTCGGTGTTGTTTATAATTGGATCGTTGTTTTAGTTTTCGGGGCATCGGTGTCCCCGTCCCCCGCCCCTCTGTCAACGGCAGAGGGGCATTTGTTATGCTGTGCTATCTTCTATTGCAAATAGTTCATCTAAAGGCTTTGTGCTTCCTAAATAGTTCTTTATTGCAAATGCTTCATTGAGAGTAAATTTGCCCTTGCCTTTTAACTTGTAATTAAGAGCATTGAGAGTAATGCCGAGGGCTTCTGCTAAGTCGGCAGAAGTTTTTCTTTTTGACAGCAACTCTATCTGTAGATTAATAAACACGAACAATCACCTCCTTTAATTTGTACGAATATTCGTAACATGATTTAATTATATTCGGATTTTCGTAAATGTCAACACTTATTTTCGTAAATTCGTAAATTAATTTTAAGTTTTATATTTATATTTTCGGTTTTTCGCAAATTATTGTTGATTTATTAAAAAACATCTGATATACTTGGAACAAATTAAAGGAGGGTTAATTTTGAGTATTGAAGAAGAATTAAGGCAACACATATTGTTTGAATATGGAAGCATCAGACAATTTTCGATTGCCGCTAATATTCCTAATTCCACAGTTGAAACAATATTAAATCGAGGCATCGGAAATGCAAATGTCACAAATATTATAAATATGTGCAAAACCTTAAAAATATCTGTCGATTCGCTGTGTTATGGTAAAATAGAATTTGTCTCCCCGATTGTCGAAACGATAGGTGCAAAAAAAACACACTATACTCCTCATCAAAAAGCTGTGATAGAAGCTTATATACAAAAGCCCGAAATGCAACTGGCAGTAGATAGATTGCTGGAGGTTAACACGCCTCCACGCGCAGAACCGGAAGCACCCTACAGCATAGGGCGGTCAGTCGCATACGGAGGTCGCGAGATGTTCCATCCTCATACGCAAGCGGAGTACGGGAATATTCAAAAATTAGCCGAGGAAGCATTTGCTGAGGAAGAAGAAAACAAGCGTAAGAGAAAGAAAGAACTGGAAGAAGCTCAGAGGATTCTTGACCAGCTATAAAGATTAAATTGATACAAAATAAACACGAATAAAACTCCGTTACCAATATTTACCTGTTAAAAAACAAGAATCCTCCAAGTAAAATTAAATGTAAATCTTACTTGGAGGACTGAAAAATGAAGCTGTTTGATGATTACGTGAGGAAAAACGACCTTTCCCGAAGATACATAACACTCGAAATTATCGAAAGGTCGATTGCTTTGAGCGGTTATAGGATAGTCACTTACGGTGAAAGTGTAACTATCGAAAGACTTGTAGACACTCTCGGAGTGCGTGACCGAACCAATGTTACCGATAGTTATACCTACTCAGAGGGCGGCGTAAAGGCAGTTTTTATCCGTTACGGAATAAGTGACAACGATAAGTTTGAGCTACTGGCGCATGAATTGGGACATATCCTGTACGGGAGCGCAGGCACATCCTCCGAGCAGGAGGACGCGGCGAATTCCTTTAAAGCGAATGTATTCCTTCATAACACGTCATTAGAGGAGCATACGCCCGTTGTCATAAAGCCTCGCTCGACCGCTCCTCTTACCGCTCCCAAGGGCGATAGAACAGGCGCGAATCTCTTGAAATTAGTCGTATTGCTTGCGGCGGTAGTGATAATTATCGTTGTTATAATCTTCTTGGCACGAGAGCCGAGTGAAAATCCTGCACCGTTATCAGAGGATAATATCGGCGTTTCCTCCGTTGTTGTTGATTCCGACCGCTCCTCCGCTCCGACAACGGCAGAGGGAGAAACACCACCAAGCGAAAGAATTGTGTGGGTCACACAAACGGGTGAGAAGTACCACAGCAAAACTTGCTCCTACGTGCGGTACAAGACGAACATCGTAAGCATGGAGGAGGCAGAGGCAATCCGCATGAATTACGAGCCTTGCTCAAGGTGCAGAGGATATAAGGAGTATGAATAAAAACCGCCTGTTTTGGATAGGCGGCGAAAGGTCGATAAACTATGATATGCCGAAAATGTAAGCAAGTAGTACCTGAAAACTCGATTTTTTGTATGTTTTGCGGAATATCTATCAAAAAAGGAGAAAACAAGAAACGACGAAAGAAGCTAACTCGGCGGCTCATGGGAAGCGGCACTATACGAAATTTGGGCGCGGGGCGGCATAAACCATACGCCGCTTATCTCCCGAGGTCGCTTGGAGAAAAATATATAGGCTCGTTTGCAACGGCGGCGGAGGCGGATATCGCTATCGCTTTGGCACGTACAAACAGATTGACAACCTCACGCGCCGACTGGACCGTAGAAGATTTTTATAATTTTTACGTAAATTCGGAATCGTTTAGCGATAAAGCGCAAGGAACGCGGGGGAGTGTTAAATCGTCATGGAGATATTGCGAGCAAATTAAAGACATTAAGATGTGCCAAGTAAAAACACAGGAATGGCAAAACTGTGTAGATTTGGCATTGATGCAAGGCAAGTCAAGTTCCACTTGCCGAAATATCAAAGACTTAGCCTCCGCTCTATGTAAGGAGGCTATGAGGGATGATGTTATCACTAAAAATTATTCGACGTTGATAAATATGCCGAAAGATACTACAAGAAAAAAGGACATACTGAAAGAGACTGAGATTGAATTGCTGAAAGCGCATGACAACGACTGGCGGGTGCGGCTGATTTTAATTTTAGCGTACACAGGTATGCGTATAGGCGAGTTGTTGACCATGCTTAACGATAATGTTTATGACAAGTATATGGTGGGCGGCGAAAAAACGGAGGCGGGGAAAAACAGGATAATCCCTATCTTGCCTGAAATATCCCAGTATATTATCAGATTGAAAAGCGAAGGCGAGAAGTATTTGGTTAATAAAAACGGGCGGAGAATGACCGAGAATTATTTTAGAAAATATGTTTTTTACGCGTGTATGGTAGAGTTGGAAATTATGACAGCGGAGGAAACACAGATCGGCGGCAAGCCTCGCTTAACTCCCCATTGTATGCGGCGTACCTTTGCGACAAAAGCGCGGCAGGCGGGAATTGAAAAAGATGTGTTGAAGCGAGTTGTAGGGCATACGGAATACGAGACTACCGATAAGCACTATATTGATATGCAGGCGGAGTATTTATGCGCGGAACTAATGAAAATGTCTAACCAAGTTACTACTGCGTTACAGTGATATAGCTAAAATGGCATGGTTGAGCCATTTTTAATAATTTATGTTTGGCTACGAACCAAAAGGTCAGGGGTTCGAATCCCTTACAGCGCGCCAGAAAAAACACGTGTAAGCCGTTAAGGCTTGCGCGTGGCTTTTTATATGCAAGCGTTGGGAGTCGAACGCCGAGGTTTAGAATCCCTTACAGCGCGCCAGAAAGGTTAGTAGTGTTATGTAAAACTTCAAAAAAGGCTTACATAGCACTATTAGCTCAAATCGCCTGTCATGCCAAAGTCCCTTCCTGTCGCAGTACCGTGACTTGCTGTCTTATGTAGGGGCAGGAGTGGGAGAGTGGAGCAGAGCAGTACACTAATTAATCTCTATGAGCGGATTGCCGTACTTTCACTTAAAGATGCGTTCTAATTTGTTATTTGCTATTTGCCATTAAAACTCCCTTTGTGCGAAATTGTCGGTGAATCAATTCGCACAAAGGGAGTTTTTGAAATTCTTTAATTACGCATTAAGAATTAAGCAAAACTACTTAATCTCAACAGTAGCTCCTGCTTCCTTGAGCTGAGCGGCAACTGCCTCTGCGTCTTCCTTAGTAACGCCTTCCTTGACTGTCTTAGGTGCACCCTCAACGAACTCCTTAGCTTCCTTAAGACCGAGAGCTGTGATAGTACGGATAGCCTTGATGACGTTCATCTTCGCGCCGCCGTCGTTTACGAGAACAACGTCGAAGGAAGTCTTCTCCTCAACCTCAGCCGCAGGACCTGCAACAACCTGTGCAACAGGAGCAGCAGCGGAGACGTTGAAACGCTCCTCGATAGCCTTAACAACTTCTGAAAGCTCGATTACTGTCATTTCAGCAATCATGTCAACAATCTGTGTAATTTTCTCAGACATGGTAAAATCCTCCAATATTAATTATAATTTTTAAGTAATCCCTCTATCAGGCGCAGTACATCTCCCGTTTGCAGGAAATGCGGAATCGCCCTGATATTTTTCCCGATTCTTCCGATTACTCGGCGGCGGGAGCTTCCTCTGCTGCGGGAGCGGCAGTTCCGTCTGACTTAGCGTCGGCGACAGCCTGCACAGCTCTTGCGAAGGATGCGATAATGCTGTTGCACGTTCCGGCGATAGTAGCGAGAAGTACGTCGCGTCCGGGGAGCTTGGCAAGCTTGTTGACCTCAGCGGCGGAGATAACCTTTCCGTCCATGTAGCCCAGCTTTACCTCGAAGCCTGTCTTGCTCTTATCCGCGAATTCTGCGAGTATACGAGCGGCGTTTGTGTAGTCAGAATCGACAGCCACAGCCGTAGTACCCTCGAGAGCGGGGTCAAGTCCTTCGATGCCCGCCTTCTCTGCGGCACGGCGGAGGAGGGTGTTCTTGACTACTCTGTAGTCAACTCCCGCCTCGCGAAGCTCCTTGCGGAGTTTGGTGTCAGCGGCAACCGTGATACCCTTGTAGCTCACGATTACGCCTACCTTCGACTGCTTGAGAATCTCAGCATAATCAGCGACAAACTGAATCTTCTGTTCAAGAATTGCGTTGCTTGGCATAATAAATTTCACCTCCTGATATGAATATTATGCTGTCACATTGTATAGTAGTTCCACTGGACATTTACGATTTTCTTGACGGTCTTTTTGCCGTCAAACTTCGTTGTCCTTCTTGACTTGCGTCCAGCAAGCCGGCGTCGTCCGCCTTGTTTGGCAACAAAAATCCTCGCCAATAAAATCATATATGCCAAGCGGAACTACTATATAGAAAAACTCCTACCCTGTTGAGGATAGGAGTACATATCGGTTCTACGCTGTGCGAAAATTTGCGGGGATTACTCCTGCACGATTTATCCGATGCACGCGGTATAACGAAAGCTCCTCCTCGGCAGGCGGCACGGTGTGCCTTACACGAAATGTACCTGCGGTCTTTGGACAGCGAGTAAATCATAGCATAGATATGGGCTTATGTCAAGGAGAAATTTGGGAAAAAGGCAAATGGAGATGCAAGTTGACAGGCGACAGGTGGAAAGTGAAGGTTATCTGCCGCGACAAGCGAGGTTTAATTCATTATATTGACCTCGGGGGTATGAAATTTCTATAAACTATTGACGGTATTTTTACTCCGCCGCAAATATTCCGAATATCCTACCCCACAGCACCCGCAAAGTCGAGGTAGCTGCCCTCGTTCCCCTCCTCCTGCCGTGTGGCGGAGGTGGTGGAAGCGGTAGTTTTCGCTGTAGTAGTTTTTGCTGTAGTAGTTTTTGCTGTAGTGGTAGTAGTTTTCGCGGGTGCGTCCTCAAAATACGGGTTGCCCTCCGCCCACTCGTCCGTAGGGTCCCAGCCGCTGTACTTCGCCGCCTTGTTCCTCTTTGGGATAGGACGTCCGGCAGGACCTTTCCCCGTGACGACCTTGACCTTCGTTCCTACAGGCACATTGTCGTAAATCCACTTCGCGTCGCGGACACACATACGGATACACCCGTGGGAGGCTCTTGTTCCCAGCCTGTCATAGCCGGCGTTACTCATGGCGTTGGGCTTTTTCTGGTCTCCCGGAACGGAGTGGAAAAGATAGCCGTTGCCTATCTCCGACGCGAACTGCCCGAACGAGCCTTCCATCAAGCTGCGCCAGCGATACTGCGCCATGATTTTGTATGTACCGTAGTCGGTGGGGTTCGTCACCGTTCCCGTAGAGCAGATGAAGCTGATTTCGAGAATGGAGTACTTCCCGTCGTCGTCCTTTCGGTAAACTCCCACTGTCTGACTTCCGACATAGACGGTAATCTCGTATTTAGACGACACATTTTTTGCCGGAGATTTCGCCGCCGTAGTCTTCTCGGTTTTCGCGGCTACCGTCTTCTTTGTGGAGGAGGAGGTTTTTTTGCTCTCCTCGGTTTTATCTCCCTCGCCGTCTTTCTTCGAGGAGGACTGTCCCTGCTCCTCCTCGCCGACGTCCTCTGTGACAGAATCGCCGCTGTTCGGAGTTTGGCTGACGTTTGTGGTCAACGCCCTGAAGGAGGAGGAGTATTTCGGCAGAACATAGCAAAACAGGATTCCCGATATCAGAAATACCGAGAGAACAATCCCTATGTGCTTGTTTTTATCTGCTCCTGCCGCTTTTTTCTTGCGGGAGTTGGATTTGGATTTTGATGAAGTTTTTCCCGATGCCATAGGAATTTCTCCCTCCTGTTTGTGATGTTATTAGGGGTGGGTATGGGGGAATACAATCGTTTTGGCAGAAGCAGGGCGCAAGTGCTTCTCATGCTGTGTTTACTCTGGTCTCAGTAACCTGCGCAAAATGGGGGGACGCAGGTTTAACTAACGGGGACGCACTATAGGGCGTAAGTGTTTCTCATGCTGCTTACTCTGACTTCAGTAACCTACGCAAAATGAGAGGACGCAAGTTTTCCTAACGGGGATGCACTATAGGTCGCACGGCGACCTATACAGGGAACCCCCCGACGAGGGTTCCCCTGCGAAAAAAATGTCCTTAGGGACATTTTTTTCTACCCCCTCCTGCGTTTTTGAACGATAAAGGATTTCGCCATCTGCGGATGGCGAGTCAGGGCTCTGCCCTAACAACCCGCAAGCCTTTAAAAAGGCTTGACCTAAACTTTTCAGTCTTTGGCAACAGATTGAAGTTGGTGCTTTGTCTCCTTGGCAATAGATTGTAGTTGGGTGTGCCTCTTTGGCAACAGATTGAAGTTGAGTGTGTACTATAACACCTTCGACAGAAATTCCTTCAATCTCGGGTGCTTCGGATTTCCGAAGAACTCCGCCGGCTCTGCCTCCTCAACCACTAAGCCTTCATCCATGAACAGCACCCTCGTGCCGACCTCCTTGGCAAAGCCCATCTCGTGAGTGACTACCACCATAGTCATGCCATCCTCGGCAAGCTCCTTCATTACCTCAAGCACCTCGCCCACCATCTCAGGGTCGAGTGCGGAGGTAGGTTCGTCAAAAAGCATAACCTCAGGGTCCATAGCCAGTGCGCGTACAATAGCGATTCTCTGCTTCTGACCGCCCGAAATTTGGGAGGGATACGCGTCCGCCTTGTCGAGCAGTCCTACACGTTCTAAAAGCTCACGTCCGCGAGTTGCCGCCTCCTCCTTGGATTTGAGCTTGAGCGTAACAGGCGCGATTGTGATATTCTCCAGCACCGTAAGGTGAGGAAACAGATTGAAGTGCTGAAAGACCATGCCCATCTTCTGACGGAGCTTGTCCACGTCGCACTTAGGGTCGGTCAGCTCCGCGCCGTCGAGCATGACAGAGCCGCTTGTGGGTGTTTCCAGCATATTGAGACAGCGCAGGAACGTACTTTTGCCCGAGCCGGAAGGACCGACGATTACAACCTTCTCGCCCTTCTTTATCTCCTGTGTGATTCCCTTGAGGACGGCGAGCTTTCCGTTCGCGGTGTCGAAGTCCTTTGTAAGATTTTTAACGGCTATCACGTTTCCTCAGCCTCCCTTCCAATGCTCTTAATCCGATTGTCATTAACTTTACTATTATGAAGTAGACCACCGCAATGGCGATAAGCGGCATGAACGCCTTGTATGTGCGGCTTATGATGAAGTCGCCCGCCTTGGTGAGGTCAACCGCGCCGATGTAACCGACTATTGACGTCTCCTTTAAAAGGACTATCGCCTCGTTGCCCATTGCGGGCAGGATATTCTTTATCGCCTGAGGAATAATGATTTTTCCCATTGTCTGGGAGTAATTCATGCCTAAGGAGCGTCCTGCCTCCATCTGTCCTTTATCGACAGAGAGTATTCCTCCGCGTATTATTTCTGATACATATGCCGAAGAGTTTATTCCGAACGCTATGACAGCCGCCAGTTCCTTATCTACCTGAAACGGCGCGAGAATGGCGAAATAAACTATCATGAGCTGAACAACCGTAGGAGTTCCCCTTATTACGTCTATGTAGCCGTAGGCGAACCGTGACCATATTGTTTTCTTTCCCCTGCGTTCGCTTGTCAGGCTCATTATTGAGAGAATCAGCCCGAGAAAAACTCCGAGGAGAGCGGAAAAAAGCGTGATTTTGAGGGTCAGACCAAGACCCTCAAGGATGACCTTGTATCTGCTTCCGTCTACGAAGCAGAAAATAAACATATCGTAGAGATCGACAAACCATTCGCCGATTGCGGAAAAAATATTGCCGTTCATTTTTATCCTCCTTGCTAACAGTTGACAGTTGACAAGTGACAGTTGACAGTTGTCTGCCTCGACGGCAGAGCAGGTGCGGGGAGTGTGTACAGTTGACAAGTGACAAGTGACAGGGGACAGCTATCTGCCTGCGGGCGGGGAACAGTTGACAGTAGGGGAGAGGGCGTACAACTGCAACTGCAACCACAACTGCACTACAGCACACTAAGCCAAAGGACAAAGGAGAAAAATTTTACTCCCTTACCCTTTGGCTTTATGCTGTCAGACGGTGCGGGTACGAGCCGAAATGCTCGCACTCCTGCCCGAACCCTACCCATCTGATAAAATTAGATGTACTTCGCTATAAGCTCGTCGAACTTGCCGTTCTCCTGAAGTGTCTTGATAGCATTGTTGATAGCCTCGAGGAGCTTGGGCTGATCCTTGCTGACAGCTATTGCATAATATTCAGGCTCAAACTCAATTTCTTCCTTGATGAAGATGCCCTCGTTTGCCTTGACAAACTCAGCGGCAGGATTCGAGTCGATTATAACAGCGTCGAGGTTGCCGTTCTTGAGGTCGAGTACAGCGTCTACGCCCTTCTTGAAGCGGATTGTCTCACAGCCTGCGATATCGTCGCAGAGGAAGTCGCCTGTTGTGCCTTCCTGAACGCCTATCTTCTTGCCCTCGAGGTCAGCGAGAGTAGCAATTGTGCTGCCGTCGTTGAGTATGACCTTCTGTGACGCGGTGTAGTAGGAATCGCTGAAGTTGACAGACTGCTTTCTCTCGTCTGTAACTGTCATGCCGGCGGCGGAGCAGTCAATCTGTCCGCTCTCGATAGCGGCGATAAGCGACTTGAACTCCATAATCTCAAGCTGGAACTCCATGTCAAGCTCTTCTGCGATAAGCTTCATCATAGCGATGTCGAAGCCGTCAACCTCTCCGTCGTCTCCGTAGAACTCGAACGGCGGGAACTCGGGGTTTGTGCCGACGATGAGTGTGCCTGTAAGCTCGTCATCTGTAGCTGTGCAGCCCGCGAAAGCGGTTACTACCATCAGCAATGCCATGATGAGTGCGGCAATTTTGGTCATCTTTTTCATTTTGCTTTTCTCCTTTTGTCGCTCCCGAATGAATAATTATACATTCGTTTGCATAAAAATTAATTTCCTACGATTATAGGATTGTAGGTATTATATCGTATATAGCGGAGGTTGTCAATAAGCAAATGAATATTTATTGAATAATTTGCAATAAACTACACTCTCGGCGTATATTCATGCAAATATTCCCCCTCCCGCGCGGGACTTGCCTCCTGTAGGCGTAGCCGCAGTCCGTACCGTAGTCCGCACCGCTCCTGTTTCCATTCCCGCACTTGCCACCTGTAGGCGGACAACTGTCACCTGTCACTTGTCAACTGTCAACTGAACTTTCCTTCCACGACAAAAAGGGAGTAGAAAAATCTGCTCCCTTAAATCACTCGTCTATTGCCGAATGTGTAGCCTGTAGATGTAGCCCGTACCGCTCCTACTTCCCGTAGTCGCAACCCGTACTCTGCCGTCTAGGCAGATAACTGTCAACTGTCACTTGTCAACTGTCAACTGAGTAGACTTAGCCCTCTAAGTCAAACTCCAGCTTCTCGCCGCAGTTGGTGCACTCCATCTCGCCCTCGTTGACTATGTCCTCGTCGATGCAGAGTGTCTCGCCGCAGGTAGGGCAAGTCACCTCGTAGAACAGCTCATCCTGTGTCTTCTCGCGCTTAGGCATACAGCAGTCGCAGTCGTCGTCATCGTCATCCTCGTCGTCATAGAGAGCCTTCTCTATCTCGCCCAAGTCCTCGTCAACGGCATCGAGCTGCTGATGAATCTCAACATAGCCGTCCTCAAGTCCTGTGACATTTACGACTAAGTCCTCAATCAGGTCGATAAGGCTTTTGATAACCTTAGTGTCCTTCTTGTTCTCGTCCAACGCCAAGCCCTCGACCAAGCCCTTAACATACGCCAATTTTTCTATCATATTCATAAGAAAAACCCTCCTCACAAGATTTAGATATGATGTGTCGGTATTTTATGTAAACTATGCACGCTCCATATAGAGACCGGTTCTCGTGTCAATCCTGACAACCTCGCCCTCGTCAATGAAGAGGGGGACTTTAATCTCCGCTCCGGTTTCGAGTGTAGCGGGTTTGGTGACGTTAGTCGCCGTATCGCCTCTGAAGCCGGGATCTGTCTGCACAATTTTCAGCTCCACAAAGTTGGGAGGCTCAACGCCGAACACATTCCCCTTGTAGGACATAACCTTGCAGATCATATTCTCCGTAACAAACTTGAAGTTGTCGCTCAACGTCGCGCCGTTAATGGGAAGCTGCTCGTATGTCTCCTCGTCCATGAAGTAGTAGAGATCGCCGTCCTTGTAGAGGAACTGCATATCGCGTCTCTCCACAAATGCCTGAGGGAACTTCTCTGTCGGGTTGAATGTACGCTCAACCACTGCTCCTGTTATAACATTGCGAAGCTTTGTGCGGACAAACGCCGCGCCTTTGCCGGGCTTGACGTGCTGAAACTCGATAATCGAAAAAACCGAGCTGTCCATTTCAAAGGTAACGCCGTTTCTGAAATCGCCTGCAACTACCATATAAATTATACCTCCAAGTTCTATCTTGCACTATATATTGTAACTCATAGCTATTGCATTTTCAAGTACAAATATTGTGTTTTTCGGTTTTCTCGCTGTTTTTTTACGGTTTTTTTGCGGATTTTACTCAAAATGAGGAAGATTTTTACAGTATTATCAATTCGCTGCCTATCGAGGTGAAGGAAAACACCTCGCTGTCCGACACATAAAGCATATTTTCGGTACGCACGCCGAATTGTCCTTCAATATATATTCCCGGCTCTACGGTAATAACACTGCCCGACACTATTTCCCCCTTCGAGAGGTAGGAGACGGTGGGGTTTTCGTGAATTTCAAGCCCTACTCCGTGACCTGTGGAGTGGGTAAAATTCTTCCCGTAGCCATGCTGTTCGATATACTCCCGCGCCGCCTTATCGCAGAGGGAGGCTGTTCTGCCGCCCGCGAAGAGGTACTCCATAGCCCGCGCCTGTGCCTCTCTGACTGTTTCGTAGACGGCACGCTGTTCGCTTGTAATGCTCCCGAACGCGACTGTCCTCGTCATGTCGGAGTGGTAGCCGCCGTACACCGCGCCTATATCGAAGGTGATAAAATCGCCGCTTTTTATCCTCCTCTCGGAGGGGACTGCGTGAGGCATTGAGCCGTTTTCGCCCGATGCCACTATCAGGTCGAACGCGACTTTCTCCGCGCCGTTTCTCCTCATGAAAAACTCCAGCTCGAGGGAAAGCTCACGTTCTGAAACTCCCTCGCGTATCTCGCCGAGGATGTGGGAGAAGGAGAGTTCGGTAATTTCCTGCGCGTGTCTGATTGCCTCGATTTCAGCCGCCGACTTGCTCTCCCTCATGCGCTTTATCTCCTTGCACAGAGCGGCGTCTCCGACGATGGTGACGGGGGAGAGCAGCTCCTTTAGCCGCTCGAATTGGGCGAGAGTGACGACATCGGTTTCGATGAGGAGGTGCTGTATCGCCTCCCCGCCGAGTATTTCGAGAAGCGAATCGGCAAGGGAGGAGAACCCTACCACCTCGGCGGAGGTGATAGCTCCTCTCGCCGCCTCGTCGTACCGCTTATCCGTGAGGAAGTAGGCGGCGCGCGGTGTGAGGAGGAGATAGCCAGTATCGGTGGCGAATCCCGTGAAATACCTGATATTGACGGGGGAGGTTATCATAGCCGCCGCGTTCTCGTGTCCGCAGTTCGGAAGGAGGGAGGACAGGCGAGCTACGCGGTCGGTGTGGAGGTTTTGATTTGGCAAGGGTATCACGCTCCTTTTTGGTGTGGGAGGAGGAGTTTAGTTGAAAGTTGAAAATTGAAAGTTGAAAGTTGAAAGTTAAGGAACTCCGCTACGGCGGGGAAATGAAGGATGTGCCGAATGCGGACGATGCGTTTCGTGCCGATAAGCCGCGTGAGGTTGTCCCGCTCCTCCGTAAACCACACGGGGTATTCGGGGTTGTATTCGCGCAGCATGATGGGATAGAGAGCGACGCGTTGTTCCTAAAATCCGTCCTTGTGATAGAAAAGGTCTTTTTCGTCTGATTCCTTCCATTCTCTTTTTAATAGAGATAAGCAAAAATGGTCATAATAATTTCCTCTATATAAGTGCTTATCGCGGATTATGCCCTCTTGCTTGAAACCTAACCGCAATAATAGATTTACAGACTTATGGTTTTGCGTATGGACGAAGCCTTGTATTCGATTCAACTCCATTTCTTCAAAACCAAATTTGATGACTTCTTGTAAGGCTTCGGTCATATAACCTTTGCCCCAATAATCCTTATACAAATCGTATCCGATTTCACAGATGTTATTATCTTTATCCCAATTGTGATAACCGCAAGTTCCGAGAAAAGTGCTGTCTGTTTTTCGTATGATAACCCACCTGTGATAGCTTCTGGGTTCCGGGCTTGTATACCAATTGATAAGCTCTTCCGCTTCTTCCATGCTGACAAAAGGCTCGGCGTCAACAAGGTATTTACTGACGTTCTCATCGCTGAATTGACGGAATACATCCTCTTTGTATTCCATGCTTATTTGTTTTAAAGACAGATTTTTTGTTTCCAAATCAACAAATACGGTTTTATTATTCATGTTTTACAATCTCCTTTAACCATTTTCAAATATATCCTCATTCCGTCTTCTTCGTGCTGACGGTATGTATAACCGTTCGCATTTGCCACAGTAAGCGCCAATTCATGAAAGAGGTCGCACATTACATCAACCGAACGCCAAACATCACCGTAGTCGCTGCCGGAATAGGTCTGACGATACCGCTCATATAAGTCGGGCGGGGGGGATTGGGTTACGGGATGGGAAGGAAGTTCAGTTGGAAGTTGAAAGTTATCCGCATACGGGCGGGGAGTGCGGCAGGGGAGGGGGTAGTAGTATCAGTAGCCTACGTAACGTGTGTTAACCCTCAATCTTTCTAACGGGGACGCCCTATAGGTCGCACGGCGACCTATACAGGGGAACCCCCGACGAGGGTTCCCCTGCGAAAAAAATGTCCTTAGGGACATTTTTTTCTACCCCCTCCTGCGTTTTTCTGACGATAAGGGCATCTAAAATTAACTTAGAAAGCCTTCAATCAAAGCTCGAAAAAGCTTTCGCCTATGGTTTTTTTGAGCTTTGATTGACTTAGGGTTTCTTAGTTAATTTTAGATGATTCGCACCTCTGCGGAGGGCGACTTAGGACGCCGTCCTAAGAACCTGCAAGCCTTTGCAAAGGCTTGACCTAAACTCTAACTCCTTGGCAACAGATTGGAGTTAGTGTGAGACTTTGTTGAAGCCGGTGTAAAACTTTGTCGCAGTCTGAGCTAACCTTCATCGCAAATCTGAACTATCGCCTGCGCCGCGAGTATATAACTCAACGCCCCGAATCCCGCTATCTGCCCCCTGCATACAGCCGAGATAACCGACTTGTGACGAAACTCCTCGCGGCAGTGTATGTTGCTCATGTGAACCTCAATAAACGGAATGTCTACAGACGAAATAGCATCACGTAGTGCATAGCTGTAGTGAGTATACGCTCCCGCGTTGATAATGCACCCGTCAAACTCCCCCTGCGAACGGTGTATGCAGTCGATTAGCTCCCCCTCATGGTTGCTCTGGTAGCACTCAGCCTCCGCGCCCATTCTGCTAAGCTCCGACATTGTAAGCGCACAGATGTCCTCTAAAGTATCAGAGCCGTACACTTCCGGCTGGCGTGTACCCAGAAGATTCAAATTAGGTCCGTTAATTATCAGTATTCTCATTGTTTTGCACATCCTTTCTCTCGTCTTTCCGCTCAAAGGAACTCTTGAATTTTTTGTAGCACCGTTTCATGTCCAGCGCGTCGGCTGTCTGAGTTCCCGCCGATTCGCATATTATGTGAGGGTGCAGCCTGTCCCGCGCTATACACTTCATGAGGACGGTAAAATCAGGCCCGAAGGAGCTGTCCTCGAAGGTGAGATGCCGCACCTCCCCGCCCTTGGAGTACTCTATCTTAGAAAAATGTATGTGGACGGCGCGTCCTCGCTCCTCGCCGAGCTTGTTGCGTATTTTCTCAAAAACGGCGCGGCAGTCGTCCTCTATCTTTATCCCGCCGTGTGTACGCGAATTGAGGTGTCCGAAATCGACGCAGGGAATCATCCTCTCGTCAAGCTCGCAGAAGGAGATAACCTCGTCCACGTCTCCGAGCTGGTTAATCTTCCCCATCACCTCAGGACACATAACTATATGTGACAGCCCCTCGCCGTCTAAAGTGGCAACTGCGCGGCGAAGTGTGTCACAGGCGATAGCAGTTGCTTCCTCCCTGCTGTACTTTCCGATACCGCCCGGATGCACCACTATCCTCTCCGCTCCCATAGCGGACGCCGCACGCGCCGACTGCAAGATGTAGCGTATGCTGTTGTCGCGCTTCTCCTCCTCCGCCGAGGCGAGGGAGATGAAGTATGGTGCGTGGAGGGAGAGCGTAATGCCCTCCTCCTTCGCCCTTTTCCCGATAGCGGCACATTTTTCCGCGCCTACGTTCACTCCCCTGCCGCACTGGTATTCGAACAAGTCTACCCCCTTCTCAGAGAGGTAGGAGAGCAGCTGCTCCGTTGTCTTAATTTTGTTTGCCGCCGCGTCGTCCGACATACCGGCAGGACCGAAAAGCGCGTTCATCTATACTCCTCCAATCGGTCGATTTTCCTGAGGATAGGTAGCTCCAGCACTCGTTTGAGGCGCATGAACCAGCCGTCCTCAAGTTTATATGGAGTGGTAAGGATTGTGTATACTCCGAGCAGGTTGCCGCCGATTATGTCTGTGAATATCTGGTCGCCTACGACTACCGTTTCCGACGGCTTGAGGGCGAGCTTCTTGCAGGCGCGGTTAAAGCCCGTGGCGAGGGGCTTTGCCGCCATGCTGATGTAGCTAAGTCCCAACTCCTTCGCGAACGGCTCGACACGCGCCGCAGTGTTATTCGATACTATAATGAGCTTAAATCCGCAGTCACTCATGTAGGAGAGCCACTCGGCTACTCCATCTGCGGGAACGGGATTTCCGTGGGTGGTCATGGTGTTGTCCACATCGAGGAGCAAGCCCTTACAGCCTATTGCCTTCAAGTCGGCGGGTGTAAGGTGAATCATCTTATCTATTCGGGAGTTCGGGTAGAAAATGCCGCGCCGTTTCGAGGATAATTTCATTGTGGTCACTGCCCCCTTATGTTATGTTATTGCTCTAATTAAATCCATACTCGCTAAAATCCACTCTAACTGCAATCTGTTGCCAAAGAGTTAAAGTTTAGGTCAAGCCTTTTCAAAGGCTTGCATGGTTCACATTCAAAATTAACTAACAAAACAATGCAAGAAAAGCCCAAAAAACCCATATGCGAAAGCTTTTTCGCGCTTTTCTTTG
>JAISGQ010000010.1 GCA_031262985.1 Oscillospiraceae bacterium
AAAACGACTTTTCAAATACATCTTCTTGAGACTGAATTTAGGTTTAACAATCGGGACATTGATTTGTATCACTTCTTCCTAAAAATATTCCGTGAAAACCCTCTATCAGTGTCTTGACCTTAAATTTATTTCCTAATATGCAAATAAGCCCGCTTTTTAGCAGGCTTATTTGTTATTCTCTTATCTTAGTTTCTCTTTATCGAGTTTTCAGAGTAGCCCGTTGTTATAGTGATAAAACCGATTTACTTCTTCGCGATTGCTTCCTTTGCCGACTGCATTACTCCCTGCGCGTTCAGTCCGAACTTATCAAGCAGTTCGAGTGCAGGTCCGCTCTTGCCGAACACATCCTTTACACCAAGACGCACTACAGGCACGGGGTATTCCTCACTCAGCACCTCGCACACCGCACTGCCTAAGCCGCCTATTATGCTGTGTTCCTCTGCGACTACAACTGCGCCTGTTTTCTTCGCGCTCTCGATTACCAGAGCGGAGTCGAGCGGCTTTACTGTCGCCATATTGACTACTCTCGCGCTTATGCCCTCCTCCAGCAGCTTTTCCGCCGCCTCAAGAGAGCGTTCAATCATAAGACCGTTCGCGATAATGGTGACGTCCGTGCCGTCTTTGAGTATAGCACCCTTCCCCACCTCGAACTTGTAATCTTCCGTGAACACTACCGGCACTGCAAGCCGCCCAAACCGCAGGTAGACAGGTCCGTCTATCTCAGCCGCCGCCTTCACCGCCTGCTTTGCCTCCACGTCGTCGGCGGGGACGATAACAGTCATGCCCGGAATAGAACGCATTAAGGCAATATCCTCACAGCACTGGTGGCTCGCGCCGTCCTCGCCTACGGAGATGCCCGCGTGTGTCGCGCCTATCTTCACAGGCAGATGCGGATAGCCGATGGAGTTTCTCACCTGTTCAAAGGCTCTCCCCGATGCGAACATGGCGAAGGAGCTGGCGAAAACCGTATTTCCGCAAGCCGCCATGCCTGCCGCTATGCTCATCATGTTCTGCTCGGCTATGCCGCAGTCGATATGCCTGTCGGGATACGCCTTTTTGAATGTGATAGTCTTTGTCGCCTCCGCCAAATCGGCGTCGAGTACATATATATTTTTGCCCTCATTGGCAAGCTCAATCAATGCCTCGCCGTAGCTTTCTCTTGTCGCTTTTCTCACCGCGTCCGCCATAGATTACGCCTCCTCGCTAATTTTTGTATAGAGTTCAGTCAGTTCCTGCATGGCAATGCCGTACTGCTCCGCGTTCGGAGCTGCTCCGTGCCACGAGGCTTTGTTCTCCATAAACGAAACATCCTTGCCCTTTGTGGTTTTCATTATTACAACAGTAGGAGTCCCCTTCTGCTCCCTCGCCGCGTTAAGTGCGTCTTCGATAGCGTCGAGGTCATGACCATCGATTTCCACTACATTCCAGCGAAACGCCCTGAACTTCTCCGCTATTGGGTAGGGGGAGTTTACCTCCTCGATTGTGCCGTCAATCTGGAGGTTGTTGTTATCAACTACCGCCACGAGATTGTCGAGCTGCTTGTTTGCAGCGAACATAGCCGCCTCCCAGACCTGCCCCTCCTGAAGCTCGCCGTCACCGAGGACGGTGTAGACACGGTAATCCTTCTTATTGAGCTTTGCGGAGAGAGCCATACCTACCGCAGCCGAGATTCCCTGCCCCAACGAGCCTGTGCTCATATCAACGCCCGGTACGCCCTTCATGTCGGGGTGTCCCTGCAGGTAGCTTCCGTACTTACGCAGTGTCTTTATGTCCTCCACGGGGAAAAATCCCTTGAGGGCAAGAGCTCCGTAGAGTGCGGGGGCGCAGTGTCCCTTAGAGAGGACAAAGCGGTCTCTGTCTGCGTCCTTCGGATTCTGCGGGTCTACCTTCATTTCGGCGAAATAGAGGTACGTGAGCATATCCGCCATGGAGAGCGAGCCGCCCGGATGACCGCACTTGGCGTTAAACGTACCCTCGATTACAAGCTGTCTGACACGGCAGGCGAGTAATCTGAGTTGCTTTTTCTTTGATGCTTCAATCATAAATTCTGTCCTTTCATTTTTCGATATTGCTTATGTAAATAACATCTTACTAAAATCTGTTGCCAAGGGGGCAAAGTTTAGGTCAAGCCTTTTCAAAGGCTTGCATGGTCCACATTCAAAATTAACTAACAAAACAATGCAAGAAAAGCCCAAAAAAACCATATGCGAAAGCTTTTTCGCGCTTTTCTTTGTTGTTTTCTAAGTTAATTTAGAATCGGGCAGAGCCCTAACTCGCTCTCCGCAGAGAGCGAAACTCTTTAATCGTCAGAAAAACGCAGGAGGGGTAGGAAAAATGTCCCTAAGGACATTTTCTCCGTAGGGAAACCCTCGTCGGGGGTTCCCCTGTGTAGGTCGCCTTGCGACCTACTTGCACTTATACATAGCTCATATTGATTATTTGATACATAGCTAAATAATTTTTCGATATTATGTATTCTTCTCAAGATAATCAATAAACTCCGCGACCGCGCCGTCACTGCAATTGCAGAAATGCACGTCCGCCGCCGCTTGTACCTCCTCGACCGCGTTGCTTGGAGCTGCGCCGATATCCGCACCCTTAACCATCTCAATGTCGTTGTAGTAGTCGCCTATAGCGGCTGTCCTGCGGCTTTGCGTGCCTGTCAGCTCCGTAAGCGCGAGGAGTGCTGAAAATTTGTTGGCGTCGGCACTGATCATCTCGCAGTAATTTTCACTCGAGCAAACAGAATGTATACTGCGCGGAGCAGACTCCCTGCACAGCTTCCACACCTTCGCTATAGTATCGGCAGCACCCGACACAAGTATCTTGAAGCACTTCTTGGGGAGCATATCGAGCGACGCGCCTTTAAACTGCATCTCCTCCAGATACTCCCTCATGGGGTCTTGGTACTCGGGGTTGAGCTGGAAAACCTCGCCGTCTCCCCACACCTCAATGCCCACATCGGGGTGGCTCTCCAGTATCGTTTTGAGGAGAGGTATCGCGTCGGGGACATCAATCATGCACCGCCAGAGGTACTCCTCCCTCTCGAAATCGTAGACAGCCGCACCGTTGAGGAGTACGCATGGCATAGTAAGCGACAAGCCGTTGTAGAACTTCCTCGCATTAATCTTCGAACGCCCTGTGGCAAGCACCATTTTGCCGCCGTTTTCGAGAAAATATGCCACAGCGGACTTGTTCTTCTCCGATATTGTAAATGTGCCGTCCACCAGTGTTCCGTCTATATCGGAGACAAGAAGTATATTTCCAAATTTATCGCCCACAGTGTCAACCTCCCCCGTATCGTTTTATACTATCCAGTATTTCAGTAAAATAATCGGGCAATTCCGATACTATGTCGAGCTTCTCCCCCGTCCTCGGATGGACAAAGGCAATTCTCCTCGCGTGAAGGCACTGCCCGACGCAGTGAGGGAACTGCGCCTTGCCGCTCCCGTAGACGGTATCGCACACCACAGGGTGTCCGATACTCGCCATGTGCACGCGTATCTGGTGCGTCCTCCCCGTTTCGAGGGTGAGGCGCAAATGGGTGTAGCCCCTGTACCTCGCCAGCACCTCGTAGTGGGTTTCGGCGTATTTGCTGTTTTTTTCGGTGACAGTCATTTTCTTCCTGTCCGACTGGCTTCGCCCTATTGGCTTCGCTATCGTGCCGCTGTCGTCCTTGATACTCCCGACTACTATCGCCTCGTACTGACGTGTAAAGTCGTGCAGCTTTATAAGCTCGGCGAGCCTTTGATGTGCAAAATCGTTTTTCGCCACAATCAGCAGTCCGCTTGTGTCCTTGTCGATTCTGTGGACAATGCCCGGGCGGGCAACTCCGTTTATCCCCGACAGCGAGCCGTTGCAGTAGTAGAGCAGTGCGTTGACCAGCGTCCCGTCCGGATTGCCCGGCGCGGGGTGAACTACCATGCCCTTCTGCTTGTTGACTACGAGCAAATCGCCGTCCTCATAGGCTATGTCGAGGGGGATGTCCTGCTTTTTCAGCTCTAACTGCTCCGTTTCGGGCAGTTCGACAGTGATTTTATCTCCAAGCTTCGGGACGGTCTTTTTCGTGACGGAGGAGTAGCCCTCAATCGAAACGCTTCCGCCCTCAATCAAACGCTGTATGTATGTGCGGGTGTACTCAGGAAAAAGGGCGGCAAGCATTTTGTCAAGACGCTCGCCGTCCGTTTCTGTTTTAAACTCAATCGGTGCTTTCATTTTTCAAAATATCGTCAGTCTGCCCCTCTTGCTCCTCGCTCTTTTTGGGAGCATATTTATCGTGGAAAAACAGGATATACACCGCCAACATTACTCCTCCCACTGTCACACAGCAGTCGGCAAAATTGAACACAGCGAAGGGAAAAAGCGGCGATATGTCGATATAATCGACAACGAACGAGTTGACCGTGCGGTCAATGAGATTGCCGATTCCTCCCGCCGTAACGAGGAGTGCCGCCACAGTTCCCAAAGGATGATTGAATCTTTTCGTGAAAATGAGGAAGAGTACAAAAAGTATCACAAGCGCGGTAACTACAACCAAAAACCACGTCTTTCCCTGCATAATGCCGAATGCCGCGCCTCTGTTCTGCACATACGTCCAGTTGAGCAGTCCGTCTATCGCCGTGACCGACTGACCTACGCTCATGTTAGTCGAAACAATATACTTGATTATCTGGTCGGCGGCAACCAAGCCGCACAGCGACACCAGCACAATTATTGCATATACCATTTTTAACACTCCTCTCTCTTTACTTATTTTTGTGTAATAACGTCAACACAGCGTCCGCACAGTGTGGGATGCTCCTCGCAGTCACCCACGCTGTCGTCATAGCTCCAGCAACGCTCGCATTTTTCTCCCGCCGCCTTGATAACCTTGATGCCGAGACCCTTTATATCGCACGGATTTTCGTCGCACTCGCCCTTTTCGGCAATCACGTTGGAAACGATGAAAATCGAGGGGAGCAGGGTACTAAGCTCCACAATCTCGGAAAACACCTCGTCGTTGCAGTAGAGGACTACATCAGCCTCCAGCGACTTGCCGATAATCTTCGACTTTCTCGATACCTCCAAGGCTCGCTGTACGTTGTCGCGTATCTGATGGATTCTGTCCCACCTCGCCGAAAATTCGGGGGAGGAGAAATCGCTGAGTTTTTCGGGCATCTGGTTGAACATCACAGCCTCCGCCGCGTCACCGCTTCGGTGCGGCATAAACTGCCAAACCTCGTCCATGGTAAAGGAGAGGAGGGGAGCTAACAGGCGTGTCAATACGTCGAGGATGTTGAAAATTACCGTCTGTGCCGCTCTCCTGCTCACTGAATCAGCGGCGTCGCAATAGAGGCGGTCTTTTATCACATCGAGGTAGAAGTTGGACATATCCACAACGCAGAACTTGATTACTGCATGGTAAACCTGATGGAACTCATACTTGTCGTAGCCCGCAATGCAGGTGTCGATAAGCTCGTTTGTCTTGACTACAGCCCACTTGTCAATCTCGTGGAGCATATCGTCCGAAACGCAGTCGGTGTCGGGACTAAAATCGGGGATGTTCGCCAGTATAAACCTACAGGTGTTTCTGATTTTCCTGTACGACTCGCTCAGTTGTTTCAGTATATCGTCGGATATTCTGATATCGGCGTGGTAGTCGGAGGAAGCGACCCACAGTCTGAGTATATCCGCTCCGAACTTATTTACAATCTCGGAGGGGGCAATTCCGTTACCCTTCGACTTGTGCATCTCCTCGCCTTTTCCGTCAACAACCCAGCCGTGAGTGCAAACCTCTTTGTACGGGGCTTTTCCCGTAGTCGCGACAGATGTCAAAAGCGACGACTGGAACCATCCTCTGTACTGGTCAGCACCCTCAAGGTACATATCGGCAGGCCATGTGAGGTAGGGGCGTGTCTTGCACACGGCGGCGTGGGATACGCCTGAATCGAACCAGACGTCCATTATATCCCGCTCCTTATCGAAGGAGGTACAGCCGCACTCCTTGCACTTCGCTCCCTCGGGGAGGAGAGCCTCAGCCGCCCGCTCAAACCACACGTCCGAGCCGAACTGACCGAACAAATCGGCGACGTGGAACATGGCAGCTTTGTCTATATACTCCTTGCCGCAATCCTTGCAGTAGAAAATCGGGATAGGTACTCCCCAGCGTCTTTGACGGCTGATGCACCAGTCCTTCCTGTCGCGAACCATGGAGGCGATTCTTTCCTCTCCCCACGCGGGATACCACTTGACCTCGCCTATCGCCTTGACGGCGGCATCCTTGAAGCTGTCGATTGAGCAGAACCACTGGTCGGTGGCGCGGAAGAGGACAGGCTGCTTACATCTCCAGCAGTGGGGATATTTATGCACTATCTTCTGTTTCGCGAAAAACGCGCCGTCCTCGGCGAGACGCTTTCCTATGATTTTGTTGGCTTCCTCGGTTGTGTAGCCCGCGACAAAGTCGCCCGCCTCCGCCGTCATTTTGCCTGCGCTGTCCACAGGCACGACCATGGGGATTTCGGGGTAGTTGCGGCAGACGTTGTAGTCGTCCACGCCGTGACCGGGGGCAGTGTGAACACAGCCTGTTCCCGACTCAAGCGTAACGTGGTCGCCTATGATAATGAGTGACTGTCTGTCGAGGAAGGGGTGCTGAGCGGTCATGTACTCAAACTCCTTGCCCTTTAGCTCGGCGACTGTCTCATACTGCTCGATTTTTCCCGCTTCCATGGCTTTCTCTACAAGCTCGGAGGCGATGATGTAGGTCTCCTCCCCCGCCTTGACAAGCTTGTATGTAAATTCAGGACCTAAGCATATAGCCACGTTTCCCGGGAGTGTCCATGTGGTGGTAGTCCATATGACAAAGTAGGTGTTTTCTACATCTGCTCCTAACGCTGAGAGCTTGCCCTTGTCATCGGACACCTTGAATTTCACATAGACGGAGAGGCACGGGTCTTCCGCGTACTCTATCTCCGCCTCGGCAAGCGCGGTGCGGCAGTCGGTACACCAGTAGACGGGCTTTAGTCCCTTGTAGATAAGTCCGTTGCACGCCATTTCGGCAAAAACCTCTATCTGAGTTTTCTCGAACTCCGGCTTGAGCGTGATGTAGGGGTTGTTCCACTCGCCTATTCCACCCAGACGCTTAAACTGATTCCTCTGGTCGTCGAGATAGCCCAGCGTAAACTCGCGGCAGATTTTCCTTATCTCCAAATCGGAGACCTCGGTGTTGTTGTCCACTCCCGCCTTGGCTCTCGCTTTAAGCTCGGTGGGCAGACCGTGAGTGTCCCAGCCCGGAACGTATGGGGAGCAGAAGCCCGCCATATTCTTGTAGCGAACGATAAAGTCCTTGAGCGTCTTGTTGAGAGCAGTACCCAGATGAATATCTCCGTTAGCATAAGGAGGTCCGTCATGCAGTACGTATTTAGGCTTATCCTCGTTGCGTTTGAGTATCTGCTCGTAGAGTGAAATCTCCTCCCAGCGGCGAAGCATATCCGGCTCTCTCTCGGGGAGGTTCGCCCTCATGGGAAACTGCGTTTCCAGCAGATTAAGTGTCTTGTTGTAGTCCTTCTCCATGGTAACCCTCTTTACAATAATTATAGTGTGCGTTGCATCAAATCAATATATATGCCGCATTTGCCGCATTAATCTCCTGCATTGCCGTAAATCTCACGGCAGTACAAACCTGCGTCTCATTGCCTTAGTTGTTGCCGCGTCTCCTGTTGAAAAGACTTGTAGGAGATGTTTCGGATACATCGGCAAGCTGGTTTTCGTTAATCTTAGCTCCCGCTATATTCAGCCCCTCCATGGGGATGTCCATGTCGGTGTCAAATTTCGGCGGCACTCTCGGAGCGCGTGGTTGAGGACGTGCAGGTGCGGCGGCAGGAGCCATGTCGTTTGCTCCCTCAACGTCAACCGTAAAGCCGCCCTTCCTCTGAGGCTGCTTAGGCTCCTCCGCGGTAAATACGGGGATTTCCTGCTGTATGGGTGCGGGGGCGTTGTCGCGGTACTCCTCCTGCACAGGTCTGCGGGGGGGAACTGGGCGTTCCTGCGGTGCGGGCTGCTCCTGCTGACGGCGGGGCTGCTCGTTCGGAGGAGAGAACGGAGCGGCGGCTCGTCTGTCGAGCATTACGACAGAATCGGACATACTCTTAGTTTCGGGGGTAAGAATCTCCCCTGTGGGAAGGGTGTTGATGAGCGTTAAGTGGTCCTTGTAGGCGCGGAGCAGACGTGCCTTGAACTCGGCTATATCCCTCTGCATACGCTCGATAATATCGCGTTCTCTGTGAATCTCCGACTGGGCGTTTGAAACAATACGCTCCGCCTTGATTGTCGCGTCCTTGAGTATAATCTCCGCCTTGTGCTTCGCGTCGCGAAGGGACGCGTCGCCGACCTTCTGCGCGTTCATGAGCGCGTTTCTGATGGAGTCCTCCTCGTTCTGATACTCCGAAAGACGCGAGGCGAGTACCTCAAGCTTCTTGACCAGCTCGGCGTTCTCCCTGAGCAAAGCGTCGTAGGAAAGCTGTACCTCGTCGATAAAAGCCTCTACGTCCTCCGCACGGTATCCTCCGAAATTTGATTTTCTGAAATTGACATTTCTAATCTCGTTAAGAGTTAGCATTGTATTTCATGCCTCCTAAATAAAAATTTATATATATTTACGCGCCGCAAAAAATAAACGACCTTTTTTGCTTTGCGGACCGATTTTATCTACAATAAATTTGCCGTGTCCTCTTATTGAGATTTTATCTCCCTCGCACACGCTTGCGGAGACAGATGTCTGCTCCTTGAATCTTAGCGTTACCAAGCCCGCCTTTATCAGCTCCGCCGCGTTCTCCCTGCCGGAGGAGATGAGTGCCTTTACCACACAGTCAAGCCTGTCGGAGGCAAGCGTTCCCGATATCTCCTCGAACTTACCTGCGGCGGGGAGCGGAGTGTCAGCTCCTTCGCTGACCGAGACAGAACATCCCGCGACCTTTCTCAGCTCCGCTTTGAGGTAGGAGGCAATCTCTTTCTTGACGAAAATCACACATCGCTTGTTTTCGGTGAGTATGTCGCCGACGCACTCTCTCTTTATACCAAGTGACATTAGTGTTCCCAGAAAATCGCGGTGAGTAAGGCTGTCCATACTTTTCCAAGATATGGTCAGCGTCTCGATTCCGTACTCCTCCTCGTCAGAGAAGTAGGAAGTGCCACCGTCCTTTGGAGCTACTCTCAGCACCACACGTTCCGCTCCGTCATAGCCGCCCGAAAAGGAGTATTCGGTCTCCCTCGCGGATTTTAGCATAGGGAGAGAGAGCTGTACCTGCGCTTCGGTTAAAAATACTGAACACTGCGCTTTATTCCTCTTTTCCGAGAGACGGAGCATATCCTCCGTCTTTTTGAGGAAAAGCTTCTCCTCTGAGAATCTGTCGGTTACATTTGACATTATTTTAAAAATACACCCTTATTTTCAAGCTCCGAAATAAGCTCCGTAGATTCGATTGTGACGCTCCTCGGTGTGATGAGGTATGTACTCTCGTTGATTTTCTTGTAGTTGCACTGGCACGCGAAAACAACGCCGTTGAGGAAATCCAGCACGCGCCGTTTCTCCGTTCTCGTCATCTTCTCTAAGTTAACCAAAATCGCGTTCTTATCTATGAGGCTCTGAGCCATCTGCTCAAGGGAGGTCAAAGCGGAGGGTTCGTAAAACCTGATGTTATACTTGACCGTAGTGCTTATCTCCACCGAATCGTTCCGACCGCTCAGGCGGGTGCGTTCGCTCTCCCCTCGCGAAGGGCGTGAACGCGGACGCGCCACCCTCTCCCTCTGCCTCGCGGTGGAGTCGGAGGAGTGCGTGGTTATGTAGTCGGAGTCGTCCTCCTCATCGGAATACACGATATCGCTGTCTATTCCGTCGTCGTATTGGTCGAAGTCGGAGTAGTCGTTATAATCCTCGTAGTCGTCATAGTCCTCGTCTTTATTTCGTGCGAACGAATCTCTCATTTTTTCTTTAAGTGTATCAAACAAGCCTGCCATTATCTCACCCTATCCTTTCCTTTCATATATCTATGAGTATATCCTTTTTCCGAATATTGATGAACCTATTCTCACTATATTTGAACCTTCCTCAATGGCAATCTCAAAATCCGAGGACATTCCCATTGAGAGGTACAACATCTCTATAGTATTATGTTGGTTTTTTGCTCTAATGTCAACAAATAGATTGTGTATTTCTTGAAAATATCTTCTCGTTTCCGATATTTCACAGTCAAAAGGCGGTATCGTCATCAATCCTTTGACCGAAATGCCATCTAATTGTGAAATTTTTTCGAGAAATTCATCAATTTCATGAATATCAATGCCCGACTTGCTCTCCTCGTTGCCTATGTTAATCTCAATAAGCACATCCTTCACCATTCCCGATTGAATGGAGCGGAGTGATATCTCCTCAGCAAGCTTGACAGAATCGAGAGATTGTATCATATCTGCCATGCCGACTGCCTTCTTGACCTTGTTGGTCTGGAGGCGACCTATCAGGTGAACACTCGTGTTTTCGAGATGGAGCAGTCCGCGCTTTGATTCGAGCTCCTGCACCTTGTTTTCGCCTATGAGCGTTATGCCCTCGCCTATCGCCGTGTTTATAAGCTCGGGAGGAACGGTTTTCGTGACCGCCATGAGGGCTATCTCCTCCGACTTCCTTCCGGAGGAGGCAGCCGCCTTGTCGATTTTGCGCCGTATATCCTCTATGTTTCGGCGAACATCATCCTGTCTATATTGAGACGAATTTTCCAACGTAAAGCCCCTTCCCCTCCACTATGACGTAGTCGTAGTTCTTTATGTAGTTTCCCACCAAGCCCTCGTTAGGGTCGCGCTGCTTACAGACGGCTATTCCGTCCTCCTCCTTGTAGAGGACGTTTATCTCCCTGAACACAACCTTACTGCCAAGCACCGCATACACGCCCGTCACGCTGGTTTTTACCTTGTTTTCGCGCTTTGCCTTCTGCCTTTCGTCCTCGTCCTCAATTTGGTTTATGCGTTCTATAAGTGCGAGACTTTCCGCGTCGTTTACGAGGACGATTTTATTCTCGCTCTCAAGGCGTTCTATGCTGATTTCCTCCTCGGCAATCCTTATCGCGGAGGACTTCACTCCTATACCTGTATATGTCTCCACCTGTATTTTTATCGGCTGTATCCTCGAAATTGACAGCTCGGACACGAGGTAGTTGCAGGTGAACAGGAGCAAAACCTCTCCCTTTGAATCGGGTTCTGCTATCTTCTCGAGCTTCGCCTCCACGCTTCCGATTTCGCTGTGGGGGAGTATTATTTTGTAGGTGTTACCCGTTTTCAGCCTCGCCGCGTCACTATCCGGAACTATGCTCACTATATTCCACTTGTAGTCGTCGGAAATCTTGCCGAAATATATGTCTGCGTAGGAGCGGTTGCCGTGGCTCTCGATTATTTCCCGAACCTCGTCGGAGGTCATAGCTACCGCCTTCTCGGTGGTGAACTCCTCCTCGTAGCCGTCTACTATGCTTGAGTAGTAGCCCGATTTTTCGGACTTTATCTCCTTGGGATTTAAGTCGTGTGCGGACTTCAGCTGCTCCTGCTCCGCGCGGAGCTGTTCTATCCTCGAATCGAAATTCTCCACCTTATTCATGCACACCTGCCGCTTGTTGAGGAGATATCTTATCTCCGAATCGAGATTTTCGATTTCGGAAAATTTCTTCTCACTTACCGCCTCGGAGAGCTTGTTAATCCGCTCCTCTATCAGCTTGTTGAGGGCGTCAATCTCGCCCGCACTTTCCTCTCCGGCAGTTCTCATGCTCTCGAACTCGCTGATTTCCTCCTCGATTTCGCTCATTCGGTTGTACGCCGCCGCGTCCCTCGGAGAATCGAAAACGTAGGCGATGACCTGCCCCTTCGACACCTTGTCGCCGTTCTTTACCGCGGGTATGACAGAGCCGCCCGTAACCGCGCCTAATACGGTTTCGTCGCGCATGGTAATGCCTGTAGACTCAATCTCGTCGCTGAGAGTGACGATTAACGCCTGCTCGGTGACGATGTTGGTGTAATAGTTGATGTACCAGTGATATACGATAAAGGAGATAAAAAATACCGCCAAAGCCACGAGACCTGTGATTTTCGCTATTCTGATGTGTTCTCCTCTGATGATTATCTTCCTGCCGAACAGGTTAATTGCTTTGTTTTGGTTGTCCTTGCTGTTTTTTCGGTTTTTGCTGTTTTTTGTGTATTCCATGTCCACTGTTTCCACCTCCGGTTGATAGTTATAGGGGAGCAGTAATTATCTCCCGCGCCGCTTCTGAGAGCTGCTCGTCTGAGGAAAAATCCTCCCTGTAAAGCCAGTGGATATTCTCCCTCCGCCTAAACCATGTGAGCTGCCGCTTGGCGTATCGTCTGCTCTCCATCTTGATTTTGTCGGCGGCAGCTGAGAGCGGAATCTCCCCTCGCAGGTAGGGTATAAGCTCCTTGTGACCTATGGCACCCGCCGCAGTAGTCATGTCGCAGTTTTTAAGCATCTGCTCCGCCTCTTTGACAAGTCCCTGCTCTATCATCAAATCTACGCGCCTGTTTATCCGCTCATAGAGCGTCGCCCTGTTTCGGTAGGTCAGCCCCACAGTCCGAACTCTGTAGGGAGGCGGGTTTTCGCGCGACCTTCTTTTCTGCTCCGATATGGTGATTCCGCCGAGAGTATAAATCTCAATGGCGCGGATGATTTTGTCCTCCTGATTCGGGTGGAGCAGAGCCGCCGTCTCGCTGTCGAACTCCCCGAGCTTTGCGAGGAGGTACTCGCCGCCCAGTTCGCTGTACTGCGCCTTTAGCTCTCGTCTGAGAGCATCGTCGGCGGGTACTTCGGCAAACGAGAGATTTTCCGTCAGCGAGGAGTAGTAAAGCCCAGTTCCTCCGCACAAAATGGGGAGCTTTCCCCTCTCGCTTATCTCCCTTATCCTGCCGTGTGCGAGGGAGCAGTACTTAGCCACAGAAAACCGCTCGCTTGCGGGAAAGCACGAAACAAAGTGGTGGGGAACTCCGCGCATTTCTTCCATGGTGGGGGCGGCTGTGGCAATCTCCATGCCGCTGTATATCTGCATGGAGTCGCAGGAAACCACCTCCCCGCAGAGTGAGAGGGCAAGGGAGACGGCGAGTGCGGTTTTCCCCGACGCGGTAGGTCCGACTACCGCCGCAAGATTGATTTTATCCGACTGGTTGATACTCACGCTCACGCTCTCCCCTCCTCTCCTGCCGATTGCTGTAGTTGATGTAACTGCCGCACTTGGTTGGTATGACCGCCGCACTTGCTGTGCCTGCTGTGACTGCCATATCTGCCGCACCTGCTGTGCCTACTATACCCGCCGCACCTGCACCTGCCGCCGTGCCTACCGCCTACCTGCCGAAGTTCTTCTCTATTTCACTGCGCTTGAGGTTTATAAAAATCGGTCTGCCGTGAGGACAATACCTCACGTCTGTGTTGCGGCTGAGCCTGAGTACAAGCTCGGCAAGCTCCTCGGGAGTACTCCTGTCTCCCGCGCGTATCGCCGCCTTGCAGGCGATTGTCTGATACATTCTGTCAAGCCGCTCGGTGAGAGTTGCATTGACCTTTCTGCCTAAATTCCCCGCAATCTCCTCGATAACGGAGGGTACGTCCTCCTGCTGTATGTGCATGGGTACGGCGCGGACTAAAATCGTGCCTGTCCCGAAATCCTCAATCTCAAAGCCCGCCGCCTCCAGCACCTCCTCGTTCGAGAGAACGGAGTCGTAGCTGAGTTTGTCTAACGCTACGGTAATCGGAGATAGCAGTAACTGCGGCTGAGGCTGTGAGGCACTGCCCATGAGCCGCTCGTAGATCAGCCGCTCGTGTGCGGCGTGCTTGTCTATCAGTATAAGCTCGTTTTCGCACTCGGCGATTATGTACGTCTTGAATATTTCTCCCGCTATTCGGTGAGGAGGTAGTGTAAAGCCTGTCGGATTGACACCGCTTTCCTGCTCCTCCGCTTGCCGCTCTATAGAAGAGGCGTAGGTTGATGTCTCGGCGACTGTCGGAAAGCATCTCGCGGAGATGCCGTCCGTGCCGCTGACCGCAACTGCGCCGCTTATGTCTCCTACGCCGCCTATGTCTCCTACGCCGACTGCTCCTCCTGCGCCGCTCATGCTGTCGGCAAATGTCAGCTCACCGTTATCCTCGGCAGTAGGTTCTGCCGTAGACGTAGCTGTCGGCGCGGGAGTAGGAATAGGAGCGGACAGCTTCCTTATCCTCTCCTCAAAATCGGATGTGTCGGCGGATGAGGAGGACGGGTTATCTGCTCCTCCTCGCTCGGCAATCGGCGGTGGAGGAGTAAATGTACTGCTACTGCCGCTTTGCTCTGTCAGAAAAACCGCCTGCTCTCCCCTGTTTTCGGTTTGCACAAGGGAGGTATTGACCGCGCGTCCAGCCGAAAGTACCATGTCTTTTCGCACATCGCTCTCGGAGAGCGCACTCTTTACTCCGTAGTATATCGCCTCGAAAATCGGGCGTTCGTTGGTAAAGCGAACCTCCAGCTTCGCCGGATGCACGTTTACATCCACAGCCGCGCAGTTAAGCTCGATTCCCAGCACGCAGGAGGGGTATTTCCCTATCATAACCGCTCCCTTGCACCCTTCCTCGAGAGCCGCCTGCATCGTCTTACTGCGGACATATCTGCCGTTTATGAAAAACACCTGCATACTCCTGTTCGGGCGGGCGTTTACCGGCTTTGAGATGTAGCCCCTTACCGACACACCCGAATGAGAGTAGGAGACGGGGAGCAGTCCTGCCGCGAACTCCCTTCCGAACACGGCGTGTATAGCCGATTTGAGCTTTCCGTCACCCGGAGTTCTGAGAACCTCTTTGCCGTCTCGTATGAAGCACACCATTATTTCGGGGTGAGAAAGGGCTAATCTGTCTATCACAGCCGCGCAGGAGTTGCCCTCCGACACATCTTTTTTGAGGAACTTCATACGCGCGGGGGTGTTGAAAAATATATCCCTTATGATTATCGTCGTTCCTACCGCACAGCCTGTCTCCTCCGAGAGGAGCTGTTCTCCCCCCTCAATGACATATCGGAGACCCGACTGGGCGTCGCTCGCCCTCGTAATCATCTCCACCCTGCAAACCGCCGAGATGGAGGCGAGAGCCTCCCCGCGAAAGCCGAGAGTGGCAATCTCCGCTAAGTCCTCGCCTGTGGAAATCTTGCTCGTGGCGTGGCGGAGGAAGGCGGTGGCTACGTCCTCCGACGCAATGCCGCAGCCGTTGTCAGAAATGCGGATGAAGGTAACTCCGCCGTTTTTTATCTCCACCGTCAGTTTTGTGGCGAAGGCATCTATTGAGTTTTCAGCAAGCTCCTTAATTACGGAGGAGGGGCGTTCTACTACCTCTCCCGCCGCGATTAGTTCGGCTGTGTGCTTGTCAAGTAATTTGACTTTACCCATATCGTGTCATGCCTTTCTCGGTGGTTTAACCATCTCGTACTGCGGAGTAGTATAACCCTCCAACTACTTTACCAGCTTGGACAGCTCATCAATCATCTTGAACGCGTCAATCGGCGTCATGGAGTTGATGTCCACGTCCTTTAGCCGCCGCACCGCCTCCAGCTCCCCGGGGGGAGTGAGCGGCATTTCTATCTGGGAGGATTCTACCTTCTTCAGCGAGCGAACGGGAGTGACAAACTGCCCGCTCTCAAGCTGAGTGAGGAACTGCCGCGCCTTTGAGATAACGGCGGCGGGAACTCCCGCGAGTTTCGCAACGTCGATTCCGTAGCTGTCGTCCGCTCCTCCGGGGATAATTCGGCGAAGGAAGGTGATTTCCTCCCCGTGGCGTTTGACAGCTATGTTGTAGTTTCTCACACCCTCAAGCGACTGCTCTAACACAGTAAGCTCGTGATAGTGCGTGGCGAAGAGGGTTTTCGCTCCCAGCTTCTTCTTGTCCGCCGCGTACTCAAGCACCGCGCGGGCTATACTCATGCCGTCGAAGGTGGATGTTCCCCTGCCAATCTCGTCGAGGAGGAGCAAGCTCTCCTTTGTTGCGTTTTTCAGTATGTAGGCGACCTCGTTCATCTCCACCATGAAGGTTGACTGCCCTGAGGCGAGGTCGTCGGACGCTCCCACACGCGTGAAAATGCTGTCAACTATGCCTATCTCCGCCGATTCGGAGGGGACGAAGCACCCGAGCTGCGCCATGTAGACAATCAGTGCGACCTGCCGCATATAGGTGGATTTACCCGCCATATTCGGTCCTGTTATTATGTTGACCCTGTTGTCCTTTTGGTCGAGCAGTACATCATTCGGCACGAAGCTCGAATTAATAAGGCTCTCAACCACTGGATGTCTGCTGTTTTTCAGTAGGATTTTCCCCGATTTGTTGACTATCGGTCTGTAGTAATTATTCCTCACCGAAACCTCGGCAAAGGAGGTGTAAACATCCAGCTTCGCCACCGCCTGCGCCGTCTGCCGAAGTCGCGGCAGGGCAGTAGCAACCTCCGCTCTGATTTGGTCGAATATCTTATACTCTAACTTTATAAGCCTGTCCTGAGCACCTAGAACTCTGCCCTCAACGCCCTTTAGCTCCTCTGTTATATACCGCTCGCAGTTAGAGAGCGTCTGCTTTCTTATGTAAGTTTCGGGGACGAGATTTTTGTAGGAGTTGCTCACCTCGATGTAGTAGCCGAACACGCGGTTGTACCCGATTTTGAGCTTTGGTATGCCTGTTTTCTCCCTCTCCGACAGCTCGACCGAGGCGAGGATGTCCTTGCCTCCCGTCATGTCGTGCCTGAGCGAATCGACCTCGTCGTTGTAGCCCGACTTTATGAGGTTTCCCTCGCGCAGTGTCACAGGCGGCTCGTCTGTAATGGAGCAGTCGATGAGCTGCTCGATGTCCTCCATGAGATTTATATTGCCGTGTACCAGTGACAGCTCCCTGCTCCCGCACTGCGACACGAGCTGTTTTACCTCCGGCAGCTTGGTCAGAGCGGCGGCGAAGGCGCGAAGCTCCCTCGCGTTCGCCGAGGCACACACAATGCGCGTCATGAGGCGTTCTATGTCGCATATTTTGCCGAGTGCTTCCGATATATCCTGCCTTAGTATAGTAGAACACACCAGTTCATCTACCGCGTTAAGCCGTGCCTGAATCTGAGATACCTCAATGAGGGGGCTATCCATCCACGAACGGAGCAGACGTTTTCCCATGGAAGTCTCCGTTCGGTCGATAACGCCTAACAGCGAACCCTTCTTCTCCCTCGTCCTCATGGTTTCGGTAAGCTCAAGATTTCGCCTTGTGGAGGAGTCGAGCTTCATGTACTCCTCGCCTATGTAGTATTTTATGTCGCTGAGGCGTTCTATCGCAGTCATCTGAGTTTTGAGAAGATAGGAAAACAACGCGCCTACCGCTCCTAACGCCATGTCGCGCCCGACAAACCCGCTTGCGGAGCTTGATTGCTCGCCCATCTGCTTTGATATGAGAGCTTGAGCGTTGACGGTGTCGAATTGCTCCTCCTCCAGCGGGTCGAGGCTCTGAACCTGCAAGCCTTTTTTTATGTACTCGATAAGTGCGGTGTTGATTACGGCAAGCGGATTGAGCAGTACCTCCTTCGGAGAAAACCTCGACAGCTCCGCGATAATCCGAATTTCGGGAGAATCGCCCGTTATCTCAGTGGCGCGAACCTCTCCGGTCGATATGTCGGAGAAGCAAAGCCCGCAGCCCTCCGCACGTAAATTGACCGAGCAGATGTAGTTGTTCTTCCCCTCGTCGAGCATGGAGCTTTCGATTACCGTGCCGGGAGTAATCACGCGGATAACGTCGCGCCTGACTATCCCCTTCGCTACGGCGGGGTCTTCTATCTGCTCGCAGATTGCCACCTTGTAGCCCTTCGCCACAAGCCGCGAGACATAGTTTTCGTAGGAGTGATACGGCACTCCGCACATGGGGGCGCGTTCCTCCAAGCCGCAGTCACGACCTGTGAGTACAAGCTCGAGTTCCTTTGAGGCGACCTTGGCGTCCTCGAAAAACAGCTCGTAAAAATCGCCCAAACGAAAGAATAAAAGAGCATTCGGTGTACGCTCTTTTATCTCCATATATTGAACCATCATCGGCGAAAGCTGTGCCATTTTACTGCGCCTCCCTCTGTGCGAGCTGATTTGTGACTGCTAATTTGGGCTTATTGTTGCCCTATGCCTATTATATCAAACAGTTCGGAGAACTGCATAATTTCGTAGTCGGGAATGATTTTCGTGTTGTTGAGCCATGCGTTGGGATTATACCAGCAGGTGCTGATTTCGGCGTTCTTTCCGCCTACAATATCTCCCGCGAGGGAGTCGCCAACAATGAGTACCTTTGATTTATCGGTAATCCTTGCATTTTTAAATACATAGTCGAAGAATCGCTTATCAGGCTTGCTGTAGCCTACATCCTCTGAAATAAATCTTTTCTTAAAATACTTCTCTATGCCCGATTTGCGTACTCTCATATTCTGCGCCTTCTTTGTTCCGTTGGTAACAATATAGAGAGTGCAGCAGGGGCGGAGCTTTTCGAGTATTTCGATTGCTCCCTCCATCAAATGAGCCTGCTTGCTCAGGTTGTGGAGATAAAGCTTGTTGGTTTTCTCGGGGTTGAGTATGCAGCCTATCTCCTCAGACAGCCGCTCAAAGCGGAGGGTCTGGAGGGAGAGGCGGTCTATCTCCCCGCGTTCGAGAGCGTTCCACAGCTCGCCGTTAATGGCGGAGTACCGCTCCGTCACGCTCTCGGGACATGGGACAGACAGGTGATTGAAGGTTTCGGTAAGCGCGTACTTCTCGGCTTTGTTAAAGTCGAGAAGTGTGTTATCGGCATCAAACAGAACAATTTCATATCGCATATCAAAACCTCCTCCCATTTTTCTTCTGTAGTTAGTGCAGTGGTATTTGTGCGGTGTTGCCCTGTAGGAGGGGCGGTTTCCTGCGTCAGATTTACCCTCCTGCCGCCAGTCTAAGCCGGAGCAAGAGGAGTAAGAGTAACTCCTCCCTGCTGCTAATGACAGCCTGAGCAGGAGGAACAGCTTCCTCCGCATGAGGAGTGGTCGTGAGGCTGGAACGAGTCCATGTCCTCGCCGTTAGCTCCCGCCATGAGGAACTGATTGATTTTTTCGATTACTCCCTCAAGCTCGGTTCTCGCGTCGTTGTAGGCTACCATCTTCTCGCTCTTTGTAATCTCCTCGTAGAGCTTGTTGATGTCCGCGCTGATTTCCTTAACCTTGTCCGACTCCTCGCCCTCGTTCTTCGCCGCTTCGTTAAGCTGCATTCTCATGAGGTTGAACTTCTGAATCTGCTCTTGGAGCTTCTCGTCCGCGTCGTTGCTCTCCGCAGCTAAATTGAGCGCGATATACGCCGGTTCTCTCTGTATTGCCTTTCCAAGCTCACGGGCTAATTCCATTAATTCCATTGTTTTTCTCCTTAGTTTTGTATTTATTTAATAAATGATAGCTGTCAAAGACTGCTTTCATAAATTTTTCTGTAACTGTAACTGCAACTGCGAAAATGCCTACATATCGGCTATTTTTCCTCTCAAAATCCAGTTGAGAGCCTCTGTAATTTCAGCATATATAAAGCTCCCTACAAGCGAAAGGTCGCCCTTTACCTCCACAATGAGGTTGTTTGACGTCCTGCACGACAGGTCGCCCGATTTGGTTTCTCCCTCGACTAACACCCTTACAACCTGTCCGACCATGAGAGCGGTGCGTTCGGCGGCTATCTCCTCCTGCACTGAGAGCAGTTCACGAAGCCACGCCGATTTTTCCTCATAGGGAATGGGGTCGTCCATTTTTGCGGCGGCAGTCCCCTCCCGCGCGGAGTAGATGAAGGTGTAGAGCGAGGTGAACTTCACGCGCCTTATGACGTCGAGAGTTTCCGAGAACTCCTCGTAGGTCTCCCCCGGGAAACCGACAATTACGTCACTCGTGATGGAGAGGTCGGGAATCGCACGCCGCGCCGCCTCCACAATTTCGATATACCGCTCGATTGTGTACTTGCGGTTCATCTCGCGAAGGATGCGGTTGCTCCCCGCCTGAAACGGGAGGTGCAGATGATGCGCCGTGTGTTTGCACTGCGCGATGGTGTCAATCAGCTCCTCGGTGCAATCCTTCGGGTGGCTGGTCATGAATCTTATAAGGAAGTCGCCCTCTATCTCGTCCATTTTCCTGATAAGCTCGGAAAAATTAAGCTCCCCCTCGCAGTTCGCGCCGTAGCTGTTGACGTTCTGCCCTAAGAGTGTAATCTCCTTATAGCCCGCTTTGATGATGTTCTCCGCTTCCTTAATGAGCACGGAGGAACGGCGGCTTCTCTCTCTGCCGCGCACATACGGCACTACGCAGTAGGAGCAGAAGTTGTTGCAGCCGTACATGATGGGAAGCCACGCCTTTACAGTGCCGTCACGGCGCAGAGGGAGGTTTTCGGCTATAGTGCCGTCACTCCCGCTTATTTCAAACACCCTTTGTCCGCCTGTGAGAGTTTCAAAAAGGAGCTTTGGGAAGTGCTTTATCACGTGAGTGCCGAACACCAAGTCCACGTGAGGATAACTCCTCCTGATTTTTTCGGCTATATGCTCCTGCTGAACCATGCAGCCGCACAGCGCAATTACAGTATTGGGGTTTTTCCGCTTAATATGCTTTAACGCGCCGACATTTCCGAAAACTCTGTCCTCGGCGTGTTCCCTCACCGCGCAGGTGTTAAAGAGGATGAAGTCCGCCTTTTGCATATCGTCTGTGAATCTAAAGCCCATCTCCGACAGCATACCGTTGATTATTTCGCCGTCCGCGACATTGCCCTGACAGCCGTAGGTGTGAGTGTACGCCAAAGGAGGAGACGACATACTTCTCGCCTCCATAATTGAAGTTACCATCTCCGTATAGTTTACATATTCTTTCTCTTCATTCACCACTTCGATAACTCCTGATTCGGGTATATTTTGCATTTACGCTTTTTACATTATACGGTATTATGAGGATAAAATCAAGGGTGAGATAGGCAATATTTGGTAGTGGTTATCCTCAAAGCAACTCGCAATAAATGTATTGCTATTCTCCGAAACTTAATCTATAATGGATTTAGTTGGCAATACATTTAAACTGATAGCTGAAAGGGGAATGTAAAATGGGATTTATACGTTCGCAGTTCAAAAGGGACGCAAGGGGAGCTTTGCGTAAATACTACGGGCTTGCGTTGCTTGTCTGTCTTTTCGCCTGTTTGATTGAGTGGCAAATCGGCGATATTGTTCACTCTCCGATAATAAATATGGATTCGCTTGCAAATTCGTGTTTAAACTTCGTGAGAAATATCATCGGGCGGTTGATAGACGGTGAGTTTTACACACCTGTACACACGCAGTTATGGATAGAACAAAACCAAATAACATTCGACGTGACCCAAAGTCGGGAGTTGGTGATTTTGTCTGCCATTATTCTTTTACTTATTATATATTCAATATATGTGAAAGGACCATTCTTAGTGGGAATTAACAGATTTTTCCTCCTCGGCAGGGCGACGACCGAGGAAGAAACACCTGTATCCAATGAGGAAAAAGCCCTTGACTTGAGCAAAAGTGAGGATGCTGAATCTAACAAGGCGAAAAGACCTAAATTAAGAGAATTGTTCTTCGCCTTCAAGAACAATTACAGACATTGCGGTGTTACAATGTTCCTCTCGCAGTTCTATGTGGTGTTGTGGATGTTGCTTTTTTTGGTTCCGGAGATAATTTTGTTTGTTGTGAGTCATTATATATCCTTCTCGTTCTTGGTGCTTTTGATAATAATTCTGCTGCTTTCAATCGGCTCGGTTATTATCGGAACAATTAAGGAGCTTGAGTACTCAATGATACCCTTCCTCCTTGCTGAAAACCCCAAACTCGAGCGGCAGGCGGCATTTAGAATGAGCAAAGCTATGACAATGGACTTCAAGCGAAATATGTTCCTGCTCCGTTTATCCTTTATCCCTTGGAGAATAGTTGCATTAATCCCGTCCGCACTTACTTTCGGAGCTTCCCGACTGCTCCTCTCGCCTTATATCTACGCGACAAAGGCGGAGATGTATGTGTATCTCAAGGAACACGCAATCGCCTACAGAGGGATTGATAAAAGGGAATTTATTGACGAGTAGCGAAGGGAGTATATATATGAAAATCGAACACATCGCAGTATGGGTAAAGGATTTGGACGCTTCATCCGATTTCTATGAGCGTTTTTTGGGAGGAAAGGGCGGTTCTCTCTACAGCAATCCGAAAAAGGCTTTTGCAAGCAGATTCATCTCCTTCGATTCGGGGGCGAGAATTGAGCTTATGACGCGCACCGACAAAACTGAAACTCCCCCTCAAAACTCCCTCGGATACGCGCATATAGCGTTCTCCGTGGGCAGTGCCCGGGAGGTTGACCGAATTACAGCTTATATGAAAGAACACGGTGTTTTTGTGGAAAGTCAGCCGCGATACACGGGAGACGGCTACTACGAGAGCGTGGTGTCAGACCCCGACGGCAATCAGGTGGAAATTACAGAATAAAAGCGTAAAGGGTTGGGGGCAAATTTCATTTGCCCCCAACCCTTTGCTTTATATCACTTTAAGCTCAAAGTAAAATGTAGTTCCCTCCGATTTTGCGCTTGTCACTCCGTACCTTGCTCCGTGGAGTTCAAGTATTCCCTTCACAATCGAAAGCCCTATCCCCGAACCGACACGGGCGCGTTTATGCTCCTTGTCCACCTTGTAGTACCTGTCCCAGATTAAGGGGAGTTGCTCCTCCTCTATCCCCTCGCCTGTGTCGGACACCTCGATTCGGACAACGCCTCCCGCCGCAATCTGCCGCACTGTCACGGTTTTGTCGCTCCCCGTGTAGTTTAGCGCGTTGTTGATGAGGTTGTATATCACCTGCGATATTCTCATCTCGTCCGCTGTGACATACACCTCACAATCAGGCTCAAACAGGATTTTGAAGCCCTGCTGCTGTGTGAACTTCGAGTACCGCTCTATTATCGACCTAATGGCGGAGGTGAGGCTGAACTGCTCCCTCTCAAGCTTCCATACTCCCGCCTGAAGCTTTGATATGTCGAGCATATCATTGACAAGCTCGGTGAGGTGACGCGCCTCGTCGATGATGACCTGCACATTTTCGGGGGAGTTCTCTCCCGGAATATCGCGCATCATCTCCCCGTAGCTTGAAATGAGCGTGAGGGGAGTTCTGATGTCGTGGGACATATTGGCTATAAGCTCACTCCTGAGCCTATCCACCTTTGAAAGCTCCGCGGCGGCGTAGGAGAGAGTTTCGCTCAGCTCGCGAATCTCCTTAAATCCTTCTGCGGAAAAGTTCGCCGAGTAGTCGCCCGTAGCTAAGATTTTCGCGCTTTCGTTAATCCCCTCAATCGGCTTTGAGACGCGGCGGGAGAACACAAAGGCGAACAGAAGCGCGGCGGCAAACATTATCCCGCTGACAAATATGAGCTGAATTTTGAGCGTATCGACAGTGGAGGTGACGGGCAAAATCATGGAGTCCACCATAATGAGAATTTCGTTTCCCGACTTTGTTTTAACCAAGGAGGAGTATATCATACTCTCGTTGGCGTGTTCTTCCTCCTGCCTGCCTCCCTGCGCGTTGCCGCTTCCCCCGTAGCTGTCCGCTGTCAGCCGCTCGCTGTAGTAACGCACGTACTCGCCCTTCTCCTTCGCCATGCTGTATATCTCGAAAATCTCGGCTGCGGTTAGGCGGGTCACGGCGGAGGAATTGTTTTCATACGCATAGCTTACATATGCTCCCGTGCCGACATTTATCACCTTCACGGCAATATCGCTATCCATCACGAGAGCGGTGAGTGTAGTCTCAAAATCCTCATCCTCTATGCTGTTTGATATGGTACGTGCGACATTTTTTATGCGGGAAAGCTTTATGGTCCTGTAAAATTGGTTGAGAAATGCGATTTGGAATATCCACAAAAGCGCAAGCATAATAGCCGAAAAGCCGAGGAAGTAGGCGGCAAGCTTTACTGCTATACCCGATTTTTTTTCGTAAATATACCGCGCAAAAGGCAGCGATGCGGCCTTTTGCCTATATCGCACGAATATCCCTCTTATTCTTTCAACCCAATCGCGCAGTAAATCACGCATCAAAGCGATACCCCACCCCTCTGAGCGTTACGATAAATTTGCTGTATGACCTAAGGCTCTTTCGCAGCAGTTTTATGTGCGTATCGAGAGTGCGGTCGTCCCCGTAGAAGTCGTAGCCCCACACATCGGTGATAAGCTTCTCTCTTGAAAGAGCAATGTTTCGGTTTCTCACCATGTAGAAGAGCAGTTCGTACTCCTTCGGCGACATATCTATTCTCTCGCCGTCAATATGCACCATACGCCCCGTAAAATCCACCGTCAGCCCCTCAAAGCTGACCACCTCAGACGCGCCTGAGGGCGGAGCGGTGCGGCGGAGGATGGCTTCTACGCGGAGCATAAGCTCCTTCGGGGAGAACGGCTTTACCACGTAGTCGTCCGCACCCGACTCAAAGCCGTTGATGCGGTCGTACTCCTCGCCCCGTGCCGACAGGAGGATAGTGGGAGTGGAGGAGAATTTCCTTATCTCCCTGAGTGCGGAGAATCCGTCCAGCTCGGGCATCATTATATCCATTATGATGATGTCGAATTGCTCCTTCCTGCAAATTTCTATCGCGGACATTCCGTTATCAGCCTCGGCAACGGAGTGTCCCTCAAATTTCGCGTACTTCCCCAGTACCTCTCGGATTTTAGCCTCGTCGTCCACAATCAGAATTTTACTCATAAAAGCGGCTCTCCTTAAATAAATTGTATGCAGGAGCAAAACTCCTGTTGTTACTCTTATTTTACAGGCTGAATGTGATGAATTTATGACTGCTGTGAAAATAAATGCCCACATTATATTTTCAAGGAGGTCAAATTCCTGTCACATTCGGCTGTTAGAATGAGTATATTGAAAGGGAGATATTTCCTACTACCGACTGCTAACCGCTACTACTCCTGCTCACTGTTCTTTATCTTTTCGATAATCCGTATGTACTCCTCTTTGGAAGCGGCGGTGTTTATCACCTTGAGCAGTGCGTTGGTACTCATCAGCTCCGGCAGGCGCAGTTCGCGAAGGAGTGCTTTTCTGAGAAGGGAGCTGTTTTCCCTCCCTATCAGTCCGTCGTCTATAAAATCGCTTTTAGCAATAAGCGCGTCTTTTTCGGGAGGTGCTTTTAACATATCGGAGTCACTGCTGTCGGCGCAACTGCCGATTACAGTGACTCCGGCGTTTTTTAGGGCGTCTAACAGAGTTTCGGTAGTCATCCCCTCAACGCCTATCTTCCCCTCCTTCGAGGGGGCGGCTTTCCGTCTCTCCTTCCCCGATATGTCGGGGATGTAGGCGTGCTTTATCCTATCGGGATTGATACTCCCCGTAAGGTAGTTTCGTATGACAAATCCGGCGGAGTCGCTGTCGGTGAGGACGAGCAGTCCCTTCTTTTCCGCGAGCATACGGAGCATTGCCATCTTCTCCTTATCCTTAAATATGGAGAATCCGCCGGTTACGATTATTATTGTGTCGAGCAGTGATTCGAGGCGTATTTTGTCGTACTTGCCCTCGACTACAACTGCTTCTTCTATTTTTATCCGCATTTGTTCACAAGCTTTCGGTTAGGGTTATGGCAACACATGGCTTCAATCTGTTGCCAAGGAGTTAGAATTTGGGTCAAGCCTTTGTAAAGGCTTGCAGGTTCTTAGGACAGCGTCCTAAGTCGCCCTCCGCAGAGGGCGAAACTCTTTTAGCGTCAGAAAAACGCAGGAAGGTAGGCGAAAATGTCCCTAAGGACATTTTTCCGTAGGAAACCCTCGTCGGGGGTTTCCTGTATAGGTCGCCTTGCGACCTATAGGGCATCCCCGTTAGGCAGATTGAGGGTTATCACATATTGCGAAGGTTACTGAAATTAGCGTGAGTAGCACTTGCTGCACATATCCTATAAACGTGCGTTTACCGCACGTTTCTGAAAATCCGTTGCTGAGAACACATTGTTCAGGCTTACGAAATTAGCGGCAAGATCAGAGAAGCAATAAGTAGGTCGCAAGGCGACCTACACAGGGGAACCCCCGACGAGGGTTCCCCTACGGGAAATGTCCAGCGGGACATTTCCCTACCCCTCCTGCGTTTTTCGAACGATAAAGGATTTCGCTCTCTGCGGAGAGCGACTTAGGACGCTGTCCTAAGAACCTGCAAGCCTTTGAAAAGGCTTGACCTAAACTTTTGCGTCTTTGGCAACAGATTTTAGTTTTGCAGTTCATTGTCTATGCCCATTTATCTCGCAAATCCGCGCAATGAGCTTCTCCAGTATAATATTCTTGTTCGCCTTTGAGCTTCTCAGCTTTACCGCCGTGTCAAACACCGCGTCTAAGTACTCCCGAATAGTCGCCGCACTGTATTTTGTGCAGTCGCGTAGCGCGTTCTCTGCGCGGAATTTCTTTCCTCCCGCATACGAACCCCCGTAGACCGACTGCATCTCCCCCGCGCCGACATTCGCCGCACGCGCCGCCTTTGCCCTGTACAAATCCACAAATGCGTCCTGCAGAATCATCAGAATCCTGTCCGGCTCTTCCCTCTGTAGGTACAACTTCTCCAGCACGTCATACGCGCCGTCGTAGTTCCCCCACAGGAGGTTTTTCGCGAGGTTGAATATGTTCGTCTCTATGCTGACCTCGCTCATTTGCTCAATCAGTTCGCCCGTGACCACCTTGTCGGGGGAGAGCAGAATCAGCTTCTCCAGCTCGCCGATAAGCGCGGTCACATTAAGCCCCGAGGTTTTTATCAGCTTCCCTGCGTCACGCTTGCTCAGCACCGCTCCCCGCTCCTTCGCGAAGGAGCAGAGTATGTCCGTCACATAGCTCTCAGTCGGAGTGGAGCAGTTTACGCACACTCCGTTTTTCGAAACCGAGTTCGCAAGCTTCGTCCACTTCTTGTCCGCCTTTTTCTTCTCCCCAAACGGAGCTTCGGCATTGAGCAGCCACAGCACGATAATACACCTGCCGTCCGCACTCTCCACCGCCTCGCACAGCTTGTCTACATCTCCCTGCCCACGCGCCGAGGCGTTGAAGTCGCAGATACTCAGCACTCCCACCGAGGAAAACTGGGGGAGCATGACGGTGTTCTCCAATATATCGTTGACCACGCAGACACTGCCGTCCATGTGAACCAAATCCATATCAGGAAATTCGGGGGAGTACCTCGAATATATCTCCTCCAGCGACCGCTTTACGAGAAAGCTCTCGTTTCCGTAGACGAGATACGCGCTGTGGTTATTTTCTCTCCCGAGCAGTGCCGAGAGGTCATAAGCTTTTACTTCATTCATTTTCTATCCATCCCTATTTTCAGAAAAATACCGTCCTTGGTAATGCCGAGATTGCCGTCTGTCCCCGTGCAAAACACGTTCTCAAAGCCCCGCGCCTTCATGTAGCCTGAGGTTATCGCGCCGTCTGTCATGTCCATCGAAACAATGACGGCGGAGGTGTTTAAGGTGGACAAATTCGCAACATCGTTCGACGAAATGAGAACCGCGTCTATCGCGGCGTCCTTAAACGGATTGTCCGCGCAGTCGCCTTTTGCCGGACAGAGCAGTATACTCATCTCCCCCGCCTGCGCCAGTGTCCACGTTTGCCCCGTGCGGTCTCGCATGGTGTTGACCTCAATTCTCCCTATTTTCGCCTCACTGTCATACCTATGTACGATTTCTCCCGAGTAGACACCCGCCGCAAGCTCCTTCGTCTCCTCCGCTTCAAACAGCATGAGGCGCGGAGGAAAATCGGTGAGGAGCGTTCTTGTCGCCTGCGCGTTTTGCTCAAAGCCGTCGGGGAGTATAAGCGCGTCCGGCTCTCTGATTCCCCTGTCGCGCATAGCGTAGTACGCCTGTTCTATGTCATATGCGTCGCCGCTCACGCCTATCAGCACATCACTCCCTCTGTCACTAAGGAGGACGAGTACTCCGTTCTCCACGCTGAAAACTGTGATTTGCTCCCTGCTGTAGCTTACTATGCCGTAGGAGAATGAACCTGCGAACCAGACAAGCAGAGAGAAGCACACGGCGATGTACGCCGATAGCCTTCTGTATGTCCTGTTGGTTTTGGAAAACAGAAAGTACCAATACAGAAAGATAATCAACGCCCCGATAAAAGCAATAGCCGCATATGCCGTGTGCGTACTCATGACAGCTCCCGGCATTGACGAAAACAGACGCACGCAGAACAGCACCGCCTCCCCTATCATCCACGCGCAGACGAAAATCGGATACGCGATGACTGAGCCTACCGCGCCGAGGAAAGTGAGGGCAACTGCCGCCATGCAAAGGAGCATGAACAGCGAGGCGGGATAGAGCAGGAGTACGTTTGATATGGGAGAGATTACCGACAGCTCCCCGAAAAACATCACCGCCGCAGGCATGGTGAACACACTGCAAACAAGCGAGGAGAGAAACAGCTTGCATATATCGCGAAGCTTATCGGCGAAGAAGGATTGGTTTTGCGGCATAATCTTCTTGTTTACGAGCTTATAGCACCTCTCGGACATAGACAAAAGCCCGAATGTAGCTGAGAAGGAGAGCAGAAGCCCCGCGTCCGCCGCCGCGTAGGGGTTGAAAAGGCATATCAGAAACACTGCCACTCCAAGCGAGTTTATCGAGTCGGCAGTTCTGCCTATGAACTTGCCGAAATAGAGGATGATTAGCATTATTCCCGAACGAACGGCGGAGGGCGACATACCCGTAGTCATGATGAAGATGACGACAACAGGTATGACTATTATCGAGATTTGCTTTCGGGAGAATTTCAGCCGCCGAAGGAGCTTTGAAAGTGCGTCGGCTACAATCGACATATGCAGTCCCGAAATACAAAGCACGTGGGATAAGCCCGCGCCGCGAAAATCGGAGATGTCGGAGCGTGACACTCCCGACTTATCTCCTATGATTATTGCCGCCGCAAAGCCCGCCGTATCCTTACTCCAAAGCCGCTTTGTCTTTTCGATTATCTTCTCTCTGAGCCTAAGGGCGTAGGAGTACAAATCGTCCTCACCCTCTGACACCCGAACCGCGCTTCCCTTAGGGAGAAAGGCAGTGAGTACGATTTTGTCGGCGAGGAGGCTGATTCGCGAGGGACTGTTGTACTCCTCCTTTATCTGATTGAACTGGACGGTACATTCTATTATGTCGGAGTAGTCCGCTCTGAGTTTCTCCTTAGAGGACAGGCGGAGCTTCACATTCTGCTTGACGTCCGAAAGTCCAATAAACTCAGTCTCCACGATGTAGTAGTAACGCCCGCTCTTCTCCTCCGGCTGTTCGTCTACCCTGCCTTTGATGTAGGCGGTCTGCCCCGAGAGGAGGTCGGCGGGCTTTACCGTGTAATTTGAATAAAGCGCGGAGACGAGCATAGCCGCCCCTGAGGTTAGGAGCATTGCGACTGCGATGGCTTTCCTCCTCCGCGCCGTGACGAGATAGACGGCAAGTGCCATGATGAGAAACACGGCAGTCGCCAATGCCGCCGCAAAGCCGAAAAGCAAAGCGACCGTCTGCGATAGAAGATATGTAATCCCTATAACGGCAAATGGTCGCTTCATTATAACTCAGCCTTTCGGTTTGTATTTGTGGTGCTGACTACGGCAGTTGCGCTTAGTGTTATTACTCCGATAACCTTGCCTTTTCTGCTCGGATTTTGTCGTTAAGCGGCACTGTTGTTTGCTACATAAATAACTCCGTTATTTAAAGAACAGTGGGAGCGGCTCGAGGAAAACAATATCCTCACGGTTTTTCGCGTCTCCCTCGGCAAGAACTGCCGCCTTGGCGACTATCACGCCGCCTGCCTCGGTGACTAACGCCTCGATTGCGCCCAGTGATTCGCCCGTGCTTATAACATCGTCAACTATCAGCACCTTCTTGCCTTTTAGCGCGTCCGACTCCTCCTTCGAGAGGTAGAGGTTCTGCACGTGGTCTGTAGTGATGGATTTTACCTCTACTCCTATGGGGTCGGTCATATAAAGCTTAGTGCCTTTACGGGCGACAAAGTAGCCGGTTTTGCTCCTCCTCGCCATTTCGTAGGCAAGGGGGATACCCTTTGCTTCGGCTGTGATGATGTAGTCGAACTTAGGGCATTTTTTGAGCAGTGCTTTGGCGGAGTTGACTGTAATTTCAACATCGTTGAACATTACGAACGCCGCAATATCGAGGTTCTCATTGACCTTGCAGATGGGAAGCTGCCTCTTGCAGCCGGCAATTTTTATCTCGAAAAAATTCTCCATTACAAAATTCTCCATTCATAAGCTTACAATTAAAATTTGTTGCCAAAGAGTTAAAGTTTAGGTCAAGCCTTTTCAAAGGCTTGCATGGTTCACAGTCAAAATTAACTAACAAAACAATGCAAGAAAATCACAAAAAAACCATAAGCGAAACCTTTTTCGCGCTTTTCTTGGTTGATTTCTAAGTAAATTTAGAATAGGACAGCGCCCTGACTCGCCCTCCGCAGAGAGCGAAACTCTTTTATCGTCAGAAAAACGCAGGATGGTAGGCGAAAATGTCCCTAAGGACATTTTCGGCGTAGGAAACCCTCGTCGGGGGTTTCCCTGTGTAGGTCGCCTTGCGACCTATAGTGCATCCCCGTTAGTAATTCTTGCGTTTACCTAAAATTGCGTAGGTTACTGAGAGCAGAGCGTGCGACCCCCGCGTCCACGCAGTCTCGCTACGAGGTGTGTAGTTCATTCAAATCCCAAACAAAACAAGAACGGAGTGTGAAATCATGAATCAGCAGACACAGAGAAGGTACTCCTCCCAGAAGGAGATTGTCGGGGAGACAAAGCTCCTCGGGAAGCGCGGAAGGCTCGCAGTCAGCGGCTGGAGCCGTTCGCCCGTATTTAACTACAACCGCCTTGACGTGCCCTCTCTTCGCCGCGCCATGCGGCTAAAGGAGTGGGACTACTACCTCTTCGGCGACGACCGCTACCAAATCGCGCTGACTATAGCCGACAACGGCTATATGGGGCTGATTTCCGCCTCCTTCATAGACCTCGAGAAGGGGTTCGACATAACCAAAAGTAAAATGGCGGCGTTCCCTATGGGGAGCTTCGATATGCCCTTCTCGTCGGACAACGGAGATATAGTATACCGCAGTAAGAAGGTCAGCCTCAACTTCATCAAGGGCAACAAGACGCGCAAGGTGTCGATGCGGTGGATTAATTTTGACGACTCCAAGGAGCTGTACGCGGACGTCACCTTCGTACAGAACGACGAGGACAGCATGGCGATTGCTGTGCCGTTCGAAGGGAAAGCGGCGAAAGCGGGAAAATTCTACTACAACCACAAAATCAACTGTATGCCCGTGTTCGGCAAGGTCAAGCTGGGAGCGGAGGAGTTTAATTTCAGCGAAAACACAACCTTCGGCTGTCTCGACTGGGGCAGAGGAGTATGGCCTTATGACAACAACTGGGTGTGGTGCTCCGCGAGCGGACTGTACAAAGGGGAGCGGTTCGGCTTCAATCTCGGCACGGGCTTCGGAGACAGAGCACAGTGCGGGGAGAATATTTTCTACTACAAGGGCAAGGGCTACAAGGTGGGCGAGCTTCAAATAGACGTGCCTAAGGGCAACTACAAGCAGGGCGAGTGGACGTTTAGAGGAGAAGACGGGCTTATCGACCTGCGCATGATACCCTCCTACGAGCGGCTGGCTGATATAAGCGTGCTGGGACTGCTCAAGTCGGAGCAGCATCAGGTGTTCGGCAAATACTACGGCACTGTGGTGCTCATTGAGGACGACGGGAGCGAGACTACTGTAACTCTCGACGGACTTACGGGCTTCTCCGAGGACGTTATTAATAAGTGGTGACGGTTCAGTTGACAGTTGACAGTTGACAAGTGACAGTTGACAGTTAGGGTACGGGCTACGCCTCTGCGCTTTAACTGTTCATTTTTCACATAAAAATTTTGCTTCGATAAAAAATCTCCGCCGAATGACACAAGGTGTCATTCGGCGGATAACTGTCACTTGTCAACTGTCAACTGTGCTTGTCAACTGCTATCCGCACTCCTTCAATTATTTTCACATTACGAATACAAGCAGCCTCCTTCACATATAAATTACCACTGTGTGTATATTGGAGGTAGTTATAGTGAAAGTAACTCTTGATGAACGTGCTGTCTTGCTGGGAGAATACATTGTGGAGAACAACGCCACTGTGAGAAGCACCGCCCGTGAATTTTCCATATCGAAGTCCACGGTTCACAAGGATGTTTCAGAACGGCTTAAATATCTCTCGCCCTCCCTCTACGCGGAGGTCAAGACTGTGCTGGATATCAACAAGGCTCAGCGGCATATTCGCGGCGGACTTGCGACAAAGCAGAAGTATCTTGAAAACCCCGTACATCCCTCAAAGCTTGCGAATAAGAAAAAATAGAGAGCCGTGTAAATAGAGAGGCAGGGACTGTACCCTCGCCGAGAATAAAAGGGCTGCTGCAAAACTTTGTTTTGCAGCAGCCCTTTTCAAACTGTCAATAATTTGCCGCTTGCCACATAGTGTATTCGCCATCTGTCAGCTCAAGCTCAAAGAGCCGGAGCAGCTAATCTCCGGCATAAGCTCGCTCGAGATAATCTCCAGCATTTCATTGAGCTTTGAGATATCGGTTTCGGAGAACCGCTCCTTCATTCGCTTGACAACGGTGTCGATATAGCTGAGATTTATCCCGTAGTAGTCGAAAAACTTGTCCGTAACCTCAAGGTAGAACAGCCGCTTATCCCTGCGCGACTGCACTCTCCTGAGGTAACCCTTCTTGATGAGGCAGTTTATCTTATATGTAGCGTTGGGAGCAGAAATTTTAATGAAGTTCGCAAATTCATTTATCGTAGGACGGTGGAGAACATATATAATCTCAACACAAAAGGTTTCGACAGTAGTAAGGCTGGTCTCCCTGTTCTGAATCCTGTCAAAAACCTTCTGATAAAAATACAGCTTGAATTTGGAGTACACAGCCGTAAAGCTATCCTCTATCATTAAAATTTCCCCCTGTTTTAATCGAGTAGTATTATTTGTTGTTCTTCGCCAGCCATGCGGAGGAAATCTCCATAGCCTCGCCCAGAGACGAACGCTCTGCCGTCTTAACTATCTTGCCGCTCCCCTTTATGTCGGGGTCGGTGTACTCAAGCTGAATAATTACCTTGTTGTCTGAAACAATATTCAGGTGTATGACGTACTTATCGGTCATGCTGCCGTAGTAAATCTCCTGCCCTTTTCTGACAAGAGGACGCCCCATGTAGGTGAGGTCCGCGCTGTTTTCCATATTAATCAAATCCTCTCTTTGACACAGCAGAAGGAGGAGTAAGGCTTTCCGCTCATTTTCCGTTCTCCCACGCTGTTCTTCTCCCTCATTGCCGCTCCCTGCACCGCTCCTTTAGTCCTCAAGATAGGAGAGCAGCAGTTCTCTGAGCAGCTCGTCGCGGTCAATCTTACGCATGATATTGCGTGCGTTGTTGTGTGTGGTGATATAAGTCGGGTCCTCGGAGAGGATGTAGCCGACTATCTGATTTATCGGGTTGTAGCCTTTTTCCTTCAATGCGCCGTAAACGGCGAGGAGCAAAGCCTTCATCTGCTCGGCGTTGTCGTCTCCTATTGTAAATGTCATTGTATCGTTGTTCATATCTGTAATCATGCCTTTCATGTCCGTGTTTTTTTACAAAATTACTGCCCCTCAACTCTCCGCTCCATATATAATACATGAAAAGGAAGGAATTTTCAAGGGAAATTAATATCTGTTAACATTTTAATTAAAAATTAGTTCTTCTTAAAAATTTGTTTACAATCAATTCTATTGACAATTGTGAAAAATAGTGGTAATCTTAGTGCAGTGATTAGCACTCGAACATCGAGAGTGCTAATCGAGGCGAGAAGCAATCGCACTCCCCGCCCGCAGGCGGAATAACTGTCATCTGGCACTTGTCAACTGTCAACTGTACTGCCCCGCCCGCAGGCGGATAACTGTCACCTGTCACTTGTCAACTGTCAACTGTGTTTGTCAACTGTCAACTGTGCTGAAAGCTGGTGTTCGTCATGACTCCCGGTCAGAGAAAATACAAAATTTTACAGACAATCATCGAGAGCTATGTCGAGAGCGGCGACCCCGTAGGTTCAAAGACGCTTGCCGCTATGCTGGAGAACGCAGTCTCCTCCGCGACAATACGCAACGATATGTCCGACTTGGTGGACAGCGGCTATCTCGAACAGCCGCACACCTCCTCCGGCAGAATCCCCTCGCAGAGAGGCTACCGCCTGTACGTCGACCAGCTCATGTGGAAACGCACGCTGACCGACGAGGTGCAGAGCCTCATCTCCGACAAGCTGACCGCCTATAGCTGTAACCCCGAGAGGTTTATCGAGGCGGCGGCACAGCTTTTATCGGAGCAGACGAATTTCGTCGCGGTAATCACTACTCCCGCCGATGTTCAGGCGCGCGTAGTCGCGGTGGAGATAATGCCCACGAGCGAACACACGGTAGTTATCATGATGATGATTTCTCCGTCCGTCCTAAAGAGCAGGATATGCAGACTGCACGTCAAGGTCGAGTCGGCGGCAGTCAATATGCTCCGCCACTACATGAATCTCCACCTGCTCAATATGCAGATAAGCGAGCTTACCGACGACTACATGGAGAGGATAACTAACGAGCTTGGCAGTGTGGGAACGGCTCTCGCTCCTGCCTTTGCCATGGCGGCGGATATAGCGCAGGAGGCGGGTACAGTCCAGATTGCGGTGGAGGGGCAGAGCAACCTCTACGACAGGGAGGACTTGTCCTACTCCGACGTAAAGGAGCTTATGGCGTTCCTTCGCAACAAGCAGGATATAATCAACCTGCTTTCGCTCTCGGGCAGCAGCCACGTAATTATCGGCAGGGAGAGCAAGAAGGCGCAGCTTTCGGGCGTGAGCGTTGTTGCGGCGCGGTACTACTCCGGCATAGGAGCCTCGGGGCTTGTGGGAGTTATCGGACCGCTGAGGATGAACTACTCCAAACTGATACCCTACGTCGAGTACTTCGCGGGAGTTGTCGGCAGTGAGATGAAGGCGACACTCGGGATGTATTGATATAAATTTACTCATGCGCCGATAACTGGAAGAAGTCGGCGGGGAGTAATCGGAAACCAACCAAATAAAACTAAGGTGGTGTCAACACCACCCCAATAACAGCGAAAGGGGATACACTGAATATGAGCGAAAACGAGAAGGATTTGGACCTCCTTGAGGACGAAACAGAGGAGGAGTGCTTCGAGGAGGAAGAGGAGGAGTACACTCCTACATCTCCCGCGGAGGAGAAGATAGAGGAGCTTACTAAGGAACTCCGGAAGCTAAAGGATATGCACCTTAGAACTGCCGCCGAGTACGACAACTTCAGAAAGAGAACGCAGAAGGAGAAGGAGGCACTGTTCGCCGCAGTGCAGGCGGACACCGTAGCCGAACTCCTGCCGATAGTTGACAATTTAGAGCGGGCAATGGCGGTGGAGAACATCACGCTGGAGGACCTGCAGAAGGGCGTCTCCATGATAATGTCGGAGAGTGCGAAGGTTTTCGAGCGTCTCTCGGTGGAGAGTTTCGGCGAGGTGGGGGAGCAGTTTGACCCGAATATTCACAACTGCATCGGCACATCCGACGATTCTGACGTGGAGAGCGGCTGTATCTCCATGGTTGCACAGAAGGGCTACAGAATCGGGCAAAAGACAATTCGTCCGGCAATGGTTCAGATAAAGAATTAGGGTAGCACCTTGCAGATTGCGAAGAGTATTACGGCTATTAAATTATACTCCTCGTTATCGGCTTGGCACTCCCTCTGACCATTATCGGCTTATTAATAAAACAACTAAACTTAAATAAAATTGGAGGAAACAATTATGGCAAAGATTATAGGAATCGACTTAGGTACAACAAACTCATGCGTCGCTGTTATCGAAGGCAGCGAGGCGGTAGTAATCCCAAACAGTGAGGGAGCGAGAACTACTCCCTCCGTAGTGGGCTTCTCGAAGGACGGCGAGCGTATGGTAGGTATGGTGGCCAAAAGACAGGCTATCACAAACCCCGACCGCACAATCTCCTCAATCAAGAGGGATATGGGTTCGAGCAGAACAGTCGCTATTGACGGCAAGAACTACACTCCGCAGGAGATTTCAGCGATGATTCTCCAGAAGCTCAAGGCGGACGCCGAGAGCTATCTCGGCGACAAGGTTACTGCGGCTGTAATCACCGTTCCCGCCTACTTCACCGACGCGCAGCGTCAGGCGACTAAGGACGCGGGCAAGATAGCGGGACTTGACGTAAAGCGCATTATCAACGAACCTACGGCGGCTGCTCTCTCCTACGGCATTGACAAGGAGGACGACCAGAAGGTCATGGTTTACGACCTCGGCGGCGGCACATTTGACGTCTCCATTATCGAGATGGGCGACGGCGTTCAGGAGGTTCTTGCTACAGCGGGTAACAACAAGCTCGGAGGAGACGACTTCGACCAGCGCGTAATCAACTACCTCTGCGACGAGTTCAGAAAGACAGACGGAATCGACCTCTCGACCGACAGGACAGCTATGCAGAGACTCAAGGAGGCGGCGGAGAAGGCGAAGATTGAGCTTTCGGGCGTTGTGTCCACTCAGATTAACCTGCCGTTTATCACCGCTAACGCGAGCGGCCCTAAGCATATGGATATAACCCTCACAAGAGCTAAGTTCAACGAGCTGACAAGCGACCTTGTAGAAAAGACTATGGCTCCCGTTCGGCAGGCACTCTCCGACAGCAAGCTTTCTGTAGGACAGATTGACAAGGTTCTCATGGTGGGCGGCTCCTCGAGAATCCCCGCTGTGCAGGACGCTGTAAAGGCGTTAATCGGAAAAGACCCGTTCAAGGGAATCAACCCCGACGAGTGCGTAGCTCTCGGAGCGGCACTTCAGGGCGGCGTTCTCGGAGGAGAAGTAGACGGGCTTGTACTCCTCGACGTAACTCCCCTCTCGCTGGGTATCGAAACTCAGGGCGAGGTTTGCACAAAGATTATCGAGAGAAATACAACTATCCCCGTAAAGAAGTCGCAGGTGTTCACTACTGCAGCCGACAATCAGCCCTCCGTTGAGGTCAAGGTGCTTCAGGGAGAGCGCGAGTTCTCACGCGACAACAAGGTACTCGGCGTGTTCCACCTCGACGGCATCGCTCCCGCGAGAAGGGGAGTGCCGCAGATTGAGGTAACATTCGATATCGACGCCAATGGCATAGTAAACGTAAGCGCAAGAGATAAGGGCACAGGCAAGGAGCAGCAGATTACTATCACCTCCTCCACATCAATGGATAAGAAGGACATAGAGAAGGCTGTCCGCGACGCGGAGCAGTATGCGGCGGAGGACGCAAAACGCCGCGAGGAGGTTGACGCACGCAACAACGCCGACCAGATGATTTATCAGACGGAGAAGATGATTGCCGACCTCGGCGACAAGCTGTCCTCCGGCGACAAGTCAAACGTGGAGGCGAAGATAGCCGACCTTCGTGCGGTCAAGGATTCGGGCGACATCTCCGACGTCAAGGCTAAGACAGGCGCACTCCAGCAGGAGCTTTACAAGCTGAGCGAACAGCTCTATAAGGACGCGGGTGCGCAGTCGGGCGACGTAGGACCTACTCCGGGCGACATTCCCGATGTAGACGAAAACTAAAGGTCTCGGCTACGGCTACAAGAAAGCATTACTACTCACACAGGTCATTGCGGATACGGAAGGGGGGATATTCCTTTCGTATCCGCTCACACGGTTATATAAGTATACCTTTACTTAGGGGGTAAAAAATTTGGCAGACAAGAAGAGAGATTTTTATGAGGTTCTCGGAGTGGATAAATCCGCGGGCGAGGCTGACATAAAAAAGGCGTTCAGAACGGCGGCAAAGAAGCACCATCCCGACATGAACCCCGACGACCCCACGGCGGAGGCAAAGTTCAAGGAGGTCAACGAGGCTTATGAGGTACTCTCCGACCCCGAGAAGAAGGCGCGCTACGACCAGTTCGGACACGCGGGCGTAGACCCGAATTTCGGAGCGGGAGGAGGAGCTGATTTCGGCGACTTCGGGGGCTTCGGCGACTTAGGCGATATATTCGGCAGTATTTTCGGAGGTTTCGGCGGCGGCTTCGGCGGCAGAAGCGCGAATCCGAACGCTCCGAGACGCGGCGAGGACCTGCAAAAGACTGTAGTGCTTTCATTTGAGGAAGCGGCTATGGGCTGCCGAAAGGAGATAGAGTACAAGCGTGTGGAGACGTGCAGTGACTGCGGCGGCACAGGCGCAAAAGGCGGCACAGACAAGAAAACCTGCCCCGACTGCGGCGGTTCGGGCTACATACGCATCAACCAGCGCACACCGTTCGGCACAATGCAGACACAGCGAGCGTGCGAAAAGTGCGGAGGCGGCGGCTCTATCATAGAAAACCCCTGTCCCAAGTGCGGCGGTCACGGGAGATGCAGAGTTACGCGCAAGGAGGTTTTCGAGTTCCCCGCCGGTATTGACGACGGTCAGGCTATGACCGTTCGCGGCAAGGGAAACGCGGGAGCTAATAACGGTCCCTCGGGCGACATTATCCTCGCTGTTACGATTCGTCCTCATCCCATTTTGGAGCGGGAGGGCTACAACGTACACTGCCCCGTCTCCCTCAGTTTCTGGCAGGCGGCAATGGGTACGGAGATTGACGTAGTGACCTTAGAGGGCAACCAGAAGGTGCGAGTTCCTGCCGGCACTCAGCCCAATGACACCATGACGCTCAAGGGAAAGGGCGTAACCCGCCTCCACAGCAGGGGGAAGGGCGACCAGATACTCCACTTTACCGTGGCTGTGCCGAAGAAGCTGACCTCCGAGCAGGAGAAGGGGCTTGAGAGCATACGCTCGCTCTTTGAGAGCGACGGCGCGGGCAAGGGGAAAAAGGGAATATTTAAATAGACGATAAAACCACCTCACGAAGTGGCAGACCTGCCGCTCGCGGGGTGGTTTGTTATTAAGAATATTTATCACTCATCACTCATCACTCATCATTCATCATTTTTCATTTGAGTTAAAGTATCGGTTTTGTCTCCTTCAAGACAGGAAAGCATAAATGAAGAATGATAAATGATTCGCTGTCGCTAATGATGAATGATAAATTTAATGCGCGGCGGGGGGAGGGGTGTCTCCTTCTGCTTGCCGGTGTAGGAGGGGAGCGTGTAGGATTCGCTGAGGGTGGTACTCCCCACCGTGATTGTATGTCGGAGGAAGGAGTCCGTGCCATCTGACTGTCACCTGTTAGGTGCAGAGGGAATATTTAAACAAAACAAAGCAAATAGACTGCAACAAAATTTCGTCTTGTTGCAGTCTATTGTTGTTGCGAAAACTAAGTAAGAGTAAAATTAGTCTGCCTCAATTGCCTCTGTAGGGCAAGTTCCGGCGCATACTCCGCACGAAATGCAGACCTCAGGGTCGATAACATACTTGCTGTCGCCGGCGGAAATAGCCTCTGTAGGACACTCGCCTGCACAAGCTCCGCAGGAAACACAAGCGTCGCTGATTACATATGCCATAATACAAACCTCCTGTAAAATATGATTTGCCTGTATTTTAACATAAGAAACAGCCGTTTACAAGAGGAATCTATTAAAATATGACGGCTTTCGCCGCCGATATTTTAGTTGACAAGTGACAAGCTTTTCAGTTGACAGTTGACAAGTGACAAGTGACAGTTAAGGAACGCCGCTGCGGCGGGCATTTCGGTTGACAGTTATCCTCCACAAAAGGTCAAATCGCAAATTAAACAAAGGAGATTGTTTAAAAATTACAGTTTAACGAGGTTGACAGTTGAAGGTACGGCTTTACACCTAAGTTATACAATCACGGCGGAGGGACTATTCTCGTTGACTACTACGGGCTAATCCCCTCCTACAGTGAGCAGTAGGAGGCACAACTGCGTCTCCGCCGCGCCTCTAACTGTCCTCTGTCACTTGTCAACTGAACCTGTCAACTGTCAACTGTGTGGCTGTTCTCCTTAATGTACTCCACCACGTCCTCGAGCTGAGTGTACGCTATGGCGACGTAGCTGTCCGCCGCGCCGTAGTAGACGGCAATGCGTCCTGTGTCGCCGTCCTGCAAGGTAGCGCAGGGGAAGCAGACGTTCGGGACAAAGCCCTGCTCCTCATACCACTCCTCGGGGGTGAGGAGGAAATTCTCGCACCTGTACTTTACCACAGACGGATTGTCGATATCGAGAATCGCGCCGCCTACGCTGTAAACAAAGCCGTTGCAGGTGTGACTTACTCCGTGGTAGAACATAAGCCAGCCCTCGCTCGTCTCTATGGGAGCCGCACCCGCGCCTACCTTCAGACGCTCCCACCACTTTTCGCCCTTGCCCATGACATGGCGGTGCTTGCCCCAGTAGGTCAAGTCGGGGCTTTCGCTGAGGAACATATCGCCGAAGGGCGTGTGTCCGCTGTCGCTCGGGCGCGAGAGCATGACGAAGTTACCGCCTATCTTTCGCGGAAAGAGAACGGCGTTTCGGTTAAACGGCAGGAATGGGTTTTCGAGCCTCGTGAAGGTTTTGAAATCGGTGGTTTTCGCAAGCCCGATTGCCGCGCCTTCAAACTCGGTACACCACATGATGTAGTAGGTGTCCTCCACCTTAACAAGACGGGGGTCGTATGCGTACTCCGGCATATAGGGCTTGCCGTTTTCGTCGGTGAAGTTGATTTTCTCCTCGCTGATGTTCCAGTCGAGGGCGTTACTGCTCCTCCCAAGATAGATGTGAGGGACGCCGTCGCGCTGTTCTCCCCTGAAAACGCCTATGTAGCCGTCCTCATAGGGCATGACCGCGCTGTTGAAAATCCTCGCGACTGCCGCCGTCGGATTGCGCTTGATTATGGGATTTGTGCTGTTTCTCCACAGGGGGAAACGGTATCCCGCGGGTTTCTCCTCCCACGGCATATTGGGCAGGGGAGGCACGTTTACAAAGCTGACTTTACTCATGGAATTCACCTCATTGAAATTGTTAAGCATATTGTTAAGTAAATTTTACTCTATTGTTACTTTACAAGTTGATTATAGTACTTTGTTTGCATAATGTCAACATTTATAGTGAAATTTATGTGTAATTTATGTGCGGGGAGGACTACTCCTCCCTCGCTATTTATTGTAATTAATACAAATTTATAATTATTTCAAATAATTGCATTTGGAGTATTGACTTTTTCCTCTCAAAATGGTAGAATATGGGCATTAAAAGCACCTCCCGCTCCAAAATTAGGGAATATCACGCGAAATACTGCTGATACTAATCGGGATGTGTTAATTATGAAGGAGGTTTTATTTTATGCCGGAACTTAAAGGATCAAGAACAGAAGCCAATTTGATGGCAGCCTTCGCGGGCGAGAGCCAGGCGCGTAACAAGTACACCTACTACGCCTCAAAGGCGAAGAAGGACGGCTACGTTCAGATTGCAAAAATATTTGAGGAAACAGCCGCAAACGAAAAAGAGCATGCGGAGATTTGGTTTAAGCTGCTCCACGGCGACCAGATTCCTTCTACTCCCGAGAACCTTCTCGATGCCGCTAACGGCGAAAACTACGAGTGGACCGAGATGTACGACGAGTTCGCGAAGGTCGCCGCTGAGGAAGGCTTTACGAAAATCGCCACTCTCTTCTCTCTCGTGGGTAAGGTCGAAAAGGAGCATGAGGAACGCTACCGCAAGCTCCTTGCTAACGTGGAGGGCGAGCTTGTCTTCTCCCGCGACGGCGACATGGTGTGGCAGTGCTCCAACTGCGGACATATCGTAGTGGGCAAGAAAGCTCCCGATATGTGTCCTGTCTGCTCACATCCGAAGGCGTACTTCCAGATTAAAGCGGAGAATTATTAATTTAGCTGAAAAAAAGCTCCTCTCAGCAGGCGTTGCCTGCTAAGGGGAGCTTTTTCAGTTGACAGTTGACAGGTGCCCTCACATTTCCCCTCTGGCGAACATCACGGCAGTCAGCGCGGCGAGTGCGGCGGTCTCGGTTCGGAGTATCCGACTGCCGAGCGACACCGTGACAGCTCCGAGGGAGGCGAGGGTCTCCGCCTCCGAGGGGTCAAACCCGCCCTCAGGACCGATAATCACGCCTATGTCGGAGGCGGAAGAGCCGCCCATAACTTTCGAGAGAGGACGACCGCCGCCCTCGTAGCAGAAAATCAGCAGATCATGCCTACCGAGCAGGTCGCCTATGGCGGAGAACTTGACGGGGAGTGAAATTTTCGGGATAATCCCCCTGCCGCACTGCTTTGCCGCCTCCAGAGCGTGACGGCAGAGCCGCTCGTGCTTCTTCTCCGCGCTCTTTCGGTCGGGACGCGCAACCGAACGCGCCGTAACTACAGGTACGACCTCCATAGCTCCCAGCTCCACCGCCTTTTCCGTGATGAACTCCAGCTTGTCGCCCTTGGGGTAGCCTTGGTAGAGAGTGACGCTTACGTGCGGTTCTGACTGCGTTCTCTCCCTGCTCTCTATGTGGAGGAAGACGCTCCCCGCGCCTATCTCCGAGATTGTGCAGATGTAGTCGGTGTTGCGTGTGTCGCACACGGTGACGCTCTGCCCCGCCTTCATTCGCAGTGATTTTGTGATGTGGGAGGCGTCGTCTCCCGAAATTGTGATGAAGTCGCCTTGTATATCGCTTGAATTAACAAAGAATCGCGGCATAAGATAAGTTCCTTTCTGTGGTGGGGTGTGGGAGTTCAGTTGACAGTTGACAAGTGACAGGTGACAGTTATCCGCCTGCGGGCGGGGGGGAGGTTCAGTTGAAAGTTAAAAATTGAAAGTTGAAAGTTGTCCGCCTGCGGGCGGAGGAGACTATCTGCTTCTCCTCGTGCTTTTCGCCAACGCCGCGAGCCGTCCTCCCCACAGGAGTGCCGCGCCCGCAAGCATCAGCAGCAGGCTTATCCACTGGGAGGTCGATAGCCCCGCAAATACCCCGCGTACCGAATCGTACCGAAGGAACTCCGCCGTAAACCTAAAAACCGAGTAGCATATTAAGTATAGCCCGCTGACCACACCGCGCCGCCGCTCCCTCCTTGAAAACAGCAGGAGGAAAATAAACAGGCACACATTAAATCCTGCCTCCAAAAGCTGCGAGGGGAAGAGCGAGACCCCGACAGGCGCGTTTCCCACGTTGTGTGCGGGAAATCGAACTCCCCACGGAGCAGGCGCGGGAACTCCGTAGCAGCAGCCCGCCGCGAAGCAGCCAAGCCGCCCGAACGCGTGGGCGAGCGGCAGGAACGGGAGGAGGAAGTCGGCGAACTGAATCAGACTGAGCTTACACAGCTTGCAGTAGAGTAACGCTCCGAGTACTCCCCCCGCGAAGCCGCCGTAGAACACCATGCCGCCCGACAGCAGAGTGGGGAGGAAGTCGCCCCTGCCGAATGCGTCGGCGAGGTGGGTTCTCATGTGGGGAGTTACCAGTATGTAGAGCAGCTTCGCGCCTACTGCGGCGGCGGCTACGGAGACTACTGCGCCTAAGTAGACGTCGCCTACTTGTATTCGTTTGGTTCTCCTCGCACGGAGACAGGCGAGGAGAATCGCGGCTACTGCACCTACGAGGATACACAGCCCGTACGAGGGGATTTTGTTTTCTCCAATTGTTATAAAGGGAAGCAAAATGCCATCCTCCTTCTGATTAAAATCTGTTGCCAAGGAGTTAGAGTTTGGGTCAAGCCTTTGCAAAGGCTTGCATGGTTCACATTCAAAATTAACTAACAAAACAATGCAAGAAAAGCCCAAAAAACCCATATGCGAAAGC
>JAISGQ010000012.1 GCA_031262985.1 Oscillospiraceae bacterium
AACAAAACAATGCAAGAAAAGCCCCAAAAAACCATATGCGAAAGCTTTTTCGCGCTTTTCTTTGTTGTTTTCTAAGTTAATTTAGAATCGGACAGCGTCCTAAGTCGCTCTCCGCAGAGAGCGAAACTCTCTTAGCGTTCAAAAACGCAGGAGGGGTAGGAAAAAATGTCCCTAAGGACATTTTTTCCGTAGGGGAACCCTCGTCGGGGGTTTCCCTGTGTAGGTCGCCTTGCGACCTATAGGATTTTCTCAAATCCTCCTGTAATTAATGGCGAAGCACCTCTACGATTCAAAAACGCATGGAAGGGACTGAAACCCTCCGTCAAGGGTTCTCCTGTGCAGGTCGCCTTGCGACCTACTTATAGCTAATAAAAGCACCTACACCTTTGTATGCTTCAATCAATTATCCGTCGTATCAATAACCACCCGGTTATCCTCAACAGCAATCCGCCCCTTGCAGAACAGCTCGACCGCCTTGGGCAGGAGCTGCCACTCCGCTTCCTCCATCACTCGCCGCTGGAGGACCTCGGCGGTATCTCCCTGCCGTATCTCCACGGCTTTTTGCAGGATTATCGCGCCGCCGTCGGTGATTTCGTTGACGAAATGCACAGTCGCGCCAGTCACCTTAACGCCGTACTGCAAAGCCGCCTCATGCACCTTAAGCCCGTAGAAGCCCTTGCCGCAGAAGGAGGGGATAAGAGAGGGGTGAACATTTATAATCTTATTCTCGTACCGCTTTGTCAGCTTACTGCCGAATATACTGAGGAATCCCGCCAGAACAACCAAATCGGCTTGGTACTCCTCCAGCACACAAAGGAGGGCGTCATCAAACTCCTCAGCCGAGGAGTACTGCTTCCTGCTGACTACCTCTGTGGGAATACCGCTTACTGCCGCTCGTTCAAGCGCGTACACATCGGGCTTGCTTGAGAGGACGCACACAATGCGACCTCCGCCGAGCTTGTCCTGCTTCTGTGCGTCAATCAGAGCCTGCAAATTAGTGCCTCCGCCCGATACGAGAACGACAATCCTCAGCATATGGAGACCCCGTCCGTGCCCTCTGTGACCTCGCCTATAACATACGCTCTCTCTCCGCTTTGGGTGAGATTTTCGATTACCTTGTCAACCTCCGTCTCAGGCACTGCCATGACAAGTCCCACGCCCATATTGAAGGTGTTGAACATATCGCGTTCTTCAATTCTGCCTATCTGGGCGATTACATTAAATATCGGCAGTACGTCAATGCTGCTCCTCACAACTCTCGCCATTTGGTTTTCGCCCAGCATACGCGGGATATTCTCGTAGAATCCGCCGCCTGTGATGTTCGCGATTCCGTGAATCTCACACGCCTCAATCGCCGAGAGGACGGGCTTTACATATATTTTGGTAGGAGTGATAAGCTCCTCGCCTATTGTCTTTCCGAGGTCATCGATATAAAAACGGATTTTCTCGTCGTTCACCCGAAGGACATGGCGGACAAGGGAGAATCCGTTGGAGTGCAGTCCCGAGGAGGCAACTCCTATGAGGACATCTCCAAGCTTTACGTTGCTCGAATCTATGAGCTTGGATTTTTCGCCCATACCGACACAGAAGCCCGCAAGATCGTATTCGTCGGAGGGGTAGAAGCCCGGCATCTCCGCCGTTTCGCCGCCTATGAGGGCGCAGCCTGCCTGAACACAGCCTTCCGCCACTCCCGATACAATCTCCGCCACACGCTCGGGATGATTTTTCCCTACTGCGAGATAATCGAGGAAAAACAGAGGACGCGCACCACTACAGGCAACGTCGTTTGCACACATGGCAACGCAGTCGATACCGATTGTGTCGTGCTTGTTCATGAGGAAGGCAATCTTCAGCTTAGTGCCTACGCCGTCTGTTCCGGACACCAAAACAGGCTCTTTCATTCCCGTAAAATCGGGCTGAAACAATCCTCCGAACCCGCCTATTCCCGAAACCACTCCGGGTATGGCAGTGCGTGCGACGTGCTTTTTGATAAGCTCCACCGACTTGTACCCTGCGGTAACATCGACTCCCGCATCCTTGTAACTGTTACTGTAGCTGTTCATCAAACAAAAACCTCCAAATTTCAGTAGGGTAATTCTATAAAAATGCCGTGGATTTTAGCCCTGCACAGACTTCATCTTCTCCATGACAGCGAGGTCCTTCTTCTCGACTTCCTCAGCCATGGCGCGTTTCATTTCAGAAAGCTTGTCCGCAAGCTCATCATCCGAAACCGACAGAATCTCGAGAGCGAGGAGTGCCGCGTTCTTCGCGCCGTCTATGGCGACTGTAGCTACGGGAATCCCGCTCGGCATCTGCACTGTGGCGAGAAGCGCGTCCAGTCCGTCGAGGGTGGAGGACTTAACGGGTATTCCGATAACCGGAAGGGTGGTATGCGCGGCGATTACTCCCGCTAAGTGAGCGGCTTTTCCCGCCGCCGCAATGATAACTCCGAATCCGTTATCCCGAGCAGAGGAGGCGAACTCAGCGGTTTTTTCGGGAGTTCTGTGAGCGGACATCACTCTAACCTCAGTCTCAATACCGAAGCTTTTGAGCGTGTGAACAGCAGGTTCAACTATAGGTAAATCGCTGTCACTGCCCATAATAACCGCCACTTTTTTTGTCTCAGCCATCTTTATACACTCCTATTATAAATTTACATCATATTTATACCATGTTATTTTATGATATATAGGGAAAAATTGCAAGTGCAAACATCAAATTTGTACATATATCGGTATATGGAGAGGATTTATACCTATATTTTGTGTAATTTTAAGGTGAGTATTTTACCCTGTGTCAACAGACCCTAATACTGCTCCGCCGAGTGCGGGTAGTGTAAGCAGTATTAGAAAAAGGATTTACCGACAGTCATTTGAGAGTATCCAATGACTGCCGGTAATTTCCTTAACTGTGTAGTATCTCGATTAAATCGAAACGGCGTTGGCTATTTCATATGTTTTCTCGTCGAAGGGCTTATGCAGGGGACTTCCCTTCTTCAACGCCTCTTCAATGTCGTAGTCGGTGATTTTCTCGTCCTTCATGACAACTACGCGGCAGGTAGCCCCCGCGAGGAGAAGCTCAACGGCGTGATAGCCCATCTGTGTCGCCACAACTCTGTCGCGAACGGTGGGAGAGCCACCTCTCTGCACGTGACCGAGTACCGTAGCTCTCGACTCAATGCCGGTTTTAGCCTCTATATATTTCGCCTTTTCCTCAACTCCGCCTACGCCCTCAGCGACGATTATGATGAAGTGCTTCTTTCCCTGCTCCTTGGTTTCGAGTATCTTAGCCACAACATCGTCTATGTCAAATTCCTTGTCCTCGGGTATGATGATAGAGGTAGCACCGCAGGCTACTCCTGTATTCAGTGCGAGGAAGCCGGCGTTTCTGCCCATGACCTCGACGATACTGCACCTGTCGTGCGACTGCGCGGTATCTCTTATGTTATCCACCATACGCATAGCTGTGTTCATAGCTGTGTCGAAGCCGATAGAGTACTCACTGCACGCTATATCGTTGTCGATAGTGCCGGGAATACCTATGCAGTTGATTCCCTTCCTGCTCAAATCGAGAGCTCCTCTGAATGTGCCGTCTCCGCCGATAGTGACAATTCCCTCTATGCCGAACTTTTTGCAGTGTTCGGCGGCGAGTGTCACTCCCTCGTCCTCGCGGAATTCGGCGCATCTTGCCGTGTACAGCTTTGTGCCGCCTGTCTGAATTATATCAGAGACGTCACGCACCTCCAGCTTCTTGAACTCCCCGCGGATAAGTCCGTTATAGCCTCTTTCTATGCCGTAGACCTCCGCACCCTTATAAATAGCCGTTCTCACAACCGCTCTTATAGCCGCGTTCATTCCGGGAGCGTCTCCTCCGCTTGTAAGCACTGCAATTTTCATCTTCTTGTCCTCCAATTCAGCTTTTATATCTGTATTTTCATTTTGCAATGATTTGCTTTTATCTTTTTTAAGGAGTTTAAAACACATAGTATCGCACCTCCGATTGTATCTCGAAAGATTATACAACATTTCAATCGTATTATCAATAAAAAAATTATGCGGGAGGAAAATTTTGTGTTATATCCCTTTGCACTTGTCCATATACATTTGACAAGGGAGCTTCAACAAGTGCTTTGCACCCGAAATGGGTCATCCGAACCTGCTCCCCAAAACGTCAAAAAGGAGGGATATACAATGATAAATAAGTTTAACGAGGTTCTGACGCAGACAGGAGAACGGCTGAAAGGGATTCTCACTCATTTAGACCCGCGCCTGAAGGACGACGCGCGGGAGATACGGCTGAGAGTAGGCAGTCCGATAGCTCTCACCTGCAAAAGCGGACAAATTATGCTGCATCAGTTTCCCCTCGCGGATAGGGAGTTAATCGACAGCGTTTACTGCAATCTGTGCAAGTATTCGGTGTACAGCTGTCAGAATCAGATAACGGAGGGCTTCATCTCCCTTAGCGGAGGACACCGCGCGGGCATATGCGGAACTGCGGTGACAGAAGGCGGCGCGATTACCGCCATTCGCGATATTACCTCTATCAACATAAGGATAGCGGGAGAATACATAGGCTGCTCGAATGAGATTATATGCACCGCCTTTTCGCACTCCGTGTGCGGACTTCTGCTGGCAGGCGCGCCCGCGACGGGAAAAACCACGCTGCTAAGAGACATAGCGCGGCAGCTCTCCGAACGAAATATGAGGGTGACGCTTATAGACGAGCGGGGAGAGCTTTCCGGCATAGCGGACGGCGTGATAGGCAGCAGCTTGGGCGACTGCTGCGACGTGTTCTTCGGCTATCCCAAGGAGGAGGCAATCTTGCAGTCGATAAGATGTATGTCGCCTGAGGTCATTGTGTGCGATGAGATAGGCACGGAGAAAGAGGTCAGGGCTATCTCCTCCTGCATGAATTCGGGAGTATCGGTTATCTGCTCCGTACACGCGGGAGATGTGTACGAGCTTTCGAGGAAGCGGCAGGCTGTGGAAATACTTCTGACGGGAGCGATAGAGAAGGTGGCGATACTGCGGAAAAACGCCCCCGTCTGCACGCTGGACGCGGTAATAAATACAGAGGTGATTTTGAGTGAAATTAGCAGGAGCGATTATCATACTGATGGCGACCTCCTTAATAGGCTTGGGCATGAGGCAGGACATAAAAGGGCGGCTTATACTGCTCAGGCAAATTAAGAAAATGCTGTGCGACATAGAGGCGGAGATTAGCTTTCAGAGCACTCCCATAGGGCGGATAATCGCGAAACTGGCGAACGGGAGCGGCTGCTCGGTACTCTACGCGTGCAGGGATTTAATGCTAAAAGGCGAGCATTTCAAGGCGGCGTGGGAGACTGCACTCCTCGGCGACTGCACGCTTGACATGGCGTCGCGAGACAGGCTCATGCCCATAGGGCAAATCGGGCTTTCCGACAAAGAGAGCCAGCTAAAGCAGATAGGCGAGCTTAAATACACGGTGGACGAAATGCTCCTTACGGCAGGCGAGGAGTTAGAGAGCAAGGGGAAGCTCATGGCTACCTGCGGCGTACTCTGCGGCATAGCTCTCATTATAATCATACTTTAGTACATAAAACCCTACAACAGAAAAACGGGAGATGTGAAACAACATGAACATAGACTTTATTTTCAGAATAGCCGCGATAGGCATTGTCGTGGCGGTACTCAATCAGGTCCTCATACGCGCGGGGCGTGAGGAGCAGGCGACTATGACCACGCTTGCGGGGATAATTGTGGTACTGCTGATGGTAGTAGAGCAAATCGGGGATTTGTTCAGCACGGTTAAATCGGTGTTCGGACTATGAGCTTTACGGCGTTTGTCGCGTGCGGCTTGGTCATATGCGTACTCACGGTTACGGTAAAGCAGTACCGCCCCGAAATCGCCTCCGAGATGTCGATAGCGGGAGGAATCCTTCTGTTTTCGGTACTGCTGGCGTGGCTTGTACCTCTCCTTGACGACTTGACGGAGATAGTATCCTCCCTCGACTCGTTCTCGCACCTGTCGGTTATCATCAAGGCGATAGGGATATGTCTTGTGGCACAGATTGCCTCTGATACCTGCAAGGATGCGGGGCAGCAGTCACTCGCGGCGAAGATTGATATAGGAGGGAAAATTGCTGTTTTGGCAGTGTCCTTCCCGCTGTTTAAGACACTGCTCGAGCTGGCGGCGGAGATAATTGAAATCTAACACTAACTTAAATCTGTTGCCAAGGAGTTAAAGTTTAGGTCAAGCCTTTTCAAAGGCTTGCGGGTTCTTAGGGTAGCACCCTAAGTCGCCATCCGCAGATGGCGAAATCCTTTATCGTCAGAAAAACGCAGGAGGGGTAGGATAAAATGTCCCTAAGGACATTTTTCCGTAGGGGAACCCTCGTCGGGGGTTCCCCTGTGTAGGTCGCCTTGCGACCTACTTATTACTGATACGACCCACTACTAACTGAAACACCGCCACCTGAATGGCGGTGGGGTTCGGCTGGCGGCTAAAGCCGCCTGAAGTCCCCTGTAGCCCCCTCCTGTAGCTGTCATGCTATTACGCAAGCCTTCTGGTATGCTATCAATACTATTCCCTGTGATATAACTTACCACAATCACAGTAGTCCCCCACCAAGCTTTACCTCCTTGGCAACAGATTTCAGTTAATCCAACAACCCCTTCCCAAAGCATAGCACGTTTAAAAAAACACGAAAATGGTGAAAGACAGTGAAAAAATTAATTATCACCCTCCTCCTTATCTTCCTCCTCCCCGCCTCCGCGCAGGCGGCACAGAGTGAGGACAACTCCTACAAGGAGCTGTACGAATCGAGCGGAGCGGCTTCGCTTGAGGAAAACATATCGAAGGAAACAGGAGAACTCATGGAAATGTCGGGCATAAGCTCCCCCGAATACGAGGGGATGACAAGCCCCGACCTGTCGAAAATATTCACAGCTGTCGGAAGCTCCCTCAAGGAGCAGAGCAAGAACCCCTTGCAGGCGTGTCTGCTGATATTCCTCCTCACAATAATCTGCGCGTTGGTAGGGGGAGTTAGCAATACGCTCGAGGATTCGTCCTCCGTTTCTACTGCGCGGGTGGCGAGCGTCTTAGCCGTGTCAATCGCCATGATAAATCCTGTGTTGCAGTTCATAGGAAGCATAGGCAGGGCAATAGAGTACGGCAGTGCCTTCGAGAAAGCGTTTATCCCCGTTTTCGCCGGAATAATGGTTTTCGGAGGACAGGCAGGCACTGCCGGCGGCTATGCTACGCTCAGTATGCTCTTTACGGAAATTTCAGCCGAGATACTCTCCTCCTTCCTACTCCCCGTGTTCAGGGTGATATTCGCCGTCTCCGTTGTCTCCTCCGTCTCGAACGCGGTGGACATAAGCTCGCTCACGGAGAGTGCGGACAAGGCGATGAAGTGGATTTTAGGCTTCCTTTCGGTTATATTCGGCGCAGTGATGAGTATCTCAGGTATGGTTGCCGCCTCCGCCGACACAGTCGCCTCGAAGGCGGCTAAGTTCGCGGTATCAAGCTCAGTCCCCGTAATAGGAGGCTCGCTCGGAGACGCATTCTCCTCCCTACAAAGCTGTGTGGGGCTTCTCAAAAACTCCGTGGGAGCATTCGGGATTGTGGCGGTAGGCTTTACCTACCTGCCGGTAATATTGCAGGGGATAATGTGGTGCGTGGGGCTTAACCTCTGCGCCGGAGCAAGCGATATGCTGGCTGTTCCCGAAATATCAAAGCTCCTCAAATCGGCGGCGGGAGTAGTCTCCATGCTGCTGACCATATGTATATTTATGCTCACGATTCTCATAATGACGGCGGGTATCGTACTGACCTTGGGCAAAGGAGGTGCATAGCAGATGGAGGAGATTAAGCAGTTCGGCATAGCGGTATGCTCCGCGAGTATATTCTGCGCGGCGTTCGGGATACTCTTTCCGCAAAACGGATACCGAAAAATCCTCAAAATCGCGCTGGGAGTATTTTTTATCCTCACCATTTTGATACCCGCGAAAAACGCCGTATCGGCTATAGGGGAGATCGATTTTTCGGCGTATGAGAGCGACTACTCCTACGAGTACTACGCGAATGAGAACTCCCTCGGCGGCAAGGCGGCGGAGCTTATGAAGGGCTACACGGAAAACGCCGTAAGGCAGAGCTTATCGGAAATATCTGTCGAACCGCGGGAAATTGAAATAATTATGGATATAGACCGAAATGGCAGCATATCTATTGGACAGGTAATAGTAACTTTGTCCGAAAGCGATTACCCGAAGGGCGATGAAATTCAGTCTCTGCTGAAAAACAGACTGGGAATTACAGCAAGTATAAAAAACGGAGGATAGAAAAGTGGACGCGTTAAAGAACATGAAAATCAATCTAAGCGGTATTTTGAGTAAGCAAAACAGAACGAAGCTGATAGTCTTGCTCTGCGTTGGAGTTATAGCACTGATATTTTTCGGCAGTCTCGGCGAAAAGGACGAAGGCAACAGCGTGGAGATAAACGAGGCGGCGGCGGAGCTGAGTACCGCGCAGTACGTTTCCACTCTCGAGCAGAAGGTGGCGGAACTTGTCTCCTCCATAAAAGGAGCTGGCAACGCAAAGGTCATGATAACGCTGCAAAACGGCGTGGAGTACATATACGCCGTTGAGGGCAAAAGCAACAACGACCTCTCCGAAAGCGTGGACGGCGGCACGGGCAAGCGAAGCTCTGACGAAAAGACCGTGACGGAGGAAAAGCACATTATCGTCGAGGGAAAAAACGGTAAGGAAGCACTCATCCGAACTACCCTCCCTCCGTCTGTGGGCGGAGTTGTGATAGTGTGTTCCGGCGCGGACAGCGAGGTCGTTCGGGAGCGAATTATTGAGGCGGTTACAACCGCGCTTGGAATATCATCCAAGCGAGTTTGTGTGACATTATTGGCAAATTAACAAATTGAACGGAGGAAAAATCATGTTTAAAAGTAAAAAAAGACATCTCGTTTTGGCGGCACTGATACTGGCGTTGGGTACGGCTGTTTATATGCAGTGGAAGTTCGCGCCTACCGAGGACTTTGTCACAGCGGGAAATGAGCTTTCCGCAAGCGCGCTGGGCGAGGCGTACCTCATATCGAACAGCCCGAGTGCCACCGACGGCGGCGAGGAGAACACACAGCCGAGCGAGGAGACGACAGGCGGCGATGGCAGCGTAACGGCGTCGGCGGGTGAATCCTACTTCGCGAAGGCTTTGGCTGAGAGGGAGAAGGCGCGAGAGGAAGCTACGGAAACTCTCAAGGATATTATCAATGACGCCTCCAAAAACGGCGTTGACAAGAATGACGCGGTGAGCAGAAGCGCGGTAATCGCACAGCAGATTAAGGACGAGAACGCCATTGAAACTCTCGTTAAGGCGAAGGGCTTCTCCGACTGCATTGCCATTGTGACGGAAACCAATGTCAGCGTAATCATCCCGAATACCTCCCCGCTTGACGCGGCGCAGATTTCGATAATTACGGATATTGTCATCTCCCAGACCAATGTGTCCGCCTCCGGCATAAATATAGTTCAGCCTAAATTAAATACGGGAAATTAAATACAGTAAAACAGTTGTTTGAATATTCATAATGTGTTACAATATACATAATGAATGTATAAAAGAAAAAGCTCTTTGCATTCGTGCAGAGAGCTTTATTTTGCGTTTGGCAAAGGAGTATTTATTTTGAACAGAAGAAAAATCAGAGAACAGGCGTTTTTTCTCGTATTTGAAAAGTCGTTTACAGGCTACGAGATTCCGGAGATAGTCTCTCTCGCCATGGAGAGCAGGGACTTAGAGGACAACGCGGAGGCGACAGCTACGGCGCAGGGTGTGTTTGACAATATCACCGAAATCGACAGTATAATAGACAGGCACTTAAAGACGTGGAGCAGGAATCGCCTGTCGCGTGTGTCGCTCTCGATACTCCGGCTTGCGGTGTATGAGATGAAATATGTCGATTCTCTTGAGCATGGAGTATCGATAAACGAAGCTGTGGAGATGGCGAAGAAATTCTCGGTGTCGCAGGAGGCTTCATTTATAAACGGAGTGCTTGGCGGCTACCAGAGAGAATGTGAGGCGGCTCAGTGAGCTTTGTTCCGACTACTGCTGCTACGCCTCCTCTGACGACTGCTGCTTCTCCTTTGCCGAAGGAGGAGAGCTGCTGTATCGGCATTGATACCAGCAACTACACCACCTCCGCCGCGCTTTACGTCAGGCAGTCGGATTTTGTTATCAGCAAACGGCAGCTAATCCCCGTGCCGAAGGGCGGGATAGGAGTGCGGCAGAGCGACGCGGTGTTCCACCATGTAAGACAGCTCCCCGCTCTTATCGAGGAGTTACTGGCGGGAGGAGTAAAAATAGAGGGCGTCGGCGCGTCTGTAAGACCGCGTCCGATAGACGGCTCGTATATGCCCTGCTTTGAGGTGGGCGCGTCCGCCGCGAAAATGCTGTCCTCCGCTCTATCTGTGCCGCTTTTCACCTGCTCCCATCAGGAGGGACACATCGCCGCCGCTCTGTACTCGGCGGGCTGTACCCACACTATAGGAGACAGGTTTATCGCCTTCCACGTTTCGGGCGGCACTACTGAGGCAGTCATGACAGAGAGGACAGATTCGGGCTACAGGTGTACAAAGCTGTGCGGTTCTCTCGACTTAAAGGCGGGTCAGGTTATAGACAGATGCGCGAATATGCTCGACCTCCCGTTTCCGGGCGGACCTTCACTTGCGGCACTTGCGGAGACCTGCGAGGAGACGGTCAAGTGCAGAGCTTCGATGAAGGGACCGGATTGTTGTTTGTCGGGGGTGGAAAACAAATGCGCTGATTTAATGCGGCAGGGAGCGGACTACAGTTTAATTGCAAGAACCTGCATTGAATATATACGCGTATCGCTTGAGGAGATGGCGAAGGGGCTTCTTGCGGAATACGGCGACATACCTCTCCTCTTTGCGGGAGGAGTAATGTCGAACAGGTACATCAGGGAGGCATTCAGGGAGCGGTTCGGCGCGTATTTCGCCGCGCCTGAGTACTCCTCCGACAACGCCGCAGGAGTGGCGATACTGACAAGCACAAGTTTAACAGCAAACTAAACTAAACTCCACTAACTTCAATCTGTTGCCAAGGAGGCAAAATTTAGGTCAAGCCTTTTTAAAGGCTTGCAGATTCTTAAGACAGAGTCTTAAGTCGCCCTCCGCAGAGGGCGAAATCCTTTATCGTTCAAAAACGCAGGAGGGGGTAGGAAAAAATGTCCCTAAGGACATTTTTTTCGCAGGGGAACCCTCGTCGGGGGTTCCCCTGTATAGGTCGCCGTGCGACCTATAGGGCATCCCCGTCAGGAAAACTTGCGTTTACTTAAAATTGCGTAGGTTACCGCTTGTGGCGAAACCCCGTCAGGAAAACTCGTGCTTACCTAAAATTGCGTAGGTTACCGAGAGCAGAGTGTGCGACTGCTCATTACTCCTACAACCACATTTCTTGAGCTGTCCACGCAACATCAGCGCAAGAAAGAAGAACACCACCCCCTCCCACACCATATCAACCCATAACGGAGAAAACATCACATGAATCGTATATCTGTAACACAACTCAACAACTACATAAAACAGCTCATGGACGGCGACTCCCTGCTGTCCGATGTGGCGGTGAGCGGAGAAATCTCGAATTTCAAGCGACACACATCGGGGCATATGTACTTTAGCCTCAAGGAGGAGAACTCTACCCTCTCCGCCGCCATGTTCAAGTACCAGAACAGAAGCCTCAAATTCGCGCCGAAGGACGGCATGAAGGTGGTAGCCTACGGAAAAGTGTCCGTTTACCCGCAGTCGGGGCAGTATCAGATTATCGTGAGCTCACTCGAGCCGGACGGAATGGGAGCTTTGTATGAGGCGTTTGAGAAGCTGAAACTCAAGCTCTCGAGGGAGGGGCTGTTCTCCAAAGAGAGAAAGAAGGCGTTGCCGAAATTCCCCAAAAGAGTGGGAGTTGTCACCTCCAAGACAGGCGCGGCGGTACGCGACATAGTGAGCATAATCAAGCGGCGTTATCCGATAGCCGAAATAGTTCTTGTCCCCGTACTCGTGCAGGGAGTGGACGCTCCGTCTGAGATAGCGGCGGCAATCCGCCTGCTGGGCGAAAAAAACGCCTGCGATGTGATGATAGTAGGACGCGGCGGCGGCTCTATCGAGGATTTGTGGGGCTTTAACGACGAGGCAGTCGCGAGAGCGATAGCCGATTCGCGTATCCCCGTAATCTCCGCTGTTGGACACGAAACCGATTTTACTATAGCCGATTTCGCGGCGGACGTGCGGGCGGCTACTCCCTCGGCGGCGGCGGAGCTTGCCGTACCCGACAGTAGGGAGCTTCTCGCCGCAGTGAAAACCTGCAAGGCGCGTATGGACAATGCCTCCTCCGCGATGCTTTCTAAGAGGAGGACACAGCTTGCCGCGCTTTTGTCGAGACCGTGCCTTCGAAACCCCATGAATGTGGTGGAGCTGAAATACCAGCGGCTGGACGGCATTACGGCACGTATTGTGTCGAGCTACGGCGCGTTGCTTCTGAGAAGGAGGGAGCGTCTCTCCTCTGTGGCGGCAAAGCTTACCGCACTCAACCCGATGAGTATCCTCTCGCGAGGCTACTCCATAGCGTATAAGGACGAAACTCCCCTTAAATCAACAAGAGATGTAAGCATTGGGGATAAAATAAGAGTTCACCTGCAGCATGGAGACATAAACTGCTCGGTGGACAGTGTTTTGGAGGAAAGATAATATGGAAAAATTGGAGTTTGACAAGTCGATAGCAAGGCTGGAGGAGATAGCCCGCCTCTTAGAGCAGGGGCAAGTCCCTCTCGAGGAGTCGCTCAAGCTGTATGAGGAAGGCTCGAAGCTTGCGGCGTACTGCGCCGATTCGCTCAAGAAAGCGGAGCTGAAAATAACGGAGATGAAAATATCCGGCGAAAAGAGCGGTGAGCAGTCATGAATGTAAAAGACAATCAGAAGGAACTGCTTCTGACAATAGAAAATAAGCTCGCGGAGATACTGGGTAATTGCTCCGCTCCGAAAGTACTCGTTGACGCTATGCGGCACAGTCTGCTCGACGCGGGGAAACGGGTTCGCCCTATGCTCACATTGGCGTTCTGTGAGGCGGGCGGCGGAGATGTAAATAACGCGCTTAATGCCGCCTGCGCGGTGGAGATGATTCACACCTACTCTCTGATACACGACGATTTGCCCTGCATGGACAACGACGACTTCAGGAGGGGAAAGCCCTCCTGCCACAAGGCGTTCGGGGAGGCGACGGCTCTGCTCGCGGGGGATGCACTGCTGACTATGGCGTTCGAGGTACTCATGGACAGTGATGGAGTACCCGCCGATATGCTCCTCGCCTCGTGCAGGGAGCTGGCTCACCTCGCGGGGGAGTACGGCATGATAGGCGGACAGGTGATAGATTTGCAGTCGGAGGGAAAGGTAATCTCCCTCTCTGAGCTGATGGCAATGCACAAGGGAAAGACCTGCGCCTTAATTGAATCCGCCTGTGTCCTCGGCTGCCTATCGGCGGGAAAGGACGGCGCGGAGCTGGCGGCGGCGCGGGAGTACGCCTACAACCTCGGCATGGCGTTTCAGATTGTGGACGACATTTTGGATGTGGAGGGCGACCCTCTGCTCCTCGGAAAGCCCGTGGCAAGCGACGCGCAGAACAGCAAGAACACATATGTCACCCTCTTGGGTATAGATAAGGCGCGGGAGGAAGCCGCCGCCTACACAGACAGAGCGATGGGAAGCCTGTCGATTTTCGGCGGCAGAGCGGAGTTTTTGCGGGAGTTTGCCCAAAAGCTGGGGAAGAGAATATTCTGATATTAAGTGGGGAGCAGTATTGCTCTGATTGGGTAGTGAAAGGTGTTGATTTCAAGGTGGAGTTTTTCTACGACTTGTTGAACAACTACGCGCTTGTCTGCTCCATTTTGGGGTGGACGTTGGCGCAGATATTTAAGTTTATCCTAACTCTCGTCGTCAACAGGCGGCTCGAGTTTGAGCGGCTGTTCGGCGCGGGAGGTATGCCGAGCGGACACTCCGCGACAGTAACTGCGCTTGTGATTGCGGTGTCGCGGCAGTGCGGGGTCTCCTCGGTGGAGTTTGCCATAGCTACGGTTATTGCCTCGGTAGTCATATATGACGCTATGGGAGTACGGCACGAGGCGGGGAAGCACGCTCAGGTGATAAACCAAATGGTCAAGGTGAGCAAGGAGGACGACATTCCGGAGAACGACATTTCGGCAAACGAACTAAAGGAGAGCTTAGGGCATACTCCTCTGGAGGTTTTGGGCGGGATAATGCTGGGGATACTGATACCTGTGATACTGCCGATGAATGTACTGCCGGTTGGCAACCTCTAACTGCAATCTGTTGCCAAGGAGGCAAAGTTTAGGTCAAGCCTTTTCAAAGGCTTGCAGATTCTTAAGACAGAGTCTTAAGTCGCTCTCCGCAGAGAGCGAAACTCTTTATCGTTCAAAAACGCAGGAGGGGGTAGGAAAAAATGTCCCTAAGGACATTTTTTCCGCAGGGGAACCCTCGTCGGGGGTTCCCCTGTGTAGGTCGCCTTGCGACCTACTTATAACTAATATCCTGCTCAAATGTTATATCTGTACTGTGATTTACACAACGCAACATCCTGCTTAGAGCGTTATATCTGTGCTGTGATTTACACAACGCAATATCTCGCTCCAGCGTTATATCTGCACTGTGATTTACACAACGCAACATCCCGCAAAACTAACTTAAACGAGGTAACCTCATGAATGAACACGAAATTCCGAATAACGAAATTCTCCAAAAAATAGACAGCCCCGAGGATTTGCAGAAGCTCAGCTCCAAGGAGCTGGGTAGGCTTTGCGCCGAAATAAGGGAGCTTCTCATAGAAACAGTGTCCACAAACGGCGGTCATTTAGCCTCCAATCTGGGAGTAGTTGAGCTGACAGTCGCGCTTCACCGCGTCTTTTCCTCTCCTCTCGACCAGATTGTGTTCGATGTCGGACACCAGTGCTACACACATAAGATACTCACGGGGAGGCGGGGTTCCTTCTCCTCGCTCCGGAAGGAGGGCGGCATCTCGGGCTTCCCAAAGCCGAACGAAAGCCCCCACGATATTCTCATAGCGGGACACAGCAGCACCTCTGTCTCCTCCGCGTTGGGGCTTGCGAAGGCGAAGCGGCTCGGCGGAGACGAACACCACGTGATTGCAGTGATAGGCGATGGTGCGTTAACCGGAGGTCTCTCCTACGAGGGGCTTAACAACGTCGGCAGGAGCAGGGAGAACCTCATAGTCGTCCTCAACGACAACAAGATGTCCATCAACAAAAATGTGGGAGCAATGGCTCGCTATCTCGCAGTAATCAGAACTAAATCGACCTACATAAAATTTAAGGCGGCAATGGTAAAGATTTTCGGCGCGATTCCCTTCGTCGGCAAGAGAATCAACAAGCTGCTTTTCCGCTCGAAGTACGCACTCAAAAACGCGATATACAAAAAGTACAGAAGCACCCTGTTTGAGGACATGGGGCTTGTCTATATAGGTCCTGTTGACGGACACAACGTCAAGCTCATGGAGCGTACCCTCCGCATAGCCAAGGAGCTGAAAAGACCCGTTCTCATACACGCCTGCACCCTAAAGGGCAAGGGCTACTCCTACGCGGAGAGGAAGCCCAAGGCGTTCCACGGAATCGGCGCGTTCGACATAGAGACAGGGGAGCTTAAATTTTCGGCGGACACCTACTCCGACATATTCGGCAAGGAGATTGTCAAGCTCGCGCGGGAGGACGAAAGCATCTGCGCCGTCACCGCCGCCATGAAGTCGGGTACTGCCCTCGAAAAATTCGCCGAGCAGTTCCGCCGCAGGTTTTTTGACGTCGGCATAGCCGAGGCACACGCCGTTACCTTCTCCGCAGGACTTGCCGCGAACGGACTAAAGCCCGTTTTTGTCGTCTACTCCAGCTTCATTCAGCGTGCCTACGACCAGATTATACACGACGTCGCCATACAGAATCTGAACGTCACATTTGTCATAGACAGAGCAGGCATTGTCGGCGAGGACGGCGAGACGCACAACGGCATTTTTGACGTCGCAATGCTCAGCAACATCCCCAACATGGTTATATACTCCCCCGCCTATTTTTCGGAGGTGGCGTTTGCCCTCAAAACAGCGGTGGACAATGACGGACCTGCCGTTATTCGGTATCCGCGCGGAGTTGAGCCGTCGCACCGAATAGGACACGCCGACTTACCCTCCGACTATGAGCTTGTGGGAGAAGGCGGCGGCATACTGGTAGTCACCTACGGGCGGCTGTCGGGCTTCGCGGTGGAGATGATGAATAAGCTCAGAAAAGAAGGGGTAGATGTATCGGTACTGCGCCTTTTTAAGATTTATCCGCTGGGCGAGCAGTGCATATCCTCCGCGCTTGGATTTGCGAAAATCCTCTTTTTTGAGGAGGGGATAAAGTCGGGCGGCATAGGAGAAAAATTCGCTTGCCTCCTCCTGCAAAGAGGATATAAGGGGAAGTTTATTCTAAGGGCGGTTGAGGACAGGTTTATCCCCCACGCGTCCACCTCCTCGGTTTTGGCGAGGTTAGGACTTGACGAGGAGGGAATGACCTCCCTTGTAAGGAGTGAATCAGACAATTGAAGATAAAGCAGAGGCTTGACGTCTCCCTTGTCGAGAGGGGTATGGCGGAGAGCCGCGAAAAAGCAAAGGCACTGATTATGTCGGGAATAGTTTATGTCAACAACCAAAAAAGCGACAAGGCGGGTTTCGATATAAAGCCGGAGGACGTCATAGAAGTTCGCGGCAAGAAGATCCAATTTGTCAGCAGAGGAGGACTAAAGCTTGAGAAGGCGGTAAAGTCATTCGGTTTTACCCTCCGAGATTTGGTGTGCATGGATGTAGGCGCGTCTACGGGCGGCTTTACGGACTGTATGCTCCAGAGCGGAGCTAAGCGGGTGTATGCGGTGGATGTCGGCTACGGTCAGCTTGCGTGGAAGCTTCGGTGCGATGAGCGGGTAATCAACCTCGAGCGTACAAACATCAGATATGTCACAGAGGAGCAGATACCCGAACAGATTGATTTTGCGAGTGTGGATGTTTCGTTTATCTCACTCACTCTCGTCCTTCCCGTAATACACAAGCTCCTTCGCGACGGCGGAGCTGTCGTCTGCTTGATTAAGCCGCAGTTCGAGGCGGGCAAGGGCAAGGTAGGCAAAAACGGAGTAGTGAGAGAGCCGTCTGTCCACTTTGATACGGTGAAAAAAATCACGTCATTCATGACTGAGAACGGCTTTGACGTGCGGGGTATAGACTATTCTCCCGTCAAAGGACCTGAGGGTAACATAGAATATCTTGCCTACGCCGAAAAGAGCGAAAGCACCGCTCCCGTGGACGATGGGCAGATAGAGGAGATTATTTCGCAGTCACACACCTTGTTGTAAACTGCGCGGACATGGTTTCACATAGTATAAAAGCAGTAAAAACGGGAGGACAGTATATATGAAGCTGTTGATTATCCCTAATTCGGGAAAGCCGGACGCGATAAAATACGCAAAAGAGGCGGCAGGACTTCTCAGCACTCTCTGCTGTGAGCTTCTCTCATACAGCGAGTATAGGGAGTGTTTAGGTTCTGAGAACATCACATACGCAAGCCGCGAGGAGATGATGTCACTTTGCGACATAGTAATATGCGTGGGAGGAGACGGCACTATCCTCAGAACGGCGACCTTCGCAGCCGAAAACGGAAAGCCGGTTCTCGGCATTAACGCGGGGAGGCTGGGCTACCTCTCGGGGCTTGAACACTCCGAGCTGCGGGAGCTTGCGCGGCTCACCTCAGGCGACTACTGCACCGAATCGAGGATGATGCTCAGCGTCAGCACCTATGACGGCGGCGGGAGGCAGAGAAACCGCTCTCTCTCGCTCAATGATGCGGTTATTTCGAGAGATTCACGCTCGCACATCGCCGACTTAACCATCGCACACAATAATCAAAGTCTGATAGAATACCGCGCGGACGGAGTAATTATCTCCACTCCCACAGGCTCTACGGCGTACTCCCTCTCGGCGGGAGGACCGATTGTAGACCCAACCATCAACTGCATTACAGCAACTCCCATTTGCGCCCATTCGCCCGCGTCAAGACCGATAGTTTTCTCCTCCGACTGCTCTCTCAAAATATCGGGCAGTGTCCCGGGGGAGGGAAAAATACACCTCAATGTTGACGGGGAGGAGATAATCTCCCTCGATACGGGCGATTATGTGATTATAGAGAAATCGGCTATAGCCGCCTCGATTATACGCATAAAAAGCGAAGGCTTTTATGATGTTCTGAAAAACAAGCTTGGAGGGATACCCGGATGAAGAACGAAAGACAGTCGAAAATTCTTGAGCTGATAAGCACAAACACGGTAGAAACGCAGGAGGAGCTTATGCGCCTGTTGTCGGAGAACAACTTCCGCGTAACTCAGGCTACTGTTTCGAGAGATATAAGGGAGCTGAATCTGATAAAGCGAGTCGGGAAGGACGGCAGGTCGTCCTACTCCGCCGCCTCCGCTAAAGAGCCTGAAGCGGCGTCTAAGTTTTACTCTCTCTTCGGCGACTTTGCGAATTCGGTGGACTACGGCGGCAACACGGTGTGTATCAGTTGCAGCGGCGGCATGGCTCAGGCTATCTGCGCCTCCATGGACAAGCTTGAGTTTGACGGCGTTATCGGAACTCTTGCGGGGGAGGACACAATCTTCGTGCTTTGCAAAACCATAGACGCCGCCGCGAAGCTTTCGGCTAACCTAAATTCTCTAATCAGGCGGTGATTATATGCTTTCACAGCTTTTCATAGAAAACGCGGCGGTCATAGAACGCGCAGAAATAAATTTTGAGGACGGCTTCAACGTCCTCACAGGAGAGACAGGAGCGGGAAAGTCCATTCTGATAGACTCCATAGGCGCGGTTTTAGGCGCGCGAGTGAGTAAGGAGCTTATCCGAACGGGAGCGAAGGCGGCTTCTGTCTCCGCTGAGTTTTTCGGCGTATCCGACAGAGCGAGGGAGATACTCCTCGAGGCGGGATTTGAGGTCGAGGACGATACCTTAATCCTCCAAAGAGAGATAAGGGAGGACGGCAAAAGCTCGTGCAGGATAAACGGCAGGGCGGTGACAGCCTCCCTGCTCCGCGACGTGGGGGGAGAGCTTATCAACATCCACGGACAGCACGAGAACACCGCGCTGCTCAAGCCCGCGCGGCACAGGGATTATCTCGACGCTCTTGCCGACACAGAGGCTGTAATGGGCGAATACTCCGCGGCGTACACGGAGTACCGCGGCATAAAGCGAAGGCTCTCCGAATTTAACCTAAGCGAGCAGGAGAAGGAGCGGCGGCTTGAAACTCTCCGATACCAAACCGAGGAGATACGAAAGGCGGATATAACCGTCGGCGAGTACAGAGAGCTTACCGAAAAGCGTGACGCTTACAGGAATTTTGAGCGAATATCGGTTGCTCTCTCCTCCGTTCACGATTTGCTAAGAGGCAGTGAGGAACTCTCCGGCGCGATTGACGGACTGTCGGAAAGCGAGGCTCACCTGTCGGGCATAGCCGACGTTTTCCCCGCCGTGTCGGAGCTGTCCGTGCGGCTCTCTCAGTCGGTATACGAGGCGGAGGACATCTCAAACGTCGTTCGCGATTTGCTCTCCGACATGGAGTTTGACGCAAACGATTTAGACAGAGCGGAAGCACGCCTTAACACATTAGACAGAATATTCAGAAAATACGGCGACGAGGAGGAAACCCTCCTCTTTCTCAAAAAAGCGGAGAGTGAGCTTTCGGAAATCGAAAACGAGGATAAGCTCAAGAGCGAACTGACTGAGCTTTGCGAAAAGGCTTACGGCAGAGTGCTACTGCTCTCGGAAAAGCTCTCCGACAGGAGGAAGGAAGGCGCGGAAAAATTTAAGGAGCGGATAATGGACGAGCTTAAATTTTTGGATATGCCGAACGCCGTTTTCGACGTAGAATTTCGGGAAATCCCTCCCTCCCCCTTCGGTGCGGATGAGGTGGAGTTTCTCATATCCGCGAACGCGGGAGAACCGCCCAAGCCTATCTCCAAGATAGCATCGGGAGGAGAGCTGAGCAGGATAATGCTCGCGGTCAAGAGCGTCCTCTCCGACAAAGACGACATAGGCACGCTGATATTCGACGAGATTGACACGGGAATCAGCGGAAAGGCGGCGCAGAAGGTGGGAGTAAAGCTCCGCCGCACCTCCGTTGGCAGGCAGATTATCTGCGTCACTCACTTAGCGCAGATTGCGGCGGCTGCACATCATCACTTCCTCATTAGGAAGGATATAGTAAACGGAAGGACGTCCACGTCTGTAACTCCTCTCGACCTTGAGGGGAGGAAAAACGAGGTGGCGCGGATTATCGGCGGTGAGACCTCCAGCGAGGCGATTTTGAAATCGGCGGAGGAAATGATAGACAGCTATTAGTGAGCAATTATAAGAATAAAGCATAATTTGCCCTCATAAAAAATACTAATTATTATGGAGGCTGATTGAAATGCTTATGGTTAGAATAAAGTACCGCTATATCGTCATTCCCGCGCTGTTTCTGTTCGTCCTGCTGGTAGCACTTATCCCTACTCCCGACCGCATTCTGGAGTCGGGCACGTCGGAGGTTATCATAACTACCCCGAAGCCGATAATCATCGTTGACGCAGGTCACGGAGGAGTAGACGGCGGCGCGGTAGGAGTGAAAGGCACGGTCGAAAAGGGGATAAACCTCACTATTGCCCTAAAGCTCAGGGATACTCTCACCGAGATGGGCTTTACGGTAGTCATGACGCGTGAGACGGATATTTCAATACACGACAGCGATGCTAATACTATTAGACAGCAGAAAACCAGCGATTTGAAAAATCGTCTGGAGCTGACGAAGATATATCCCGAATCCATTCTGATAAGTATACATCAGAACACCATATCAAAATCCTCGGTACGCGGGGCGCAGGTTTTCCACTCCCCGAACAACGAGGAGAGCAATCAACTGGCGAACGACATACAAAGCTTCTTCAACGAGAACATTCAGCCGGAACGGCACAAGGCGATAAAGGCGGCGCAGAAGAACCTCTACCTCTTCTATAACGCGAAGAATGTGGCGGTGCTGTGCGAGTGCGGCTTCCTCTCGAACGCGGAGGAGGAGGCAATGCTCAACACAGATGAGCATCAGAATCTCATTGTAAAGAGCATAGTTGACGGGCTTGAGGTGTTTTTAAGCAGGGTACAGCCGAGATAATTACACTAAATTAACTATAAATTGGCGTGTTGAAAAGCAGTGACAACCGACTTTTTCAACAGCAGTATAAAAAGGAAGTGCAAAATGGCGGGTATAAAAAGCGTGTTTGTCTGCTCGGAGTGCGGACATCAGGTTTCAAAATGGATGGGAAAATGTCCCTCCTGCGACAGTTGGGACACACTGAGCGAGGAGATTGTCGAAAAAAGCTCCTCCGCGTCCTCTAAGAGAAGGGCAATCTCCGATAAGCCCGTGAGGGTGAGCGAGATACAGTCCGAACGGGAGTTTAGGTACAAAACAGGGCTTGGCGAGCTTGACCGCGTGCTTGGAGGAGGAATTGTCAAAGGCTCTCTCATACTCGTGGGAGGCGACCCGGGTATAGGAAAGTCAACTGTTCTCCTTCAAATATGCGAGTATCTGGGCAAAAACATGAGCATATTATATGTAACGGGCGAGGAGTCGGCGGGGCAGATTAAACTCCGCGCTGTCAGGCTGGGAGTACACAGCGATAATCTCTTTATTTTGGCTCAAACCGATACCGAAATAATCACCGAGACTATACGGGAGACCGCTCCCGACATCGTAATTATCGACTCCATACAAACTATGTGCATAAGGGAGCTTACCTCCTCCCCGGGGAGCGTCGTTCAGGTCAGGGAGTGTACAAACGCCATTATGAGAGTGGCGAAAAATCTCGATATACCGGTGTTTCTCGTCGGTCATGTGAATAAAGACGGCGCGATTGCGGGTCCTAAGGTGCTTGAGCATATAGTTGACGTAGTACTGCACTTTGAGGGCGACAAGCAAATGTCCTACCGAATTTTGCGAGCGGTGAAGAACAGATACGGCTCAACCAATGAAATAGGCGTGTTTGAGATGTGCGACGACGGACTTCACGAGGTGGAGAATCCCTCCCTCATGCTGCTGTCGGGACGACCTGTGCTTGCCTCAGGCTCAAGCGTGGTGTGCGTCATGGAGGGCAGCCGCCCTATTTTAGCCGAGATACAGGGACTTGCCGCTCCTTCCGGATTTGAAAATCCGAGGAGAATGGCAACGGGCTTCGACTACAACCGAATGGCACTGCTCATAGCCGTGCTGGAGAAACGGTCGGGCGTGATATTTTCGAGAAGCGACGCCTATGTAAATGTCGTGGGAGGACTAAAGCTGGACGAGCCTGCGGTCGATTTAGCCGTGGCAATGGCGTTAATCAGCAGTCTGCGCGATATTGTCATAGGCGACGACGTGATGATGTTCGGAGAAATCGGGCTTGCGGGCGAACTCCGCGCCGTGTCAAACGCGGAGCTGAGAATTATGGAGGGGCAGAGAATGGGCTTTAAGACCTGCATCCTCCCTATGCACAATCTCGATGTGCTGAAAAAGAAGGACTTCGGAATAAAGCTTATAGGGGTAAATACAGTGCGGGAGGCTATGATGCTGATATAGCGGTATCTTTGCCTACTTCGCGCCTGCTTTGCTGTCTCGTCCTTGCAGGACGACAGCCCGTCTGCGTTGATTTTGAGAGTGAGGGGAAATATATGAGAATTGAAACCGAACGGTTGATTATAACTGAATTTACGCCCGAAATGGCAGAGAGTGTACACCTCAATTCGCTTGATGATGATAATAGAGAATTTATGCCTGATGAGGTGTTTGAAACAGCCGATGACGCACTCTGCACCATATCGGAACTGATTTCATTCTACAAGCTAACCGATTCCCCTCTTGTGTATCCAATACTGCTAAAAAGCGAAGAACAGATTGGTCATATACAAGCTGTGCCGATTGATAACGGCCGGGAAATCGGCTACCATATCGGCAAGGTATACACCCGCAAAGGATATGCTACCGAGGCAGTCAAGGCATTTTTGCCCGTTATTATGCAGTACTTGGACATCTCAAAGATATACGGAATATGCCGTGCGGACAATATCGCATCGAGAAAGGTCCTTGAAAAGAACGGGTTTATATTCCTTGATGAAGCCATGCGGGACTACCACGGAGGAACACATCTTGTGAGAAAATATGTATATGAAGAGGAGGTGCTGTAGTGCAAATAAACAACGCTTCACGTTTTGACGGCTTTGCGGAATTATACGATTCTGCACGCCCTGCCGCACCGTCTGTGGCGGTGGAAATCATCATGCGGCATTTGAATCGCAAACCAAATTGTGTGATTGATTTGGGCTGCGGGACAGGGCTTTCCACCGCCATGTGGCAAGATTTAGCCGATAAAATCATCGGCATAGAGCCAAACGACGGAATGCGGAAAATTGCAGAGGAACGCTGTCCCAATATAGAATTTATTGGTGCGTATTCGCACGAAACCGGACTGCCCGATGACAGTGCCGACATCATTACCTGTTCGCAGTCCTTCCACTGGCTGGAGCCGACTTCGACGTTGGCGGAGGTCAATCGGTTACTGCGTCTCGGCGGCGTATTTGCGGTGTATGATTGCGATTGGCCGCCCTGCGCCTTTGGAAATGCGGATAGAGCTTACGAAAAGTTGTTTTCCAAGGTTCACGCACTTGACAGCGAACGCTCGGCTTATCCTAAGGAGCGACATCTGCAAAACATGAAGGACAGCGGATATTTCGGTTATGTGCGTGAGTTGGTATTTCATAATGAAGAATCGTGTACAGCCACTCGATATATCGCCCTTGCCGAAAGTCAGGGCGGGTTGCAAGCCGTGCGTAAAAGTAACCCGAAAGCGATTGAAAACGAGTGGGAGGAATTTGTTGTTGCGGCAAACAAAGCCTTTGGCGATGAGGAACAAACCATATTTTTCGGATATAGAATGAGGTTAGGCGTGAAGAAATATTCGGTTTTGTAGCCCTAACCGACATTGGCAACGGAGCTATAACATATCATCATCTTAATGCAATCTGCCCGGCTCGCTGAAATCCCTGTATGAGGGGAGGAACATCTCGGCAGTATTTTGCTTGAAGTACGGACAGGCTGTGAGCGTGCTGTTTGACACCTCCGAGGGCTTGTCAAGCTCGCAGTAGCCGTCCACTTGGTATTTGCAGTTGCTGTTACAGGTGATTAGATTCATTTTAAGATTCATTCCTTCCGAATTAGTTGTGGAGTAGTAGTACGGTGCGGTGTATGTATTACGGCAAAAGACCGTAACCATAAAATTTCAGAAATAGTATCTGCTTTAAGCATAGCGGATATACATACAAATACTGCAAAAAAATATGGAGTGTTGATTAAACATTTTAAACGCGATATAAGTTTTTGATAAACACCCGCAAATAAATGAAGAAATTTCCGCAAATGACACTCAGTGTCATTTGCGGAAAAAACATCATATTCACTTTAATGTCACTACAGACAGCACTTCTAATTGTAATCAGTATTAATTGTACCAGACACGACGCGAGAGCAATCCAGAGCTTGCGGGAATATAACTTTTGCTCCCTTTGGTTGTAATTATCACCATGCCAACTCTCCGCACTTCCCTCTCGCAGGAGCTACACTACACTTCCCACATAGCTTCGGGTTAAGTTGCTCATAGTAACAACCCCGTTTTCGGCGTATCTATCGAACAACGCCTTCAGCTCCGACACATAGGAGGAGTAGTTGCCGTCCGTCTCCTTTGGTGCGTAGGAGGCGGATAAATTGCGTCCTATAAAGCCTTGTTCATCGAACTTCAAATTATTTTTGAAAACTCTAATCTCATAATTTCCGTTAAAGAAGTGGTCAAAATCACTCTCGTTTTCAGCTCCGCGCATCGCTCCCGAAAACCCCTTGAAATTAGGACAATATTTTCGGTTAATCTCGTCATTTTCGACGACAAGACTGCTTTTGCCGTCTCTGCTGTTCCAGACGAGCACAACCTTTCCGCCGGGCTTTAAGATACGCCGGCACTCCTCCTTGAATTTTGCGCCGTCGAACCAGTGAAATGCCTGCGCCACAGTTATAAAGTCAACGCAGGAGTTGCTCAAGGTCGTATTTTCGGCAGTTCCGTTTACAGAAATAAAGTTTTTATATGAGGACAAATCGCACTCCGCCACTGCCCGCATATCGTCATTCGGCTCTACGGCATAAACAGTGTTGTTTTCCATGATTAATTGTTTCGTTAAAATTCCCGTACCTGAGCCGACATCCGCGATGATTTTGTCCTCCGAAAGCCCTGCATCATTTTTTAAGTAGTCAATAAACTCCGCCGGATAGGAGGGGCGATATTTTGAGTAAATACTGCCCATGCCGCTGAATTTGTTCTCGTTCATTGTCTCTGCATCTCCTTATATAAGTTATAGCTCTCCTCCCCTTCGTACGAAGGAGGGGAATTTGACAGCTCTCCTGCCCTTCACTCGAAGGAGGGGAGTTTTATTTATCATTATCGTAATCGCATATCGTTCATCATTCACACTCTCTACCTCACAGGTAGTAAAAGAGATACTGTAGTCCGAATGAAAAATGATGAATTATAAATTGTTCTGCACCCCGCCCAGAACCATCCTCGCTATATCCACAGCACCCTTCGCGTCGCGGGCGTAGTGGTCCGCGCCGATAGAAGCCGCGTAGTCGGGAGTGAGAACCGCTCCTCCCACCATGACGGCGCAGTCGTGTCCGCTCGCCCGAAGCTGAGCGATGGTCTCCTTCATGGCGGGGAGGGTGGTAGTCATCAACGCGCTCAGTCCCACAAGCTTCGCCTTGTGCTTTACAGTGGCGGCGACTATCTCGCTCTCAGGCACATCCTTCCCCAAATCTATAACCTGATAGCCGTAGTTTTCGAGAAGTACTTTCACAATATTCTTCCCTATATCGTGAATGTCGCCCTTTACCGTAGCTATCACTATCGGCTCTCCCGACTGCTGTACTCCTCCGCTCTTTGCCACAGCCGCTTTGATTATATCAAAGCACACGCCCGAAACCTCGGCGGACATAATGAGCTGGGGGAGATAAATTTTTCCGCTCTCGTAGTCAGCTCCTATTTTGTCGAGTGCGGGGATAAGCTCATTCGATACTATATCCATCGGTTCTGCGGTGAGTAAAAGCCGCTCTGTCAGCCTTGCCGCCTCACCCTTCAGCCCGTTTGCTATGGCGTAGCCTATAGTAACTTCACTCGCCGCCGATACGCCGCTTGTCTCCTCCGCGCTTTTTTGCGAGTACGCCCGCACAAATTCGGAGGAGTTTTTATCTACACCCGACAGCACCTTATAAGCCCTCACCGTACCCATCATAGAGCGGATATTTGGGTTGATAATAGGCAGTGTCAGTCCTCTTGCCAGAGCCATGGCGAGAAAGGTGTGATTTATCAGCTCCCTCTCGGGCAGTCCGAAGGAGATATTCGAGCAGCCGAGGACGGTCTTAACACCGAGCTGATTTGCCGCAATGTCCACCGCCCTGAGCGTCTCCATGACCGCCTCCTGTTCGGCGGAGGCGGTAAGCACGAGGCAGTCGATATACACATCGCTTTTGTCTATGCCGTAGTAGGCGGCGCGGTCGATAATCTTCTTCGCTATCTCTATCCTCTGCTCCGCTTTCGGGGGAATCCCGCCGCTGTCGAGGGTAAGCCCGACGACTGCCGCTCCGTACTTCTTAATGAGCGGGAGTATGGCGTCAAGCACCGCGTCCTCCCCATTGACCGAGTTGACAATCGGCTTTCCGTTGTATACGCGCAGTGCCGCCTCTATCACCTCAGGTTTTGTGCTGTCAATCTGGAGAGGCACGTCGGTAACGCTCTGCAACGCCTTGACGACACGCACCATCATCTCCTTTTCGTCTATCTCGGGCAGTCCTACATTGACGTCGAGTATATCCGCGCCGGCGTTGACCTGCTCAATCGCTTGAGAGAGTATGTAGTCGATGTTGTTTTCGAGCAGTGCCTGTTTGAAGAGCTTCTTGCCCGTTGGATTGATTCGCTCGCCTATAATGCGCGGTCTGTCAATCTCCACTACCGTTGAGTAGGTGCAGACAGCGGATTTCTTCTCCGTTTTGCGAACGGAAGGCACTATGCCGCTCACCGCCTCCTTCATCTGCCGTATGTGTTCGGGGGTAGTGCCGCAGCAGCCGCCGAGGAGCTTTACTCCAAGCCGCGCGTACTCCCTCATCTCCTCTGCGAAAACAGCGGGGGAGAGGGCGAAGCTGCCTGTCTTGGGGTCGGGCAGTCCCGCGTTCGGCTTGACTATCACAGGGAGTTTTGTCACAGAGAGAATCTCCTCGACAATAGGCAGAAGGGCTTTTGGTCCGAGCGAGCAGTTGACTCCCACCGCGTCCGCCGAAAGCCCCTCTAACGCAAGTGCCATGGCGGAGGGGGAACAGCCTGTGAAGGTTCTGCCGTTTTCCTCAAAGGTCATACTGCAAAGAACGGGGAGCTTGGTGTTCTCCTTAACTGCGAGCAGTGCCGCCTTGACCTCCAGCAGGTCGGTCATTGTTTCGATAAAAACCAAATCCGCGCCGCTTTTCTCTCCTGCGACTGCCATTTCCTTGTAGAGGTCGTAGGCACTCTCGAAGCTGAGTGTGCCTGTAGGCTCGAGAAGCTGTCCTATTGTCGATACGTCGAGAGCAACGAGAGTGTCATATCCTGCGACCGCCTCCTTTGCAACAGACAGTGCCTTTGCAATCATCTGCTCCGCGCTTACGCCGAAGGGGCGGAGCTTTACGGAGTTCGCGCCGAAGGTAGCGGCGTTTACTATATCCGAGCCCGCCTCCGCGTAGCTCCTGATTACCGACCCCACAAGCTGTTCGTTTTCAAAATTCAGCATTTCGGGAATCTCGTAGGAGAAGTCGGACAGCCGCTGAAACTCAGTGCCCTGCCCGCCGTCCAGTATGATAAAATCTTTCTTGAGAAGCTCTTTAAAATCCACAATGTTCACCTTTTTCGCGTAGAGTGCATTTCTCCCGCACCGAGCAGGAGATACATCCTCTGCGTGTTCTTTCCATTTTATTGGACGACATACCGATAATCGCCGTCACCGATTTTGACGGAGTGAGCATACCGCTTTCTGTCACAGAAATGCCCGTCCTCCTCACCGCGTCAAGCGCGAGGAGGAATCGCGGCTGAACCGACAGGGGATAATCCCCGTAGCCGGGGCTGAACCTGTAGGTCATTTGCATATTGGGGTACAGCGCGGCAATCTCACTCTCGCACTTGTCGCACACCTGCTCGATTGCCGCTCCCGCAAGCGCGTCGAGTACCACTGCTCCCGCCATGGAGGTTATCTGAGCGGAGCGGATGAGGGTATCGGTTTTTGCTCCTAACGTGGCGCATAGGAGGGCGACATTTTCGCAGTTTTCGAGGTGCTTCTGTATGTCGTTCCCGATAAGCGGCACGGGGCATTTCTCCACAGGAGAAATGATGTACCTGTAGCGCGGAGTTGCGGCATCGGCGAGAATCGGCTCGTACTGCTCTATGAGCCGCAATGTCACCTCGTCGGGTACTCCGTCATGAAAGCCGAGCAGACGCGCCGCCTGTTTTATGTCAACTCGCTCTATCATCACAAGAGGTTCTTGACGCTGTCGGTAATGCGCTTGGCTATATCTGCGCGGTTCATCGTGTAGAGGTGGATTCCGTCTGCGCCGTTCGATATGAGGTCTACAATCTGGTCGATAGCATACGCCACTCCTGCATCGAGAAGGGCGGCGGGGTTGCTCTCGTACCGCGACATCATCTTGACGAACTTGGGAGGAAGGCTCGCTCCGCACATCGTGACCATTCGCTCAATCTGGCTTTTGTTGGTCACAGGCATAATCCCCGCCGATATAGGAACAGAAATGCCTGCTATCTCCGCTTTTTCCGCGAAGGAGTAGAAATAGGAGTTGTCGAAAAACAGCTGGCTTACAAGCGAACGCGCCCCCGCGTCCACCTTCCGCCAAAGGTTTCGTATATCGGCAATGAGGCTGTCGCTCTCGATATGCCCCTCAGGATAGCAGGCGGCGGATATATCGAAGCCGCCGTCCTCCCCGATAAACTCAATGAGGTCGCTTGCATAGGCGAAGTCGGTAGCCGAGGGCATATCGGGATTTATGTCGCCTCTCAGCGCGAGGATGTTCTCTATGCCGCTCTCCTTTAGCTCCCTCAGCGTTGCGACTACTCCTTCTCGGGAGGAGTTGATGCAGGTTAGATGCGCCATCGACTCAATCCCCAGCGTGTGCTTAATGTAGCTTGCTATGTCGCGTGTGGAGGCGTTCGCCGCACTGCCTCCCGCTCCGTAGGTGACGCTTATGTAGTCGGGGGAAAGCTCCTTTAGGTCGGCGAGCGTGCTGTATACCGTATCCACAGACGAGGTCTTTTTCGGAGGAAAAACCTCGAAGGAGAAGACGGTTTTGTTGGTTTTATACATTGATGAAATTTTCATTATGCTACTAAGCTCCCTTTGTTAGGTATATTGGGGGTATTATAACATACCAAAATGGTATTATTCAAGGAAAGTGATTGGGGAATTTTCCTATTCTCTTCTCTGTGATTGGAGAATTTTCCCCGCCTCGTCACCCCGCAGCCCGTACTCCCGTGCATTGCTGTCCGTCCGTACCTGTAATTTCAGCAGTAACCATATCTCCCACAGAAAAATCGCCCTTCAAAACTACCTCAATGTAGTTTTCGGAGTAGCCCGCGTACACTCCTTCGGCTCTCTCGCTCTCAATTAACACAGTACATCTGCTCCCGACGAGGCTCTCCAAAAACGCGCGTGACAGCTCGTCTCCGAGCTGTATCATCTCCCTGCTGCGCCTGTCCTTGACTTCCCTCGTCACCTGTAGGGGGAGGTCGGCGGCTTTCGTGCCGGGTCGCTTGGAGTAGGCGAAAACGTGTATGCGCGAAAAGCCTATCTCCCTGACAAAATCCATGGAGGAGGAGAACTCCTCCTCACTCTCGCCCGGAAAGCCCACCATGACATCGGTTGTAAGGGCGGCGTTGGGGAAGCTCTCCCTTATTTTCGCGCAGATATTCCTGAAAAACGCGGTGTCGTACTTTCGGTTCATGCGTTTGAGCGTGCTGTCACAGCCGCTTTGGAGCGACAGATGAAAGTGCGGACACAGTTTATCCTGCCGCGACAGCTTCTCCAAAACCTCGTCGGTCAGCAAGTCACATTCGAGCGAGCCTAAGCGGATTCGCTTAATCTCCGCGCTTTCCGCAACCGCGTCCACCGCGTCGCACAGCGTCAGCCCCAAATCCTGCCCGTAGGCGGAGAGGTTGATGCCAACCAGCACAACCTCCTTAAAGCTCCCCGCCAGCTTCTCCGTCTCAGCCTTTATGTCGGATATGGCGCGGCTTCTCACCCTACCCCTCGCGTAGGGGATAATGCAGTAGGAGCAAAAGCGGTTGCAGCCGTCCTCAATTTTCATGATAACGCGTGTGCGCCAGTTAAACTTGCTGATTCCATTTTCGTTATGATACTCATTAGAGTGAGCCTCTATCTTAACAATCCGTCTGTGGCAGGAGAGAAACTCGCCGATACAATCGGCTATTACCGCCCTGTTTGAGTTGCCGAGGATTATGTCCGCCTCCGGCAGTTTTTCCGAGATTTCGGGGAACGCCTGAGGTACACAGCCGGTCAGAATGAGTACACATTCGGGGTTTGCGCGGCGGAGCTTTCTTATGAGCTGTCCTGTTTTTCTGTCTGCCTCTCCCGTCACGGTACAGCTGTTTACGACCAGTATATCAGCCTCACTGTCGCGTTCGGCAGTCTCATAGCCTGTCGCCGTCAGCCGCTCGAGCATTACCTGCGACTCGTACTGATTGACCTTGCAGCCGAGAGTGTGTATTTTAACCTTCATATAAAGCCTCCAGCTTTGCGAATAGTTGCTCCTCCTCCTCGCGGAGGGCTTCGAGCTGTGCGGACAGCTCAAGGGTTTTTATGTAGTCGGCGGCGATGTCGGGGTTGAGGAGATTAGTATTAATCTCCTCAATTTGTTTCGATAAACCGTCGAGTGTCGCCTCTGTTTTCGCTATCTGCGTCTGCCGCTTGCGTTCGTCCGATGCCTGCTGCTTTTTCTGCCTGTAGTCGGACGCCTGTACGCTTTCCGGCTTCTGCGCCGCCTTTACGATTTGCGTCTCCTTATGCCGCTGCTCGAAGTAGTCGTAGTTGCCTATGTACTCCGTCACCTCTCCGCCCTCCATGTAGTAGAGCCGGTCGGCGAGCTTGTTGACGAAATATCGGTCGTGGGAGATCATAAAGACCGTACCCTCATACTCCGTCAGTGCCTGCTCCAACGCCTCTCTTGAGGTTATGTCGAGGTGGTTTGTCGGCTCGTCGAGGAGGAGGAAATTCGCCCTCGACAGCATGAGCTTGAGTATGGAGATTCTCGCGCGTTCGCCTCCGCTGAGTGTGCCGATAGTCTTAAATACGTCGTCGCCGCGGAACAGGAACGCGCCGAGTGCCGAACGCACCTCAGTTTCGGTCATTCGAGGGTAGTCGTCCCACACCTCGTCTAAGACGGTTTTTGATATGTGGAGCGACTCCTGATTCTGTTCGTAGTAGCCCACGCTTATGTTTGAGCCTAAGGAGAAAAAGCCCGATTTCGGCGGGAGCTTTCCGCAAAGTGCCTTAAAGAGCGTAGTTTTCCCGCATCCGTTCGGTCCGAGGAGGAAAATCCTCTCGCTCTTTCCGATATATATGTCAATATCCCTGAAAATAAGGCTGTCGGAGGAGTAGCCGCCGCACAGTTTTTTGCAGATGAGAACGTCATTTCCTCCGCCTGTTTTCGTGTCGAACTTAAAGCCGAGGGAGGCGGGGGCTTTGCTCACCTTTGTGAGATTCCCCGCTATTCTGTCAATCTGCTTTTGCTTGCTGGCGATGGTGATGTAGTTTCGCTCCTGACTGAATGTCTTTTGCTGTGCGATTATGCCCTCTATGCGCTTTATTTCGCGCTCGGTGTTGATGTTCTGCCTGATTGCCGCCTGCCGAAGCTCCTCCTTGAGGAGGAGAAAGCGGCTGTAGTTGCCGTTGTAGGCGGTAAGCCTGCAATTTTCTATTTCAAATGTGCGTTTTGTCACCCTGTCGAGGAAATAGCGGTCGTGGGAGATGATGATGTACGCGCTTTTGCATGAGAGGAGGAAGTCCTCCAGCCACTCCACCGACTTTATGTCGAGGTGGTTTGTCGGCTCATCGAGGAGGAGCAAGGAGCTGTCGGATAGGAGCATTTTGCATAGCTGCACCTTCGACCGCTGTCCTCCGCTCAGTTCGCTGATGCTGTTGTATAGCTGAGTTTCGGAAAATCCAAGCCCTAAGAGCGCGGATTTCACCCTGCTTTTGTAGGTAAGCCCGCCCAGCCGCTCAAACTGCTCCGTGAGGAGGTGCTGCCGCTCAATGAGAGCGTTTGTGCCTCCGTTTTGTTCGAGGAGGCTGTGTATCTCCTCCAGCTCTGTTTCCATATCGTCGAGGTGGCTGAAAATTTTGATTACCTCGTCGTACATAGAGACGTTGAGGGAGAGGGAAAACTGCTCCATGTAGCCGATTTTGGTATCTCCGCTCTTTGAGATTGTCCCATCGTCGGGTGTATACTCCCCGATAATCAGCTTGAAAAGGGAGGTTTTTCCCGAGCCGTTCACGCCTACAAGCCCTATTTTATTTTTCTCCTCCACCTGAAAGCTGACACTTTCGAGGATTGTTTTAGCTCCGAAGGACAGACTGACATTTCCGCAGCTGATAAGGCTCACGACAAAACACCTCCTAACTTATACCTATACCAAATTTTACTCCCAAGCATTGTACAACAAAATCGTACAATTTTCCATAAAAATTTTAATTTAGTTTTCCCCATTAAAAATAGTACCAATATTTCCTTCTTTATGTTAAAATAAAAAGCACACGAATGAAAACATTCTGAAAACAGATATGGGCGGCAATGAGAGATGGAATATAATTTAAATTTAGGCGTATGGAACAGCGTTTTCTCCGTCCCCTCGGTAGTAGTGGACGAGCATATGCGGCTTGCGGGAGCGGCACAGTTAAAGGTGCTTCTCTACCTCCTTCGGCACGCGGGCGAAAATACGGAGCTGTCGGAGCTGTCGCGGGTTGTCGGTCTCGCCGAGAGCGACACCGCCGACGCCGTCTCCTACTGGGCAGCGTGCGGAGTACTGTCCTTCGGCGGCGCAGTAGGAGCAGTAGGCGGCGCAGGAGCAGCAGGCGGCACGCTCTCTCCCCCTAAGGAAACCGGTGCGGCACAGACTGCCGCTGACATCCCCGCTCCTCCCGAAATCAAGTGGGAGGAGGTAAAACCGAGCGGCATGCAGGGCGACACTTCCTCCGCCGAAAAGAGGGCGAGGACGCTCAAAAGCGAACGCACGAGGTATCCCTTTGACGAGTGCGCGGAGTTTATCTCAGCGGACAAGAAGCTAAGGAGTATGCTCCTGTCGGTGGAGTCCATTTTGGCAAAACAGCTCAATCACACCGAAATCTCGGTTTTTGTTTCGCTCAATAAGTTCTACGGACTGAAAAACGACATAATCACAATGCTTGTCCACTACTGCAAGAGTATCGCGAAAACCAATATCGCCTACATAGAGGCGACGGGAATCGGGTGGAGCGACGACGGCGTGGACTCCGTGAAAAAAGCGGAGGAGAAGGTGTCGTGCCTCAACAAGAACAACGCGGCGTGGAGGAAGGTCACGGGACTTTTCGGGATAGAGAAGCGCAAGCCCTCCGAGCGGGAGGAGCAGTTCTGCTGTGCGTGGGTGTACGACTGGAATTTCTCCGACCAAATGCTCACGCTCGCCTACGAAAAGTGCGTGGAGGTCAAGGGGAAGCTCAGCTTTGCCTACCTCAACGGGATTTTGAAGCGTTGGTTTGAAGGCGGTATCTCCACTCCCGAAATGGTGGAGGAGAACGACACGCAAAACAGGCAGAAGTCCCAAAAGGAGAAGAAAAGCGGCAACGGCAGGTATGAGCCGACATACGACGCGGACGAAATCGAGGCACTCCTTGACGAGGAGTGGCTGAGTGAGGCGAGCGCGGTTAGCGGAGGTGACTGAGAGTGGCAAACGATATATATGATGTGTGCATGGAGCGAATCAACGAGCGAAGGGCGAAGGCATTGCTCCTGTCCGAGGAACGCGGGGCGTTTTTAGCCGCGCAGTGCGGTGAGTACGCCGAAATCAAGAAGAGGCTTTCGGGTACGTGGTTTGCACTGGCACAGCAGGTACTCAAACGCGGCAACACGGAGGCGGAGCTTAACTCCCTCATGGAGGAGAACCTTCAGGCGCAGGAGCGGATAGACAGGATTTTAGCCGAACGCGGCTACGACAAGAGCTGGCTTGAGCCTGTGTTCGTCTGCAAACACTGTGAGGACACGGGGTTTGTAGGCGGCAAGGTGTGCGAATGTCTCAAGCAGATGATAAGGAATGAGCGGTATGAACGGCTCAATGCTGTCACTCCGCTCAAGCTCAGCACCTTTGACACCTTTTCACTCGATTTGTACTCCGACAAGCCCGATTCGCCCGGAGGACTTTCCCCTCGTTTGCTCATGTCGGTTGCGTTTGAAAAATGCAGGAAATACGCGGAGAGCTTTTCGAAGCACTCCCCGAACCTCCTCTTGCAGGGCGGAGTAGGGCTTGGGAAAACCCACCTCTCGCTCGCTATAGCAAAGACGGCTATAGACAAAAATTTCGGAGTGCTATACGGCGCGGCGGGGGAGTTCCTCACTAAAATAGAGCGTGAGCATTTCGGCAGAAGTACGTCGGGGGAGGACACACTGTCCATGTGCAAGTCGTGCGACCTGCTCATCCTCGACGATTTAGGCGCGGAGTTTCTCACGCAGTTCAGTATTGCCATGCTGTATGATATTATAAACGCGCGGATACTCTCCTCCTCCCCGACGATAATAAGCACGAATCTCACTATATCGGGGATTCAGGAGCGGTACACCGAGCGGCTTGCCTCGAGGATAACGGGAAACTACCTGCGCTACCAGTTTGCGGGGAAGGACCTGCGGATTACTGTCCGCAAGGCGCGGAAGGAATGACGGATTTCAATTAGTGTGAAATTAAAGTGTGAAAGGAAATTTGTTTTCTGTATGTAGTACAATGATATGACCCAATAGATAGTAAAAAGCTCACCTCGAGATGGTAGAATGGAATCACGACAGACCAAACACTATTTCGAAGGAGAGCTTCTCATGGCAAGGATAACACAGAGAGAGAAAAAACGCAAGCAAGAGGCACAAAATCGAGCGAAAGCCGTAGAATACGCACTGAAACATGGCAATAAAAGCGAAGCGGCACGATTGTATTTAGTCAGCTTGGCGAGCATAAAACGCTGGTGCAAGCGATATGACGGTATTCCAAAGGCACGATCCGTCTGCTGCTTGATAAACCGATAGATTTTAATTTGATAGCCGACATCACGCGTTGGCGTGTGAAGCAAGTGGAGGAAAAGCATGGATAAAAACGCATTTTTAACAGAAGATCGATTTGTGGATTTTAGGGATGAGAGTATCTCACGTTTAGCAAACACACTTTTTGCGGTCTGCCACAGTGATGCCGAAAAAGCCGAAGCCGCATTTTTGTATGTGCGCGACGAAATTCCACATTCGTTTGATATTAGAGCGAAAATCATCACTCATACCGCTTCGGAAGTGTTGCGCCACAAAACAGGTATCTGCCACGCAAAAGCAAACCTGCTTGCCGCACTGTTACGCAGCGTCGGACTACCTACAGGCTTTCGTTTTCAGCACATTACCTTTGCGGATGATGATTCGCAAGATTATTGTTTGCATTGTTATAACGCGGTTTTTCTTAATGAAAAATGGATACAGCTTGATGCGCGAGGTAATAAGCCTGGTGTAAACGCGCAATTTTCACTTGATGAACCTATTCTTGCTTTTCCATGCAGAAAAGAATATGACGAGTATATTTTTAATGGAATTTACGCAAAGCCAGATTTGCCGACAATGCACTTACTATGCGAAGCTATGAATATAGATGAAGTTGCACGCGGCTTGCCGGAATTTCCGGCAAATAAGCCTGATTTAATAATAGATTAAGAGGAGAAATGCGTAAAAGATGAAATATTACCAAATCGCCGTCGTCATACTTTTCGGTGCTTTTTATATCACCTACATCGCAAAGATGCTGCTTAAAAAGCAAGGCATCAAAGGCAGTATACTCGGTAAAAACGCGCTTGAAAAAGCGTTACTCTTAGTCACCTAGCTATGAATCGTTATTAGAGAAATCATATCGTCCCAAAAAACACCCGAATCAACACAGCAATTACGAAAAACGAAAGCTAAGAAAGGCGTACAAGAGCAAATTTGCGCGGTATGGCTGGCAAGGAGTTAGAGTTTAGGGAGGTAGACGGCTAAAGCCTACACCCAAACTACCGCCTTTAGGCGGTAGTGATTGAGCCTCATAATGTTTTATTGATGAACCAATTAAACCTTGCCATTCAGCGCGTGTGTTGTGTGCAAAATCGTTGAAATACAGCCGTTTTATCTTGAAAGTGTGGCAAGGTTTAATCGGGGGAGCAATAACAATAAGTAGGTCGCAAGGCGACCTACACAGTGGAACCCCCGACGAGGGTTCTCCCTACCCTTCCTGCGTTTTTCTGACGATAAAGAATTTCGCCATCTGCGGATGGCGACTTAAGACTCTGTCTTAAGAATCTGCAAGCCTTTGAAAAGGCTTGACCTAAACTTTGCCTCCTTGGCAACAGATTTGAGTTAGTGTGAAAGGAAATTTGTTTTCCTTATTGAAATTACCGTGTGTTTCCAATATAATAGTTTGGAATCCAAAAATTAATTTGAGGAGAGATAAAAATTGGAGTTTTTTGAATTTCTTACCGGCGGTATATCAGAATTTCTCGAACCCGGCGGCTGGAAGATGGCAGTCATGTGGGTGGTAGGCGCACTCCTTATCTGGCTTGCGATAAAGAAGGATATGGAACCCGCACTGCTCCTTCCTATGGGTTTTGGCGCGATACTCATAAATATCCCCCTAAGCGGAGCTATCGACCAGACCTTAGCCGGCGGCTTAGAGATGCACGGTATAATCGACTGGCTTTTCGAGGTAGGAATAGAAGCCTCGGAGGCTATGCCGCTCCTCCTGTTTATCGGAATAGGCGCGATGATTGACTTCGGACCGCTCCTGTCGAATCCGAAAATGCTGCTTTTCGGCGGCGCGGCGCAGTTCGGCATATTCGCCACAATCACTGCGGCGGCACTCATCGGCTTCGACCTAAAGGACGCGGCGTCCACCGGTATAATCGGCGCGGCGGACGGACCTACCTCCATCATGGTGTCGCAGGTTTTGGGCAGTAAGTATGTCGGCGCGATAGCAGTCGCGGCGTACTCCTACATGGCGTTAGTTCCCATTATTCAGCCTGTCGCGATTAAGGCTGTCACAACGAAAAAAGAGCGTATGATTCGTATGCCCTACAATCCGAGCAGCGTATCAAAAAACACAAGAATCCTCTTCCCGATACTCGTTACGCTTATAGCGGGGCTTGTATCCTCCCTCTCCGTGTCGTTAGTCGGATGCCTGATGTTCGGCAACCTCATAAGGGAGAGCGGAAAGCTCGACAGTCTGTCTCAGACTGCCTCCACGACCTTCGCTAACATCATCACACTGCTTCTCGGAATTACTATCTCCGCAAGCATGAAGGCGGAGAATTTTGTAAGAATCGAAACCCTCGTGATTATGGCTCTCGGCTTGCTGGCGTTCATCTTCGACACAATGGCGGGAGTGCTTTTCGCGAAGTTCCTCAACATCTTCCTCCCCAAGGGAAAGAAAATCAATCCCATGGTAGGCGGCGCGGGCATCTCGGCGTTCCCCATGTCCGCAAGAGTTATCCAGAAGATGGCACTCAAGGAGGACAATCAGAACCACCTCCTCATGCACGCGGTAGGCGCGAATGTCGCGGGGCAGATAGGCTCTGTTATAGCGGGCGGAATAATACTTGAGCTTGTTCCGGGACTTATAGGTTAGGAGGAGAAATAAATGAGAAATAATATCTTAAAGAAACTCGCGCTCTTCTGCGCGGTACTCATGATAGCTTTGTTCGTCTGCTCGTTTTCGGCTTTAGCCGCAGAGAGCGTGAGCGATACCGACACCACCTCCGCCGTTCTCACGAAAGAGCCGCGGGGGGACGACTCCCTGCTGATTGCTCCGAACCCGAACGCAGAGGAGGAGAGCGGCGAAGCCGCGCTTTCTCCCACCGACAATGACGGCTTTAAGGAGATGCTCAGCAAGAGCATGGACGAAAAGATGGTCACTGTTAAAAAAACCCTCACGGTAATGGGCTGGGGCATGGCGACTATATTTATCGTCGTCATCATTATATATATCGTTGTGGCGACGCTGACCGCCGTCACGAAGGAGAAAAAGAAGGAGGAGTAGCAGTCCTCCTCGCGATAGACTGAAAAAATTCGAGAGAAAAAGGAAGATTTTATGGCAAAGCAAAACAACAAGCTTGTAGAGGCTATCACTCCCATGGATGTGGATTTTGCCCAGTGGTACACCGATATAGTGAGAAACGCGGAGCTGATGGACTACTCGTCTGTTCGCGGCTGTATGATTCTCCCTCCCTACGGCTACGCCATATGGGAGAATATTCAGCATATTCTCGACAGAAAATTCAAGGAGACAGGGCATGAGAACGTGTCCATGCCGCTCTTTATCCCCGAAGGACTTCTCCAAAAGGAGAAGGACCACGTCGCGGGCTTTGCTCCTGAGGTGGCGTGGGTGACGCACGGCGGAACAGAGCCTTTGCAGGAGCGTCTCTGCGTGCGTCCTACATCGGAGACACTGTTCTGCGAATACTACGCGCGGGCTATACACTCCTACCGCGACCTGCCCAAGCTCTACAACCAGTGGTGTTCGGTAGTGCGCTGGGAGAAGACGACGCGTCCGTTCCTGCGCTCGGTTGAGTTCCAGTGGCAGGAGGGACACACCATGCACGAAACCGCGCAGGAGGCGATGGAGGAGACCGAGCGTATGCTTGAGGTGTACGCCGAAACCCTCGAAAACGACCTCGCAATCCCCGTAATCAAGGGCAGAAAGACCGATAAGGAGAAGTTCGCCGGAGCGGAGGCTACCTACACGGTGGAGGCGATGATGCACGACGGAAAGGCACTCCAGAGCGGCACGAGCCACTACTTCGGAGACGGCTTCGCGAAGGCGTTCGAGATTCGGTTTACCGGCAGAGACAACACCCTTCAATATCCGCATCAGACCTCGTGGGGCATGAGTACGCGCGTAATTGGCGGCATAATCATGACACACGGCGACGACAGCGGACTTGTACTCCCGCCGGCAGTTGCTCCTATTCAGGTCATTATCATACCCGTTGCACAGCATAAGCCGGGAGTACTCGAAAAGGCGAACGAGCTTCTCGCAAAGCTCCAAGGCGTTGCGAGGGTGAAGATTGACCAGTCGGAGCAGTCGCCCGGATGGAAATTCGCTCAGTACGAGATGAAGGGCGTACCGCTCAGGCTGGAGATAGGACCTAAGGACATAGAGAACAACCAGTGCGTAATAGTGCGAAGGGACAACAGGGAAAAGACTTTCGTCTCACTCGACGAGCTGGAGAGCAAAATCCCCGAGCTGTTAGAGGCGGTAAGGCAGGGGCTTTACCAAAAGGCATACGACAGACGCCTCGGCATGATTTCAGAGGCAAAGGATATGGAGCAGCTTTGCAAAACTGCGGAGGAGAAGCCCGGCTTCGTCAAGGCGATGTGGTGCGGCGACCTTTCCTGCGAGGAGAAAATCAAAGAGGAGGCGGGGCTTTCCTCCAGATGTATTCCCTTCGAGCAGGAGAGCGTTTCCGACAAGTGTGTCTGCTGCGGCAAGCCTGCTGATAAAATGGTATTCTGGGGCAAGAGTTATTAGGAAGTGTTGACAACACATAGATACAATTGGTTTCGCAGTAATACTAACGAGAAGGAGTGTTACTACTCTCGGCAAATAAGAAAGGACGGTGCAATCGGTGAAAGACAGTACACTGTACATAGTTATCCCTTGCTACAACGAGGAGGAAGTCCTCGTGCAAACATCCTCTGAGATGGAGATTCTCATGGACAGGATGATGAGCGAAAACCTCATCTCCCAAAAGAGCAAGGTCATGTTTGTAGACGACGGCTCGAAGGACACAACATGGAGTATCATTCAGTCGCTGTGCAAGGAGAACTCCCTCTTTTCAGGAGTAAAGCTTTCGAGAAACCGAGGACATCAGAATGCTCTGCTTGCCGGACTTGCAGTTGCTAATAAATACGCCGACATGACTGTTTCTATAGACGCCGACCTGCAGGACGATATAAACGCGATAGAGGAAATGGTGGTAAAATACCACGGCGGAGCGGACATCGTCTACGGAGTGCGGGGAGATAGGCGTTCGGACAGCTTTGCGAAAAAGACGACCGCCGTAATGTTCTACAAGGTGATGAAGATGATGGGCGCGGATACGGTGTACAACCACGCCGATTGCAGGCTCATGAGCAGACGCGCATTGAGCGTCCTGCTTGAGTTTGACGAGGTCAACCTCTACCTGCGCGGAATGGTTCCGCTCGTCGGTTTTCCCACAGATACTGTAGTATACGAGCGTAAGAGCCGCATGGCAGGGGAGTCGAAGTACCCGCTCAAAGCCATGATTAAGCTTGCGGTCAACGGCATTACCTCAATGAGCGTAAAGCCGCTGAATCTTATATTCAGCACGGGCATAGTAGTGCTGGCAGTGAGTATCCTCCTCCTGCTCATCTCGGTTTGCAGGGCGGATATTCTGCAAACGCTTGCGATTATCTCCTCTGTCTTTATCGTGGGAGGACTGCAGCTGATAGCTATAGGAATAGTCGGCGAGTACGTCGGAAAGACATACTCCGAGACAAAGCACAGACCGAAATTTATCATCTCCGATATTATTTTGGACGAGGAAGTGCAGTAGAGAAAATGCCTTCTGAAGTAAGACAAATAGGCTCTTGGCAGATGGCGGTTGACCGCGAAGCGACCCAAAGCGTATACGATAGATTGCCGAGCGGTATAGACTGCGAGTGCAATTCGTGCCGAAATTTCTCCGCCGTAGTTTCTAATATGCCGGAGGCGGTTAAGGAGTTTTTTGACAGCTTTGGGATTGATTTATCAAAGCCATCCGAGGTTTATTCTTTCTGTGCGCCGGAAAACGGATGTATACTCTACGGCGGATTCTATCATTTTGTCGGCGAGTATCTAAGCGGCGATGATGCATGGCAACCAATGCCGAAGAAAAGATGGTTTCGCAAAAATACGGTTAAATATATTGACCCTCCCGAATTTTACAATATATCCGAAGGATTTGACATAGGCTTTACCCACTCCATCGGTCCTGTGTCGGAGGAGTTCCCCGAGCTGATAGTGCAGATGGAAATCAGCTTCACATTGCCGTGGGTATTGGACGAGCCGTATGAAGATTGACAAAGAACCCTATAGTTAATTTAGTATGTAGCCGAGCACCCCCAAAACACATAAGTGTTTTGGGGGTGCTTCACATCTTGGCACTGATTCCCATCATCCGTAAGGAGGTAAGCGCAGTACTTCACGTCTTCAAGTAACGAAACATCATTTCATGACTTCTACTCCACAGTCACCGACTTCGCCAGATTGCGTGGTTTATCCACATCCAATCCCCTCTTGCAGGAGATGTGGTAGGCGAAAAGCTGCAAGGGAACAATCGCCGCAACAGGACGGATGAAGGAGTCTACATTCGGAATCTCGATAATATCGTCGTACACTCCCGACTCAATGTCGTGCCCCTCACGGCAAAGGAGGATTACCTTAGCACCGCGCGCCTTTACTTCCTTGACGTTGCTCACGGTCTTTTCAATCAGATTATCGTCAGATGCTATGGCGACTACCGGTCTGCCCTCTTCAATGAGGGAGATTGTGCCGTGCTTCAGTTCGCCCGCCGCATACGCCTCGGAGTGTATATAGGAAATCTCCTTGAGCTTTATCGAAGCCTCCCAGCAGAGCGCGCTGTCAACTCCGCGCCCGATAAAGAAGAGATTCTCGTTGTCTTTATACTCCTGCGCCAGCTTCTCTATGCTGTCGGTATTTTCGAGAAGGGAGGCAACTACCGCCGGAAGCTCGGTGAGCGACTGTCTGCACTGCTCGAGAGTAGCCGAATCCGCCGTATTCCTGTCGTTCGCCATGCGAAGCGCGAGGAGGAGCAGTACTGCCACTTGACAGGTGTACGCCTTTGTCGTTGCGACGGCAATCTCAGGTCCTGCCCATGTGTAGAGAACTATATCAGCCTCCCGCGCGATTGACGAGCCGACCACATTGACAATGGCGATTGTCGGCAGTCCATGCGCCTTGGCTATTCTGAGAGCCGCGAGGGTGTCGGCGGTCTCTCCGCTTTGGGAGATAAGCACAACCGCGTCTCCCTTTCTGAAAATGAGGTTTCTGTATCTGAACTCGGAGGCAACCTCCACTGACACGGGGATTTTCGCGAACCGCTCAATGGCGTGCTTTCCGACCATTCCCGCGTGCATAGCACTGCCGCAGGCAACGATGTGGAGCTGTTCAATTCCCGATACGTCGGGCATCTCCTCTTTGAATATATTTTCGATTCCGCCGGCAAGGCGCGGCACGATTGTCTCCGTGAGAGCCTTGGGCTGCTCGTTTATCTCCTTGAGCATATAGTGGGGGTAGCCGTCCTTCTGCGCGGCGGCGACATCCCATGTGGCGACGAAAACATCCTTCTCTATCGGCTGTCTGTCCGCGCCTAAGAGCGTAATACTGCCGCTTTCGATTATCGCAAGCTCATTTGTTTCGAGTAGGTAGTAATTCCTCGTGTGCGAGAGTACGGCGGGAATATCCGACGCTATGAAATTTTCTCCCTCTCCAATTCCCACGATGAGAGGACTTTCCCTCCTCACAGCGAAAAGCTTGTCGTCGATTCCCTCGAACAGTATGCCGAGGGCGTATGAGCCGCGAAGCCGCGCGAGAGCGGTGTAGATTGCGTCCACAGGGTCGCCGTCGTAGTACTTGTTGATTAAGTGAGCGATAACCTCGCTGTCAGTGTCGGAGGCGAACTCCTCCCCCTCGTCGATAAGCTCCGATTTGAGAAGGGAGTAATTTTCGATAATGCCGTTATGCACTACCGTAATCTTGCCGTAGGAGTGGGGGTGGCTGTTCCTGTCGGAGGGTGCGCCGTGTGTCGCCCAGCGGGTATGACCTATGCCTACATGGCTTTCGGCGGGCTTGCACTCCGCTATCTTTTCCTCCAAGTTTGCTATTCTGCCTTGGCTCTTTATGGTTGTGACGTAGCCGTCGATAAATACGGCGATACCCGCCGAGTCGTAGCCTCTGTATTCAAGATTCTTTAACCCTGAGATTAAAATGTCAGACGAATTTTTGCCGCCTGCATATCCAACTATTCCGCACATATAAAAAATTCCTTTCAGATACTGCCCTTGATTCAGTGTTGTATCAAGCGTATATTTTGTATTTTTGAGAATTTCAGCGCAAAAAAACACAACCGAAAAAATCTGCTTTTTTATCGGTTATGGGATGAAAATATTTCCCTTATACTTTGTAACATCCTATCTCTTATAAAACGGCAGGCAAAACTTGCGAAAAACCAAACAAACAGCGGCTTTTCCTTGATTTTGCACCGTTTCTAATCGATAGTCGGTACAGGTATAATTTAAGGCTAAAATAAATTTGTAAAACAGCCGGTGAAAAAAGCCGCTGCTCCCGCCTGACAGTTCGAAAGGGCTCTGTTAACGGATTGCTCCGTTTTTTTACTCCTCACGAAATGCGGTATCTGTCAGATACATACCGAAGGGCATCCGCCGAATTTTCGATAAACCCTCTTCCTCGTCCTCCGCGCGAACCGAAATTTGCACGGAGCTGGCGCTGTAGTTCATTTTTATTCTGTCAATCTTATAGAATCACCTCTTATACACTACATAATATCATAAATTCTCAATTTTGTCACTAATACGGCGGATTTTAATTGAAAACAATCAATGAACAAAGCTAAAACATTGTTAACTCTCACTAAGTTCTATTTACACCTTCAATCGGATTTGCTATAATGACAATAAGAAATTTTCCGAATAGGTGATATATTTGAAAAACAGTTATTCGGCGGAGCAGTCCGCTCCCGCACGTAAAAAGAAGCCGGAGCTTCGCTACGCGAGACCGAGCAAAGCATCTCAAATCATGAGAAAGACGCGCGATATATACTCTGACGTGTTTACCAAAACAGTCGAGGGAGGAGAGGTCGCCGCCGCGTGGGTGAAGGAGAAGTGCTTCTCCACACATAAGGCGACGCGAATCTCCGTGTCGTGTTTGCTTGCTGTAATACTCCTCATTCAGGGAGTTGCAGCCGGTACACAGATCTCTAAGCTGCCCATTGCCCCCTTCTCCTTCCTCAGCGCGGGCGGAGGAGGAGATGTCAGCGGCTCTGACCTTCCGCTTGAGGAAGCTCCCGTCTACTACGAGCTTATCGGCGGAAAGAAGGAGAATTTAGGTCCTCCCGCCGTACTGCCGCGGGTTATCAACACCGCAAGCACACTTTCGTCGGACTTTATCCCTCCCGATTTGACGAAGATAGACGGCACAGTGAAGGGGACGAAGGGGATTCAGCTCCAGAAACACGTCCTTGACGCGTACAAACGGATGTATGACGAGATAAAAGCTCTCGGGATGGAGGTTTCGGTGATAAGCGGCTACCGCTCCTACTCAAAGCAACAGACCAACTTTGACGCGAAGGCGAAAACCTACGGAGTGGAGGGGGCGAAGAAGATTGTCGCCTACCCAGGAACGTCTGAGCATCAGTACGGCGCGTGTATGGACCTCTCCACCGACGGCACTTGTCAGAACAATTTTGCCGAGCTGCCTGTGGGCAAGTGGGTCAAGGAGAACTGCGTCCGCTTCGGCTTTGTCATTCGCTACAAGAAGGACAAGCAGGACATCACGGGCATTATGTACGAGCCGTGGCACATTCGCTATGTCGGCACTGAGCACGCCATGGCGATGGAGCAGATGAATATGTGCTTGGAGGAATACTTCGAGTACCTAAAACAGCAATCAAAAGACAACTACGTCGTCGAGCTTGACGCCTCAGGCACTGCTCCCGAGGTAAAGGAAAAGCCGGAGATGTACAAATTCTACGCAACCGCATACAAGAGAATCCTCCCTGCCGACGGCGAGTATGCTCCCGGAATCGACAGCTTCCTCAACTACGAGCATGAGCAGATGAAGGAGGACGAGATTATCATGAGCTTCGTGGGCGACTGTACTCTCGGTACGTGGCCCGAGGCTAAGAAGGACGCAAATTTCAACACTGTCTACGAAAATTCCGGCAGCCCTACATACTCATTCGATATGGTAAAGGGCTTCTTCATGAACGACGACTACACATATATAAATCTCGAAACCACCCTCACAAATTCGGGAGACAAGCTCCCCGATAAGGCGTTCAACTTCAAGGGTTCTCCTGATTTGGCGGAGTACTTGCTCGCTCCGAGCTATGTGGAGGGGTGTAATTTCGCGAACAATCACAGCTTCGACTGGAAGCAGACAGGCTACGACGAAACCATCAAAGCAGTCACCGAGGCGGGCATGGATATAGGAGACGAAAAGCTTCCTATAATTAAGAAGATAGGGGATATTGAGGTTGTACTCCTTTCGGGCAACTACATATGGCCTGCCGGACTGCCGCAGAAATACGGCGACGACCTAACAAATTTCCTCATTGAAGAGATAAGAAAGTACAAGAAGCCCGACAATATAGTCATAGTCAACGCCCACTGGGGCTTCGAGCTTCAGAACGACGCCAACTCCGACCAAGCTGAGCCTGCGCGGAAGTTTGTCGATGCGGGAGCGGATATGGTTATCGGACACCACCCCCACACCATTCAGGGCGCGGAGCTGTACAAGGGCAAATACATCTTCTACAGCATAGGCAACTTCGCCTTCGGAGGAAAAGCCACCACCAGCGCGGCGAGCAGAATGGGCATGATTGTGCGTCCTCGCTTCGCCTTAAGGGATGGAAAGGCAGAGTGTACGGGCGTGTTGGTAGTTCCTTGCAGTACCACCTCGAGTACTCCTAAATCGACAAACAACTACCAGCCTATCCCGCTATTCGGCGAGGAGGCGCGATTCCTCAAGGACGAGTTTTTGAGCTACAGCGGGAAGATGGTACACGGCATTGATGATATCGACTGCCCGACTATAGAGCTTGCGGGAATATCCGACGACAGCATGGATATGGATATGGAGGATACAGCGGGAGACGACGCTGCGGCGTAGAGTACGGACGATACTTCTGCCTAAGGGAGTTCAGTTGACAGTTGACAAGTGACAGGTGACAGTTGTCCTTCGCAAAATGACAAGGTGTCATTTTGTGAGGGAGTTTAGTGAACAGTAGAAATAAACGCAATCCCCATTCAAAGTGTCTTTGAATGGGGATTACGTTATTTCTGCATATTTTTGCTATTGCACCATAGAAAGAATAGCCTCTTTCGACTGCACTCCTACCGACCGTGCTGCCTCCTCGCCGCCCTTGAACACTATCAGAGTGGGGATGTTCGCCACGCCGAACCGCGCCGCGAGTTCGGGGCAGTCGTCCACATTTATCTTGCAGACCTTGACGGAGTCTGTCTCCTCCGCGATGGCATCTACCGTAGGGGAGAGCATCTTGCACGGAGGACACCACACCGCCCAGAAATCAACAAGAACCGGTTTATCGGAGTGCAATACCTCATTTTCGAAATTGCTGTTTGTAATTTCAGTTACGGACATATTTAAAACCTCCTTATCCTTTTTCTATATTATAACCGTATTTGTAAGATTTTTCAACCATTCGGAAAAAATGCACACAATATATTCTTGTATATGCTCTGTTGCCAATCATGTCAGAGGGAGGACAATGCACAAAATACAATACAATAAATTTTTATTTCCCATAAAAATTTATTGTATTGTATTTTGTGACAAAAAGTGATATTATACTTTATGAACAGAATAAATATATATTCTTGAAAATTATTATTAAGCTTAATGTTTTTAAAAAATATCAAAAGAAAGGGGAGCATATAAATGATTAACATAGCAGTATGCGACGATCAAAAAAGCTTCAGGGATAATATAACAAGATCAATAGATAAATATTTCAAATCGAAATCAATAGAGTATCATATTGATTTTTACGACGACGGAAAGCCTATAGTTGAGGTTTATGAAACAAATTCATCTCCATACGACATTGTTTTTCTTGACATGAAAATGACCTCCCTAAACGGAGATGCAGCCGCAGAAATAATCAGGAGCTACGACAAGAAGGTGATTCTGATTTTCGTTTCAAGCTGGATTGACTATGCGGTGACGGGCTACAATGTGGACGCACACCGATTTATATATAAATCGGACGTTGCGCTCGACTCCGCGGTAAGCAGTACGCTCGACAGCTCCATGAGGAAAATCAACAGCAGCGGCGGACATATAATCATTACGTCTGAGGACTCGCAGATGAGGATAAACGTGTCGGACATTCTCTTTGTGGAGGTGTTCGATAAAATTGTATCACTCTACACCGAAAAAGAAAAATATCAAACGACAACAACCTTAGCGGCGGTAGAACACGAGCTTGAGGGTACGAGTATAATCCGATGCCATCGAAGCTATCTCGTCAATGTCCGCCACATAACGGCCTTTAGGAAGGATTCCGTAACGCTTTCAAACAACCGCACCATTCCCGTGAGCAGGTCAAGCCGCAAGACCGTGCTCGATTTATTCACAAGATTTTTAGCGGGGGAGTAGTGTCCCTCCGTGCCTTTCGTTAAGCACAAACCCACACAATAAAACGCTTTGCGTTTTATTGTGTGGGTTTGTTTCTTTATTTAAACCTGCGACCATTCGCGCGTGAATTGTAACCACTCGCGAAAAACTATAGATTTTGTCTGAAATATATGTTATATTACGGACAAGCTTTACGGAAAGGACTTGTGCTTATGATTCACGGAGTTGCTGAGAGACTGTCCTCTGTATTCGTCAGAAACGGCACAATCACGGAGGATGAGCAGGACCTTTACTCCTATGGACTCGAGTTGCTTATCTCAAACATAGTTGGAGTCGCCGCGGCACTCGCTATCGGTATTATCCTCGGAAATCTGATTGGAGCAGTAATTTTCCTCCTTGCCTTTATTCCCGTAAGGACATATGCAGGAGGACTGCACGCGAAAAATAATTTTTTCTGCATAATGAGTATGTCTGTAAATATGCTTTTGGCGTTTGCGATTTACCTCTTTCTGCAAAAGTATATAGGTATCGTTTCTCTCTGTTTGATGATACCCGCCGCTGTCGCCACCTACATCATAGCTCCATCGGAGAGTGAAAATAAGCCCCTTACTGAAAGAGAAAAAAGTAGAAATAAAAAACTAAGCACCACAATATTTTCGATAGAATCAATTATCGGTTTGATACTACTTCTCATAAGCACATTCACAAACGCGGATTTGTCCGATTCATATTCGTTTGTTTTTTTGGGGATGTACTCAGCCTTCATCTCGATGGCTGTTTCACATATTTTTGAGAAAAGGAGGAAAAATCATGAAGAGCAGTGTTACTAAAATTTCAAGCGCGGTCGCTTCTTTGGCACGTGCGGTTGCTGTTTCAGGCGCGGCGCAGACTTGTATGTGGCTTTATCACCAGCCCAAGGCACCGAAGTCACTCGACAAGTATCGCCGATAGCAACAGAAATCAGACAAATTGCAATTATCACGCAACATAGGTTGCAAACGCCCCGCACCGCGTTATCCTAAAGGGGATAAGCTTGTGCAAGGCGGAAGAAACACGGGAATTAAACGGATTGAAAGACCGGATGTGGGAAAAACGATATTGGAAACACAGGCATCATCATAAGACAATCGTAATGTTTGCGGCATTGTGATTGTCTTATGATTTTTTGTTATCCTCGTATATTCCTCCCACATATTCTCTCAGCCTACTGCTCCCATTCGAGTATCTTTCCTTCGCGGACAATATAGTTCTCGCGGGCAATTTTTGCAAGAGGATAGTCGGAGTGGGAGTCGGAGTAAAATTTGTCTATCGCCGTGTCTTTGTAAAGCTCCCGAAAGCGCAGGAGCTTCTCCTCCCCGTAGCAGTTGCGCCCCTCGCACCTGCCCGTTTCGCTGTCCACAATGGAGGCGATGAGCGTTACTCCCAGCCGCTCGCACAAAGGGCGCAGGAGGAAATCGGGGGAGGCGGATATTATCACATCCTCCCCGCTCATCTGATTGATATACCACTGTTCCAGCTTTCGCTCGTGGGAGTGCCAGAAGTCGGAGACGCATTTTTTCGTATCGGGGAGTATCTTTAGAAAGCTATAGAACGCCTGCTTAAACTCCGTCTTGCCGTGCATCCCCGCCAGATATTTTACTCCCCCGACAAGCTGAGAGGGGAGCTTCAATAAGACTGCGGGGTTTCGTTTTAAACAGAAGAAATAGAAATCGAGAGTGCTGTCGCCGCGGTATATCGTCTTGTCAAAATCGTATACGTTCATACGCGTTCTCCTTTGCTACAGGTAAAAAATGCCGAGGAAAACCAGTGCAAACACAACGCAGAGTGCGAGCAGCATCTTGTCCTTTAATATAACCTCCACGGGGTCGCCGTCGGAGTCGCCCTCAATATTCATGCTGTACTTCATGCATATGAGTATCACAATAGGCACAGTCCACACCAAATTCGTGTTGTCTATGCGCGCTATGGTTATCGGGTCAACGCTCCACAGGGAGTAGAAGACAATCGCGAGAGCGAGGCACATATACATATTTTTGTCGAGGAAGCTCTGCGTGTACTGCTTGAGCACCTTGCGGGAGGAGCCGGTCTGCTGCTTCTGTTCGTTCCTCCGCTTGCCAAGCCCCATGTAGAAGGAGATGGCGATTACCGTGAGATAGAGCCACTTCGATATTTCGATATCTGTGATTGCCGCTCCGTAGAGCAAGCGGAGGAGAAAGCCCGACACGAGAATGGCGATATCGAGGATGGGGATGTTTTTAAGCCCTAAGCTGTAAAAGAGGTTGAGGACGAAATAGAGAATGAGATAAAGCGAAATTTTTATATCAAGTCCCGCTGCGAAGTAATTAACCGCGATTGAGATGATAAACAGCACACAGGCGAGTATCACGGCGGAGTGGATTTTCACCTGCCCGCTTGCGATAGGGCGGTTTTTCTTTGTGCTGTGCAGTCGGTCACTCTTAGCGTCCTTCGTGTCGTTTACGATATAAACCACCGAGGAGAGAAGGCTGAAGGAGAAAAAACCCAGCACTGTTTTCAGCACTAAATCGGTCGCAAAGAGCTGTCCGCTGAAAATCAGCGGAAGCAGAATCAGTATATTTTTTATGTAGTGATGAACGCGCATGAGCTTGATGTACTTTTTCATTTTATTTCTCCAATCGGGACAATTTTACTAAAAACTAAAATCTGTTGCCAAGGAGTTAGAATTTGGGTCAAGCCTTTGTAAAGGCTTGCAGATTCTTAAGACAGAGTCTTAAGTCGCCATCCGCAGATGGCGAAACTCTTTTATCGTCAGAAAAACGCAGGAAGGTAGGCGAAAATGTCCCTAAGGACATTTTCCCGTAGGAAACCCTCGTCGGGGGTTTCCTGTATAGGTCGCCTTGCGACCTATAGGGTCTCTCTCAAATCCTCCTGTAGTTAATGGCGAAGCACCTCTGAAGCACCTCTATTGTTCAAAAAACGCAGTGAGGGGGAATGGAAACCCTCGTCGGGGATTCTCCAAATATCCCTACGCAGGATAATATTCCGCCCCAAACCGCAGTATATTCGCCATTTCGGGGATATTCACCCAAAGCATAAGCAGCGCGAAGGAGATAAACACAGCATACTTAACTACGCTGTACACCGCCGCCGCCTTCTTATTTTTAATATATGAGCCGACCTTCTCAAACAGCATAAAAATCAGCGATATATACGCCCACGAAAAATAGAGAGCGTACAGCACCAGCCCGTTTTCCTGAGTTCCCCAGCCCACCACGCAGAGAATCACGAAGGAGAAGACAGTCCACGCCATGCAAATCTGAGCGAATTTGTTCTTCATATTAAGCGCGAAGCCGAGCAGCACAAGTGCGAGGAGTACTACTCCTGCCGCGCTTACCGACGTAACGGCATCGGGGAAATAGGACATATACCCCAAGGTGTCGGCAGTAGACGCCGCAGGGGCAAAAAAGCAGGAGGAGACAAAGGAGAAAAATTGCAGGAGCTTGTCCCCGAAGGTCAGCTCCACGCCCGAAAAGCGCATGAGCTTGCCAATCTCCTCCATGAAATTCGCGACAAGAGCGAGCTGTCCGAAGAGTATGATGAAGGAGGCGAATTTTACTCCCGCCTCAAATATGTCTTTGACAAAGCCCCAAAAGCTCCGCTTGTCTGAGAGGAGCGGGAACAGCACACCCGTCGTCAGCATGGAGGAGGAAGCCGCGGCAAACGCGTACTGCCTCTCCTGCCGATTGGAGAGGGCGCAGTAGATAAACATAATGAGCCAGAACATGGAGAAAATGTACTGCTCCATGGTCAGGACATATATGAGCATGGGGAATGACAGGGCGTAAAGAGCGAAGAACGCCGCCTTCAATAGCCCGCGAAGCTTCATCATCTCCGCCGTCATGATAACGGCGAGGAGCAGAAGCCCAGCCTGAATAGCCGCGAGTGCTATGGGGTAGATGTTCGGAACGAAGAAGAAAATCAGCGAAATGAGCTTCGCCAGTGAGCCGAAGGGAGCGGCGAACAACCCAAACAGCGGCTGGCGTATGTCGTTTTGCTCCGCGTTAATGCTGTAGTATGCGTTGGAGTCGAAAATCTCGCCCGAATCGGTGGTGTATATTATGTCGTATAAACGAACGCCTCCGTTTGCGTCCACTCCCGAGTAAAACGCAGTTGTGTGGGAGTATACAAGCGAAATCGCGGCTACGGATACGAAAAGCGCGGCAAAGAAGAAAATCTTGTCCGCTTTGTCTGATTTTTCGTACAAGTCCCTGATAAAACGGACAAATGCGTTTACGAAGCAGTAGGTGAAAACGAATGCGGCAAACAATGCTCCCGCCGAAAGGATGGAGGAGACAAGCGCGGCGTTCTCTCCCCAAAAGTGCGTGATTATCTCGCCTACAAAAACCTCGCGTATGACGAAAAGCCGCGACATCCTGTCGGTCAGCTCCACAGCGGCGGCGTGGCAGGGGAAGTAGGTCAGTGCCGCCGAAAGGACGAGCAGCGGTATGTTTAAATTTGAAAATGTACGCTCGATAAATTTGCACTTGATTACCAAAAACAGAACGATTCCCAGCGCGGAGAATGTCGTTATGGCGAACAGGTCGAGGGATAAGGCACTCGACGGCATTAGATTAAAGAGCGACAGAAGAACCGACATAATCATTGCCGAACACGCAAAAAGTACCTTGACGGCGATTCGCAAGGCTTTGCGGGAGGAGGTGTTGTCGGCGGTGTTGTCGGCACTGCCGATTGAGGGATGTTGATTTGACATTATTCAAAACCATCCTTAATTTTAGATTTAGTAGATATACCACACTAAATTAACTTGAAAACAATCAAGCCTCCACGGGCGAAAACCGCACAAATCCGAGCTTTTAGCCCGTGTTTTCTTTATGTTTTCTAAGTTAATTAACTATAGGCGAGAGGGGGGCGGGGAGTGGGGAATTATACTCCTCCCGCCATCACTTCGGGGAGATGACGGCAAGTGCAGTTTTCCTGTCCGCATGGGGGAAGTGCCGCAGGATGTTGCCGATGAGCTTCTCCTCCAGCTCCTCGCGGGGAGTATCGTAGGCGGCTCGAACGAGAGCTTCGCCCATGCAGGTCTCCGCAGTGCTGTAGTTCGCGATGCTCCAGCCGTAAGGCTCGCCCTTCTTGTTGAGCTTCTTCGAAAAATCGCAAACCGATATGTAGGTCAGCATCTGCAGTGCGGTCAGAACAGTCTCAAAGCCCGTCTCCCCGCCCTTTTGGAAGCCTGCCAGCTCCTTGAGGAGGTAGGAGGGAACTATGCCCTTCTCCTCTATGACGTCCATCACGCGCTTTTGCTTGAGTGAGGCAAGTCCGTCCTCAAAGCGTGCGTCGAAATCGTAGCCTTTCCGGCGGTATGCCGCAAGGAGGGGAAGCCACTTCTTCGAGATAAATCCCGCCTTCTTTCCGAAAAGCTTGCCGTACATCACTCTCTTGTCACGCGCCGCAAGCTCGCGCCAGTACCACGCGTCGTCCTCGGAGTCTGTCCACCACGCGTCGGGGTTGGAGTACTCCTCCACCGAGAAGCCCTTGATGGAGTTTTTAAAAAGCGGAAGAAACCCGTATTTCTCCACCAAGGCGTACATCTCATCTACCGTTTTGAGCTGTTTGTCGGGAGAACGCTCCCCCTCTGCTATCCAATTTCCGTTATCCACTATCATAGCTTTTGTCATGCCCTCTTGTATTATATGTTATACGTTTCGGGGCAAACCTCCATTATTTTTTGTTTGAGTATCCGAAAATCCTCCTCCGCAAGCGGTTTCTGATTGATATTCCTAAGCAGCGCGGCAGGGTGGAGTGTAGCCATCATGAGAACTCCCTTTTTCTCCATGAAAACACCGTGTTCCTTTGTTATTTTAATGTCGGGCTTCATGATTCGCGCTGCCGCTATTCTCCCCACGCACACGATGATTTTAGGCTTTATTATCTTAAACTGAGCGCGAAGCCAGTTTATGCAAGCCTCCTGCTCCGAGGGGAGCGGGTCGCGGTTGTTCGGCGGGCGGCACTTTATCATGTTGGCGATGTAGATGTTTTTGTCGCGGTAAAGCCCCACCTCCGCTATCATGGAGTCCATGAGCTTGCCGCTCCTTCCGACGAACGGTTCTCCGCGCAAATCCTCCTGTTCCCCGGGGGCTTCTCCTATGAACATGACACGCGCGTTCGGATTGCCCACTCCGAAAACCAGATTAGTGCGTGTCGTCCCCGGCTCGCATTTGCGGCAGGAGAGACACTGCAAGCGCAGGTTATCGAGATCTCCCACAAAATCACTCCTAATATACATCAAGCTAAAATCTGTTGCCAAAGAGTTAGAGTTTGGGTCAAGCCTTTGCAAAGGCTTGCGGGTTGTTAGGGCAGAGCCCTAACTCGCCATCCGCAGATGGCGAAACTCTCTTAGCGTTCAAAAAACGCAGGAGGGGTAGGTAAAATGTCCCTAAGGACATTTTGCCGTAGGGGAACCCTCGTCGGGGGTTCCCCTGTGTAGGTCGCCTTGCGACCTACGAATAACAATTGCGTCTCTGCAAAATCGCACCTCTGCAAAATCGCGTTTCTGCAAAATTACATTTCCGAAAAATCGCACTTCTGCGAAATTGTAATCAGATATAACCCATTATTCTGCAATATATACATTATATTGCTAAACTGCCGCTTTGACAATCTTAATTTTCACTCTCCTTCTGAAAATTGCTTGAAATACTCCTCACTTTATACTATAATAAACAGTAGGGAGCAGATTTTACCAAATTTGATCCGAATTATCTTTAGTTAAAGGAGTGTTTATCATGAAGGTTTTAGTTGAAACATCTGCACGTCATGTCCATGTTTCTGCCGCCGACCTCGAAATACTTTTCGGGGAGGGCTATCAGCTTACAAATAAGAAGGCACTTTCTCAGCCCGGTCAGTTTGCCTGCGAGGAGAGAGTTACTGTAGTAGGTCCTAAGGGGGAGATGTCCGGTATATCCATATTAGGTCCGACGCGCCCCGCCACTCAGGCGGAGCTTTCGCTCACCGACGCGCGTAAGCTGGGAATTGCCGCTCCTATCAGAGAATCGGGAGATACGGCAGGTTCGCCCGGATGCAAGATTGTTGGTCCTAAGGGCGAGGTGGAGATTCCCGAGGGCGTGATAGTCGCCAAGCGTCACATACATTTTACTCCCGAAGAGGCAGCGAGCTTCGGAGTTACCGACAGACAGGTAGTGTCGGTTAAGATTGAGACTGCCGAGCGTACAACTACGTTCGGAGATGTCGTAATACGCGTCAATCCGAACTTCTCCGCAGCTATGCACATCGACACCGACGAATCGAACGCGGCGGGCTGCAGCGGACGTGTAGAGGGCGAAGTCATAGCGTAAGTTTTGGAATAATTTAAGAGATTAGTGTTAATACCCCCGCAACTAAGTTGCGGGGGTATTATTGCTGTGTTCTCGGAAAATACAGGCGGGGAGTAGCAGAAGCAGCACTTCCTCTAAATCGGGAAATACGGTTGCACTTTACGCATATTCGTGGTACAATGGCAACACTACACTTATGCAGCGTCAACACCGCATAGAGGAGCTACCTCTGCTCCTTTACAAAACACAAGGAGGAGCTGCTACTGCTCCTTCACAAAACAGAAAACGGAGCGATTACAAAATGAATATATTTTCATCCTTCATCCAATCCGAACCACAATCATTCTGGAACAAGCTCGCCTTGTGGGTATCAAACGCGTTCATCGAAGTCGGAGAGGCAGTCGTCAAATGGGGCAAGGAGTCGGGAGGCAAAATCGTAGGCTGTATACTCATCATCATAATAGGCTTCTGGGCGTCCAAGATAATAGCGCGGATATTCAAGAAAGCCATGTCAAAGAGCAAGGTTGACAAGGGAGTAGTCACCTTCATGTCCTCCTCCCTAAAGACCTTCCTCAAGCTCATAGTTATCGTCTCCGCAGTCGCCGCGCTGGGAGTAAACATCACATCAGTGGTTGCGGCTCTGGGAGCGGCGGGAATCACTGCCGGTCTCGCCGTCAAGGACACCCTCGCCAACTTCGCGGGAGGAGTGGTAATCCTCTTTAACCGCCCGTTTAAAGTTGGGGATTATATCGAAACCTCCGACAGCAGCGGCACGGTCAGCAAGATAGAACTTATCTTTACCACTCTCGTAACGGTGGACAACAAACAGCTTATCGTCCCTAACTCCCAGCTTATACAGAACAAGCTGATAAACTGCACGGCGGAGGGAAGCCGCCGCCTCGATTTATCCTACAAAGCCCCCTACTCCGCAGACTCGCAGGCGGTTAAGGAGGTACTCTTAGCGGCATACAAGGATTGTGCTTATGTCAAGGCGGACAGCGCGGAGGTAGGTATAGCAGAGTTTTCCGACAGCGCGGTTATGTATGAAGTACGCGCGTGGATTGACTCCTCCGACTATGTGGCGGCGAAGTTCGCGCTTATGGAGAAGGTGAAGTACGCCTTTGAGGAGAACGGCATAATAATGCCGCGCAATAATTTGGATGTTCGTATCGAGAATAAGTGAGCCGGAGTACTGAGCCGGAGTACTATACGAAAGGTGGTAATGAGATATAAAGCTGCTCGACATAATCAAGAAAACGGTAGTCCCCGCCGAATCGGATAAAGTGCGGGAGGAGAAATCCTTTGCAGATGTGTCCTCCGAGGCGAAGTCCTCCGCAGATAAGCCTTCCGCGGAGGGGAAGAAGTCGTTTTTCGGCAGAGTGAAAAAATCCCTCTCGCCGTACTTTACTCCCTTCAGGGAGATGAAGCTGAAACGGAAATTATTCGTTGTATTCATGCGGCTTTTCGTCCTCTTTGCCGTGTCTCCCATCCTTTTCGGAATTATCGGAGTGGGAGTGTACGCGCCGCTCCTTATCGGGTTGTTTATCCTCCTCGTGACACACGCGTGGGAGTGGCTGTCTGCAAAGAGAGGCTTTTGGTGGTCGTCTCTCTACATACTGACGGCGATGATTTTTACTGCCGGAGCGGTGGCTTTCGCGTTAGTTTCGGGATTCATGATTTCCGCTACGCGAAACTATCCTCCCGCAAACACTACTCAGATGACGGTAGTAGTGCTGGGCAGTAAGGTCAACGGCAACAGACCGAGCCTTACTCTCGCAAAGCGTCTTGATGTCGCCGCCGAATTTCTCCTCGAAAACCCGAACGTCAACTGCGTTGTGACAGGCGGGCAGGGCGCGGATGAGGACTACCCCGAGGCGGTTATAATGAAGCAGTATCTTATAGACAAGGGCGTGAGTGCCTCCAGAATCAGGGTGGAGGACAAATCGACCAGCACGTTTGAGAATCTGGAGTTCGCTCTCGACGTCATTTTGGAGAACAATTACTACAGCAATATTTGTATTGTGACCGACAATTTCCATCAACTCCGCGCGTCTATGATTTGCGATAAGTTATCTATAGAAAACCACTACGCCGTCTCCAGCAAGCCGCCCTTCAACCTTGCCATGTACTACTGGTTTAGGGAGATGTTCGGTCTTGCGCGGCTCTACCTGCTGGGGTATTAGGACGGCGAGGTCGCACATTATTACAATCTGTTGCCAAGGAGGCAAAGTTTAGGTCAAGCCTTTTCAAAGGCTTGCAGGTTCTTAGGACGGCGTCCTAAGTCGCCATCCGCAGATGGCGAAATACTTTATCGTCAGAGAAACGCAGGAGGGGTAGGGAAATGTCCCGCTGGACATTTTCCGTAGGGAAACCCTCGTCGGGGGTTTCCCTGTGTAGGTCGCCGTGCGACCTACTTATTACTAAAAACATGGTACATTTACATAATGTGCAGTCCATCAGTATCACCATAAACCAAAAGGAGGAGATGAATCCGTGCTGTCAGTTTGTGCTGCTATAGTTTTAATTGTGGGAATAACGTCCTTTATGATGATGAGGTCGGGGAGCAAGCAGTTCGCGGTTGCTATCATACCTCTGGGCTTTGTGCCATTGGCACACTTTATCGGGGAGATGGCAGTCAGCTTGATTGACGCGTCCGCAACTCCGCTTGAGACTATACTCATGCGCGTAGGGCTTGATTTGATTGCGCTTGTAGGTTCTTGCCTCCTGCTCGGCTTTTTTGCGAGGAGGTTCGAGAAGAAGGGAATCCGCCGAGTATTCCTAATTTCCTGCGGAATGTTCGACATAGTGCTTGCAATTGCCCTCATTATGGATGTGGTAAAGCCGTTTATCGAGAGCAACTTAGTGTATTGAGGCAATTTCGCAGTGTGCCGTTTTTCAATAAATATTGACTTTTTATCAATCGGATAATATAATGAGTGTATAAACTCAATGGGGCAGTGTATGAGTGCATAAACTCAGACATAACTGCCGATTACCCCTACCTACCCGTACCTTATTTTAAAGAGAAGGGAAGAACAAAAGGATAGTATGTCGAAGAACGGTTATCTGGTGTTTAAACGATGTATGGACGTTATTGCTTCCCTCCTTTTTTTGATTGCGGCAAGTCCGCTGCTGTTAATTCTCGTGATTCTGATACGGCTTGATTCAAAGGGAGCGGTTATATTCAGGCAGAGCAGAGTGGGCAAGGGCGGCAAAATATTCCGCATATACAAATTCCGCACAATGAAGATTGACGCTCCTAAGCACATCGCCACTAAGGACTTGCAAGACCCGTACAAGTACATCACGAGAATGGGTATGTTTCTCAGAAAGACGAGTATCGACGAGCTTCCTCAGCTCTTCAATGTCCTAAAGGGCGACATGAGCATTATCGGTCCGCGTCCTCTTATTGAGAAGGAGTCGAAAATCCATCTTCTCCGTTACAAGGCGGGGGTTTATGATCTGCGTCCGGGGATTACCGGCTGGGCGCAGATAAACGGACGCGACGACATAGAGGACGAGGAGAAGGTTATGTATGACAGGGAGTACGCTGAGCGGCTCTCCTTCTCGTTTGACGTAAAAATCTTCTTTGGCTCGATTATAGTTGTGTTCAAGAGAGATGGGTATAAAGAGGGAAAACACAGATAGAGTTGATACTGCGAAAGAGAGGTGTATTCGCGTTGAAATTCAAGCAAAATTTCGGCGGATGTTTTCTTGCGCAGTTTTTTGTTTTGGCAGTGTTTTTTGTGCTGTGTATGTGCTTTTTTATTATTCAGGGAGGAATTAATCCCGATAACAAGGAACCTGTAGGGCTATTTATCTTTTTCGGAGTAGTGATTGCTTTTTGCGTTGTTTTTCCGTTTGTTTTCAAAGGCGGCACTTTAACGCTTTCGGAAGATGAAGTTGAATATCTCGGATTATTGGGCTGCAAAAGAATAAAGAGAGAAGACATATCGGTGCGATTATTAGGAAATCCTAAAGGAGAGTTTGCGATTCATCTCCTTGATACAAAAGATAAAAGGAAAAAACCGATTCGTATTGCTATGAGATTTTATACTCAAGAAGAGCAGGAGTATATTCTCGATTATTTGAATCAATTATCAGAGAATAAATGAGCGTGGCAAATTTTATTTTGCCACGCTGTCTTAAATTTGGAGGGCAACACCATGGAAATAGAAAGAAAATTTTTGATAAGTGCTTTCCCGCCGCTCACCGCGCAGTCGGTCTCCCGCGTCGAGCAGGGCTACCTCAGTCTCTCTCCGGAGGTCAGAGTAAGGAGGTCAGTTTCCGAGAAGGAGACGCGCTGTACTCTCACCGTCAAGGGAGAGGGCACGCTCTCGCGCGAGGAGACGGAAGTGAGCATATCGGAGAGCGACTACCTCGCCATGGCGGCACTGCTCGAGAAGCCTCCTGCGAAGAAGGACTACAGGCGGTACGACATAGGCGGCGGGCTTGTCCTCGAGTGCAGTCTTGTGGACGAGGGAGCGGAAACCTCATTTATGTACGCCGAAATCGAGTTCCCCTCAGAGGAGGACGCGCTGGCGTTTACTCCCCCCGACTATCTGGGTGAGGAGGTAACATACAACCGCCATATGCGAATGAAGAGCTATTGGGAGAACCCCGAATACTTCTCAAAATCGCGGAGGTGGTACATCCTCGCCTCCAAATCGCCGAGGAGGAGCGAGCTTCTGCGCCAAGCGGGCGTGGAGTTTGAGGTAGTGGTCTCCGATGCGGACGAAGCGGTCAGCTCCGACTGCACCCCTTCCGAGATGGTCATGATTGTAGCCGAGAGGAAGGCGCGTGCGGTTTTCGCCGAGAATATGAGCAGGAGTATAATTTCGGCGGATACGGCAGTGTGCCTCGACGGCGAGATTTTCGGAAAGCCGAAAAGCGAAAACGAGGCAAAAGAGATGCTCAAGCGGCTCTCAGGGCGTACTCACCAAGTGTACACAGGCGTGTGCGTACTCTTTGCAGACGGCGCGAAGGAGCTGTTCTGCGAACAAACCGCCGTCACCTTCTCCCGACTTTCCGAGGAGGAGATAGCTGCTTACGTCTCCACAGGTGAACCGATGGATAAGGCGGGGGCTTACGGAGTGCAGGGCAGGGGTGCGTTATTTGTTGAGAGGATAGATGGTGACTACTACAACGTCATGGGCTTGCCCATACACCGCTTGAATCAGGTTTTAAAAGGGCATAAAATGTAAAAAAATTACCAAAATATTCTAAAAAAACATATAACACTTTACTTTTAGTGTCTATATATAGTAAAATAGTAGCAAATTAAGCAGGGAGGGGTTTGCGTGCAGTCAAAGTATAAGCGCGTTCTCTTGAAACTCAGCGGTGAGGCGTTGGCGGGCGACAAAAAATTCGGTCTTGATATGGATACCGTAATTTCGATAGCCAAGGCTATAAGGGATTGCGTTGATATGGGTGTGGAGATTGCAATCGTCGTCGGAGGCGGCAACTTCTGGAGAGGGCGTACATCTCAGCATATGGATAGGACGCGTGCCGACCATATCGGTATGCTCGCGACCTCAATGAACGCGCTTGCGGTAGCGGACGCGATTGAGCAGCTCGGAGTAGTGGTTAGAGTGCAGACGGCTATCCCCATGACGGCAGTTGCCGAGCCGTATATAAGGAACAAGGCGGTTCGCCACCTCGAAAAGGGCAGAGTAGTCATATTCGGCTGCGGAACGGGAAATCCCTTCTTCTCAACCGATACGGCGGCGGCACTCAGAGCGGTGGAGGTAGAGGCTGAGATTATCCTCAAGGCTTCTGTTGTAGACGGAGTTTACGACTGCGACCCGCACAAGTTCGACGACGCGGTTAAGTACGAAACCATATCCTACAGAGAGGTGCTTGAGAAGGGACTTCAGGTTATGGACGGTACGGCGGCGGCACTTTGCAGGGATAACGATATGCCGATTTTGGTTTTCAGCGTAGAAGAGCCGGCAAATCTCGTCGCGGCAATGCGGGGAGATAATATAGGAACAATAGTACAGGAGGGTTAAGTATGCAAGAGGTATTTACTAAATCAGAAGACAAAATGAAGAAGGCACTTGCCGCTTTGGATACAAATTATAAAGCTGTAAGAGCGGGCAGAGCCAATCCGGCTGTTTTGGACAGAATGTCAGTGGAGTACTACGGCACTCCCACTCAAATCAATCAGCTTGCGTCGGTCAGCGTGGCGGAGGCGCGGGTTCTCGTAATCCAGCCGTATGACCCGTCTGTCCTCAAGGAGATTGAGAAGGTGATAAACGCCTCCGACTTGGGTATTCACCCGCAGAACGACGGCAAGGTCATAAGGCTTACATTCCCTCCTCTCACCGAGGACCGCAGAAAAGAGATTGTCAAGGATATCAAGAAGATGGCGGAGGAGTCGAAGGTTGCGATTCGTTCTATCCGCCGCGACGCGATAGATAAGCTCAAGGCAATGAAGAAGGACTCCACCATCACGGAGGATGACTTGAAGCAGGCGGAGAAGAAAATGCAGGATTTGACCGATAAATTCTCGAAGGAGATTGACTCTGCGTCCTCCGCTAAGGAATCGGAAATAATGGAAATTTAGTATATTCGCGTAACGGTGCGGATAACGAAGTATTCTGAAAGCAATAGCGATAAGCTTATACGGCTTATCGCTAATAGCTTATCACCTGCAACTACAGGCATTTGGAGGGGAATAATGTTTTTTTCTAAGAAAAAGGCGGCAAGGAGTGCCGATAGAGTGCTTCCCGTTCACATAGGCATAATCATGGACGGAAACGGACGCTGGGCGCAAAAGCGCGGACTGCCGCGTATGGCGGGACACAGGGCAGGGGCGCAGAATTTCCGCGTAATCACGCGGTACTGCAACAAAATAGGTATAAAGTATCTGACGGTGTACGCCTTTTCCACCGAAAACTGGAGCCGCCCGAAGGAGGAGGTAGACGCTCTCATGAAGCTGTTCGGCGAGTACCTCGAGGAGGCACTGCGCGATTTCAGGGATGAGAACATCCGCACGCGGTTTATCGGCGACGTCTCCGCATTCAGCGATGAGCTTCGCGCCTTGATAGAGGAGACAGAGGAGCTGTCCTCCGACAAGACGGGGCTGGTTCTCAACATCGCGATGAACTACGGCGGCAGGGCGGAGTTAGTCTCCGCAGTCAAAAAAATGGCGGAGGACAAGCTATCTCCATCGGAAATCAGCGAGGAGACTGTGTCACAGTATCTCTACACAGCAGGGCAGGCTGATCCCGATTTGATTATAAGACCGAGCGGCGAGTACCGCACCTCAAATTTCCTCCTTTGGCAGTCGGCATATTCCGAATATGTGTTTATGGACAACATACTGTGGCCGGACTTTACTACCGACGATTTGGAACGTGCCATTGACATATATTCACAGAGAAACAGAAGGTTTGGCGGTGTATAAATGAAAACGAGAATAATAACGGCGGCGGTTGCCATACTCATCCTTTCAGGAATAATAGCCGCGAGCATTTTTGTCGATATGAAGATTCTTTACTTCACTCTCACAATAGTGGCGATTATAGCTACGTATGAAATGCTCAGCGCGATAAATATAATTAACATAAACGCCATATCAATCCCCAGCTTTATCTGCGTCATAATGATACAACTCTCGCTCCTATTTAGCGGCGACTCGGTGTATGTGATTATAATCACGCTTTTGGGATATGCTTTGAGTATGTTTATCTGCGCTATCGTGATGTATGACAAGGTTAAGATTATAGACATAGCGGTGGCGATACTGGGTACGCTTATGGTGGCGTTTCCCATTTACTCCATCTGCGTAATCTACTGGCGCGAGGATATAGTAGACGGGCTTGTGCTGCTCCTCTACTGCCTAATGGTTTCGTGGCTCACCGATTCGGGAGCGTACTTTGCCGGCACATTTTTCGGAAAGCACAAGATGAGCCCCCTCATAAGCCCGAAAAAGACCATAGAGGGCGCGATGGGAGGAGTAATAGCCGGCGTATTCCTCACATGGCTTGCCTTCTTCCTGAGCATTACCGTGTTCGGCTGGCTGCCGTATCTTATAAATACAAGAAACATGATAATTGTCACCTTCCTGTGCAGTATTATCTCGATAATAGGCGATTTGTCATTTTCGCTTATCAAGCGGTCATATGATATTAAGGACTACGGGAGACTGCTCCCGGGACACGGCGGGATACTCGACCGATTTGACAGCGTGTTTTTTGTCTGTCCGGCGGTGTGTATTTTGAATATTTTACTGCCGGTGTTTGTGATGTAGTAATGACAAACTTCAATCTGTTGCCAAGGAGTTAGAGTTTGGGTCAAGCCTTTGCAAAGGCTTGCAGGTTCTTAGGACGGCGTCCTAAGTCGCTCTCCGCAGAGAGCGAAATTCTTTTATCGTCAGAAAAACGCAGGAGGGTAGGAAGAAATGTCCCTAAGGACATTTCTTCCGTAGGGAACCCTCGTCGGGGGTTCCCTGTGTAGGTCGCCTTGAGACCTACTTCTTATACTAAAATCCAAGTAAAACGGATTATATCTTCAACAGATTTCAGTCAGATGTTGTAACAACAATAACCAATCCGGAGTGTGCATATGAACGGAAATGAAAACAAGCGGCTGGCACTGCTCGGTTCTACAGGCTCAATAGGAGTGCAGTCGTGCGATGTGGCAAGGAGCTTAGGGCTTCCCGTCACCGTCCTCGCGGCAAAGAGCAACATAAAGCTTCTCGAGGAGCAGATACGGGAGTTTTCTCCGAAGCTTGCCGCCGTAACCGACGAAAAAAAGGCGAAGGAGCTGAAAATCGCCGTAGCCGACACCGCGACTAAAGTCGTTTCGGGGCATGAGGGGCTTATCGAAGCCGCCGTATACTCCGAAAGCGACATAGTTCTCAATTCGGTGGTAGGTATGATAGGCTTAGAGCCTACGCTCGCCGCCATAAAGACAGGAAAAAAAAGAATAGCTCTCGCAAATAAGGAAACAATAGTAGCCGGAGGTATGCTCGTCACCGAGGCGGCACGCACTCACGGCACGGAGATTATCCCCGTTGACAGCGAACACTCCGCTATATTTCAGTGTTTGCAGGGCGTACCCGACAAGTCTGCGGTAAAGAAAATCATTCTAACCGCCTCAGGAGGTCCGTTTTTCGGCATGAAGCGCGAGCAGCTCGCCGAAATCACTCCCGCAGAGGCGCTAAAGCACCCTAATTGGTCAATGGGAGCGAAAATCACCATCGACTCATCCACGCTCATGAATAAGGGGCTGGAGGTTATAGAGGCGGCGTGGCTCTTCTCCAAAAAAGCGGAGGAGATAGAGGTCGTGGTTCACAGGGAGAGCATTATTCACTCCGCGATTGAGCTTATCGACAACGCCGTAATCGCACAGCTCGGCACTCCCGACATGAGGATACCCATTCAGTATGCCATAAGCTATCCTGCGCGGGCGGTGTCTCCGGCAAAGCCGCTCAACCTGTTTGACGTGGGGAGGATGACCTTCTTCCCGCCGGACGAGGACACCTTCACCTGCCTTAGAACCTGCAAGCGGGCGTTGTCGCGAGGAGGGCTTGCTCCTGCCGCGGCGAACGGAGCAAACGAGGCGGCGGTGGGACTTTTCTTAGAGGGGAAAATCTCCTTCCTGCAAATAGGCGACATGGTGGGCGCGGCTATGGAGAATCAGCCCGATGTCTCCTCCTACACGCTGGCGGATGTTTTAGCGGCGGACACTGCCGCAAGGGAGTATGTACTTAGCACGGTCAAAAAATAAATGAGGTGATTATTATTACTACAGTATTAATCGTTGTTATCGCGGTAGTCCTGTTTCTGCTTGTCATATTGATACATGAATTCGGGCATTTCATAACGGCAAAGATGTTCGGAGTAAAGGTTATCGAGTTCGCAATAGGCATGGGTCCTAAGATTGCAAAGTGGCAGGGGAAGGAAACTCTCTACACCCTCAGGCTTTTGCCCATAGGCGGCTTTTGCATGATGGAGGGGGAGGACGAGGACAGCCCCGACGAACGCTCCATAAACAGGCAGAAGGTGTGGAAGCGGCTTATTATCCTCACCTCAGGTGCGTTTCTCAACATTGTGCTGGGACTTATATTTATGTTCGCCCTTATGGCACAGCAGGAGGTCTACGCCGATACTACCATAGCTAAATTCAGCGAGGACGCGGCGACCTACAGTAGCGGACTGCGGGTAAACGATGAGATTGATTCGATAAACGGCTACAAGGTGTTCTGCTATACGGACGCCCGCTTTGCCATGGCTATCGACGAGGACGGCATAATGGATTTTGTCGTTGTGAGAGATGGCGAGAAAGTGCCTGTTAAGGTAACTTTTGATACTGTTGAAAATGAAGGATTAAAGCAGACGGTGCTTGACTTCAAGGTGTACGGCTACGAGCAGACCTTCGGCACTGTCCTAAAAAGCACATTTGAGGAGACAGTATCGACAATAAGGGTAGTATATGTCAGCCTGTGGCGGCTGGTAACAGGTCAAGAGGGAATGAAGAACATGGCAGGACCTGTAGGTATCGCTCAGATTATAGGCGAGGCGGCGGACGCGGGCTTTAAGGAAGGCTTTAAGGAGAGCTTCATGGCGGGCTTCCTTGCAGGCTTTAACAACATCCTCAACGTAATGGCACTCATTACGGTCAATCTCGGCATATTTAACCTCCTTCCGCTCCCCGCGCTCGACGGCGGACGCGTGGTATTCCTCCTAATCGAGGGAGTGAGGAGAAAGCCGATTAACCCGAAGTACGAGGGGATTGTTCACGCGGTAGGACTGCTACTGTTCTTCGCGCTGATGATAGTTATCACCTACAATGATATTGTGCGGCTGATAACAGGCGGATAGAGGAGCAGGCAAGTTTTACAAAATTCGATTTTTCCCTTTTGGGTTGCGCCTTGAGTGCAGCCCAAAAGGCATATTATAACCAATATGTGTCTTGAGTACTCCTTCACTGCATTTGCTTACTCTGCTCTCAGTAACCTACGTAAAGTGAGGGGGGAGGTAAGCTTTCCTAATGGAGATGCCCTATAGGTCGCACGGCGACCTATACAGGAAACCCCCGACGAGGGTTTCCTACGGAAGAAATGTCCTTAGGGACATTTCCCCCTACCTTCCTGCGTTTTTTGAACGATAAGAGAGTTTCGCTCTCTGCGGAGAGCGACTTAGGGTGCTACCCTAAGAACCCGCAAGCCTTTGCAAAGGCTTGACCTAAACTCTAACTCCTTGGCAACAGATTTTAGTTACATAACATAAGGGAAGTGTAAGCCTTGATTAAAAGAGCAATCACCAATTCAGTCAAAGCGGGAGATGTAGTAATCGGCGGCGGTGCGCCTATCAGCATACAGTCGATGCTCAATAAGCCCTCAGACGACGCCGAGGGCAACGTGTCGCAGGCACTCGAACTTCAGGCGGCAGGGTGCGAAATCATCCGCGTATCCGTTCCCGACAAAAAGGCGATTCGCACCGTGGAGGCACTGAAATCCGTACTCTCAGTCCCACTTGTCGCCGACATACACTTTGACTACAAGCTCGCCCTCCTCTCGGCGGCGGCGGGAGTAGACAAAATCCGCATTAATCCCGGAAATATCGGCGGTGAGGAAAATGTCCGCGCAGTCGCAAAGGCGTGCAGGGAGCGAGGCATACCGATAAGAATCGGAGTGAACTCCGGCTCTGTGGAGAAGGAAATTTTGGCGAAATACAAAAGCCCTACGGCGGAGGCACTGGTTGAGAGCGCCTGCTATCACGCCTCTCTTTTAGAGAAGAACGACTTTACCGACATAGTCATATCAATAAAATCCTCCGATGTTCCAACTATGATTGAGGCGTACAGAATAGCGTCACAGCGGCTTCGCTACCCACTTCATCTCGGAGTGACGGAGGCGGGAACTGAGCGTATGGGCTTAGTCAAGTCGGCTATAGGAATCGGTTCTCTCCTCGCCGACGGGATAGGAGACACAATCAGAGTGTCGCTCACCGACAGCCCCGTCTTGGAGGTCAAGGCGGCGAAGGACATACTCAGCGCGTTATCCATACGGCAGGAGGGAGTGCAGTTTATTTCCTGCCCCACCTGCGGCAGAACGAAGATTGACCTCATCGGTTTGGCGAAGGAGGCGGAGGCGGCTCTCAGCTCCGTTGAGAAGCCGATAAAGGTGGCGATAATGGGCTGTGTAGTCAACGGTCCGGGCGAGGCTAAGGAGGCGGACATAGGCATAGCCGGAGGAGACGGCTGTGCGGTGATTTTCAAGAAGGGCGAGGTCCTTCGGAAAGTCGCTCAGGAGGACATACTCAGCGAATTGTTACGTGAGATTGAGATGATGTAAGGGTAACATATATTTAAAACTTTGATAAGAGTATAACCATTGAGTTTGCTCACTCTGCTCTCAGTAGCCTACGCAATTTGAGGGGGACGCAAGTTTATCTAACGGGGACGCCCTATAGGTCGCAAGGCGACCTATACAGGAAACCCCCGACGAGGGTTTCCTACGGAAGAAATGTCCTTAGGGACATTTCCCCCTACCTTCCTGCGTTTTCTGACGATGGGGGTGTTTCGCTCTCTGCGGAGAGCGACTTAAGACGCTGTCTTAAGAATCTGCAAGCCTTTGCAAAGGCTTGACCTAAACTCTAACTCCTTGGCAACAGATTTTAGTTGCAGTTTTAATTACAGTATGAAAGGCAGGTGTCTGCAAGCAATATGACAATAGGAGAAATGTTCCCCGAGGCAATGGACAACGAGTTTGTCAGAAAAATCGGGAAAATAACCATCAACAAAATAGAACTCAACCCTCCCGTGGACTACAAAAGCTACACCATATACGTACCCCTCGGCGAGCGGCTGAGCTTTGACACAATAAGCAATATCGAGCGGCACATAAAACAGCTCTACTCCCTTCGCTTTGTAAAAATCTCCCCGCAGTACAAAAAGGAGCTGTTCTCCGCCGATTCTCTCCCCGACATTATCGCCGAGCTTCGTTCGGTAATCTCAGTGGTAAACGGCTCGTTCTACGGAGCAAAATGGGACTGCGACACCGAGAGCGGAGTTGTAAAAGCCTGCCTTGCCTCCGACTGTGTGCAGCTCTTAAAAAGCAGTAAGTTCGAGCGTGAATTTGAACGCCTCATAAAAGCATACTACGATATAGACGTAAAAACGGAGCTGATATACGACGGCACTGTGACTGCTCCTCCCCGTGAGCCTAAGTCGGAGCAGAAGTCGCCCGCCGCCGTGAGCAGCCCACAGCCGCACGACTACAGCGGCAGTGACGTGCCTCCCCCGTGGGAGGAGGCGGACATACCTCCCGTCCGCTCGGTAATCCAGCAAAGCACCCCTCCTGCGCCTACGACCGCTCCGCAGAAGGAGGTAAAGAAGCGCAGGTACGCCCGCACTCCCGAGGAGCTGCTCAAAGGTATGCCCTCCAAAATCAGCACGCCTGTGGTTATCCACGGAAAAATAGAGGACTACCCCTATGTAAAGCTGTGTGACTTAAACTCAAATCAGCACTCCGCAACAGTGTGGGGCAGGGTGTTCAACTACACCGCCACCAAAACCAAATCGGGCAAATCGTACATAGTTAAATTTTACATAACCGACCTCAGCTCCTCAAACACGGTAAAGCTGTTCATCTACGAGAAGGACATGGAGAAGGCGGCGGACTTGAAGGACGGAGCGGTAGTTATAGTGCAGGGCGAATACTGCTATGACACATATGACGCGGGCTACTGCATAATGGCGTCCTGCATCGCTCTCGCCAAGGAGAAACGCAGGCAGGACAACGCGCAGGAGAAACGCACGGAGCTTCACCTCCACACCAATATGTCCGCGCTTGACGCGATTACTCCCGCCTCGAAGCTGATTGAACGCGCCGCATCGTGGGGACACAGGGCGATTGCCATAACCGACCACGGAGTGGCGCAGGCATTCCCCGAGGCGATGAACACCGCGTACAAAATGAAGAAGGCAGGCACTCCCATAAAGGTAATTTACGGCGTGGAAGACTACTACATAGACGACACCATGCACTCCTCGAAGATAGTGACGGGAGTGAGCGATATGCCGCTCGACGGCGAATTTGTCGCCTTCGACCTTGAGACTACGGGCTTAGACGCAAAGAAGTGCAGGATAACGGAAATAGGCGCGGTCAAAATATCGAACGGAGCAGTAACCGAGAGCTTCGAGACCTTCGTAAATCCCGAAATGCCCATTCCAGCGGAGATTACGGCAATAACGGGCATTACCGATGAGATGGTGGCAAACGCTCCTTCTGAAGCGGACGCGGTGGCGGATTTTATAAAATTCTGCGGCAGCGATTCGGTTTTAGCGGCACACAACGCGCAGTTCGACATGACGTTTATGCAAAGAGCGTGCGAGCGGCACGGCTACTCAATCGAAAATGCGTATATAGACACTGTTCCGCTCAGTCGGGTACTCTATCCGAGACTTAAAAACCACAGGCTAAACACAGTGGCAAAGCACGTCAAAGCGCCCTCCTTCAATCACCACAGAAGCCTTGCGGACGCAAACGCGCTGAGGTTTATACTGCTTGCCGAGATTGACGAGATTCAGAAGAAATACAAAATTGACACGGTGGGCGAGATTAATGACGCGGTAGGACGAAAGGACGCCGACGCGTGTGAGTCCTACCACCAGATTATACTGGCGAAGAACCTCACGGGGCTTAAAAACCTCTACAGGCTCATATCGGAGGCACACACGAACGACTTCTACAAACGCCCGCGAACGAGGAGAAGCCTAATCAACAAATACAGGGACGGTCTGATTATAGGCTCAGCCTGCGAGGCGGGCGAGCTTTATCAAGCCGTAATGAGCGGCAGCAAGTGGTCGCGCCTTCGGGAGATAGCCTCGTTTTACGATTATCTTGAGATTCAGCCCACAGCCAACAACCTATTCATGGTGAGGAAGGGAACAGTCCGCTCGGAGGACGACCTGCGCGAGTACAACAGGAAGATTTGCCGCTTAGGAGAAGAAATGGGCAAGCCCGTAGTCGCCACCTGCGATGTTCATTTCCTCGACCCCGAGGACGAAATATTCAGGCGCGTGCTTATGGGCGATTATGAGGACGGAGATTTTCAGCCGCCCCTCTACCTGCACACTACCGAGGAGATGCTGTCAGAGTTTTCTTATCTCGGCAAAAAGAAGGCGTATGAGGTGGTTGTGGAAAATCCCAACAAAATCGCCGACATGACCGAGGAGATAAGACCGATACCGGAGGGAGTTTTCACTCCTAAAATCGAAGGTTCAGACGAAAATCTCAGGAAAATCACGCGCGAAAAGGCGAAGGAGATATACGGCGAGCCGCTCAATGAGTACGTGGAGGAGCGGCTGGAGAGGGAGCTTAAATCCATCATAGGGCATGGGTTCTCCGTCATGTACATGACCGCGCAGATGCTTGTCGCCGATTCGGAGGCACATGGCTACATAGTCGGTTCGAGAGGTTCGGTAGGTTCGTCCTTCGCGGCTACTATGGCGGGAATATCCGAGGTCAACCCCCTCGCGCCGCACTACGTGTGCAAGCAGTGCAAGTGGAACGAGTTCTTCATAAACGACAAGTCGGTGCAGTCAGGCTTCGACTTGCCGTATAAGGAGTGTCCGCAGTGCGGTACTCCCCTGACACGCGACGGACACGACATACCGTTTGAGACCTTTCTGGGCTTTGACGGAGATAAACAGCCGGATATCGACCTCAACTTTTCGGGGGAGTATCAGTCGTTCGCGCATAAGTACACAGAGGAGCTGTTCGGGCGCGAGAACGTATTCAAGGCAGGCACAATAGGCTCTGTTGCCGAGCAGACCGCCTACGGCTACGCGAAGAAGTATGAGGAGAAAAAACAGCAGAGCTGGCCTCAGGCGGAAATTGAGAGGGTAAGGGCGGGCTGCACGGGAATAAAGCGAACCACAAGCCAGCATCCGGGCGGAATGGTTGTAGTCCCGCGCGAGTACGAGGTTTACGACTTCTGCCCGATTCAGCACCCTGCGGACAAGGCGGAGTCGGGGATACTGACCACTCATTTCGACTTCCACGCGATACACGATACTATACTCAAGCTCGACATATTGGGGCATGATGTGCCGACAAAGTGCAAGTACCTCGAGCAGTATACGGGAGTGTCGCCGCTGACCGTGCCGCTCAACGACGAGAAGGTGATGAGCCTTTTCGCCTCCACAGAAGCGTTAGGGGTGTCGCCCGAGCAGATAGGAACTCCGCTGGGCACTATCTCTCTCCCCGAGGTGGGTACGTCCTTTGCTCAGGCTATGATTATAGACACAAAGCCGAAAACCTTCGCCGATTTACTCCAGATTGCGGGGCTTTCGCACGGAACTGACGTCTATCTCGGCAACGCGAAGGACTTGATACTCGGCGGGATCTGCACTATTTCGGAGGTTATAGGAACGCGTGACGACATTATGACCTACCTTATAAAGAGCGGGATAGAGAACAAAACCGCGTTTAAGATAATGGAGATAGTGCGAAAGGGCAACGCGACAAAGCTCCTCACAGATGAAATGGTGGAGGACATGAAGGCGCATGGAGTTCCGCAGTGGTATATTGATTCGTGTTTTAAGATTAAGTATATGTTCCCGAAGGCACACGCGGCGGCTTATATGATAGGTACGCTCCGCCTTGCGTGGTACAAGGTGTATGAACCTGTCGCCTACTACTCCGTCTACTTTAACGAGCAGCTCGATAATTTCGACGTTCGTTCGGTGACGGAGGGGATAGCGGCGGTGCGTTCGCGTATGGCGGAAATTGACGCAAAGGGGAAAGAGGCTTCGGCTAAGGAGAACGAAACAAACTCCGTTTTGCTGGTAGTCAACGAAGCTATGGCGAGAGGAGTAAAATTCCTGCCTGTTGACTTGGAGAAAAGCGCGGCGGACAAGTTTATTCCTGAGGACGGCGCGATACGCATACCATTTGCCGCGCTTGAGGGAGTAGGAGTGAATGCGGCACGGCAGATTGTCGCCTCTCGAGGCGAGCCGTACATTTCGATAGGCGACCTACAGCGGCGTTCGGGAGTTACCAAGGCGGTTATCGCGGCACTGGAGTCGGTGTCTATTTTCGGCTCTCTCCCAGCGACAGACCAGATTTCGTTGTTTTAACACTAACATTTTAACACACTTAACTTCAATCTTTTGCCAAGGAGTTAGAGTTTAGGTCAAGCCTTTGCAAAGGCTTGCAGATTCTTAAGACAGCGTCTTAAGTCGCTCTCCGCAGAGAGCGAAATCCTTTATCGTCAGAAAAACGCAGGAAGGTAGGGAGAAATGTCCCTAAGGACATTTCTCCCGTAGGAAACCCTCGTCGGGGGTTTCCTGTATAGGTCGCCGTGCGATCTATAGGGCGTCCCCGTTAGAAAAACTGTAGGTTATCTCAAGCTGCGTAGGTTACTGTGCGACCCATAGGGCGTCCCCTGCGTAGGTCGCTGTGCGACCTACTTGTTACTGCGAAAATCACAAATCCGGATTCCGCGTTCGGACTGCAAGTCCGGCTTTTACGCTCGGATTGCAGGTTCGGATTCCGCGTCCAAATCACAAGTCCGGCTTTCACGCTCGGACTGCAGGTTCGGATTCCCTTGTTTTAACCTAAAAACTATTGACAAACTCTATTCACTCTGCTATCATGTTAGCACACTAAAGCGGAGGAGAGGCTTTACCTTTCCGGCAAGTCAAGAATTTTCTGCCTTTCCGGCAAGCCAACCCAACCACACCCACCCTCACCCCAACTCCCCGCCTACCATTAGTCCGAAGGGCAATAAAATCCAAGCGGGAGTATTTTTTGCGAAGGGATTGTTCACGCGAATGAAAAAAAATGACAGAATAACACCTGACGGCACAAGCGACGTCCTCTTTTCGGAGTGTACGGAGAGGAGGAAGGTCGAGTCCCTTCTGGGCAAGAGCTTCTATAATGCGGGCTATAACGAGGTTCGCACTCCTGTGCTGGAGTTCTATGACGTATACAACAACGCGGGTACACAGCTTATCCCGCAGGAGAATATGTATAAGCTTACCGATTTGAAGGGGCGGCTGTTGGTGCTTCGCCCCGACAGTACTCCTCCTGTGGCGAGATTGGTTTCAACTAAACTGCGCGACGCGTCGCTCCCAATCAGGATATACTACTCCCAGCTTGTTTTCAGGATGAACAACAACCTAAAGGGACAGAGCGACCAGATATACCAAACGGGAATAGAGCTTATAGGCGTTTCGGGGAAACGCGCCGATTTGGAGGCACTCACCCTCGCCATCAGCTCCATCACCTCCTTCGTGTCGGAGTTCCGATTTGAGATAGGTCACGCGGGTATATTCAAGTGCCTCTCGGAGCAGCTCCCCGTAAGCCTCGAGCAGAAGGAGGAGATTCGCTTTGCCATCGAATCGAAGAACTACGCCGCACTCAACCGCCTTCTCGATTCTGCGGGAGACTCAAAGGCGGCCGAGGCACTCAAGTGCCTTCCGCGCCTGTTCGGTTCTGCGGCTGTCCTCGACGAGGCGGAGCGGCTAATCGACTGCGAGGAGGCGCAAAGTGCCATCTCCTATCTTCGCGATATATACAATACACTCAGCGGCTTAGGGCTGGAGGACAAGATAAGCGTAGACTTAGGGCTTGTCCACCACAACGACTACTACACGGGAATTGTGTTCTCCGGATACGCCAAGGGTTCGGGAGAAACAGTTATTTCCGGCGGACGCTATGACGACTATTTCGGCAATTTCGGGCGGTCGATGCCTGCCTGCGGCTTTGCGGTTCATGTCGATTCTCTCGTCAAGTCGGCGGGGCTGGGAGCTAATACCGATGTGACCGTTCCGCAGATTCTCGTCCACGCAAAGGCGGGGTTTGAGCTTGCGGCTGTCGCCTACAGTAGCGGCAAGCGGAGCGAGGGGATAATGTGCGAGACCTCCGTGTTTGAGGATGAGCAGGAGGCGGCACAGTACGCGAAATCGAGAGGAATAAGCGAGCTTCATGTTGTTTCGGGTGAAGTGGAAGTTAAGATAAACTCCTAACTTCAATCCGTTGCCAAGGAGGTAAAGTTTGGGTCAAGCCTTTTCAAAGGATTGCGGGTTCTTAGGGTAGCACCCTAAGTCGCCATCCGCAGATGGCGAAATCCTTTTAGCGTTCAAAAACGCAGGAGGGGTAGGCAAAAATGTCCCTAAGGACATTTTTCCGTAGGGAAACCCTCGTCGGGGGTTTCCCTGTGTAGGTCGCCTTGCGACCTACTTATATAAACAGTTTGTTGAAATAAGTTCTATACAGATTACAACAAAACAATCTTAAATGGTAGTTTAACACACCATCAGAAAGGCAAAACAGCAATGAGTAAAATAAGAATCGCCCTGACAAAGGGCAGACTGGAAAAGGACACTGTACAGCTACTCCAAAGTATAGGCTACGACTGTACGCAGGTTATGGAGAAGGGCAGACGGCTCATCCTCCCCGTAGGAGATGATATGGAGGTAGTGCTCGCCAAGGCGGCGGACGTCATCACATATGTGGAGCACGGCGTCTGCGACTTGGGCGTAGTAGGAAAAGATACCATAATCGAGGCGGGCGGCAACTTCTACGAGATTATCGATTTAGGCTTCGGCAAGTGCCGCTTCGCCGTTGCAGGCAAGGTGGGGGAGGATGTGTTCAGCGGCTTCGGCACAAAGACGATAGCCACTAAATACCCCAATGTCGCGCGTAGGCACTTCGAGGCGCGCGGCATGGATGTAAATATCATCAAGATTGAAGGCTCGGTGGAGTTAGCTCCCCTCCTGCATCTCGCCGACGCCATTGTGGATATTGTGGAGACAGGGAGCACTCTCAGGGAGAACGGGCTTGAGGTCAAGGAGGAGATTTGCCCCATCTCCGCGCGGCTGATATGCAATATCGCAAGTATGAAGCTCCATAAGGATTCAATAGAAAAATTAGTGGCGGAGATAGAAACCGCACTGAATAATACTCCTAAGGGTTAATATACTAAATTAACTAAGAAAACAATCAAGCCTCCACGGGCAAAAACCGCACAAATCAGGGCTTTTTGCCCGTGTTTTCTTGTTGTTTTCTAAGTTAATTAATTATACTCCGCAGAAAGGAATTTATTATTATGAAATTTTCAATTTATGACCAAACACCACCAGAGGGATATTTAAAAAAACATAAAATGTTCTATAAAGGTGGTATTCCTAATTGTATGGGTCGTGAAGGCGACTGTATTAATCTATTTATAATGAATGACGCATTTGTCTTAAGGTCGATATTTATTTACAGTGATGAGAAATCCTCTTTTAAGCCTATTACTATTCCTTTTAATTCAGTTGTTAATTGTGAGCATGTCCAAATAATTGATATAACAAACGAAATTCATATAACCTATGCTTGTGAAAATAATACTTATATTATAAGACTGCGCTCTTGTAAAATTTATGATTTTAACAATTACAATTATTGTGAATCTATTATGGATTACCTGCGTACAAACAATTTCTTCCAAAAGTTTGGGAGAATGGTTCAGCCCACACAACAATCCACCATGCAGGAATCCCCTATTACTCAAATAGAAAAGCTTGCTGAGCTCCATCGGCAGGGGATACTAACAGACGAAGAATTTCACACCAAGAAAGCCGAGCTGCTTGCAAGACTCTGATTTCGTATTTATAAATACAACCCCAACCAAGCTTCGATCTATCCCCTCCAGAATATTTCCGGAGCTTGATTCAGGCTATAGTAAGTATGCGGAATTGGAGCATAATGTGAGGTCGCATTTTAAAAAAGTGCAACTCCGCCCCGACAAAGTGAAGGCTTTCTTTGGCGCAAAGTATACTGCATATGCCGCTTAGTCGCGGCAAGGTTTAATCGGAGGAACAATAATTAATTTACTCCGCAGAAAGGAATTTGATTATATGATAAAGATTATAAAGGCGAACGGGAAGGACGAACTCGCGGAGTTTGCCGCCCTGCGCGAGAGAAGCGAGGAGACCGACATAAAGGTAACCTCGATTGTAAGCGGCATTATCAACGACATACGGCTCAGAGGAGACGAGGCAGTACGGGAGTATACGGCTAAATTCGACTGCCCGAATCCCGAGTACTACGAGATACCGCAGAGCGTGAAGGAGAAGGCAGTGTCCGCGTGTGACGGGCAGTTTATCTCCGCTATCAGAAACGCGGCGGAAAATATAAAAAATTTCCATATGCGCCAAAAGCAGCAGAGCTGGCTTACTACCTCGGAGGACGGCTCAATCCTCGGACAGCGCGTCAGAGGAATCGAGCGTGTGGGAGTGTATGTCCCGGGAGGAACGGCGGCGTACCCCTCCTCGGTTCTGATGAACGTGATTCCGGCGAAAATCGCGGGAGTGAAGGAAGTGATTATGTTCACTCCTCCCTCGAAGGACGGCACGGCGAACATGGACATAATTGCCGCCGCCGCAATAGCCGGAGCGGACAGAATATTTCTTGTAGGAGGAGCGCAGGCAGTAGCCGCCGCCGCCTACGGAACTAAGCTGATTCCGAAGGTCGATAAGATAGTCGGTCCGGGCAATATCTATGTGACGACGGCGAAGCGGCTTGTCTACGGAACGGTGGACATCGACATGACGGCAGGACCGAGCGAAATACTGATTATCGCCGACAGTACCGCCAATCCCAAATTTTTGGCGGCTGATATGCTCAGTCAGGCGGAGCATGACGTTCTCGCCTCCTCCATACTGCTCACAACCAGTGAGGAGCTTGCCGCGGCTACAGACAAGGAGTTGGTACGCCAGACAGCGTATCTTTCGCGCAAGGAGTTTATAGAGCAGTCAATCGGAAATTACTCCTTCATTGCCGTGTGCGGCGATATGGATAAGGCGGTGGAGCTTGCCAATCTGCTCGCTCCCGAACACCTTGAGGTGTGTGCGGAAAATCCGATGGAGTATATCGGCAGGATAGATAACGCAGGTTCGGTTTTCCTCGGCAACTACTCTCCCGAGCCGCTGGGCGACTACTACGCAGGACCTAACCATGTGCTTCCCACAAGCGGCACTGCACGCTTCTTTTCTCCTCTTTCGGTGGACAGCTTCATAAAGAAGATGAGCTTTATCTACTATAACGAGGAGGCTCTGAGGAAGGCGAAGGACGACATAATTAAGCTTGCCGAAACGGAGCGGCTCACAGCCCACGCAAACGCGGTAAAGGTGCGGTTTGAGTAAATTACTTCAGACTAAAATTTGTTGCCAAAGAGGCAAAAGTTTAGGTCAAGCCTTTTCAAAGGCTTGCGGGTTGTTAGGGCAGAGCCCTGACTCGCCCTCCGCAGAGGGCGAAACTCTTTAATCGTCAAAAAACGCAGGAAGGTAGGCGAAAATGTCCCTAAGGACATTTTTCCGTAGGAAACCCTCGTCGGGGGTTTCCTGTATAGGTCGCCTTGCGACCTATAGGGTCTCCCCTCCTCAAATCCTTCTGTAGTTAATGGCGAAGCACCCCCTATCGTAAAAACGCAGGAGAGAGTTGGTGTCGCCTTGCGACCTATAGTGCGTCCCCTCAAATTCTTCTGTAGTTAATGGCGAAGCACCTCTATCATGCAAAACGCAGGAGAAAGTTGGTCGCCTTGCGACCTACTTGTGCTACAGTTAACACAATCCAAAATAAACGTATTTTAACTGAATTTCACGCAATTCCCATTAAAATTCTATCTTTCAGAAAGCCGGTGTCTCTGCTATGAGTTACACACTGTGTAAAAAACTGCAAAACCTAAAGCCCTACGAGCCGATAAGCGGAGAGTACGAAATACGGCTCGACGCGAATGAGTCGTTCATGAATCTGCCGGAGGACATTCTTTTTACATTCTCAGAAAAACTCAAAAAATGTCAGCTCAACCGCTATCCCGACCCAATGGCAAAGGAGCTTTGCGAGCTGTACGGCGAGTTTATCAATATGCCCGCCGAAATGATTACTGCGGGAAACGGCAGTGACGAGCTGCTCATGCTCATCGCCTCCGCATTTTTGCAGAAGGGAGACAAGGCGATGATGCTCACTCCCGACTTCTCCATGTACAAATTCTACGCCGAGATAGCGGAGGCGGAGATGGTGGAGTGTCCGAAAAACGACGACCTCACCATAGACGCGGACAAGGTCATCGAAAAGGCGAGAGAGGAGAATGTGCGGCTTCTCACCTTCTCGAACCCCTGCAATCCCACAAGCCTCGGAATATCCGCCTACGACGTCCTCCGAATCGCGAGAGGAGTGGGCGATTGTCTGCTCGTAGTGGACGAGGCGTACATGGACTTCTGGGACGACGAGTCGGTGATTGTGTACTTGGAGCATTTCGACAATATCATCGTTCTCAGAACCTGCTCGAAGGCATTCAAGATGGCGGGTCTGCGCTGCGGCTTTGCCGTTACCAACAAGAAACTTTCGGGAGTGCTAAAAGCAGTTAAATCACCCTACAATCTCAACTCAATGACGCAGATGTTAGTCTCGGAGGTACTCCGCGACCGCTTTGCCATCAGAGAGGCAGTCGCCATAAACAAGGCGGAGTGCGCCTACCTGCACTCTAAGCTGGTCGAGCTTTCGGAAATTTCGGGAGTGCCTATGACCATCTACGAGACAAAGACTAATTTCGTGTTCATGAAGCTGGGAGAGGAGAAAGCCCTCGAGGTGTTTAAGGCTCTCAAGCAAAGGGGAATAATCATCAGGCACATGGGCGAGTATTTGAGGATTACAGCGGGCAGCAGAGGAGAAAATCAGATGCTTATTATACAACTCCGACAAATATTTAACTGCTGACCGATGAACTGCTGAAAGGAGATTGACTGCCATGAGAAAAGCACAGATAGAGCGTGTCACAAAGGAGACAGACATAAAGCTCTCCCTCAGCCTGTCGGGAGGAGAGGTTCTGATTGATACTGGGATAGGCTTCTTCGACCATATGCTCACCGCGTTCGCAGTACACTCCGGCTTCGGGCTGGAGGTCTCCTGCAAGGGAGATTTGCAGGTGGACGGACATCACACCGTGGAGGACATAGGCATCTGCCTCGGAAAGGCGTTCGCCGAAGCAGTAGGCGATAAATCGGGGCTTGCGCGGTACGGCAGCTTCTTCATCCCCATGGACGAGGCGCTGGTGTTCTGCTCCCTCGACATAAGCGGACGCGCCTTTTTGGCGTTCGACGTGCCTTTCCCGCAGGAGAAAATAGGCGACTTCGACTCCTGCCTTGTAGTCGAGTTTTTCAGAGCCTTCTCTCAGAACGCGGGAATCACACTGCACATTAAGTCGGAGTACGGATACAACTCCCACCACATAGCCGAGGCGGCTTTCAAGGCGGTCGCACACGCGCTGAGATGTGCGACTGAGCAAAAATACGACACCGTGCTATCGAGCAAGGGCAGTCTGTAGGAGGAGAATAAATGGTAATTTTACCCGCGATTGACATAAAGGACGGGGCTTGCGTCCGCCTTGTGAAGGGCGAGTTTGATACGGCGCATAAGGTAGCGGAAAATTTGCTTGAGACGGCGCAGTCGTTCGAGAGAGCGGGGGCTGAGTGGCTTCACATGGTGGACCTCGACGGCGCGAAGGACGCAGTGCCGCGCAACTTCGACATCATAGTAAACGCCGCCAACTCAGTTTCAATGAAAACCGAGGTCGGCGGAGGAATACGCAATATGGAGACTGCCGAGCGGTATCTCCGCGCGGGGATTGACAGGGTGATACTTGGTTCGGCGGCACTCTCTAACCCCGCCTTCGTCAAGGAGGCGGTGAGTAAATACGGCGAGAGAATAGCCGTCGGAATAGACGCGCGCGGAGGAATGGTCGCGGCGGAGGGCTGGCTTGAGACCTCCGATGTCTCCTACATCGAGCTTGCCAAGGCGATGGAGGCAATCGGCGTTAAGACTTTAATTTTCACCGACATCTCGAAGGACGGCACGCTGTCAGGACCTAATTTGCAGCAGCTCTCGGAAATCAACGAGGCTGTCTCCTGTGACATTATAGCCAGCGGAGGAATATCGGGCATCGCCGACATCGACAACGTAAAGCGGCTGTCACTCAGCGGCGCGATATGCGGAAAGTCGCTCTACAGCGGCTCACTTGATTTATCCTGTGCCATACTGCTCGCATCAGACGCAATGCCCGACTTGTCGCGCTACTTCGCTAAGTCGGAGCTAATCCCCGCTGTGGTTCAGGAGGAGGGGAGCGGCGAGGTTCTCATGCTGGCTTATATGAACGAGCAGTCACTGCGCCTGTCGCTGGCTACTAAGCGGACTTGGTTCTACAGCCGTTCGCGGAGCAGTCTTTGGAATAAGGGAGCTACATCGGGTCATTTTCAGGAGATAGTGAAAATGAGCGGCGACTGCGACGATGATACACTGCTGATTACTGTGCGTCAGACGGGTGCTGCCTGCCACACGGGAACCCACAGCTGTTTCTTCGGCGAGATAGAACTGCCGGAGATTAAAGCACATAACTAAAATCCGTTGCCAAGGAGGCAAAGTTTAGGTCAAGCCTTTTCAAAGGCTTGCATGGTTCACATTCTAAATTAACTAACAAAACAATGCAAGAAAAGCCCAAAAAAACCATATGCGAAATCTTTTTCGCGCTTTTCTTTGTTGTTTTCTAAGTTAATTTAGAATCGGGCAGAGCCCTAACTCGCTCTCCGCAGAGAGCGAAACTCTTTAATCGTCAGAAAAACGCAGGAGGGGAAGGGAAATGTCCCGCTGGACATTTCCCGTAGGGGAACCCTCGTCGGGGGTTCCCCTGTGTAGGTCGCCTTGCGACCTACTTACTACTAAAGTCTCAGTAAGATTTCTATTTCTTTCTGCGATTTCACCCGTAGGTAGTCTATCCCGGAGGCCACGCCAGCAGTCTGCCCGCAAGCACATGGAAGTGCAGATGCCTGACAGTCTGTCCGCCGTCCTCGCCGATATTCGTAACTACGCGGTAGCCGTCGTCAAGATTCAGCTCCTTGGCGAGCTTGGCGATTACCTCGTAAATCTTAGCGACAACATACGAGTTCTCCGACGTGATTTCTGCGGCTGAATCAATGTGATTTTTCGGAATGACAAGAAAATGTGTAGGTGCGTGTGGGTTTATGTCGAGAAATGCGTACACATCATCGTCCTCATAGACCTTCGTTGAGGGGATTTCTCCCGCGGCTATCTTGCAAAACAAGCAATCCATTATTACTCCTCCTTTTGTTTGTATAAACACCGCACCGACAGCGGCACTATTTGAGCATTCCCTTGACTATCTCCTCAGCCTGAGAGAGGGCGTAGTCGAGCTTGGATAAATCCTTCACGCCCGCCATTGCCGCCTCCGGCTTGCCGCCGCCGTTGCCGCCCGCGAGCATTGCCACAGCCTTTACGATATTGCCCGCGTGTGCGCCCTTCGCGAGGGCAGCCTTGCCTACAGAGGTGAAGAGTGTCGCCTTCTCCCCTGAAACCGATGCGAACACAGCAATAGCAGATGAATCCTTGTCGCGGATTTTGTCGCCCATCATGCGTAAATCGTCCGCGCTGACGTTAGACAGCCGCTTGCAGATAAGCGAAACGCCGCTCCCTATCTCCTTCGCGCCTGACAGGATATTGCCCGCCTCGACTGCCGCAAGCTTTGAGGAGAGCTGCTCAATCTGCCTGTCCTTCTCCCTGCTGTCAGAGATGAGCTGAGTGCTTCGTCTGAGTAAATCCGCACTGTTGCCGACCTTCAGCACCGCACATACCTGCTCTATTGATGAGAGCGAATCGTTGAGCATATCCAGCACATTTTCGCCTGTAACACCCTCGATTCTACGAACTCCGGAGGCGACTGACGACTCCGATTTAATCTTGAACATACCCATTTTCGCCGTGTCGTCGATGTGTGTGCCGCCGCAAAGCTCAAGCGAAAAATCAGCTACCTGCACTACACGCACCATGTCGCCGTACTTCTCGCCGAACAACGCCATAGCTCCCAGCTTTTTCGCCTCGTCTATGGGCATCTCCTTGTTGAGTACCTTTATAGCCGCGAATATTTCCTTGTTTACCAAATCCTCGACCGCTCTGATTTCCTCCGCTGTGAGTGCGGAAAAATGGACAAAGTCGAAGCGCAGTATCTTGTCGCTTACCATTGAACCCGCCTGCTCTACATGGTTGCCCAGCACCTTTCGCAGTGCCGCCTGGAGGAGGTGAGCCGCCGTGTGATTGCGCCGTATGCTCATTCTGCGTTCTCTGTCGATTGAAGCTGTGACACTCGCGCCGACTGAAATCTCCCCGCTCTCAACCACCGCTCTGTGGAGGAAAATTCCCGCGTGATTCTTAGTCGTGTCGAGTACTCGCACCGCCGCGCCGCCGCTCTCAATTACACCTGTGTCGCCTATCTGTCCTCCGCTTTCGGCGTAGAAGGGGGTGGTGTTAAGCACAATCAGCACCTCCTCGCCACTCTTTGCCGAGGAGATTCGCTTGCCGCCGCTGACAATTGCGGCTATCTTCGCCTTCGCGCTGTCCTTCGTGTAGCCGACAAACTTAGTAGGCTTGAGGTCGGCGAGTACATCAGCCTCGCCCTCCCACGCCTCTGCTCCGGCGTTCTTGCGCTTGCTTCTGGTGTCCGCGCGGTAGTCGTCATAAATCTTCCTGAACGCCTCCGTGTCAACACTCCTGCCTTGGTCGGCAAGAATCTCCACGGTCAGGTCAATGGGGAAGCCGTAGGTGTCCTGAAGCTTGAATGCGTCCTCCCCCGAAAGGATACCGCCGTCGTTCTTCGATATGAACGAATCGAGGAGCTGTATGCCCTTGTCGATAGTCTGCGCGAAGCTCTCCTCCTCATTGGCGATTACCTTGAGGATGAAATCCTTCTTCTCCGAAAGCTCGGGATATGCCGAGAGATTCTCGTTTATCACCGTCCGGCACACCTCTGTGAGGAAGGTTCGCTTTATACCGAGCAGCCGTCCGTGACGCGCCGCCCTCCTGAGAAGCCGCCTGAGGACGTAGCCCTTGCCCGTGTTCTCGGGCACTACTCCGTCGCCTATCATGAAGGTGGTTGACCGTATGTGGTCGGTGATTACGCGAAGGGAGATGTCCTTCTTCTCGTCCTTGCCGTACTCTATGCCCGCGATGGAGCAAACGTGCTTCATTATGTTCTGCACTGTATCTACGAGAAACAGGTTTTCCACTCCCTGCGAGATGCAGGCAAGACGCTCAAGCCCCATTCCCGTGTCTATGTTAGGGAACTCAAGGGGAGTGTAGTTGCCCTTTCCGTCGCTCTCAAACTGGGTGAAAACATTGTTCCAGAACTCCACATATCTGTCGCAGTCACAGCCGACAGCGCAGTCGGGAGAGCCGCAGCCGTACTGCTCGCCTCTGTCGTAGTAAATCTCAGAGCATGGTCCGCACGGACCTGCGCCGTGCTCCCAGAAGTTGTCCTCCTTGCCCAGACGCACGATGTGGGAAGGGGAAACTCCGTTTTTGTTGACCCAAATGTCGAACGCCTCGTCGTCGTTCTCGTATATGGAGACCCACAGGAGGTCCTTGTCCATCTGCATGACGTCGAGGCAGAACTCCCACGCCCACGCGGTAGCCTGCTCCTTGAAATAGTCGCCGAAGGAGAAGTTGCCGAGCATCTCAAAATATGTGCCGTGACGCGCGGTGATTCCTACACGCTCGATGTCGGGCGTTCTGATACACTTCTGGCAGGTGGTCACTCTCTTAGAGGGAGGAGTAATCTCGCCTGTGAAATACTTCTTCATCGGAGCCATGCCCGAATTAATCAAGAGCAGGCTGTTGTCGTTCTCCGGCACGAGCGAATAGCTCGGCAGGCGCAAATGCCCCTTGCTCTCGAAAAACGCAAGGTACTTTTCGCGCAGTTCATTAAGTCCTGTCCATTCCATCTTTTCCTAATCACAATCCTATCTCTATTTTTTTCACAAAAAAAGGTTCTCCTATCCCAAAAATATGGGACGGAAGAACCGCGGTACCACCCAAATTGCGTTCCATAGGAACGCCGCTCAAACCTCCCTAACGCGGAGGAGACGCACAGCTTTTAACTGCGATACTACGTTCCTCCCTTCGGGAGAACGTCACCGAAGCAGCAAACCGAAACCTGTTTTTCGCCGGCATCTCAGCAAAACTGCCGTACTCTCTGTAGAGACAAATTCCGTTTTCTTCGGCATATATTTTCTTCTTATTATCTATGAGAAGATTATATATTTATTTTATCCGAAAGTCAATATCTGATTGCCCAACAAAATCATATCCAAAATCACCCCACCGAATCGGCAATAGCTTTCAGCTTATCTACTACATACTCCGCCTCGCTGAGCTTAGTGAACGCGGAGGGGCACAGTCGCACCGTGCCGCTCTCGGCTGTGCCGACGGCGAGATGTGCCTCGGGGGCGCAGTGCAGCCCCGCCCTGACCGCGACCCCGTATTTATCCAGCAGCTGTGCTGTTTTTTCGCTTCCCATTCCTACTACATTGACCGACAGGAGGGGGAGATAATTTTCCGTATTGTAGTTTCCGTAAACGGAAATATTCTTCGTATCGGAAAGATTCTCGAAAAGGTATCTGCAAATTTCACTCTCGTGCCTGAATATATTCTCTACCCCACGGGATTTCACAAAATCCACACCTGCGGACATGGCGCAGATACCGGGAACATTGACTGTTCCGCTCTCGAATCTGTCCGGCAGAACGTCGGGCTGCCGAGGGAGCATGGACTGGCTGCCCGTTCCGCCCTCGATAAGAGGAGAAAGCCGATGTTCCTTTGACATAATTAACGCGCCGCACCCCATAACTCCGTAAAGACCTTTGTGTGCGGGAACGCATAGAAAATCAATATTGTCGCGCGGCATATCTATGGAGATAACTCCCGCGCTCTGCGCCGCGTCCACTCCGAGGAGGATTCCCTTTTTCCTGCATATTTCCGATATTTTGGCTATTGGCAGCTTTATGCCGAACACGTTGGAGGCGTTGGTGCAAAATATCATTACAGTGTTTCGCTTTATCAACCGCGCAAAGTTTCGCGCTGTCTGCTCCTCGTCGCCGAAAACCACCTTCGCTCGGCTTACCTCCACTCCTCGCTTTTGGAGGGAGTTGATGGGGCGGGCTACAGCGTTATGCTCCAAATTGGAGATTATCACATGGTCGCCGCGTCGGAGTAAGCCCTTGAGTACGATGTTTATCGCGTGAGTGCAGTTTTGAGTGAAGATGCAGTTTTCCGCCTCCTTCACGCCGAAAAAGCCCGCTATATTCTCCCGCGCGGAGTACACCGCCTGTGCTGTGTCTGCCGAGAGCGAGTGTCCGCTCCTGCCCGGATTTGCGCCGTAGTTTTGTATCGCGTTAGTAACTGCGTTTGAAACCTCCTCGGGTTTTGGATAGGTTGTCGCCGCATTGTCAAAATATATCATATATGCATCTCCATTCTGAGCCTAAGTCTGTACCGCACAAAAGTCGGCGGAGCAGTATTAAATATTCTTTATGTGAGTGACCTTAATTCCGTTTTTTCTCAATATTTCCACTACTGTTGACGCGTAGTTAGCGTTTACGACAATGCCCTGCATACACCCTTCATAATTTAAATTTCCCGACAAGCGGCGTATCTCCGCGTTGATTCCTCTGCGAAGGAGCAGCTCCCTGCCTCTGCTTGCCTGAGTGACGGAGGGGATTGTCAGTATTTTTTCTCCCATAAAATTTCACCTTCTTCTTCGGTTATCATGAATATTGCTCCTCCGAGGTACGTTTATAAAGGAGCAATAAAAATACCTGCCCACAACATTATATGCAGGCAGGTATTACTGTGATTGCTGAAAATTGAATTTTGCTTTGTTGGTATACTGACATTATTCTGCGAAAGCTCCATATCATGTTACTCTGCATTTAAACTCATTGTATCTTTTCGGTATTTTTCTCGCAAATTTAACAATGTTTTTAAACACGGAGCAGTATCGGTATAATTTATGGTACAAGTAGGTCGCAAGGCGACCTACACAGGGAACCCCCGACGAGGGTTCCCTACGGGGAATGTCCAGCGGGACATTCCCCTACCTTCCTGCGTTTTTCTGACGATTAAAGGATTTCGCCCTCTGCGGAGGGCGAGTCAGGGCTCTGCCCGATTCTAAATTAACTTAGAAAACAACAAAGAAAAGCGCGAAAAAGCTTTCGCATATGGGTTTTTTGGGCTTTTCTTGCATTGTTTTGTTAGTTAATTTTGAATGTGA
>JAISGQ010000021.1 GCA_031262985.1 Oscillospiraceae bacterium
TCCGGTCTGTTTAAGTATCCTCTCGATACTCCCGCGCCTGCTATGCACAGTTCTCCCGGCATCCCGATTCCGCACAACGTGTTCCCTTGCAGTATGTATATCTGCGTGTTTGATATTGGCGTACCCACTGTGTTTTTGATTCTGCTCTTCTCAACCTTCAATTGAGCAGACCAAACGGTCGTTTCTGCAGGACCATACACATTGTATACTTTTTCCGCGCCGTAATCTATGAGCATATCGCAGATATTTTTCGGCACCGATTCGCCTCCCAACAGCACCGATTTCAGCCTGCTCACGTTTTCTCTGAACAACCTGCTTTCCATATATGACTTAATTCTGGATGGCGTAGTTTGTATTGTGTCGATACCATTCTCGGCGATTATCTCTGCTGCAATATCTCCGAAATTCAAGGCATCCCCGGCGGCAATCACCACTTTTAATCCATTGAGCATGGTTAGTATCGCTTCCGTAACAAATATGTCAAACGATACTGTTGTAACTGATATTACGGTCGCTTGCTGTGATATAGCGTTTCCAAATACATTAAAGCTGTTCTCTGCACAGTAATTAATGACATTTCGCTGTTCGACCATAACCCCCTTGGGTTTGCCGGTAGTTCCCGATGTGTAAATGAGATATGCCAGACTTGACGCGTCATTAATGATTTCCGGGTTCTTTGGGATACTGTTCTTGTACTCTTCTTCCTTCAGATTGATCACCGGTATCTGACACAACGCATCGTCGAGTTCTGCTCCGCACACTAACACAGCCTTAGGCTTGCAGTCATCCAGCATATATTTAATTCGCTCTTCGGGATACTCCGGATCTATCGGCACATATGCTCCGCCCGCCTTGAGTATTCCGAATATTCCTACTATCATCTCTATGCTGCGCTCGCTTATGACTGCTACAAAATCATCTGCTCCGACTCCGGTATTCCGCAGCTTCATCCCTACTGTGTTTGCTCTGCCGTTCAGTTCTCTGTATGTAAGGCTTTCGTCTCCGAACACTACCGCTATGCTTTCCGGATTTGTTCTTACCTGCTCCTCGAATATCTCCGCTATCGTCTTCTCTCTCGGATATTCACACTCCGTATCGTTGAAGTTGACCAGAATTTGATTTCGTTCTCCTTCTGTTGTACAATTGTATTTTTTTATTTTACACAGACTATTTTCTGTAACTTCACGCAACGAACTAATATAACATTCTATAAATCTTTTTATGGTACTTTGCTCAAATAAATCCGAGCAGTACTCGCAATGTACTCTATATTCACTTCCATCAGGAACTATTTCAATGGCAATATCAAACATTGAAGAATGTGTTCTTATCTTTGAACCTTTGAACGATTCGCCTGCAATTGACAACTTGTTTTCTATATTGTTTTGCAACACAAGTATAACGTCAAACAACGGATTTCTACTAGTATCTCTTTTCACACCCAGTCTTTCCACGATAAGTTCAAGGGGGCAATCTTGATTTTCAAACGCACCAAAACAAGCTGATTTTATTTCTTCAATAAAATCATTAAATGGCTTGTCTTTTTCAGGATATCCACGAATTGGGAGTGTGTTAACAAACATACCCGTAACATTTTCTATTTGGCTTATATTCCTTCCCGATACCGGACACCCTATAACTACATCCTCCCTGTTGCCATATCTGCTTAAGATAATCATAAGCGCTGCTAATAAAACCATATACTCCGTTGCATTATATTGCTCGGCAATTTTTTTAATGTTTCCCGCTAGTTGTGTATCTATACTCGAAACAAACAAATCACCATTAAAGCTCTGGATTTCTGGGCGTTTTTTATCATAGGGAAGCTCAATTGGAGATATCTCGGAATCTAATGTATTCTCCCAAAACAAGAGTTGCTTCTGCCAATCAATAGCGTTATACCATTCACTAAAATCTCGGAATCGTATACAGTCCGGCTCGACGGTTTTGCCTTCATATATATCTGAAAGCTGCTCCATCATTATTCCCACGCTTGTTCCATCGCATATGGAGTGATGGAAATCAACAAACAGATATACACCATCTTTGCACCAATTAATCTGCATTCTTGACGTATTCCCGTTTTTTAAATCAAAAGGTCTTACGAAATCAGAAGATAAATCCTCAAACGACTTATCAAAATCGGTTACAACAGAAAAATCCGGATCGACAGTATCCAATATCATCTGAACCGCTTCACCTTCATGGTCGAAAAGAGCAGTACGAAGATTTTCGTTTATCTCAATTAGCTTTCTGTATGCGCATTGCATCTTATTTGCATCAATATTATCACTTAGCTTGAAGAAAAATGGAGTATTATAAGCTATACAATCATAATCATATTGTTGAATCGTATAAATTCGCTTTTGTGCGGACGGCATCGGATAATATTTCTTTTCCTCTGCTCTTTTAATACTCTCTGATCTATCGTTTGAAAAAACCAAAGAATCAATATTCCTAACTGTCCTAGCTCTAAAAACATCCTTTACAGTGGGTCTTGATCCACATTTTTTCTCCAAATAATTGCAAAGCATAATAGTAAGTAATGAGTTTCCGCCCAACGCAAAAAAATCATCATCTATACCAACACCTTCGCACTTGAGTATAGTTTCGAACCCTTCGCAAATTAATTTTTGAGAGCTTGTTTCAGGCGCAAAATATTCTTTGCGTCTCTCACTGCTCGCAAGTTGTTCCAGAACTCCCAAATCAATCTTACCATTAATATTCAGCGGCATTTTTTCAAGGAACATATATTCGCTGGGAATGTAACTATCCGGAAGCTGTTTTCTTAAATTCAAATCAATATCTGAAGACGTGATTTCTGTATTAGGAACAATAAACGCAAATATTGACTCTATTCCATTTCCGGTTTTTTTCACCACTTCAGCGGCCGCGACACCACCGTTGTTAATAATTGTGTTTTTAATTTCATCCGGTTCTATTCTGACTCCATTTATATTGAACTGTCTGTCTATTCGTCCTAAAATTTCTAACTCGCCTTGGTCGTTTGTTCTAACCTTATCCCCCGTACGATAGAACACTTCACCAAATTCAGACAAATATACAAATTTTTGTGTAGTCAATTCTGCTGCACCAATATATCCAATTGAAACAGACGGACCACCTATATATAACTCTCCCGCCTCACCTGTTTTGCATGATTTGTTGTCTTTATTTAAAACTGTAGCCCTTACCCCGCTAACAGGTTTACCTATTGGCGGATCGCCGACTTCATTTCGGAAACAACAATGAGCTGTTGCTGATCCAGTTGCTTCTGTGGTTCCGTAACAGTTAATGATATCAGCATTTGTAATGCCTCTGATTCTTTCAACTAATTTCTCTGCCAATCTTTCGCCAGCAAGCATTAAAACTTTAAAGTTTTGAAATGCTGAGTTTACATCGCCAGAAATCAAAACTCCTATTCTCGATGGTGATGTTAATATAGTGTCAGCGTTATATTTCGTTACAAGGCAATTGAATTTTTCGGGATTAGTACGTTCTTCTTCTGTTGTCAGTATAGATGTGTAACCGAACATTCCCAAAAACAAGTCAAATAAAGAAGCCACAAAAGAGAATGTCGAAACAGAAACAATAACGCTACCGTTACCTTTTATCATATTAAATGAATTGATACTGCTTGCAAGAATATTTCTGTGAGTCAAGACTGCACCCTTTGGAAAACCGGTCGTTCCTGAAGTAAACATTATAGTTGCCGTGCTATCATTGCTAATATATGGCGGGTCAAAATCAACGATTTTCTCTCGATGGATACTGTTAATGGCAATTGTATGACAATTATTACTTTCGCAAATTTCTGCAATCTCCAAATTATCATTTTCTATTACAGCCATTACAGCATTACTTTGATTGAGCATATAACTTATTCTCTTCTTCGGGAGACTGGGATCTATGTATACATAAGCAGCTCCTGCCTTGAGCACGCCATACATAGCTGCAACTGTTTCAATACTGCGATCGGAAATAACAGCAATTGTGTCTCCTGACTTTATTCCCCTTTCAACAAAGGTATATGCAAAATTATCGGAATATACATCAAATTCGGCATAGCTGATTTTCATATTCCTGCAAATAAACAAATCTTTTTCTGCATACAAAGAAACTGCATCTCGAAAAACCTCAGGAATTGTCTTTTCCAAAATTATGCTATCTAACTGTTTTTTTGTTAACGGATACATCATAGTATTTCCCTCCAAAAGTTATATTATATTCTGCTTGTTGCTCATATTATGTAAGTTTTCAGCAAGTTCATTAAATGTCAATGGGACATGAATAATCTTGCTATGTGAACACGAGGCAAGCATACCAAAAATCCTTTTTTCTATCTTGAAATTCATATTATACAACTCAAATTCACCTCCATCGCATGACAAGCAGATAAACTTTGAAAAATCTATTTGTTTTAAATCACAAAGTATTCCCGTGCCTAAATATTTAGTGTAGCTTTCCTTTAAAGCCCAAAGCAATGTAAATACATCGCTTTTATTTGTTGCATTTTCCACAGCCAAAAGTTCGTTTGAAGACATAAAATAATTTGCAATCTGTGCATCATAGGATGTAATGTCCTGAATATCAACACCAATTGGCATTCCGGATACTCCGCAGGCAACTCCTGTATCGCAATGTGTCAGATTGAAGTGGATATCTCGGTTTTTCTCCAAAATCGGTTTCTTTTCTTTTTGGTATGTAAATTCCGGCATATGTTTTATTCCAAACTCAACGTATAATGAATATCGCAAAAGACAGAAAGCAAGCAAAGACAATGTTTTATCTTTCTGAAACTTTAACTTGTCAATTTTTTTGCGTCTTTCAATTGATGCATAAGAAAGCAAAAGATTGTATGCTTCTGAATTAATTTCATCATTCAAGTTAATATAATATAGCATATCATGCACCTAAGCTCATGGCAAAAATATGCATAGAATCACAATCAGGAAGAACAACCGATACTACAGGCGCATTAGGAAGCGATATTTTGATGCAGTAAACATATGCAGTTTCAGTATCGACCACCCTATTGCCTCTCACTACCGTCTTTTGAGTTTTAATAATTGCGTTTTCCGGAATGTCAGCATTCCAGTCAAGAACACACTCGTTCAAAATAATTCGTCTTTTATGCTGTGTTTTATCGTTACAAATTAATGTGATTTCCTCAATCTGATTGTCAAAATCCGAGCACCCAAGTATCAGAAGACTTTTGTATGTCCCCTCCGGTATCGGGATTTCATGCCCTAAACACGCAATATTGTCCGCAGAACCGCAATATGTATTCGGAAGAATAAATTTATAATTTCCAGATTCCTCCAGAACTCCCGACGGAAAACTTTCACTTTTAAAATATTCATTTTCTCTATTAAAATCAGCACTGCTGATTTCCGACCCAACTGCAGTGTTATTGCAATAAGTGTCTATATTAATACACAAAAAGTCATCTAAAATAACTTCAGTATCTATTGCCGGCTCAGAGTGCGCATTAGTATCGGCTTTAACTAATAAATCAATTGTTTCTTTTATTAAGCTTTCTTCTTCTTCTATAATTTGCTCAAGCTTTCTGCTGAAATCCTCAGCTATTCTTTCAATTCTATTGGAAAATATGCGTTTCAGAAACATTAATCTTGCAGAATTCCATTTTTTAGCAAGAATTATGAATTCTTCATGAAAACCAATTAAACCGACATATTCATCACAAACGGAACTTATATAAGAAATAAGTAACGCAAAGCGTACCCTGTTGTGAACGATATCTTTTATTGCTCTATTAATTGCAATATTATCCTGTATCTCTTCACTAACAACGCTCTCGTTGCCTATATAATTTTTAATATCTTTTTCTATATCAAAATTACAGAGAATCTCATTAGGCATTTTTTTCATAGATACAATATAAGAATCGGAAAGAGCAATGCGAAGATTCTCTAAAAGACGCTCGTCCGATCTAAATTTAACGTGCTCACTTTTCTCGACAATAAAATGTTCAATGTATCCAAGAAGAAACTCCTGATAAGAAAAATATCCGCTATTTACAAAATAGTACGGATCATCGCATATCAGCACTTCCTTGTCGTCATCGAAGCCCGTAACAAACATTGTGTGACTTCCGTTATGAATTTCATGATACCGCCAATCCCACGGGCAAAAAAAGCCTGTAACACATACTAAAACAGGCTTGCCGTCAATAATATTTTTTTTAATTTCCTCAATTATTTCCTCTGCTTTATATACGTGCAATTTAAGAGAAATACCATAGCAATCTCTAACATTATCTAAAAATTCTGTTTCGAAAATTATCTTTTCTCCAATAGAAACATTCGATTTTTCGTAATCCATTCGATTTTTAAGTGCGCCATAATAAGTATATTCATAACTTAAACCAAAATATCTGCAAATTGTAGCAATACAATCATCAAAACAAAAACCAGGTGTTGTGTTATTGTCTATTCTCGGTATCCGAACCAGATCCATATGCAGTTTTTTCATAATTGCCACCACCCTTTCCTGTAAATAATAAATATTATCACTCTACAATAAACCCGTTTCCACGCAACAAGAGATACTATTACACCCAAATGTGCGGAGAATTAAACACAGAGAGATTAATTCATTTCACTTTTTTAAGAATATATTTTGAAATATCACTTATTTTATTATAAGATGAAGCATCTAATGCTTCATCATCAAACTCAAATTCAAACACATCTTCAAGCGCAACTATAAGTTTTATAAAATCCAATGAATTCATGCCTAAATCTGCAAATTCACTATCAGCAGTTATATCCATACCGTCCCTTGCAAGCTCTAATGTGTTGATTTTCTCAATAATTGTCTCTGTTATAGCTTCCATCATCATTTTTCCTCCAAAATCTATGTATTTAAAAAAAGTTTTGCATCGTCTCTTCTAACTACCATAGGAAACTCGGTCGGCAGTACACCATCGGTTTTAGGTGGGATTTTTAGTTTTAAAGAAACCCCTTTGTCGCCCCTGCCAATAAGTCTATTGGCAAACCATATTACCACCTCATTTTTACCGGAATGGAAATCAGTATCAATCAATACTTTCCTAAGCAATAGTTTTTCTTCTGATTTCATATAACCTAAATCTTTATTGTTGCACCAAATTTGCACATCACCACTTGCACCGATACTCAACGCAAGTTTTGTATCATGATGAGAAAAGAACGTAAAGCGCATTAATACAGCATTGTCGGCAGGATATGCCCGCCGCCTGTTGAGTACTCTTGGTTTTATAACATTTGCACACGTGATAAAGGGAGTAAAGGTAATTTCTTTATCCGCAGAAAAGTTATGACCCTCTACAAACCTATCAATAGAATAAAATTGAGAAATCTCTCCACAGCGTATATATGGTGAACAATCTTTGTCATCCTCTAAATATAACTTAAAATCAGGAAGTTTGTTTCCTTCATCGTCATATATAAAACAATTGCCTTCCGTACAGTATAGTATATAGGAATCTGAAAAATTTAATAGTGCATTATATGTTGCTAATGTGTATATTCTAACCTCGTTTCCGTCTGTTCGCACACCGGAAACAGGAAATGGCTGATAATCTTCAGTAAAAAACTGAACCCCCCCATTCTTGCCTTTTGTATGTAGCCGTCCCTTTACACCGTCCAAAAAAAGAATTATCATAAGACGCTGCCGAGTCCCATACATTGAGGTCTCAACCCTGCTCAAAACCATAAAAGATTCATGTCCTTTCCGAATTTTATGCCAAAAAAGACATAAAATCTTATTGAAAAAAGGGCGGCTTCTAACCAGCTTACAAGCCGCCCTTCATAGGATGCAAACTGGTTCTCAAGATAAATTTCCCCGCCGCAAGCAGCGGGGTATTTGCAGGATAACGGTTTTATAAGGATTCGCCCCAAGGGGCGGGGAATCAAACCCTACCTTTTATTGAAAATTTTTCAACTTCGCCAAAAAGAACAAACCAGTCTCCTCAGCAAGACAGCTGTTATTACTCCCAAGGAGCAAGGAACTTAACCTGAAAGATTAAATTTCCTCCACTTGCTTGCTCAGAAGCAACCGTGCTCCATCTTTCCATTTCATTTCATAATAATTTTCATCATACTCGTATCTATCGTACCACTGTATTATATGAGTCACGCCAAATATATTTCCGAACAAGAATATTACATCGTTGCTTGCGTTCACATCATAATAAGACGGCAACTGAATTATATTCTTAGATATCAGCACTTTCCCGCTAATTCTAATCAATTCCTGGAGTACAGAACCAAACATATTTGGCGGAATAAGAGAATATGCTCCCGAAACGAAAACACGCTTAAATCGTCCGTCAACAAAAGGAAGTGCATATCCAAATAATTCCACGCGCTTTCGTTCGCCATGTTCAACATATTCGACAAGCCCGTTTTCATGTTCCGGAAGGCAAAAATACACTGCGACCTCACCCTCCAGCAAAGTAATTTCCTCATATGTGTTATTCGCCTTTATATATGCGTAAATTTTGTCGTAGTAGTCTCTCATTCGTGGGTCAGTATTAACTCCCCAGCAACAAATCATTTCGGTTTCCCTGTTTCTGTATTTGTTTAACATATAATACAGATTTTGAAGATTACTATACGCATTTTCAAATTGATTTTTATTGTGAGGACGATGATATGACACGATTTCCGGAACAAATACTATTTTCCCTTTCGGATTAAGTCGATAAGCAAACTCCATATCCTCTACGCCCCAACGATGGAAATTCTCGTCAAACCCTCCGATTTCCTCAAACAGTTCTCTTCTTGCCGTTGCAAACGATGTGAAGTAATTTGGCCAGTTTCTGCTTGTGTCTGCCACAAAATGCCCCCACAAAGATCTGTAATCAGCAACCAATTTATATTCCGACAAATTAGAAAAATCTTTTTTTACCATACTGTCAAAATCTTCAATACTACAATGGGTAATGAGTTCAAACTGTTCAAGAGTGTGATTGTTTCCATACACTGTACCGTTTAGACCTGCAATATTCGTGTCTTCGTGTGTCTCTCTTACAATACGCAAATTATCGGGTGCAATAATAACATCACTGTCGATAAAAACAAGTATTTCATTTACAGCCTCCCTTGCGGCTCTGTTTCTCACAGCGGAACGATTTCCGTTAGACGAAAACTCTATTATTTTATCAATATGTCCACTGTACGACTTAATTATTTCCAAAGAATCGTCATCGGAAGAATCGTCAATAACGATAAACTGGTCTTCCTTATCCAGTTGACAAATAATAGAATTAATGCACCATTCGACACTATCCCTCCTATTTTTATTAATTAACAGAACGCTCAATTTAATCATTTTGTCATCTCCTTAGCCTAAAATACATTAAATAATGGGGACTTATATTTCACTTGAATTTTTAATAAAATATCGCCAATAATCATATTCTTTACGCATACACCGCCAAGCCGATCTCTGTGCATCTTCATAATTGGGAACCTTGCGATTCATCCAGCTTTTCAAAAACTTCATTCTGAGCAAATTCCAGCCACGCTGAGTATCTTCGCACATAACCTTTACGTCTTCGCATAGATGTTTTCCGATTTCGCCTTGCTCATATAACATATCCATAAGCATAATATTTGCTTTCTGTCGGTCTACAAATTTCGTTAAATCGTAGCACCTATCCTCGGTATAATCACTTTTATCACACTTCCAAAAATTGCAATAACTTATTTTAGCAATGTCGGCGCAAATACTCCTGGCATTTGCGCAAACAGTTTCCAGATTAAAAACAAAGGGCTGCCGTTTATCGGAAATCACCAGTTCTAAAAGATCGGTATATGTTTGCAAAACAACTGATCTTTTGAAATTTTCTATTGATACCTTATTTTCTCCGTATCCTCTATCGCTATCAGCAAAACAATACAACTCATCTTTTTCGTCATCGTAGCCGCTGAAGATCCATGAGTGTATTTGATGTGTGTTGTTATAATGAAGGCTCTCCTCGATGAGAGAAAAGCTGTCAACAGCTACAACTATCAAGCGATTATCGTCTATGTATTTTTTTATCGTTGGAATCAAGTTATTGCTGTCAACTCCTTCAATACGCCTAACCTCAGAAAAACTTAAGAGAATTTCATATAAACTTTTAAAATATCTTATTTCCAAAGTTTGCCACCAAATACTGTTTCCGAAATTTATGTAATTATATCCATTGAGAAGCATTAATTTTTTATAGCTATCATCAAGTGAAGTAGCTATTGAAGCCGCCATATTTAAATTGCATTCCAACCAGTAATCTGTATAGGGTGTGTAATTTATTTTTTTTATCACAAAATCACCTTGAATTAATTATTTTTTAACACAACTGTACTGACTTTTCAAAAACAACAGTAACATCGTCTGACATAGATACGAGAACATAATCTTCGTTATAATCTTCAAAAATAAAATTCTCTATAAATTGACTAATATAGCAGCAGTTTTTCATAAGGGGATTACCGTTGTAAGTGCCTGGACAATCGAACGGAGCAGCAATGGTATCAATTGTTTTTTTTGAAACCAACACTACCTCTGCATATCTAAGTGCTTCTTGAAGAACAATTGCAAGTAAAATATCAGAAAGCATACTGTATGCACCGGAAATATACACCTTTGATATTGACTTATCGGCAAACGGAACGGCAAATCCAAACAACTCAATATTTTCAACAACGTCATTTTTCATTACTCTAATAATTCCGTTTGGATGTTTCAGATCCGGAAAATGCAAATCCGCCTCAGAATTGCCGATATCTGCAAACTCACTATTATTATTTTCAGCCATGTATTTGCATAGATATCTGAAATTATAAATTTTCCATGCTTCTATATCCTGCTTAAATGCACAGAAAATCTCTAAATCAAAACACCTGTGCTTATTTAATATAAAGTACATATTGGGAATATCACTTTTTGCTTGACGAAACATATTTTTTCCGTGCGGATGATGAAACGCCAAAAGTTCCTTTAGATATACAACTTTCCCTTTTTTGCTTAATCTATATCCTAATTCTATATCCTCGCTTCCCCATGTTGTGAAAAATTCATCAAATCCACCAAGTTTACGGTAAATCGATGTCCTTACTGCATTGTAACAGCCGAAATAGTATCGCCAACTGCCTACTAAATCTTGGTCTGGATTATTGGCATAAAAATACCTGTAATCCAAAAATTCAGGATAATCGTAAAGTATGTCAGGATTTTCAATAAATTTTTCGTAAAAGCGACTTGGACTTAATCCTGAAAGCAACTCAAATTGAGCTTCATCATGACCGTTCCCAAACACCGTGCCTGACGCACCTACAATCTCTTTATCATCGAAAAGCTTTCTTATTATATTTATATTGCCCGAACATATTGTTGTATCTGAATCTACAAATAAGAGCAACGGATTATTTACCGACTCAACCGCCATATTTCTAACGTATGCAAGATTCCCTTTAGAATTACACGTAATCAATGCACTTATTTTGTCTATGTACTTTGAAATTACTTCCACAGAATCATCATCCGAATTATCGTCCACAACAAAAAACTCGTCGCCATCTTCGAGCTGATTGATTATGGCTTTCAAGCTGTGTTCGATGCAAAAGCCTCTGTTTTTATTAATCATAACAACACTTACCGCGTTCATATAAGACCCCTCCAATCAGCTCTTTATAAAATCTGACGATATATTTTTGTTGTATTTTACACTGCATCCTTCTTTCCAAACAACCAATATGAAATCTCCGTTGCGACTAAAATCAAAATAGTTAACTGTACTTACTATCGCGTGGTTTTCATTAAATTCCCACGGAATTTCAAATTTGCCGATATTTGAATGTATCCTTGCCTCTGTTTGTGCTGTGACCAAAGCTACCGTTTCTGCTATGCGTAAGCATTCCTGAAGCAACGCAGCCAAAATTCCTTCCGGCAAAAAACAGTATGAGTACGATATGACTGCTCTCTTAAAGTGACGGTTGGAAAACGGAAGCATAAACCCAAACAGTTCAATTCCTTTTTCCTTGCCATCTTCGACGTACCTGCACCAACCGTTCGGATGAGAATTATCAGGAAGCGATATGTAGATTTCGTTGTTAAAGAGTGTGAAACTGTTCAATTGCGCATCTTTGTTGTCGCAAATATATTTGCAAAGTTTTTTCATATTTTCTAATGCCTCAGGAACATTCACAGATGGAAAACTCAAAGATATTTCCATTTCTAAGCTATGCTTCTGATTCAAAAGACGATATTGATCTGAAAAAACCGGAGTTAAGTCGCCCATGAACATTTTTCTGCGTTTATCATAAAATATATATGTTTCGTTTAAAGCAATGCACTTCCAATGAGTTTTTGATCTTATAAAGAAATCATTGAATGAAGCTTTTGCTGTCTTGTATGTATCGTCAAGTCCGCCAAGCGAGACAAACGAAGCCTTTCGTATTGCACACTGTCTGGAAATGTTGAAAATACTGTTATACAGACCGCTATAATTATCTTCTCCAAAATTCCTAATATTAAAATCCGGTACATATTTAGCAAAAATACCAAAATCTTCATACGCCAACGAAATAATATCTTCAAATGAAACTCCGATAATCTGCTTCATTCGACTCAGAGAAGACATAAAAATAATGTATCCGCTGACAGCAATTGCGATCGTACTATCTTCAAAACTTTTTCTTATATTATCCATATAATCAGAAGACGGGAAACATCCGGAATCTAAAAACACGAGAATATCGCCGGTTGACTTTGATATAATAGCATTAATAATGCCAATATACTCGACCTCGTTCTTATATTCATCCTTCTGTATATACAAAATCTCGTCATCCTGCAATAACCCTCTTCGCACATATTTTTCGCTTATAGCAGAGGCGTTTTCTTTATCGAGAACATGATAAATTACACTTATTTTCAATATAATACTCCTCTCTAATTGTAAAATTGCGCTTGATGGCTAAACATATCAGCGTATTCTCCGCCCAAGGATATAAGTGAATCGTGATTTCCGGATTCGCATATTTCTCCGTTTCTGAAAACTAATATTCGGTCGGCAAAACGTGTGCTTGATAGCCTGTGAGACACATAAATAGCAGTTTTATCTCCTATTAGGCTGTTAAAATTTGAGTAAATTTCATTTTCTGCTATCGGGTCAAGTGCCGCTGTTGGCTCATCAAGAATTATTATAGGAGCATCTTTGTATAATGCTCTTGCAATCGCTATCTTCTGCGCTTCGCCGCCGGAAGGTTCTATCCCGTGCTCATCAAATATTTTATATATTGTGGTAGATACACCTTCGGGAAGCTTCTCGAACTTTTTGTCAAGTCCAACTATCTCAGAAACCTCGGCAATACGAGAGTATTCATCCTCGCTTATGTCATGCTTTGTTGCAATGTTTTCGGCTATACTGTACGCAAATAGCATAAAGTCTTGAAATACTACGGAAAAAAGCTTATAACATTCCTCAACACTGTAGTAACGGATATCAATTCCGTCAATCAATATATTTCCGCTTTCCGGCTCATACATTCTGCAAAGCAATTTGCATAATGTTGTCTTACCCGCCCCGTTGCGACCGACAATTGCAACCCGTTCTCCCGGCTTGATTAACAGAGAAACATTTTTAAGCGCATACACCTTCGACCTTGGATATTTAAAAGTTACATTTTTAAATTGTATTGTGTGTTTATCTGATATTATGTGTTCACGTTTTCCATCGCTCTCTAATGACGGCAACTCCATAAAGTTTATATAATCCTTCAAAAAGTTTCGTTGCGCTCTACTTTGCATCACTTTTTCAATACATCCGTTTATGCTGGTATCAAGAGTCAGCGCGGAGGTAATAAGCATAGTAAAGTCACCGTAACTAATAACTTTATTTATTAAGAGAATACCTAAATAAAAGAATCCGAATATTTGGGACAACGATTTGAATGCATCGCTGAAAAGAACTTTATTTTTCCTGTTTTCGGCCTGAACCTTCATTCCTTTTTCGATACATTCATTTTCATAGTTGCTGACCTTGTCCATAATGAGTTGGTTGCCGTTATACATTTTGAGATCCTTTGCATACTTTTGCGTGGTGAGGTGAGTAAAATAATATAAAAATTTTCGCTGAATAACAGATATATTTCTCTGTGCATCAACATTAATTTCGTTAATTTTGTGAATTATAACCGCTCTCAAAAATGCGGAAATCAAACAGACTATCAAAAGCGGCGGAGCATAATAGAAAATTATTGCAATTACACCTAACGCAGATACAATATCCGATATGATTCCGCATATATTAACCATATATGCTTGTACGCCACCTGAACTATCCTCAATTCCACTTTTCGCCTTTTGCATTTTGTTCAAAATATCAGGATCTTCCAAATTAAAGTATGGCATATTCATAACTTTTTTGCAGATAAGCCGATTAAAATATCTGTTGTACGAATCACCATATTTTTCGCACAATTGCTGGCACATTGCAATAATGTAATTAAAAACAAATGCGGCAACACAGTATGATGCCACATATATCACAAGTGTGCGTAAATCTCTTCTGCCTGAAAGTTCTTCAACAATAAGCTTTATCGAAAATATAGACAAAAACGGCAACACAGCAGCAACTATAGTTTTTACAAACAGCAAAAAAACCATTTGAGGAGTATGAAGAAGTGCTTTTGCGATAAGGTGAAAATGCACTACCTTTGGTTTATGCGTGCTATTGCCCATCCTTAACACCTCCGGATTTGTAGTATTGAGCCTGTACTTCATATAATTCACTATATCTGCCTTTTTTGAGAAGCAGTTCGTCATGTGTACCGTATTCTACCAATCTGCCATTTTCAAACATAGCAACCTTATCACAAAAACGAGTAGAAGAAAGTCTGTGGGATATGTATATTACTGTTTTCCCTTGAACCAGCCTGTCAAAATTCATATATTGATTATACTCCGCCACCGCGTCAAGCGCGGCTGTCGGCTCATCCATGATTACTATAGGTACATTTTTGTACAACGCCCTAGCAAACGCAAGCTTTTGTCTTTCTCCTCCCGAAAAATCAACGCCCTCACTATCAATCAATTTAAGCATGGGTGTATGAAGCCCATATTTAAGAGAGGTTAGTTTATGTGCAAGACCGGAATCAATTATACACTGTTTGACACGTTCCTCATCCGCCTCATTTTTATCGCACATTGCTACATTTTCAAGAAATGACAGAGCGAATATCACAACATCTTGAAACGCCGGAGCTATTATAGAATAATACTCTTCTTTTTCAATTTGTTCGATATCAACTCCATTAAGAAATATCTTTCCTTCAGTAGGTTTGTATAACCTTAAAAGAAGCTTTATAAGAGTTGTTTTACCTGCGCCATTAAGTCCTATAATTGCCAAGCGTTCTCCTGCGGAGATTGTAAGATTAACATTTTTCAGCGCATATTCCTCGCGCCCCGGATATTTAAATGATAAATTTGACACTCCGAATCTAAATTTATCTGTTTTGGGCAAATACTTTTTCCCTATCATACCGCGCTCCTCAGGCAAATCAACAAATGCCCTGTAGTCGTTAATCTGACGAGAATACATATTCATATTTACCCTACAGTCAAAAACTGCATTTATACCTGCAATAAAAGCATATGTAGATTGATAGTACAACGCAAAATCGGAGATGAGCATATCTTTTGATAGTGTGCTATAAACCAAATAGCCATAAAGAAATATATCTCCCGCCATAACTAAAAATTGGTTTAAAATTGCAAATATCAACCAGTTTCTCTTTGATTTCGCAATGAGAGCATGGGCTTCATCACTGACTTTTTCGTGCTTGCCTTTTAACCACCGATTCATATTATACGCACGAATATCTTTTGCATATTCGAAATCAGTTGTCGATTTATAAATATAGTCAACTCTGCGCCAATATGGAGACATCCTGTCCCATACGAATTTTTTATCGTTCTTTTTTGTTTTATCCATCAAAAACAACCGAATAACACAAATAAATGACATGACCACCACTAAATATATGTTCAAGTTTGACAATATTAAAAATGATGCTATTGTACTTACAAAACAAGCCAAAATTTTTAAAATTTCGGCAATCATACCTGACACTCCGCTTGCGCCGGAGGAATCCGCTTCAAGTGCCTTGCGCTGCAAATCAAGAATTTCCGGAGACTCAAACTTATCATAACTGAGATCAAAGAATTTATTTATTCTCATCTTTTTGAAGTGTACTGCAATATATTCAAAACGCCACTGCATACCATTGTTAATCAGCGCTGAAATGCCAATCATCAAAAGAATAGTTGTACCTAAAATCAAAAGCGTCGAAATAAGCTCATCCATATCACCGCCACGCTCAACAATTGATATAATCAGCTTGGATGCAACAGCAGTCGCAAGCGGCAACACGCCCACCATCAAAGAAAGAATCGGAATCAAAAAACTCATTGATGGCAGTCTTTTGCATGAAAATCGCAAAACATACATCATATTATTGAAAAGAGAATGATTTTTCGGCCATCCTTGTTTGCCTTTTCCGGTCTGATTGCCTTGCATAAGTTCACTCCAATATATTTTATTATGTCGTTCTTTGCTTCTCGTTTAATTATAACATACATTTATAGAGATTGCAAAACAATTTGTGTCAATTTAACAAGAAAACACAAGTTCCATTGAGAACAAAAACAATTAATACCAACCACTGATATAATAAATTTCCCCGCCGCAAGCAGCGGGGTATTTGTAGGATAGCGGTTTTATAAGGATTCGCCACAGGGGGCGGGGAATCAAACCCTATCTTTTATTAAATAATTAAAATAGATGTTAGACAATCACAAAGGTTGATTGCGGGCAATATCAACAACAATTTATATATATGAGCACGGCGATTGTTGAATCTAAACTCAGTTCCTCGAATGTGTAATTCAAAATTATGAGTAGACACATCCTTAAACTCAGCCGGACGTGCCTTGGCAAAACTCCAAAAAGATTCAATGACGTTAATATGATTTCCATCTCCTGAGAAGAATTTATAATCACCATAGTTTACACGAAAATGCTTCTCATAAGATCAAGTGCAGAACACTTTACAAGCCACCTAAATTTTGCATAAAAAATTTGGAACTTTAAACTGAGAAATATAAAATACTCAGTTCAACAAAAAACGGGCGCTCATAAGAAATTATGAGCGCCCGTTCTGGCTGCGGAACTAGGATTTGAACCCAGACAAACAGAGTCAGAGTCTGTCGTGCTACCATTACACAATTCCGCAACGTCAACGACTATTATATACAATACGCGAGAAAAGTCAAGTGCTTTGGCGAGAAAATTGCAAAAAAATTTGCTTTTACAAATCCTCAAAATAAGTTCCGCCGTGAACGAGGAAGCGAAACTTATTCCGATGATTTGCGAATGTGAAACAATTCCAAACAAGACGTTGCTCACAATTGTTGCGTCTTTATGGAGCGCATAGTTATTTGGGCATTATACTAATCTCTCATAAAACGGTAGGCAAAATCAGCCGTAGGAGAAGCAGCCGGCAGTACTCCTCGCCCTGCCTCTACTCTCCGCGCCTGCTCTTACTCCACCCCTTATCTCCGCCTTTTCCGCGCGGACTTTCCGTTAATCGCCATATACCCCGCACAGCAGCCTGAGAGGAGCAGTACGGCGAGCTTGAGTACGCTGTTTATTCCCACTCCGAAATCGGCGGAAAACAGGCTGAAAATCCAGAGGATAACAAAAAGCGAAAGCCCGATGATAACTCCCGAAAGTATTCCGCGCCGCTTTGCTATACTCACGCAGACATAGGTGCCGATATAACAGCCGACTGCACACACGATAAGACTGAGCGGGAGTATCAAAAACTGCGCGATTGATTCAATGAGTGCAAAAAGCAAGGCGCATAGGGAGAGCAAAACCAAGGTGATAACAGCCGCGACCGCCAGCCCTGCGAGGAGCGGTTTTACCTCGCACCAAATGTCTTTTCCCGCGCCGAAACGTCGTTTTGAGTGAACCATAAAAAATCCTCCTATCAGTTTTGTAAGACAATAAGTTAAGACAATAAAGTCTATTCAAAACTGTAGGAGGATTATTACTGTAATATTAAATTTTGCGGACAAATTATTTCCTGCTCACATAAAAACTTCGCAGGCGAAACAATCTGCAATCAATTTACTTCTTGAGGAAGCCGAAAAGTCCCTTTTTCGGAGATTCCTCAGCAGTAGCTTCCTTAATTGTTTCGTTACTGCCGATTGCCCATTTCTTTATCTTCAGCTTGCTTCTGTCAGTGCCTGTCTCGATTACGTAGGTGTCGTCGTCCTTAATGCTGACGATTCGTCCGCAAATGCCGCCGATTGTGGTAATCTCGTCGCCTACCTCGATGGAGTTGCGCATCTTCTCCTCAGCCTTCCTGCGCTTGCTCTGAGGACGGAAAAAGACGAAATACATAACGGCGAACAGACCGCCGTACACGAGAATTATCATTCCCATGCTCATTCCCTGAGGCTGTGCCGCGTCTGTTGCGCCGTCGGCAGCAGTAGTCATTACATTGGTCAAAAAGTTTAAAAAGTCCATAGTTACAATTTCCTCCAAGTTCAATTATTACTCAGGCAGTGCAAAACAATCCGCCTAATATGAGAGCATTATATCAAATGCGAAGTGATTGTACAAGCAAAATTTACATTATTTTGGCAGTATTACGGCAACATATAAAATATTAACACATTTCACATTAAATCCCCTTGGAAAACTGTAAACATTACTACTCCGCGCGTCTGCTCCTTCGCTTATCATATCCTCGTAGCAACAGTCGGGAGGAGGGAGTGATATAGCTCCTCGAACCGATTTTCAGCTATAGCCGCGCGAATCTGCTCCATGAGGGTGTTGTAGAAGTGGAGATTGTGCATGACCGTCAGGCGCATGGCGAGCATTTCTCCCGACTTGATGAGATGGTGGATGTATGCTCTCGAAAATCTGCGGCAGGAGGGGCAGTCGCAGTTAGTGTCCATAGGCAGGTCGTCATGTATATATTTAGCGTTATTTAAGTTTCGTATTCCCTCGGAGGTAAAGACGTGTCCGTGCCGCGCGTTCCTGCTCGGCATCACGCAGTCGAAGAGGTCGATTCCCCGTTTGACCGCGTTGAGAATGTTTTCGGGAGTACCCACACCCATGAGGTAGCGCGGTTTGTCGGCGGGCATATGCGGCTCTACCGCCTCGATAATCCTGTACATATCCTCAGCCGATTCGCCCACGGCAAGCCCGCCTATAGCGTAGCCGTCGAGATTCAGCTCCCGTATCTTCTGCATATTTTCTATCCGTATATCCTCGAATGTGCTGCCCTGATTGATTCCGAAAAGCAGCTGTTTTCGGTTGAGCGTGTCGGGCAGCTCGCACAGCCGCGACATCTCCTCCTTACAGCGGTACAGCCAGCGAACGGTGCGGTCACAGCTCTCTGCCGTGTACTCGCGCGTGGAGGGGTTGGCGATGCACTCGTCGAACGCCATGGCTATGGTGGAGGCTAAGTTCGACTGAATCCTCATACTCTCCTCCGGTCCCATGAATATTTTCCGACCGTCTATGTGGGAGGAGAAATTAACTCCCTTCTCCGTTATCTTCCGAAGGGCGGCAAGCGAAAAGACCTGAAACCCGCCGCTGTCCGTGAGGACAGGTCCGTCCCAGCGCGTAAACTCCCTGATTCCGCCAAGGCGACGCACTGTCTCGTCTCCCGGGCGAAGATGCAGGTGGTAGGTGTTGCACAGCTGCACCTGAGTGTGAATCTCGCGCATATCATACGCCGATACGCCGCCCTTTATCGCGCCTGCGGTGGCTACATTCATAAAGGCAGGAGTGTGAATTACTCCGTGTACGGTCGAAAACTCCCCCAGACGCGCCGAGTTATCCTTATTTTTTACGGTAAACATAGTGTGTATTGTTTCCTTTCAACTACAAAATTATACAGGCATCCCCGAAGGAGAAGAAGCGGTATCGCTCCTCCACCGCCGTCTTGTAGGCACTCATGGTGTTTTCGTACCCCGCGAGGGCGGAGACAAGCATGATGAGCGTGCTTTCGGGGAGATGGAAGTTGGTAATCAGCCCGTCAATGACGGTAAACTCATAGCCGGGGTAGATGAAAATATCCGTATCCCCCGAACACTCGCACAGCGGCTGACCGACAGGCGTGTTCCGCCCGCACGATTCGAGAGTACGGCAGCTTGTCGTTCCTACGGCGATTACGCGTCCGCCCCCGCTCTTTGTGCGGTTGATTATGTCGGCTGTCGCTTGCGGTAGCACATAATGCTCCGTGTGCATAATATGGTCTGATATGACTTCCTCCTTGACAGGGCGGAAGGTGCCAAGCCCCACGTGGAGAGTTACATAACCGACAGAAACTCCAAGCGCCTCAATCTCCGCGAGCAGCTCCTTAGTAAAGTGCAGTCCTGCGGTAGGCGCGGCGGCGGAACCCGGTTCGCGGGAGTACACCGTCTGATACCGCTCCTTATCCGCAAGTTTTTCCTTAATGTAGGGCGGCAGTGGCATATTCCCTATCTCGTCGAGGACGGAGAAAAACTCGCGGTCGCACTCGAACTTCACCATGCGGTTGCCGTTTTCGAGTACTTTCGTTATCTCCCCCGTCATAAGTCCGCCGCCGAAGGAGAACCGAACGCCCTCCCTCGCCCGTTTTCCGGGCTTCGTGATGGTCTCCCACTCGCCGTCGCCGCTTCTCTTGAGGAGGAGAAATTCGTTGACGCCGCCTGTCTCCTCCTTCTGACCGAATATTCTTGCGGGGATGACGCGCGAGTCATTGAGGATAAGGCAGTCGCCTTTCTTTAGGATACCGAGAATATCCCTGAACGTGCCGTGAGTGACTGCGCCGCTCCTCCTGTCAAGCCTGAGGAGGCGCGATAAGTCCCGCCGCTCTGTCGGGTGCTGTGCTATCAGCTCGGGGGGTAAGTCGTAGTAGAAATCGCTTTTTCTCATTTGCTTTAAAACCGTACCTTTCAACTATACTGGAAACACTGGAAATTATTTTAAATCAGCCGTCTTACTTGACAACAAAGGAGCATATATGTATAATGAAAACAATAGGGGCGATACCGAAAAAACAGCGGTGTTGCCTATGCTCCTTGTTGGATAGAGGCGCGATATACAACTACTCTCTTGTATTTTCAATCGAGAGTTAGTATTCAGATTAGTAGCACGAGTGAGGTTGCCGAAAACCGCTGAACTTCTGCGAAAGGCTGTATCGCCGAAGATTGCCGCCGTGGCGGGTGTGCGTCTGGTTATGCCGTGAACAACGGTATGACTGTCATCATTGAAATATGATGGAGAGCTATTGACGTTGCAGGGGAGAGCAGGAGAGATATATTTCGGAGGATTCGCAAGCACTCGCAAGTGGTCGGTCGCAGGCGGTCGCACGCAAACGGTCGCCGAGGTCGCAAGCGGTCGAAGGCGAACAGCAGGCGGCAGGCGGCAGGCGGCAGTATCCGAAATCATCTCAACTCACCTCAACTCACTGCATCTCGTATGCGAGGTTTGTCAGCTCAACCATTATATATCACTGGTGATCGGTATTCAAGCCGATCTTTTTCTTTATCATTTAGGAGTATAACTCCCCCTCACAGAAAGGATTTGACATATTTATGAAAAATTACAAGGTAGGTATCATCGGTGCTACGGGTATGGTGGGTCAGCGTTTCGCGACGCTGCTCGAAAATCATCCGTGGTTCACTGTGTCCGTTCTCGCCGCAAGTCCGCGTTCGGCTGGCAAAACATACCGCGAGGCGGTGGGAGGCAGATGGGCGATGAAAACCGATATGCCAGCCTCCATGGCCGATATGATTGTCCTTGACGCCGAGGGGGATATTGAGAAGATAGCCTTAGCCGCCGACTTTGTGTTCTGCGCGGTGGATATGAAGAAGGACGAAATCAGAGAGCTTGAGGAGAAATACGCGAAACACGAGTGCCCTGTCATGTCAAACAACAGCGCACACCGATTTACTCCCGACGTGCCTATGATTATCCCTGAGATAAACCCCGAGCACGCCGAGATTATAAACGCACAGCGAAAACGGCTCGGCACAAAGAGGGGCTTTATCGCGGTAAAATCCAACTGCTCCCTCCAGAGCTACGTACCCGCGATTCACCCGCTGCTCTCATTTGGAGTAGAGAGCGTCCTCGCCTGCACATATCAGGCAATATCAGGCGCGGGCAAGACCTTCGACACATGGCCGGAGATGATTGACAACGTGATTCCCTTTATCGGCGGCGAGGAGGAGAAATCCGAGAACGAGCCGAAGAAAATCTGGGGAGAGGTAAAGGACGGCGCAATCGTCCTCTCCGAGGAAGTGGCGATTACATCTCAGTGTCTGCGTGTTCCCGTCTCCGACGGACACACGGCGGCAGTGTTCGTGAAATTCAAAAACAAGCCCTCCAAACAGGAGATTTTAGACGCGTGGGCGTCCTTTAGCGGAAAGCCGCAGGAGTTGTCACTCCCGCACGCACCCAAGCAGTTCATCCACTATTTCGAGGAAGATAACCGTCCTCAGGCACGGCTCGACAGAGATTTGGAGGGCGGCATGGCTGTCTCCACGGGACGGCTTCGCGAGGACTCTCAGTACGACTACAAATTTGTGTGCCTCTCCCACAACACGCTCAGAGGAGCGGCAGGCGGAGCGGTACTCATGGCTGAACTGCTCTGCGCCGAGGGCTGGCTCGACTGACAGAAGCGGCTCGTAGGACGAAGCAGTATAACACGAAATATTACTCCCAACATAAAACAGGAGGTAAACCAATGAAGAATACAGTATTTACAGGCTCGGGCGTTGCTCTTATAACTCCGTTTAACGCCGACATGAGCGTCAACTACGACGAATTTGAACGCCTTATCGAGTTCCAGCTCGAAAACGGCACGGACGCGATTTTCGCGGCAGTAACCACAAGCGAGGCTTCCACTCTCACCCACGAGGAACACGTCAAGGTAATGCAGAGGGCTGTGGAGATAGTCCACGGCAGAGTGCCTGTAGTGGGCGGCACGGGAAGCAACGACACCGCCTACGCCATAGAACTGACGCAGGAGGCAGAGAAGCTGGGTGTGGACGCTACCTTGCAGGTCACTCCCTACTACAACAAGGCATCGCAGGCGGGGCTTATCGCTCATTTTACGCAGATAGCAAACTCCACGAAGCTGCCTGTCATCCTCTACTCCGTTCCGGGGAGAACCAACATAAACATACTCCCCGAAACGTGCAAGGCACTGAGCAAGGTGGAGAATATCGTAGCTATCAAGGAAGCGAGCGAGAACATCTCGCAGGTGTCGAAGATTGCGGCTCTTTGCGGCGACGATTTGGCTATCTACTCCGGCTGTGACGACTTGAATTTCCCCATTATGGCACTCGGCGGCAAGGGAGTAATCTCTGTCTTGGCGAACGTAGTGCCGAAGATTGCGCACGACATACCTACTCTTTGCCTCAACGGAGACTATGAGGCGGCGAGAAAGTTACAGCTCGAGTGGCTGGACTTGTGCAACGGGCTGTTTATTGATGTAAACCCCGTACCGGCGAAGACTGCGCTCAACATGATGGGCTACGCGGCAGGACCGTGCCGTATGCCTCTTGTGGATATGAGCGAGGAGGGCAAGGCGAAGCTGCAGGCTATACTGCAAAATCACGGCTTGGTGTAAGGAGAATTATTGATTGATTAACAGATGTTAATTCAGCAATCATCTCAGTAATAAGTAGGTCGCAAGGCGACCTACACAGGGGAACCCCCGACGAGGGTTCCCCTACGGAAAAAATGTCCTTAGGGACATTTTTTCCTGCCCCTCCTGCGTTTTTCTGACGATAAAAGAGTTTCGCTCTCTGCGGAGAGCGAGTCAGGGCTCTGCCCTAACGACCCGCAAGCCTTTACAAAGGCTTGACCCAAATTCTAACTCTTTGGCAACAGATTTTAATTAGTCGATCAATCAGCCAAAAGGATGTGCAATAATGACAAAAATCATTTTAAGCGGTGCGGCGGGAAAAATGGGAAAAGCTATCTGCGCCGTAGTCGCCGAGCGTACTGACTGCGAGATAGTAGCCGGTATCGACCGCGTGACCGACACCACCGAAGGCTTCCAGATATTTGAGAAGCCCTCCGACATTACTGTGGACGCGGATGTGATAATTGATTTCTCACACCCCTCTGCCCTGCAACCGCTCCTCGCCTACGCCAAGGACAAGCAGCTCCCCGCAGTGATTGCCACTACAGGGCTGTCGGAGGAGCAGGTGCGGCTCGTAACCGAGGCATCGGAGGTTATCCCCGTCTTCTATTCGGGCAATATGTCGCTGGGAATTAACCTGCTCATCGCCCTTGCGAGGAAGGCGACGGCAGTGCTTGACGGCAGCTTCGATATAGAGATAATCGAAAAGCACCACAACCAGAAGATTGACGCTCCGAGCGGTACTGCGCTGATGATTGCCGACGCGATACGCTCGCAGAGGAGTATCCCCTCCACATACGAATTTGACAGACACAGCGTCAGACGCAAGCGCGAGAGGAGCGAAATCGGCATACACTCCGTTCGCGGCGGTACTATTGTCGGCGAGCATGAGGTGATATTCGCGGGGCACAACGAGGTCCTCTCCCTCACACATAAGGCAGAGGCGAAGGGCGTTTTCGCGGGAGGCGCAGTCAATGCCGCACTCTACATCTCCAAGGTAAAGCCCGGGCTTTACGACATGAATGATTTGATAACTAACGCCGACTGATTATTGCTCCTGTTACGGCTCGTTACTTCTCCTGTCTCAAAAATTTGTTGACTTCAAAACGAATACAGGGTAAAATATGAGCGAGATAATGAGGAACGACGGAAATCATTACTCCATGCAGAGTAATAACAAAGGAGTTGTTTTTATGGCAAAGGAATACAGTGCGGATATTATAACATTGCTCGACGACGACGGCAGTCAGCATGAGTTCGAGGTTCTCGACGCTATCGAGACCGACGACGGCAGATATGTCGCCCTCCTGCCTGTGGCGGCGGATGGACAAGAACCCGACAGCGAGTACTACATCCTTCAGGTTATAGATATGCCCGACGGCACTAACGAGCTTGCGGAGATTGAGGACGAGGAGCTTCTCGACACTCTCGCGGACGTGTTCGAGGGACGGTTTGACGAACTCTACGGCGACGAGTAGGCTCTTGCGTGGAGTAGGATCTTGCGCGGAGTAAGGTTTCTCCTCCGGTTGTTTCCTGCGAGTGTGAAAAATGGACAACCTACTCATTTTTTCCATAAATTGGCGAAAAAATATGTTGAATATTATTGGGCGCGGTGATATAATAATAGCAGAGGTCAGACATTTGTCGCCTCATTAAAACTGAAATTGTGTTGTCTGCCCGGTTCGCCGACTGACGCTTTTATAACCCTACATTTTTTTGATTTCGGGAACTCGATGCTCCGACGCAGGATTGCAGACCTCCCGCCATGCCCTTGGCGCATTCGCGCCGACGTGCAGTTGGTGGACGATGGGAGCGAGAAACCGTCGGGCGGGTACCCACCTGCTTTTTGTGGGCAGGTTATCAAAAGCTCGATACGACCGGGCGGGCGCATGATGACAGATTCAGTTGACAGTTGACAAGTGACAGTTACTACAGCTGACAGTTGTTGCAGTTAGTAATAAAATCACAAGGAATGATTGGCTTTTCAGCCTGATTATTCCTTGTATTTTTTTGTCTGAGCGGACTACAATAAATGTTGAATTATACTGTAATTTACTCTGCGAAAGGCGGAATATTCAACATGAACAGGAAGAAGAAAATACTCGGAGGAGTAGGCATAGGGCTTGCCAACGGGCTTCTCGGCTCGGGCGGCGGCATGATAGCCGTACCCGTCCTCCGGCACGAGATGGACTCCTCGAAGGCGGTACACGCAACGTCAATTGCCGTCATAGCTCCCCTCTGCCTTTTCAGCGCGGCAATCAGCCTGTGGGGAGGTCGGGTTGCGCTCTCCGACGCGCTTCCCTACATTCCCGCAGGAGTAATCGGCGCGGTTGCCGGATGCCTTCTGATGAACAAGATTTCCGGCAATCTGCTCAGGCGGATATTCGGAGCGTTCGCAATATGGGCAGGATTGAGGCTGTTACTGCGATGAATGAATTTCTGATTATGTCGGCGGCGGGCTTTGTGGCAGGCGCGGCAAGCTCTCTCGGCTTGGGGGGAGGAGGAATCCTGCTCCTCTACCTCACGCTGTTCGCTAATGTAGAACAGCTCCGTGCGCAGGGGATAAACTTGATTTTCTTCATCCCCTGCGCCGTGGTCGCCTTAGTCATGCACGCAAAGGAGAACAGGATTGACTTCCGCGCCGCTATGTTCCTCGGCGGCTTCGGACTTATCGGAGCTGTCGGCGGCTACTTCCTCAGTGGAGTAATCGGCGGGGAGTGGCTGAGTAAGATTTTCGGCGCGTATATGCTGCTCCTCGGCGCGAAAGAGCTGTTTTTTACTCCTAAGGCGGAGAAGAAGGCGGCGTCTGACACCTCCTCAGTTGACAGGTGACAGTTATCCGCCGCTACGGCGGAGTTTGATTGCTCCTAAGGCAAAGGAGCAATCAAAGGAGAAACAGGATTGAAGCAAGGTACGGTTTTCGGGAGTTTTCAAGTTAATTTAGTATAATTAACTATATAAGCTATGGAATCCTCCGTTGCGACAAGAGCAGATTTTTTGATTGAACAAGTAATTTTCTTTAAAAATCAGCTTGCCGTAAAAATTTTCTAAAACACTATTGACAATGAGAAGTTCCAATGGTATATTAGTATTGTTCCAAGAATAATACTGTTCTAAGAAAACTAATTGGGAGGTATGCCACTTTGACTATTCAATTTAAAAAAGGAGTTCTGGAGCTTTGCATTTTGTCCATGTTAAGCAGAAATGACCACTACGGCTACGACGTGGCGTTCAAGCTTTCCCGCTCCATAGAGCTTGCGGACGGTTCGGTCTACCCGATACTGCGGCGGCTCAAGCAGGAGGGACGCGTGACGTCATATCTCGAGGAGGCATCGGGAGGTCCTCCTCGCAAGTACTACGCCATTACGAGAGACGGCGAGGATATGCTCTCGGAGCTGAAGGATGAATGGATCACACTGACAGAGAGTGTCAACGAGATTATAGATAACGGAGGGTATGAGGATGAACAAGAATGAATTTTTAACCGACTTGAACAATTCCCTTATTCGCTTGTCAAAATCAGACAGAGATGATATCCTCCTTGACTACGAGGAGCATTTCAGAATCGGCTGCGAGAACGGAATGTCGGAGGAGGAGATATGCGACGGTCTCGGAAGCCCTCAGGAGCTGGCGGCAACCTATCTCGAAAACTTACCTCCCGACGCAAAGGGGAAGGCGTATGAACCTCCCTCAGAGCCTGAGCAGGAGGAGGAGAAAGCCCCCTTCGACAGCGTAAACACCGAACAGACAGCAACCTCCGATTGGGAGGCGCAGACAGCAGACACTCCTTCGGAAAGTGAGGAGCAGACAGCCCCGCCTACCGAACCAAACGGCGGCTACACCTATCCTCCGCAGGGCGGCGCGGCGAACTACTACGGCGCGGCGGACTACAGCAAAGGCGCGGCTAACTACAGCGGCGGACAGCGGCAGACACCACCGCCTCCTCCCGCGCAGGGAGCGACGGCAGGGAGCGGCGAGTCAAGCACCTCGGGCAACTCCTCCACCGCGGTTACGCTGGTGACAATTGCACTCCTCGTTTTCGTATTTATTCCGCTTGTCTCCGCACTTGCAGGGATATGGCTGGGCATTATCGGCACTGCGCTCGGAGTGGCAATTGTCGCGGCACTGTGCGTTATAGGCGCGTTTTTTACCTCCAACGCGGTTGTCGCGGGAGGACTGATAATTTTCGCCGTGGCGTTTGTCGCACTGACCGGAGTTTTCGGCATACTCGCCTACCAGAGCTTCATCTGGTTTAAGGATTTGTCCGTATACCTGTGGAACGCAGGAAAGAAATTCATCAAAAGCACCATTTAGGAAGAATTTGAGTATACTATAAGTATTTATACTCCAACATATTACAATACAGAAAGGTGAGATTACAATATGAAAAAACTGGTATGGGCAATCGTGCTGTTTTTCGTCTTTATCCTCTGCGTCGTGACAGGCTCGATAATTTTCGCGTCACAGGGCAACTATCTGGCGGATGAGATAAAGACGGCGGCGGGCAAAGCGAACTTCCCCGACATAGATATACCCGACGTGGTAGTTCCCGACATCAATATTCCCGCAATCCCCGACACAGCATCCGACACGGCGACCGACTACAGGGAGGCGAGTGCTTCCTTCTCCGGCAAGAACATTTCCTACCTTGAAATTTCCGATGTCTCGTGCCGACTTGAGATTCTCAGCACGGATAAGGACTACATCTACGCCGAGTATAAGGGGCAGTATCCTACCGATTCGGCGGCAGGGTCTTCCCTCCCCATCAAAATTTCCGAAAGAGGAAAATCGGGCGAGATAGATTTGGTGTATCCGAAAGGCTACAGGATAAAGGACTACAACAAGGGAGCGGTACTCCGAGTGTACATCCCGAAGGGAAGTAAGCTTACGGAGCTTGAGATAAGCGGCAATGTAAGCGAGACTACAATCGAGAGCGGCATGGAGTTCGGCACTCTCTCGATAAGTGAGTCGGTAGCATCGGTCAATATCAGCGGCATCACAGTTGACAGACTGGAGATAGAGGACTGCGTGGCGGCTGTGAAGCTTCAAGACTGTACTGTCAAAAAGAGCTTTGAGATAAGCGAAAACATGACGGCTGTAGTTATTACTCTCGTAAACGTGCCTTCCGGCAACTGCTCCGTTGAGGAGAACATGGGGAGCATTGATATAACACTTCCCGCTGCCGCGAAAAACTCTCTCAGAATAGTCAAGCGGAGGAACACAGGCGCAGTCAGCAGCTACAATTATGAAGGCGCGGCGGGCAATCCCTCCATCACTATTTCGGAGAATATGGGAACAATAGCCATAAAGGCGAAGTAGTGTAAATTAATCAGCATACGTCTTATATAGTTAATTAACTTAGAAAACACCAAGAAAACACGGGCGAAAAGCTTTGATTTATGTGGTTTTCGACCGTGGAGGCTTGATTGTTTTCTTGTTAATTTAGTGTACATCCCCCAAAGGAACTGGAAGTGCCGCGGAAACATTGAGTTTCTGCGGCACTTCCTGCTGTTTATTTTATGTAAATTCTTGAATTGTCAATCATTTATGATAAAATGGAATATAATGGAAGTGACATATACTACTATACCATATTTAATTAGGAGATGATTGCTTTGTTTAAGGAAATAAACATATCCGATTTAGAGGTCAACCCCTTCGAGGCAGTGGGGAAGCAGTGGATGCTAATCACTGCGGGGAACAGCGAAAAGTGCAACACAATGACGGCAAGCTGGGGAGCAATGGGAGTTATCTGGAACAAGAACACCGCTACCTGCTATGTTCGCCCGCAGAGGTATACCCGCGAGTTTATCGACAGCGAGGAGTACTTCTCCCTCAGCTTTCTGCCGGAGGACAGCAGGGCGGCTCTCTCGCTTTGCGGCTCGGTCAGCGGACGCGACTGCGACAAAATTAAGGATGCGGGGCTGACCGCCCTGTTCGACTGCGACGCGCCGTATTTCGCCGAGTCGGAGCTGATTCTTATCTGCCGCAAGCTCTACAAGGGGGAGATTGCCCCCGAGGGCTTCATTGATCCCGCGATAGACGGCAACTACGCGCAAAAGGACTACCACTACATCTATATCGGCGAGATAGTAAAGGCGCTGGTTAAATTGACAGGTGACAAGTGACAGTTGACAGTTAAATGAGCGGCGGGGACAAATACAAAAAAACGGAGGCACACATATGTTTTGGAGAGCTAAAAACGGATTGCTTCATCTTGAAAATTCCGATATGCACTACGTTTCCTTCGGGAAAGGCAAAAACACGCTTGTCATGCTCCCGGGACTGGCGGACGGAGTGACCACAGTCAAGGGCATGGCGATACCGCTGGCACTCCAAAACCGCATATACGCAAAGGACTACAAGGTGTATGTTTTCAGCAGGAAGAACGACATATCGGAGGGCTACTCCACGAGAGATATGGCGAGAGACCAAGCGGCGGCAATGGCGGCTCTGGGCATAAAAAAGGCGTGCGTGCTGGGCGTTTCTCAGGGAGGAATGATTGCGCAGCACCTTGCCGCGGACTACCCTGAGTTAGTGGAAAAGCTTGTGCTCGCCGTAACTCTCTCGAGGCAGAACGATATGGTCAGAGAGGTAATCGGCGGCTGGATAGCTATGGCGGAAAGAGCCGACTACAAATCCATCATGATTGACATCTCCGAGCGGTCGTACTCCGAGAAGTACCTCTCGAGGTACAGGTTGCTCTATCCGCTTTTGGGTAGGATAGGAAAGCCCGATGATTTCAGCAGATTCATCATTCAGGCAAACTCGTGTATCTCCCACGATTCATATGAGGAGTTGTCGAAGATAGTCTGTCCTACCTTGGTTATAGGAGGAGATTGCGACAAGATTGTCGGTCCTGAACCCTCCCGAGAACTGGCGGGAGCTATAAAAAACTGCAAGCTTATAATGTACGAAGGGCTTGGTCACGCGGCATACGAGGAGGGCAAGGACTTCAACCAAAGAGTACTGCAATTTTTGAAAAGCGAATAGAGCGAACAAGAAGGTGACATCCCGATGGAAAACTCCGTCGGGATGTTTGGCTGTGGAGGGAGGAAGTGAAAGACTAAAAGAAAAGGCGCGGCGGTTAAGCCGCCAATATTTTATAATGTCGCAAAATGCCGTATTACATTTATAATTTATCACTTATCATTCATCAAATTAAATCCGACATATTCAAATATTTAGGGTTGAAATTGGGGCTATTTCTGTGATATAATTGCACTGGTAGTTCAGTTCAAAAACACCAATCAAAAGAAAGGAGGATGATATTGTGAAATTAACTCAAGTTGAAAGGCAAATTCTTTATAATCAGTATAAAATTTTAAGTATTCTTTGTCCTGATAACAAAAATTGTTATGAGGAAAAAATGAATATTCTTCACAATGGATATACAAGTTGCTACGGAAGCGACATAGTTAATGTTGATGGAGATGAAATAGACGAAACGGAATGTCGATTTGTTGAGGATGTTTTATTTATGTATCGAAGTTTGTATGATTCGTATAAAAAACTTGCTGATAAATCTGGTATTTCTGAGGAAGCGGTTAAGTTTGACGGTTTTGATTGTAACAATGAAGGTAAGCATTATAGCTTTGCCGCTTTTTTAACTAAAGAAAGAGATGAGTGGAGCGAATTTAAAACTTGTAATACTAATAGCCACGCACATAGAGTGGAGCTGTATGAACAAATGCTCGCTGTTTATAAAAGTTTACCCAAATCCCAGTACTTAAGTAAAGAAGACATTATAGCGATTATAAATTGTTCTAACAGAAAAATAACGGTTAATTACCAAAGTAAAGTCTGACTTATACGACTAATATACCGCCAATGGCTACCGCTTTGTCGGAAAAGATATTGAGGTGCTAAAACATTGCACCGACTTAAAAGTTCTCGACCTTGGTAACAATTAGATTACTAATATCTCAGTAATAGGAACACTGACCAATTTCGAAATTCTTATTAACGAGATAAAAGATATGACCCCCATACCGGACTAAAGAAATTTTTGAATTTGAACTACTGCCACTACTACAATAATGATATGTCTTGGCATACGAGGAGGGCAAGGACTTCAACCAAAGAGTACTTCAATTTTTGAAAAGCGAATAGAGCGAACAAGAAGGTGACATCCCGACGGAAAACTCCGTCGGGATGTTTGGCTGTGGAGGGGAGGAATTTAGTTGACAGGGGAGGCGGGGAGAGCGAGATGCCTGTCAACCTGCAATAAAATTTGCACGGTTTCTCTATATACTATTGCTTTTATCCTCAAAAACGTATAAAATTTATCTTTAGGATGAGAACGGAGACGGGAGTATTTCCCCTTTCGTGAAAAATCAGAATGGAGATTAGTATGAAGATTATTACTGCCGTAAAGGGAATGCAGGATATGCTCCCCGGAGACGCCGAAAAGTGGAAGTTTGTGGAGACAATATGCAAGAACAACGCACAGCTCCACGGATTTTCCGAAATCAGAACTCCCGTAGTCGAGAGTACGGAGCTGTTTCTGCGCGGAGTGGGCGAAACCACGGACGTTGTGCAGAAGGAGATGTACACCTTCGAGGACAGAGGCGCGAGGAGTATAACTCTCCGCCCAGAGATGACGGCGGGAGCGGTCCGCGCGGCAATCGAACACGGGCTTATCCGCGATTCGCTTCCCGTGAAGGTGTTCTACATAGCCTCCTGTTACCGCGCGGAGAAGCCGCAGGCAGGCAGACTGCGCGAGTTCCACCAGTTCGGCGTGGAGATGTTCGGCACGTCTGCTCCTCAGGCGGACGCGGATGTAATCTCGATAGCTCGTGAGGTTATCGACGATTTGGGCATAGACAATGTGTCGCTGGAGCTTAACTCCATCGGCTGTAAGGAGTGCCGCTCGGAGTACCACGTAAAGCTCCGCGAGTACTTCAGGGCGAACGAGGACAGGCTGTGCGAAACCTGCAAGAGCCGCTTGGAGAGAAACCCCATGCGTATACTCGACTGCAAAAGCCCCGTGTGTCAGGGAATATGCGAACACGCGCCGCTGATGATAGACAGCATTTGCCCCGACTGCCGCGAGCATTTTGAGGGAGTTAAGTCATGCTTAGACGCAATGGACATAGAGTACTCAATCAATCCTAAGATTGTTCGCGGGCTTGACTACTACACAAGGACGGTCTTTGAGTTTGTCTCAAAGGACATAGGAGCGCAGTCCACGGTGTGCGGCGGCGGTCGCTACGACGGCTTGTTCGAGGAGGTGGGAGGCCCGAAAATGCCCTCCCTCGGCTTTGCCATGGGGCTTGAGAGAATACTGCTCACCATGGAGGCGCAGGGGATTGAGTTCCCTCCGCACGACCCTCCTCTCCTATACCTCGCGCCTGTGGGCAAGGCGGCTACTGCACTCTGCGCTAAGATTGCCCGCGAGATACGCATGAGCGGGGTGACGGCGGAGTACGACATGGTGGGACGCTCGGTCAAGGCTCAGATGAAGTACGCCGACAAAATCGGAGTGCTCTACACAGTCGTAATAGGCGACGACGAGATAGCCGCAGGCACTGCCAAGCTCAAAAATATGGAGGACGGCGAGGCGGAGGAGATACAAATTGACGCGATAGCCGACCGCGTGTGCGAGATAGGGATAGGCGGCTCGTTCGGGCGGCTGACCGAACTGCTCGAAGGATTCTCAGCTATGGGGAATTTGGCCGAGATAGCGGGAGCGGAAGAAAATCCGCTTGATTTGACTGGGCTACTGGATTTTGAGGACAAGGAATAAGTGATAAAAAGGAGATTTTAGTATGGCGGAAACTATAAAAGGCATGAAGAGAACAGGCTACTGCGGCTCGTTTACCGCAAGCGACATAGGCAAAGAGGCTGTAGTGTTCGGCTGGGTGGCAAAGCAGAGAGATAAAGGCTCGCTGATTTTTATCGACCTGCGCGACCGAACAGGCATAGTACAGCTCGTTTTCGACGAGAACACAGACAAGAATATCTTGGAGACGGCGGCAAAGTGCCGCTCCGAGTTTGTTCTTGCGGCGGCGGGTACTGTACGCGAAAGAAGCGCGAAGAATCCCGACATAGCCACAGGAGATGTGGAGATTTTTGTCACAGAACTGAGGATACTCAACGCTGCGATTACTCCTCCCTTTGAGATTGTAGACGGCTGTAAAACCGCCGAGGAGATACGCCTAAAGCACAGGTATCTCGACCTTCGCAGACCTGAGCTGATGAACAAAATCCTCCTCCGCCACAACGTCATGCAGGCGACGAGAGAGTATTTTTCCGATAACGGATTTATTGAGATAGACACTCCTATGATGATACGCTCCACACCCGAGGGGGCGCGTGACTACGTAATCCCCAGCCGCGTACATAAGGGGAGTTTCTACGCACTGCCGCAGTCTCCGCAGATGTATAAGCAGCTGCTCATGGTGTCCGGCTTCGACCGATACTTCCAGCTCGCACGCTGCTTCAGAGACGAGGATCTGCGTGCAGACCGCCAGCCGGAGTTTACTCAGATTGATATAGAGATGTCGTTTGTGGAGATGGAGGACGTCCTCTCCATAGGCGAGGGATATGTGAAGCGGCTCTTCAAAAACGTGATGGACACCGACATCCCCATGCCGCTCCCCCGCCTCACATATAAGGATGCAATGGAGCGTTTCGGCTCTGACAAGCCCGACACGCGCTTCGGCATGGAGATTATAAATCTCTCGGAGCTTGCCGCCGGTACAGACTTCCCCGTGTTCAAAAACGCGCTGGAGGAGGGCGGCAGTGTACGCGCGATAGTCGCCGAAAACGCGGCGGCTGTCTACTCCCGCAAGGAGCTTGACAAGCTGACCGAATACGTCAGAGGAATCGGCGCGAAGGGCTTGGCGTGGGTTCGTTGGGCGGAGGAAAAGCCTGCCTGCTCCTTCGGAAAATTCATGTCGGAGGAGCAAATGGACGCGCTTATCGCTGCTACAGGAGCGAAAAAGGGCGATGTAGTGCTCATTGTCGCAGACAAAAACAGCACCGTTCTCTCCGTGCTTGGTTCACTCAGAAACACGGTGGCAAAGCGGCTTGAGATAATCCCCGAGGGGTGGAATTTCCTTTGGATTACCGAGTTCCCCTTCTTTGAGTACAACGAGGAGACGGGCGGCTACGACGCTATGCACCACCCGTTTACCTCTCCTATGGACGAGTGTATCCCCTATCTCGACAGCGACCCCGCCTCTGTGCGCGCTAAGGCGTATGACTTGGTACTCAATGGCGTGGAGCTGTCAAGCGGCTCGATACGGATTACCGACCCCGAACTACAGGCTAAGATGTTCTCCGCGCTGGGCTTCTCGGACGAGGAAGCGGAGGAGAAGTTCGGCTTCCTCACAGGGGCGTTTCGCTACGGCGCGCCTCCCCACGGAGGCTTGGGAATCGGGCTTGACCGTCTGGTCATGCTCATGAGCGGCGCGGAGTCGCTGCGCGATGTGCTTGCCTTCCCGAAAATCAAGGACGCGAGCGAGGTCATGACGCAAGCTCCCGCTGAGATTGACGCCGTCCAACTCGCGGACTTGGGCATTACGGTGACAGGTACAGTTGACAAGTGACAGTTGACAGTTGACAGGCGTTTTATCTTATTGGATTTGTTGCATATTGTTCACTATACGGTTCTAATTTAAAATGGTACAGAGGTGGTAGTAATGGGAGAGAAAAATAACAGCTTCGTTGTTAAGTCTCTGAAATGGGAGTTTATAATTATGGCTACGTGTGCGTTTGTCTTTTTAATTTTTATAGTGTTTGGTATATTTGCCGGAGTGGGAATTATAGAAGATGATTCTGTAGGCTTAGAATACTATTTAGTCTTTTCTTCTTTCTTATTATTTTCACTGGCGGTTTGCTTGTTTTATTTACCGTTGAAAATTATAATTTCAGGAGAAAAAATTACTGTAAATAAATTTTTAAGAACGCGCAGGGAATATGCAATAAAAGATATAACTCGGTTAAAGCTTGGTGTTGAGAATCTGTTGGTTTTTGTTGGGGATAAAATAATTTTTCGCGTCCCGTACACTTCCACAGGATTTTCACAGCTTAGGGAGATGTTCGAAAGGAATAAAACACCTCTTTTTAACTATAAGAATGTCCGTATTGAATATGACGAAGTATTATTCGAGATAGAGGAGGATGAATAAATATACAAATCCACTATAAAAGAAACGTTGCATAATATATTTATCTCCTCAATATTTAACAGACGGGCTGTAGATAAAGTTACAGCCCGTCTGTTTTGTCGTGTGTATGCAAGAGGAGGAGTATCCCGTCCCCCTCACCTGTCACCTGTAAACTGTGCTTGTCACTTCTTCTTTTTCCCTGCAATCGAGGACTTAATCTTCTTAAGCAAACGAGCGAATACGCCGTCCTTTTTCGTTTTTGCCGCAGTAAGCTCAGCCTCGCGGGCTTTATGCGCCTCCTCTATATCGCTCTTGTCGAAGTAGAGGGTCAACGCGCCTACATCATAAAGCCGCTTGATGATAATCAGCGTGAGCGGGAGCATGAACACGCCCAAGATACCGAATATCCTACCTCCCACATAGAGGGCGACGAGGGTAATAAGCGGGTGCATACCGTATTTTTCGCCTATGATTTTCGGCTCGAGAGTATTTCTGAGAACCGTAATAATGCCGTATAGCACAAGAATCATTATACCCAGCTTCCAATCGCCGAGGATTATGTTAATCACGCCCCACGGGAGCAGAACCGTACCTATTCCCAGCACGGGGAGTATATCGATAAGCGAGATAATCATAGCGAGAGGCACGACATACGGAATTGTGATGTCTTTGAACAGGTTTATCAGTCCCAGACCCACCGTAAGCTCGGCAAATGTGAGGAGCATAAGAAGCGCGTAGGTTTTGAGCAGTCCGAACACTGTGTCTGTGGCGTAGTTTTTGACGCGCTGTATCTGCGGTCTGATACGCCCGGGAAAAAGGCTGAGCAGGAGGGATTTTACCCCGTCATAATCAAGCCCGATAAAGAATGTGGCGATTATGGTTATCAGCACGACGACTATCGCGCCGGGGATATTAGAAACCAGAGCCGCGAGGAACGTGACTGAATCCGCGCCTATTGAGCTGATGGAGGAGAGTATCTCGGTGGAGAATTTATTGACAAACGACGTTATCTGCCCGGGGAGATCCTCCGCTATGCCGTCGTAGAAGTCCCTGAGCGGAGTTCCCATCCATGAGGGGAAATTGCCGAAGAACTCGTTGACCTGCTCCTCTGTGGCGTTGTCGATGCTGACGAGTGTGTTCTCCACAAAATCGGGGATGAACTTCAAAAAGCCGATAAACTGGTCTACGAGGGAAATGCAGATGAACACAATTCCCGTTCCCAGCACCGCAAAGGTGAGTACGAGAATTATCGCCGCCCAGCCTTTTTTCGGGATGAATTTTATCCTCTCCGACAGAATCCGTATGGGAGACTGAACCGCCGCCGCTATGGCAAAAGCTATAATAAACGGCATTATGAGGGGTACTGCATAATTAAGTGCGAGAGAAAAAATGGCTACAATCAACGCAAAAAATATCACATTGACAATAAACCGCACCTTTGAATCCTTCATGTTTAATATTACACACCTTTCGACAATGCTGTAGTACTCAGAATTAACTTAACTGATTTTAGGTTGATTCAGTATATCATACTTGGAATTTTTTAACAAGAAGAATCGCGTCGTATAATGTAACTCTTGTATTAATAAAAAATGTAAATTTTGTTACGTGCTGAAATTGTGCGAAAGGAGATTTTCGGACTTCGGGCAAAAAGCATTGATTATCCAAACAATATATACTATAATTATCCGAACACAATTGTAATAAACAAGAAGGAATGATTTGACGACTATGGAAACCACTCAGATAATTTGGGTTGCGGCGTGTGTAATTGCCGCTCTGATAATGTTCTTCCGGCTCGGCAAGAGCAACAAAATTTTCATCGCAGTAGGATTTTTGTGCCTCCTTTTCGGGGCGTATCTCGTTGCGGACGCCACAATACAAAATGAGATGTTTCGTTCCGCTGCCGAATGGTCAATGCGGGGAGTAGCACTCATGGCGGCTGTCTTGATATACCTCGTCATGAGAAATGAGCGGGAGGAAAGCAAGCTTGCCTCCTCCGAGGGAGATACCGCTTCCGACACGGCAGACGGGGAACAGGTTGAAGTAGGGGAGGGGTTGTCCTCCTCGGCTTCAGATGACGATTCCTCCTTCGGCAATCGCGGGGAGGAAGAATAAATGCTCCAGAACATCATGACCGTAGCCTCACAGACAGGCTCGCTTTTCCTCCTGATGATAGTGGGAATAGTGCTTTACAAAACCAAGATGGTGTCCGACACAGGCTCACAGAATATGACCAACATCCTCCTCTACGCGGTAGCTCCCTGCGTTATGATTCACGCACTCAACCGCGAGTTTGATTCCGGAGTAGCGGCGGAGATAGCGATTTTCGCGGGAGCGTCTTCGCTTATCATCATAATATGCGGAGCTTTTGCCATGCTCCTATTTAAGAAGCAGAGCGATTTCGACCGCCCCGTCATGCGTATCTCTATCGCCATGTGCAACTGCGGATTTATGGGTATTCCGCTTGCCAAAGCGGTCTGCGGGGAGGACGGAGTGCTGTTTGCCTCCGTTTTCATGTGCGTTTACTGCTTCTTCCAGTGGACATACGGATACGCCACGGTGGTAAAGGGGAAAATCCCAATAAGCAAAATTATATTAAACCCCGGAACAATAGGCTTTACAGTGGGCATACTGGTGTTCGTGTTTTCGATTCCCATTCCCGCGCCGATAGACACCGCAATGACAATGCTCACCGAGATAAACTCCCCGCTGGCTATGCTCGTAATTGGCTTCATGCTCGCGAAAACAGATGTAAAGCTGGCGATTAAGGACTACAGGCTGTACCTCGTGGGCTTCCTGCGCCTGATCACAGGACCGCTCGCGGCAGTAGCTGTAATCCTCCTCTTTCAGGGGGTACTCGGCAAGACGGGACTGCTCGTTCTGCTCATAGAGGCGGCTACTCCCGTAGCGGCGGCAGTGCCGATGATGGCGGCAATCGGGAAGAAGAACACGGAGCTGGGCAGTCAGATAGTAGCCGTCTCCTCCGTTCTCTCGATACTCACCATGCCGATTGCCATATCGCTCGGCAGTGCTATGGTCAATGCGCTGTAGTTATGCTCCGTAGTTGTCCTCTGTAGTTATGTACTGTAGATTTTTTCGCAAACTTCTCTCACACTTTGCCGGCGTCAGAATAGTATGATATCAGAAGCACCGCAGAAGCGGCGGCGACTTCGGATATCGTGACCATACTGTTTTTGCGGCTTCGGTGCAATGTTCCCCCTGCATTGCATTTTAGCGAGGGAGATATAGTCACTTCAAATACGACCGCCCGAGGTAATACACCCCGGGCGGTCCGATTTTTTGCGGTTTGTTTGTTTTGTGCAGGGAGAGTATTGCTCCTACTTCTTCACCTTTTTCATCTCCGGCTTGTAGTTGATATACTTCTTCCATATCACCACAGCAGAGGCGACAGCCAAGGCATATCCCGCATAGGTGACGATAAGTGCGACGGTTATGTGAATCTCCACTCCCACCGCCTCGAGAGCGGGGATGAGCGAAAACAGCGTCCGAAGGAGCAGTGCCGCCGCGAGTGTCCATCGGGCGCGGCTTCTGGTCACTGCGAGCCAGACTATCACGCAGACAGCCGCGTTCGCCGCGAATAACAGCAAGGTGGAAAACAGGGTAACAATGTAGGTGTACGCGGGAATGAGTGCCAGCTCCGTCAGCGTCTTTGCGTATTCGGGGTTGAGGAGGTCGAACTCCACCTGCGACAGCTCGTTGAGCGACAGCGCGCTGAACACGTTCGCCGTGAGGGGAATCGCGGTTTGCAGCCACAGCGCGACGGCGGCAAAGCCTATGGCGAAGCCGAAGGAGTCCGCAGTAAGCCTGAGCTTATCGCGGAAGAAGTACGCAGCTAAGGCAACTCCCGCAGTAGTAATCAGAGGGTCGCAGACGAAAATCGCCGCCAGATATCCCGCAGGTGCTTGGTCGAGGGAGGGGAAAATCCCGCTGATTGCCCTCTTGAGCAGGAAGGAGAGGAGAAACGCGAACACAAAATATGCTCCTGCACCGATAATGCTCACCGAAAGCTTTATCTGATTGCTCTTTTCCAGAAGGAAGAGCAGCACAATGGGGAGGAAGAACGCTATGACGGCTACCACCGACATGAAGATAATCGACCAAATTGATACTGAAATCATAAATTAAAACTCCTTTTTATTGGCGTGGCAGTATTGTATTGCTCCGCCGAATTAATCCTGCCTACGCACCTTTCGGATACACCGCGACATACTCAGACAAGTACTCAGACAAGCTTCCGTTATAATAAGTCGATTGTCTTTCCATCGTAAAGAGGACATATCTTCCGTCAAGCCTAATAGCCTCGAGGTTGCCGCATCCGTCCGCTCGGGTAGAGGAGGAACCGGGGTCATTGACAAGGAAGACAATCGAATCCCCCACCTTCTCATATCCGTAGATAATCTGGCAGTGACCACTATCGTTCGGTTTCGCCTCGCTCATTGTAATGAGGAGGATATTTCCGCTGTCCAAATCCTTCATCATATTTTCAAATGTTGCGTCGCGGTATTCGTGCTTAATCTTGTATTTTTCGAGGCTCGACATGACCTGCCATATATACCAGCCGGTCGTCTTGAAGGAATCATCAGTTATCATATCGCGGAGCTTTTGCGGGGTGACATCGGCGTTTTGTGTGTGCCACAAAATCGCCATCGCCGTCATGGTGGGCATACAGTTGACGGCGGCGTACTCGCCCGTGTCGAACTGCGAGAGGTACCAGTCGTAATCCCTTGTGTTTTTCACCGACTTGTACTGCTCTCCATCCGCCTTTGTGAAGGAGGAGAAGTAGCCCTCTACCTTATCAATTGCCGCAATCATATCGGCGAAGGAGATATAGTCGGCGTATTTAGTGTCCTCGTCGCCTCCGCTCCTGATATGCTCGAAAATCCGCCTCGACATGGTGTAGCAGTAGCCCGAAAGCTCGTAGTATCTCGGCTTGTAGCTCGGAGAAAACATACCGCCGGAGGGGAACTCTCTGACCAAACCGAGGTTGACCGCCTTCTGCGCCTTGTGGTTGGTGGTGTCGTCTATGCCCGTGAACCTGTCGTCATTCGTAGTTTTGTAGAGGAACTTATCCACAATGTCTATGGAGGTATTGGCAAGCTCCTGCCGCGTAATTTCCTTTGAGGAGCTAAGTACGCTCTTCTTCACCGCGCTCCTTAAGTCGGCAGAGGAGGAGAAGGAGTTCCACCTCTCGGCACTTTCTATCATCGCATCGGTTAAGGCAAGCACGTCGCCGAACTTCTCCGGCGTAGATATGGGGTTATACAGCGAAACATAAAGCTCCAGCAAATCGAAATACTGCTCAGTGGTGAAGCCCTTACTGCTCATGCCGTAGCTCTCAAAGGCAACCCACGGCAGTATATCGGAAATCCACCGAACCAAAGCGGTACTCTCCACCTTCGCATCTGTTGATATGTCTTTTTCGGTGACAGATAGGTCGCCTTCAAAAGTTTTATAATACAATTGGGTGAAGTAGGGGTTTGCCGCGTACAGTTTTCGGACATTCGGGTCGGTTATGTCGCTGTTTTTCACCGAACTCGCATCAATCTCCCTGCCGCACGACCACTCCATGTACCGAACGAGCATCGCCCTTGCAGTCTCGGCTGTGACCATATCGGACATACTCGGCAAATCCACGTCGTAGCCTATCTCCAGCGCAGTCATCATGCTTCGGAGTACGGCGGGGTCGCTTAGGTACTCCCCTCCCGTATATTCGGGGATAGTCACGCGTCGTCTTTGGATTACTATATCGCCTAAGGCTATCCGCTTGCCGCCCTGCACCTCAAGCCACGAGGAGAGGAGGTAGCCGCCGTCAGTTTTTCCGATAGTGTAAGCCATTGATAACTCTTGGGCTGCTCCGTTGCCGCTCTTGAGGTCGTCTATTATCTGCGTGTAGTACTGCTCTATCTCCGCGTTGGTTTCGCGTTCGTTATAGATTCCGACAAGCTCGGGAATCTGATACGGAGCATCGCCTGTCAGAACGAGGCTCGGTTCTGCCATCTCACAGCCCGCAAAGCTGCCGCAAATTATGATTACCGCCAGCAGAAGCACTGCTATTCTTTTAATACTGAGTTTTATGTTAATGCCCATCCCCTCCACCTGTGATTATAGTTAATTAACTTAGAAAACAACAAGAAAACGCGGGCGAAAAGCTTTGATTTGTGCGGTTTTTGCCCGTGGAGGCTTGATTGTTTGGGGGTTAATTTAGTATAGTATCTGCCTACGCACCTTTCGGATACACCGCGACATACTGATATGTCATTCTGTCTATCGTATAGAGGACATACTCGCTGTCGAGCCGCAGAGCCTCGCCGAAACCGCATCCGTCCTCCCGTGTCAAGGAGGAGACGCCGGGGTCGTTGACTAAGAAAACGACTGAATCCCCCACTTTCTCGTACCCGTAGATAATCTCGCAGTGACCGTCATTCTCCGGCTTCGCCTCACTCATCTGAGTGAGGATGATATTGCCGCTGTCCAAATCCTCAAGCATATTGTTGAGCTTTGCCTCGCGGTATTTGTATGTCACCTTGTATCGTTTGAGGCACGACGCCACCTGCTCCATATACCAGCCGCCCTTGAAATCCTTGACAAACAGCCCGCGTAGCTGCGCAGGTGTGACGTCTGCGTTTTGCGTGTGCCACAAAATCGCCATTGCCGACATGGTGGGCATACAGTTGACGTCGGAGTACTCGCCGGTACTGTACTGGTTGAGGTACCAGTCGTACTCCCTTGTGTTGTTCGCCGACTTGTACTGCGTGCTGTCCACCTTCGTGAAGGAGGAGAAGTAGCCCTCTAACTTATCAATCGCGACAATCATATCGGCGAATGAGATGTAATCGGAGTATTCCGACCTTCTGTTGTCGTTTTCGCCTGTGACATATTCGAACATCAGCTTTGCCATATCGTAGCAGTAGTCTGACATCTCGTAGTATCTCGGCTTGTAGAGCGGCGAAAACATACCGCCTGAGGGAAACTCCTTGACTAAGCCGAGGTAGACAGACTTCTGCGCCTTGTGGTTGGTGGTGTCGTCTATATCCGTGTACCGCTCGTCATTTGTAGTTTTGTAGAGGAACTTATCCACGATGTCTATAGAGGTGTTGGCAAGCTCCTGCCGCGTGATTGCCGTGGTGGAGTTGAGTATGCTCTCCTTCACCGCAGTCTTTACGTCGAGAGAGGCGGTGAAGGTGTTCCACTTCTCCGCGTTTTTAATCATGGTGTCGTTGAGTTTAACCCTGTCGCCGAATTTCTCCTCAGAGGAGGTTGGACTGTACAGCGAAACATACAGCTCCAGCAAATCGAAATACTGCTGCATGGTGAAGCCCTTGCTGCTCATGCCGTAGCTCTCGAAGGCAATCCACGGCAGAACCTCGGAAATCCACTGAACCAAGGCGCGGCTCTCCACCGCCGCTTTTGCCGATATTTCCGTGCCGTTTTCGTAGTATATGTTGCCGAAGTCGGAGTTCGCCGCAAGGAGCTTTCGGACATTTTGGTCGGTTATTTTGCTGTTTTTCACCGTACTCGAATCGATTACCCGTCCGCAGGACCACTCCATGTACCGAACCAGCATCTCCTTCGCCGTCTCGGCAGTGACCATGTTCGGCATACGCGAAAAATTCACGTCGTAGCCTATCTTCAGCGCGGTCATCATACCGCTCAAGAGAACGGGGTCGCTTATATACTCCCCGCCCGAATATTCGGGAACTCGCCCGCTCCCGTTTTTGATTACTATGTCGCCTAAGGGTATCTGCTGACCGTCTGCTCCCTCGAGCCACGAGGAGAGGACGTAGCCGCCGTCCGCTTTCTCGAAGCGGTACGCCATTGCCGCCTCCTCTGTCTGCGAGTTGCCGCTCTTAAGGTCGTCTATTATCGGCGTGCAGTATTTTTCTATCTCCGCGTTTATGTCTCTTGCCCTGTATATGCCGACAAGCTCGGGAATCTGATACGGAGCATCGCCTGTCAGAGCAATGCTCGGCTCTATCATCTCGCAGCCCGCAAAGCTGCCGAAAATTAAAATTACCGCCAGAAGAAACGCTGCCGTTCTTTTAATGTGGAGTATCATGCCATCCATCCTCCCTGATACTGCTGTGTACTTAATACTACTCCGCTTTTAAGTGCACAGCGGTATGATTACTCAATTCTCCGTTAATTGTAACACAGATATACAACAATTTAAAGTGAAATTCATGCAAAGCCCCATACTTTTTTATATTTGTTATTGTTTTCAGGCAATCTTTGTGTTATAGTAGAATTGCCCGAACATACTACAAGGTAGTATGTTCTGAAAACTAAAGCTTTGGAGGGAAAATTTATGAACAACGACAACAACAACTACAATCCGTATCAGAACGCACCTATCATTCCGCCGGTTATGCCGCCTGTTGCCCCTATGGGCTATCAGCCTGCCCCGAAAAAATCAAGCGGACTTGGTATCGCTTCAATCTGCCTGTCCCTTACCGGTTGCTGCTGCTGCGGAATTACCTCGCTTATCGGACTTATCCTCGGTATTATCGGTGTCGTGAAGAACAAGAATGACGTAACCGCTATCGTAGGTATTGTTCTTTCCGCTATCACACTTCTGTATATGATTTACTCCTTTGTGGTTACGGATTGGAACATGGCTTTAAATTTCTCCGACCAGTATCTTAAAAATTACGAGAACTACCTGAGCAGCGGCGACATAAACGACCTCATGGAAGGTTTTGAAGAATTTGCAGCATATTAATAATTATCAATCATAACAGAAAGGTTTGGTAGAGTAATGGATAACAATATCAATCCCACTCCCGATATGGAGAACAGCCCCGTGCCGGAGTCCGCGCCTTCTGCGGATTTTGGTTCGTCGGAAGGAGTTTCGGCTAAAACTCCTCTGTCTGAGCCTGTTCTCACTCCTTCGCCGGATTATGCGTCTGCGGCGACGACTTCTTTTGAACAGCAGCCCACCGTTTTGGAGGCTTCCGATACTCCTGCTGCTCCTGCCGCTCCCGAACAGACTGCGGCACAGCCTCAGCAGCCTACTGCGCAGTACAACCCCTACGCAGCACAGCCTCAGCAGCCCGCCGCGCAGTACAACCCCTACGCGGCACAGCCCCAGCAGCCCACCGCGCAGTACAACCCCTACGCGGCACAGCCTCAGCAGCCTACTGCGCAGTACAACCCCTACGCGGCACAGCCTCAGCAGCCCACCGCGCAGTACAGTCCCTACGTAGCACAGCCTCAGCAGATGGCGGGGCAGTATATCGCCTATGTCGCACAGCCTCTTCAGAAGGATTCTGCAAAAGGTGCGTGGGCGTTGGGTCTCTCTATTACGAGTATATTGACGTCGTGCTGTTTCGGCATCCCCGGACTTATCCTCTCGATAATTGCTATCATTCTCGGATTTAAGGGATACAAGGAAAGTTCCGGCAGCGGAGTGGCACTGGCAGGTATTATCATCGGATTTATTGGTTTGCTTGCATCAATTGTCATGACAATTGCCTTTATTGAGGCATTTCGTGAGGAGTACATCACGGGAAGCGCGTATTATTGGTATTCGGTATAATCGGTTTTTGTGAAGGCGAATGGCTTCGGAAGATTATAGTTAATTAGCTTAGAAAACAACAAGAAAACACGGGCGAAAAACTTTGATTTGTGTGGTTTTTTGCCCGTGGAGGCTTGATTGTTTTCTTAGTTAATTTAGCATACAGAAAGGCTTTGGTGAAGCAAATGGACAACAACATCAATCCTATCGAGGAAAATCCAAATCCATTGCAAGAGAACGCAGAGGAGGCGGCGCAGGATACACCTCCTGCGGCGGGAGTTGGTTATTACGCACAACCTCTGCCGCTCGCGCCTGTAATGCCGCAGAATACTTATGCGGTGCAAGCCGCCGCGAAACAGAAATCCCCAAAGGCAACGTGGTCGCTCGTCTGCGGTATTGCGGGCTTGCTCTCCTGTTGGTGCTTGTATGGTATTCCGGGTATGATTCTGTCGATAACCTCGATGGTTCTCGGCGGTAAAGCGTATAAGGAAAACCGACACAGTCCTACCGCAATGGCGGGTATGATTGTCGGATTCCTCGGCATGGCACTGTCCGCTGTCATTATGTTTGCTCTGATAGGACTTCTCCTGTCCGCGCTGGGCATAGAGTATAGGTCATACACCTCTTAACAACAACAGAACACCTCCGTCGGAGGTGTTCTGTTCAATTTATAGTTAGTTAACCGAAATTCATCATTCATCATTAGCGTAAGCGAATATCATTTATCATTCTTCATTTGAGTTAAAACCTCGCTTTTATAGTTAATTAACTTAGAAAACAACAAGAAAACACGGGCAAAAAGCCCTGATTTGTGCGGTTTTTGCCCATGGAGGCTTGATTGTTAGGGAGTTAATTTAGTATATCACCTGCAGAGAAGAAAATTTAAATGATGAATGATGAATGATGAATGATGAATAACCGTACTCAAACGAACACCACCGTCGGACTTTCAGTCCGACGGTGGTGTTCGTTTGTCTTATGTTTTGTTGCCGCTGTCGCTACTGCTATGCCGCGTCCGACTCTCTGATAGCCGCCACATAGTAACTGCCGTCATCCCTAACGCGAAGGACATATTCAAGCTCCTTGAAGAACTCCGTTTGACCGTTGTCGCCGTCCTCATCCTCCGCGTCGCTGAGGTAGCCGACGTAGAGCGTGATGGTGTCGCCGCTCTTGAGTATTCTCGTTATGCGCGGCTCAAGTCCGTCCATGCCCGTTACTGTGACATGGAAACTGTCGTCTATCTCGCTGTAGTAATAGAGCATATTGTCCTCTATGGAGTAGAGGGCATCCGTGTTAATCTCAAACTCCTCGCCGAACAGCTTCTGCCCTGCGGCGACGACATCGGCACTGGGGATAATAATCCTGTTTACGCCCTCTGTCTCCTCCGTCTGGTAGGTCACGTCGTCCTCTGAGTCGGAGTTGCCGTCCATGAGCGACACGATAGCACTCTCCACGATTTTGGGCTGCTCCGCCGCTGAAAGTGTCTCAAAAGGAGCGGGGTCGGTCAAAACGATAGGGCGTATCATCTCCTCGTACTCAAGGTACTTGGAGTTGGTGCTGTCTGACGGAAGCCTTGAAATAAGCGCGTTGACTATCATGGCGAATCCTATAACGGCAAAAACCATCGTAACCGCGCCGATTATAGTGGACACCCTGCGCCTCTGCTGTCTGTCTTTAATAATCATTTCGTCTCCTTCTTCCAGCCACTGCTCAAAAAAGTCATCGTCGTCAAAGTCGGGTGAATGACCGCCGGCTGCGGGAATATTGAACACGGCAGTAGCTTTCTCAGAGCGTCTCTTCCTTATGAAAAGCGTGCTGTCCTGCTGAGCCTCGATTCCGTACGCGCCAAAATCGGCGACATCTCCGCTCATTCGTGTCTCAAAATTCTTGCGTTTGCCGACTATGGCAAGGCTTTCTTCCTCTTGATTTTGGTAGTCCTCGTAATCTTCGTCCGCGGCGGGTTTGGGGGGAGGGGCTTCGTATCTGCGAACATCCTCCTCAAAAATCGGCTCATCTTCATAGTCCGCTTCTTCCTCCGCGCCGTCATCCAAATATTCTTCCTCCTCGCTGTCCGACACGGGAGGAGGAATAAATTTGTACTCCCTTATCATCTCCGACAGCGGAGCTTCGATAGGCGAATCGGTTTGATTGTCCTTTGCTTGCTCCTCCCCGGAGAATTCGTCTGAGGGTTCATCCGATTGCTCGTCCTCAGTGGGTGCTTCCTCTGCGGGAACTTCATCCGCAGGCGATTCCTCCGCAGGTTCTTCCTCTGTGGTAGATTCCTCCGCGGGAGATTCCTCCGCTGGTGTTTCCTCTGCTGGAACTTCCTCCGTAGGTGCTTCATCCGTGAGAGATTCCTCTGTGGGAACTTCATCCGCAGGAGTATCTTCCGCAAGCACTTCCTGCGTCTCCTGCACTTCCTGCGCCTCCTGCGCCTCCTGTGCTTCCTGCACATACGAAACCTCGGGGAGTTCGGGTGTGTCGGAAACCTCCGATACCTCGGAAACCTCGGGAATATCAAGCTTCTTTGCAGGTTTAGGAGGCGTCCACCTCATATTTGGCTTGAAGGTGGGCAGGTCACCTATGTCCTCCTCGGTGTCGGGAGGAGCAGCCGCAGAAGTATCCGCTAACGTATCCGCTGAAACGACTACAGGGATAACTGGCGGAGTATCCTCCGGAATGACTATAGGAACTACTACAGGAACAACTGCCGGAGTATCTGCCGCAGGGTCTGCCGGAACAACAGCGGGAGCAGTACCTGCCGCGCCGCCGTCTGCGGGCTTTACCGCAAGCGGAATCCACGCCGCCGTAGTGTTCCCCTTAGAATCGAGGACAGAGGCGTACACCATGGGAGTGCCGTCCTCCGACAGGCGAATGAGCGGTTCTGCCGCCGTAGCCGCCTGCGCCTTAGCCGATTGCTCCTCTTCCTTCTTCTTTGCCGTCGCTGTCATCATATTTTCGAGGAGAACGGAGGTCGCCGCCTCCGCCGCCGCCGACTTCATGATGTTTTTGAGGTGTTCCTCCGTGTTGCTGTCGGGCTTGTTGATTATGGTTTTAAGTATCTCCTCGTAGTTCTGAGGGTGAGTTCCCGTGCGAACTGTCTGACGCGCCGTCTGCTTCTTCTTTTTCTTCTTGCGTCCCTCGCTCTTCGGAGCTGTAGACTGCTGTTCCTCCCTCGCTCCATCCTTCGCCGCCGTAGGCAAGGAGGATTCCTGCTCCGCTTTCGGCTGGGGAGCTTCTGCCGTCCTCTGCGGCTTCTGCTTATCCTGTGCCGCCTTGTCCGCAGCAGGTACTGCCGCCGTCACGCCGCTGTCCTTTGGAGAAGGAGAAGGAGGAGGTGGTGGTGTCTGTACTGCTTTCTTCTGCAAATCCTTCACGCTGTCCTTCCTAAGGACGCCGCCCGACTGACTCCTCACAGGTTCGGGAGGAAGATAGCCCGTGTAGGGATTGGGTCTGTTCTGATATTTTTCGCTGTAGCGCGGCGACTGCGTGCCGCTGCTCGCGGCAGGACGCGGTTGTCCTGTTCCTGTATGTGCGTTTTTGTTCCCCTGTCCGCCCTTCTTTTTCGGAGGGCTGTTAAATCCATGTGAAGGATTTCCCCCTGCTCCGCCGCTTCGGGATGCAGATGAGCCGTTATTTTGTTTTGGTGCCTCCGGCTTATCCGGCATATGTCTCACTCCTTTCTGAAACACTCAATTATATCAATATCGCTCCCGACATGAACCGTCTGTACGCACTCGCCGTGAGCCGCTCCTCATATACTACTTTACTGCTATTCTCTTATCTGCCCGTTGCCGCTGATGATGTACTTTATGCTCGTGAGCTGACGCAAGCCCATAGGTCCTCTGGCGTGGAGCTTCTGCGTGGAGATACCTATCTCCGCGCCAAGCCCGAACACTCCTCCGTCGGTAAAGCGCGTGGAGGCGTTGACGTAAACCGCCGCCGAATCGACCTCCCGCAGAAACCGCTGTGAGTTAGCGTAGTCGCTTGTGATAATGCACTCGCTGTGCTTGGTGGAGTATTTTTCAATATGCCCAAGTGCCTCGTCTATATCCGCAACCACCTTGCAGGAGATGACATAGTCGAGTGCCTCACTCACAAAGTCCTCCTCCGAGGCGGGAACTACGCTGTCGCCTAAGATACGCACGGTTTCCTCACAGCCTTTAATGACCGTGTTCTTTTCGTCGAGCCGCGCCTTTATGAGGGGAAGTGCCGTTTCTGCTATACTCCTGTGAATTAGCATGGTTTCAAGCGCGTTGCAGACGCTCGGTCTGCTGGTTTTCGCGTTGAAGATGATATTCGCCGCCATAGTCAAATCTGCACTCTCGTCCACAAACGCGTGGCAGTTGCCCGTACCCGTCTCGATTACGGGAACTTTCGCGTTCTCCACCACCGAACGAATCAGCCCCGCGCCGCCTCTCGGTATGAGGACGTCGAGATAGCCCGTCAGGCGCATTAACTCCTCCGCGCTCGCCCTCGTTGTGTCCTCTATCAGAGATATGCAGTCGGGAGTAAAGCCCGCCGCCTCTGCCGCGTTTCTAAGGACTGCGGCGATTGCCTTGTTCGAGTTGATTGCCTCCTTGCCGCCTCTGAGTATGCAGACGTTGCCCGACTTAAAGCACAGAGCCGCCGCGTCGGAGGTGACGTTAGGACGCGCCTCGTAGATGATTCCGATTACCCCAAGCGGAACGCGGACGCACTTTATGTCAAGCTCCTGCGTTCCGACTGCGCCGCTCACCACCTCGCCGCACGGGTCTGGGAGGGAAACTATATCCTCTATCCCCTTTGCCATGCCCTCGATTCTCCCCGCGGTCAGGCGCAGGCGGTCGAGCAGGCTCTCGCTCAGTCCATGCTCCCTGCCGTAGTCTATATCCTTGTCGTTTGCCGCTAAAATTTCATCTCTGTTATCCCTCAGAGCCGCCGCCATTAAGGCAAGCGCGTGATTCTTACGGGCGGTAGATGCCGCCGCGAGAGAAGGAGCTGCCGCCTTTGCCTTCTGCCCTAATATAACTGTAGTGGTCATTGTAACGCCCTCTTTTACTGCTTATTTCTCTTTGCCACAAAGTGAGTACCCGCCGATTTCCCCTCCACAATGTCGTAGAGGCAGGCGGGATTCTCCCCGCTTGCGATGTAGGTGTCAATCCCCGCCGCGCAGGCACGCTCCGCCGCCGAGAGCTTCGTTATCATGCCGCCCGTTCCGCGCGTTGAGCCTGTACCTCCCGCGAGTGCGCGGATGCTGTCGTCTATGCTCAGTACCACGGGGAGACGAACCGCGTCGTCGTTACTGCGCGGGTCGGTGTCATACAGCCCGTCAATGTCGGTGAGCAAAATGAGCGAACCTGCTCCTGTCATCTGGGCGACAATTGCCGAGAGATTGTCGTTGTCACCAATATTGTGTCCCGCAAGCTCGTCAATAGCCACGGTGTCGTTCTCATTGACTACAGGAATAATATTCATAGCCAAAAGCGCGTTTATGCACTCGACTACATTTGCGCGTTGCTTGTCGTTTTCGATAATATCGCCGGTGAGCAGAACCTGCGCGGTATTTCTCCCGTACTCCGAAAAAAACTTGTCGTAGAGGAACATCAGCTCGCACTGCCCGATAGCCGCACACGCCTGCCGCTGAGGGATGGTTACGGGGCGTTCGGGAAGCCCGAGTTTTCCCACTCCCATGCCTATCGCGCCGGAGGTGACAAAAATTATCTCACGCCCGCTGTTGCCCAAGTCGCTTATGACGCGGCAAAGTAAATCTATCCTTCTGATGTTGGGTTTTCCGTTTTCGTGGGTAATGGTGGATGTTCCCACCTTTATGACTATTCTCTTTGACTGCTGTGCTAACGACACATTTATACACTCCGTTTTTTATATATTATTTATAGCTGTTAGTTGTATTTTTCTATAATATCGCTGTAGTATTCAGGCTCTTTCACATTTCCCGCCGAGATGAAGGAGCATTTGCCGAAATCTATCAGCTCACGCGCAAGGGTGTTTATCTCCTCCAAGGTGATTTTCTCCGTGTCGGCAAGAATCATGTCGAGCGTTCGCACATAGGAGAGAATCGCTTCGTCGCTTGCGGCAAGGCTCGACTGCTCGTGTATTTCCTCGAGGGACAGCTCACAGCCCACCTTGTAGTGTTCCTTAGCGCGGATAAACTCCTCCTCTGACACTCCGTTTTCCGCAGTCTCCCGAAGGATTTTGACCGATTCGGAGAGGGCGATTTCCTCCTTCTCCGCGCCGACTGAGAGCGACACGCAGAACATTCCCTCCCGCTCGTGACAGCTGACATAGCAGCTTATGTCGTAGACCAGCCCAAGCTGTTCCCGTATCTTCCTGAAAAGCCGCGACGAGCTTCCTCCTCCTATGATGATGGAGAGGATGTACATAGCGTCGTACCGCGCATCGAGAAAGCTGAAGGCGGGGAAGCATAGCGTCATCTTGTTCTGCTCAAAGTCGTGCCTCTCGGTGACGAAGGCGGAGACGAATTTCGCCTCCTCAATATGTCTTTCGGGGAGCGTAATATCCGAAGGGTTCGCCGGTTCGGAGGAGAAATATCTGCAAACGGTATCTACTATCTCCTCATCATTGAAGTTGCCGCACACCGACACAATTATCTTTTCGGGAGTAAAGCGTTCGCGTGCGTACTCCTTCATCTGCGCTCCGGTAAAGCTGCCCACGGTCTCCCGTGTGCCGAGGATTTCAGCTCCCAGCATACTGCCCTCCCAAACGGCGGAGTTGGTGAGAGAGTATATAATCTCCGATGGGTCGTCCTCGCACATGGCAATTTCCTCGAGGATAACTCCCCGCTCGGTGGCTACGTCATTTTCGTCAAACGCGGAGTTTGTGACAATTTCGCACAACAGCTCCGTGATTTGGTTTATGTGCCGCGAGGCGACATTGGCGTAGGCGCATATTACCGCCTTGGAGGTGTACGCGTTGACCTGTCCTCCCACATAGTCTATGAGCTGTGCTATCTCAAGGGAGGTTCGCGTAGCCGTTCCCTTAAAGAGCATATGCTCGATAAAATGAGTGATTCCCATCGTTTCGGGAGTTTCAAACCGTCCTCCCTCGTTAATGTATATTCCTATGGATACGCTTCGCACACGCTCCTCTTTCATAAGCAGAATCCTGATTCCGTTTCGGAGTGTAATTTTATTTAAATTTTCAAGTGACAATTGCAATCCTCCAAAACTTTTCTACTTCGGCTCGCGGGCAGGTCGGCAGACTATCTCAGTTCGTAGGCAGGTCGCCGCGCCGCTACGCCGCTATTTCAGCTCCACTGTGAGCATCTCATTCTGTGCCGCCGCCTGCATAAACACTCCGATAATCTCGCCTGAGAGAGAAGTGCCGATTTTGTCCTTCATCGACGCCGCACCCGCGATATGAATGACCGTAGGCTCGTCTACTGCAACGAGTGCCTCCCACAGGGTAGCCGCGTTCTGCGTCCTCTGCCTGCCGAGATTGAGCTTCCTCATTACATATCTATATGCCTGCTCCTCGCCGGTCATGTATCTCGCAAAAACGATATATTCCTTCATCCGAAAATCCTCCTTACAAACCGAACTGCTGTATGATACCGCCCGTAGGTGTCTGTAAGTATATTTATATTACAAAATTCTATTTATTATATCACTAAGTTGCAAGATTTTCCACTATTTTTTATCTTGTTACAATTTTGTGACAAGTGACAGTTAATACTGCTATGCATTTAAAGACCCCCGCAAATGACACAAAGTGTCATTTGCGGGGGCTAACTGTCAACTGTCAACTGCAAATCAGTACCTTCTGGGAGGTCTGCCGCCTCTGTCTCCCCTATCGCCTCTGTCGTCGCGTCTCGGCGGACGTGAGGAGCGGTCGGGCAGCGTGTTCTCGGGAACTAATCCCTCAAGCTCGATGAGAGCCTCACGCCGCGAGAGGTTGAGCCTGCCCTTGTCGTCTATCTCCAGCACCTTGACGATAATCTCATCGCCGACATTCACGACATCGGTGACGTTCTCCGTGCGTCTGACATCGAGGTGGCTGACGTGGCACAGTCCCTCCTTGCCCGGAGCAATCTCAACAAACGCGCCGAAGTCCATAATGCGTGTGACTACGCCCTTGAAGATTGAGCCCGGCTCGGGGTCGTTTGCGATAGTCTCGACTATCTGCAATGCGCGGCGGCAGTTCTCGATATCCACTCCGCAGATAAACACCTTGCCGTCGTCCTCAATGTCAACCTTAACTCCGCACTCGGCGGCAATCTTCTGTATGACCTTTCCGCCGCTTCCGATAACCTCGCGGATTTTATCCACAGGCACCTGTGTGGAGAGCATCTTCGGTGCGTACTTGCTCAGCTCGTCTCTCGGCTCTGCAATCGCCTTGAGCATAATCTCGTCGAGGATGTATATACGCGCCTTGTGTGTCTTTTCGAGAGCTTCCTTCACCATTTCGGGTGTAAGTCCGTCAATCTTTAAGTCCATCTGAATAGCCGTGATACCCTCGTGAGTGCCGGCTACCTTGAAGTCCATATCGCCGAAGAAGTCCTCCAGCCCCTGAATGTCGACCATAGTCATCCATCTGTCGCCCTCGGTGATAAGTCCGCAGGAGATACCCGCAACAGGAGCTTTAATGGGAACGCCCGCGTCCATAAGCGCAAGAGTTGAGCCGCAGATTGAACCCTGCGACGTTGAGCCGTTGGAGGAGACAACCTCGGAGACAAGTCTGAGTGCGTAGGGGAACTCCGTCTCCGACGGGATTACGGGTACGAGAGCCTTCTCGGCAAGCGCGCCGTGTCCTATCTCACGTCTGCCCGGACCTCTGCTCGGTCTGGTCTCTCCCACCGAGTAGGAGGGGAAATTGTAGTGGTGCATATATCTCTTGAACGTCTCGCCGTCAATTCCGTCAAGGAGCTGGCGGTCGCTGATAGGTCCGAGTGTAGCTATGGTGAGAACCTGTGTCTGTCCTCTTGTGAAAAGTCCCGAGCCGTGTACTCTGGGGATTAAACCGACCTCGGAGGCAAGGGGACGAAGGTCGTCCATACCTCTGCCGTCTACGCGCTTTTGCTCGTCGAGAAGCCAGCGGCGTACTACGTATTTCTGTGTGCGGTAGAGGCACTCCTCTATCTTCGCCGCGCTGTCGGGGTAAACCTCGTCAAACTTGGCGTGTACAGCCTCGTATATCGGCTTGAGACGCTCGTCGCGCACTCTCTTGTCGTCTGTGTCGAGTGCGAGCTTTATGTCCTCTGTCGCGAACTCCTTGATTGCGTCAAGCATCTCCGCGTCAGGCTCGTTCGACGGGTAGGAGAACTTAGGCTTGCCTATCTCCGCCTTGATGCCCTCGATGAACTTGATGACAGCCTGATTCGCCTCGTGACCTGCGATAATGCCGTTATACATAATCTCATCGGAGACTATGTCCGCTCCCGCCTCAATCATTGCGATTCTATCGGCTGTGGAGGCGACAGTAACCGACATCTTGTTGCGTTCCTTCTGCTCGGCTGTGGGATTGATTACAATCTCGCCGTCAACTAATCCTACCGAAACTGCACTAAGAGGACCTTTCCACGGAATATCCGAAATGGATATGGCGATGGATGTGCCTATCATCGCGGCAATCTCGGGGGAGCAGTCGGGGTCTACGCTCATAACAGTCGCCACTATCGACACGTCGTTACGCATATCCTTCGGGAACAGCGGACGAACGGGGCGGTCGATTACGCGGGAGGCGAGAACCGCCTTGTCGCTGGGTCTGCCCTCTCTCTTGAGGAATGAGCCGGGAATCTTGCCTACAGAATAGAGCTTCTCCTCAAAATCGACCGATAGGGGGAAGAAGTCGATTCCGTCTCTCGGCTTTGCCGAGGCGGTGACAGCCACGTTTACCGTAGTTTCGCCGTATCTGATAAGACACGCGCCGTTTGCGAGCTGTGCGATTTTGCCTGTCTCCGCGATAAGCGGTCTGCCCGCAAGCTCCATTTCGAAAACTTTAAAATTCTCAAACATTTTTACTCCTGCCTTTCTTTTTTACAAATTGTTTATAAAAAAGCTTTTGTGAGGCTTAGCAATAAAACCGATTTTCAAGCAGAACAGCCCGTTTCGCACTGCTCCTTGAACGCCCGTTTTACCGCTACGCCAAGCTTTTTTACTGAGTTAATATAGGGTTCACCATAGGGATTACACTATAGGTTCTCCGCAAGCTTGTCCGCATACTCCCGCGGCAAAACAGGCAAATTTGCCCTTCGCAGGGGAAATACGCAAGAATCCGCAAAAATACGAACAGGCAAACAGGACTGTTTCTCAACAGAAATGCCCTGTCTGCCCCTATTTTCGGAAAATTACTTACGGATACCAAGCTTTGCGATAATATCGCGGTAACGTGTGATGTCAATCTTGATAAGGTAGTTGAGAAGATTCCTTCTGTGACCTACCATCTTGAGAAGTCCTCTTCTGGAGTGGTGGTCGTTCTTGTTGATTTTAAGATGTTCGGTCAGGTCGTTGATTCTCTTTGTGAGAACGGCAATCTGAACCTCAGGAGAGCCTGTATCTCCCTCATGTCTTGCGTACTGCGCCATTATGGCGGTCTTTTCTTCCTTTAACATGGTTAATTCACCTCATTTAAATATTCCGTTTTGTCACAGTATCAGGTAGCGGTGACTCCTCACATATGCGAGGCTCGCATTATATATGCGGCTCGCACGAGGCATACGCCTAAAACCGTGGCAATCGGTTCACTGAGCTATTTTAGCACAAACATTGCGGGAGGTCAACATAAATTTTGGAGGAGAGTTAGGGGATGTATCATATCATTTGACATCACAGAACCGAAATCCCTAAATTCCCCCTAATTTCATTTGACATCAAAAAAATCTTGTGCTATCATATATAGAAATAAATCCTACAGGTTGTGACGGAGAGAGTAGGCGTAATCCTCAAGCACAGAGAGCCGCATAGTGGTGCGATTGCGGCGTTGAGTATATGCCGAAGAACACTCCCGAACCGACGGAAGAAAGCAGAGCCGCCTCCCCTGCACCATTGCGAGGAGGAGGAGTAATCTGTCAGTAGAACCGTCCGCGTGCGAGGCGTTATTCGCGCATATAAGTGAGTTTGCCGAGGACGGCAGCTAATATGGGTGGTACCGCGGATTTTTTCCGTCCCATACCCGTAGGAGCTGTATGCCCTTCGGCTTTTTCTGTTGCAAAATTTCTACTGCAAAATTTCTACTGCAAAATTAAAGAAAGGCGGGGTTCTGTCATGAAAATTACAAAGGAAACAGTTTCGTATGTAGCGGAGTTGTCGAGGATTAAGCTGGGCGAGGAGCAAACCGAGAGGATGCTAGGCGAGCTCAGCGAAATAATCGACTACATGGATATTCTCAGCGGAGTTGACACCGAGGGAGTAGAACCTCTTTCTCATGTTTTCTCCATAAACAACGTAGTGAGGGAGGACGAGGTCAAGCCCTCGTACAACCGAACGATTCTCATCGAAAACGCGCCTGAACACACAGAGCAGTCTGTAGTAGTTCCGAAAACAGTGGAATAAGGAGGGGTAAAAATGCGCGATATTTTAAAAATGACCGCCATCGAGGTGGGCGAAGCTATCAGGAAGGGCGAAATAACCTCCGTGGAGGCGACCTCCGCGCTTCTTGACGCGATAGAAGCCGCCGATTCTGAGATTAACGCCTACATCACCGTGTGCCGAGAGGCGGCACTCGAACAGGCGAAGAAGGTGCAAAAGCTCATTGAGAGCGGCGAGCTGAGCGGACCTCTTGCGGGAGTTCCCATAGCTATAAAGGACAACATCTGCACAAAGGGAGTTAAGACAAGCTGTGCATCTAAGATACTGGGCGACTTTAAGCCTCCCTACGACGCGACTGTAATCACGCGGCTGGAGGAGGCAGGCATGGTGGTTGTGGGCAAACTCAACATGGACGAGTTCGCCATGGGTTCTACCACTGAAACCTCCTTCTACGGCGCAACAAAGAATCCGTGGGATAAAAACAAAGTTCCGGGCGGCTCTTCCGGCGGCGCGGCGGCGGCAGTTGCGGCGGGAGAGGCGTTTTGCGCCCTCGGCTCGGACACAGGCGGCAGTATTCGCCAGCCCGCCTCTTATTGCGGAGTGACAGGCTTCAAGCCTACCTACGGCACGGTGTCGCGCTACGGACTTATCGCCTACGCCTCCTCCCTCGACCAGATAGGACCTGTCGCGAGAGATGTCCGCGACTGCGCGGCTATCATGGATATAATCAAGGGCAAGGACTGCATGGACGGCACGTCAATCGAGCTTGAGGAGCAGAACGAATCCTACCTCCAAATGCTTAGCGGCGACGTAAGTAAGCTCAGAGTTGCCCTCCCCAAGGAGTGCTTCGGCGAGGGAGTGGACGACGAAGTTCGCAGCAGCGTCCTCCTAATGGCGGAGGAGCTTAAAAAGCAGGGTGCAGAGGTCACGGAGATAAGCCTTCCGTTTATAAAATACGTAATACCGACCTACTACATCATGGCGACTGCTGAGGCGTCCTCGAACCTCTCGAGGTTCGACGGAGTAAAGTACGGATTTAGGGCCACAGAGTATGACGGACTGCGCGATTTATATGAAGCTACCCGAAGCGAGGGCTTCGGCGAGGAGGTAAAGAAGCGCATACTGCTCGGCACATTCGTCCTCTCCTCCGGCTACTACGACGCGTACTACAAGAAGGCGTTGCAGGTAAAGTCAATCATCAAGGAGCAGTTTGACAGCATTTTCGAGCAGTATGACGTTATCATCTGCCCGACTGCGCCGGCTACCGCTCCTACTATAGGGGAGAGCCTAAGCGATTCACTCAAGATGTACCTCTCCGATATATTCACCGTTTCGCCGAATATTGCGGGACTGCCCGCCCTCTCCGTTCCGTGCGGATTCGACAGATCGGGTATGCCGATAGGCGCGCAGATTATAGGTCCGCGCTTAGGCGAGAGGAACGTACTCGGCGCGGGTTACGCCTACCAGCAAGTGACTGATTTTCATAAAAGAAACGCCGCTGAAAGGAGTGAGACAAAATGACATGGGAAACCGTAATGGGGCTGGAGGTTCACGTTGAGCTTGCCACAAAGTCCAAGATATTCTGCTCCTGCACAACCGAGTTCGGCGGAGAGGCGAACACTCACTGCTGTCCGATTTGCACGGGTATGCCCGGCACGCTCCCCGTACTCAACGAGAAGGTGCTGGAGTTCGCCCTGAAGGCGGGAATCGCCCTTAACTGCGACATAACGCGGTACAACAAGTTTGACAGGAAGAACTACTTCTACCCAGATTTGCCCAAGGCATACCAGATTTCACAGCTCTACTTCCCCTTCGCGAAGAACGGCAAGGTGGAGATTACCACTAAGTCGGGAGAGAAAAAGACTATCGGCATCCACGAAATTCACATGGAGGAGGACGCGGGCAAGCTGATTCACTCCCCCTTCGGAGACGCTACCTACGCCGACTACAACCGCTGCGGAGTGCCGCTCATCGAGATTGTCTCAGAGCCTGATTTTCGCGGCAGTGACGAGGTTATAGCATACCTCGAGCAGGTTAAGTCAACGCTTGAGTATCTGGGAGTGTCCGACTGCAAGATGCAGGAGGGCTCAATGCGTGCAGACGTCAACCTCTCCGTTCGCCCTGTGGGGTCAAAGGAGTTCGGCACTCGAACCGAGATGAAGAACATCAACTCCTTCAAAGCTATCGAACACGCCATTGAGTTCGAGACGAAGCGGCAGATTGAGCTCCTCGAGAGCGGCGGCAGGGTAGTTCAGCAGACGCGCCGCTGGGACGACAACAAGAGCAAGAGCTACGCCATGCGTTCTAAGGAGAACGCGCAGGACTACCGCTACTTCCCCGAGCCGGACATTCCTCCTATCAGCGTGTCGGAGGAGCGTCTCGCCGCACTCAAGGCGGAGCAGCCCGAGCTTGCAGGTCCTAAGAAGCTTCGATATATCGAGCAGTTCGGTCTCTCCGACTACCACGCCTCGATAATTACGCTCAACAAGAATATCGCGCGGATATTCGAGCAGACTGCCGAGCTGTGCGGCGAGCCGAAAGAGGTGTGCAACTGGATTATCGGAAACGCCATGTACCTCATCAACGAGCGGTCGATGGAGCTGGGCGACGTGTCGCTCTCCCCTCGCGTGTTCGCGGAGTTTATTAAGGCTATCACCTCCGGCAAGATAAACAAGAGCGTGGGTAAAACTCTCTTTGAGGTTATATTTGATTCGGACGACAGCTTTGATATAGATAAGTATATTGCCGACAATCAGCTCGCCGTAATAGACGACGACGGAGCTATCTACGAGGTTGTGCAGGCGATTATCTCGGCTAATCCGCAGTCGGTGGAGCAGTACAAGGAGGGCAAGACTAAGGTCATGGCGTTCTTTGTGGGGCAGTGCATGAGGCAGCTCAAGGGCAAGGCGAATCCGGATAAGGTCAATAAGATTATAGTCGAGGAACTGGCGAAGCAGTGAGTTTGAGTTATAGTGATTCGGATATAGGCATTGACTATGTATGTCAAAATTAACTACGGTAAACTTTCGGTTATAAGTAGGTCGCAAGGCGACCTACACAGGGGAACCCCCGACGAGGGTCCCATGCACCCTCACTGCGTTTTTCTGACGATAGGGGATTTTAAATTAACTTAGAAAACCTCCAATCAAAGCTCGAAAAAACTTTCGTATATGGATTTTTTGGGCTTTGATTGGCTTAGGGTTTCTTAGTTAATTTTAAATGATTCGCACCTCTGCGGAGGGCGACTTAAGACTCTGTCCGATTCTAAATTAACTTAGAAAACAACAAAGAAAAGCGCGAAAAAGCTTTCGCATATGGGTTTTTTGGGCTTTTCTTGCATTGTTTTGTTAGTGAATTTTGAATGAAGAATACTGCAAGCCTTTACAAAGGCTTGACCTAAATTTTAACTCTTTGGCAACAGATTTAAGTTAAGTGTTTGACTTTTTGGCAACAGATTGTAGTTTGGTGTGGACTTGTTGGTGCGGACTTTACATCTTCTCCCACGCTCTCGGTATGTACAGCCGCGTGTACTCCTCCACCGCGAAGTGGTCGGTCATCGCCGCAATGTAGTCCACAGCCGCGCGTTCCGCTCCCTCATTTTCAATAATTGCCCCGTACTCACGGGGGATAAGCGAAGGATTGTCAAGGTAGGCGGCAAACAGCGTCTGCACAAGCAGAACCGCCTTCCCCTCCTCCCCCTTGGCAATGGGGTTTTTGTAGACATTCTCAAACATGAACTCGTGAAGCTCCGAAAACGCCGCGCCGACATCGGGAGCTAATTTTATCTCACGCTCCGTACTGCTCTCAATTACGGAGTGTATAAGCGTATTTATCCGCTCACTGTGACTGTTTCCGATAACACGTCGTATGTGAAGCGGAATATCCTCGTTCCTCATGATTCCCGCCCGCAGGCTGTCGTCTATATCATGGCTTATGTAGGCAATTCTGTCGGAGAGACGCACTACCTTACCCTCAAGCGTGTACGCCTCCTCACCTTTTGTGTGGTGTACAATGCTGTCGCGTACCTCGTCGGTGAGGTTCAGCCCCCTGCCGTCGTTCTCCAGCACGTCTACTACCCGAAGGCTCTGCTCGTAGTGGGTGAACCCGAAGGAGGAGACAGCCGCCAAAGCGCGTTCTCCCGCGTGTCCGAAAGGAGTGTGACCTAAGTCGTGTCCTAACGCCGCCGCCTCCGTCAAGTCCTCATTGAGGCGGAGCGAACGGGCGATGGTACGCGCAATCTGTGACGCCTCCAAGGTGTGTGTCAGGCGCGTCCTGTAGTGGTCGCCCGAGGGAGCAAGGTACACCTGCGTCTTGTGCTTTAGCCGCCGAAACGACTTGCTGTGGATAATCCTGTCCCTGTCGCGCTGAAAATCGGTGCGTATCTCGCATTTCTTCTCCTCCCTCAGCCGACCTCTCGTGCTGTCGGCGAAGGCGGCGTAGGGAGCAAGCACCGCGCGTTCGATTTGCTCCGTGCGTTCTCTTATATTCAAGCGGTGTTCACCTCTCTGACTGTGGGTAGGAGTAATAAGTTGCTGTAATGGCGGCGGAGTATTAGTCTCTTGTAGTACATCTACATATACGCCGTCTTTCGCCGCAATCCCTTTGTTTTTTTGAAAATTATTCGGAAAATTCATAATATTCGGAGGAGATGTAGTTCTCCTTCACCTCCGCGTTAGTTGCGTCGGCGAGCTTTTGTCTGAAATTCGGGAGGAGAGAGGGAGCTATGTGGAAGATAATCTCCACCTGCTCGAGGAACTCGGTCTTGTCGATTACTCCTCCGCAGTCGGAAATGAGGGTGCTGACGGGAGTATACCTGCCGTAGCCGCACAGTATGCTGTAGGTGTCACACATACGCATTACTACTGCCTCTCCGCACTCCACGGCGAGGGCGGCGGCTCGTGAGTAGGCGCGGACAAGTCCTCCTGTGCCGAGCAGCACACCGCCGAAGTAGCGGACTACGGCGACGGCGGCGTCTGTCACTTCTGATTTGGTGAGTACTCCGAGCGTGGGCATACCGGCACTGCCTGAAGGTTCGCCGTCGTCGGAGAAGCGGAAGATATTCCCCTCGCGCAGGCGGTAGGCGTAGACGCAGTGTCTCGCGTCCCAGTACTCCGAGCGGATTTCGGCTATGAAGCTAAGGGCTTCCTCCTCGGTTTTTACTGGCTTAATGAAGCCGATAAAGCGGGATTTTTTCTCTGTGAACTCGTCGTGGGCGGCGCGGCGTACAGTTTTGTACTCCGCACCGACTTGGTTTTCTCCGCTCATACACACACCTCATAACTAAAATTTGTTGCCAAAGAGACAAACTCCAACTGTAATCTGTTGCCAAAGACTGAGAATTTGGGTCAAGCCTTTGTAAAGGCTTGCGGGTTGTTAGGGCAGAGCCCTGACTCGCTCTCCGCAGAGAGCGAAATTCTCTTATCGTCAGAAAAACGCAGGAGGGGTAGGAAAATGTCCCCCTGGACATTTTCCTTAGGGGAACCCTCGTCGGGGGTTCCCCTGTATAGGTCGCCGAGCGACCTATAGGGCGTCCCCGTTAGGAAAACCCGCGTTCACCTAAAGTTGCGTAGGTTACTGAAACCTCAGCGTTCGCCCCACGCGTCCCCGTCAGAAAAGCTTGCGTTCACCTAAAATTGCGTAGGTTACTGAAATCAAAGTGTTCGCCCTGCCGCCTGCTCCTCCTCCACCCGCCATTCAGAAGCTGTAGGAGCAACCCCTGCGTTCGCCCCACGCGTCCCCGTTAGGCAGAGCCTGCATCCCCCTCACATTGCGTAGGCTACTGAAATCAGAGCGTTTGCCCGCCTACTCCTCCTCCACCCGCTATTCAGGAGCTGTAGGAGCAACCCCAGCGTTCGCCCTCTGCGTCCTCCCCCAAGATACGACAAATAAGGCGACACATCACGGTTTTTCAAAAAATCAGAAAAACCGAACAGTGTTGCCCTATGTATATAGCTATTATATACACTTTGTCAACTGTCAACTGTCACTTGTCAACTGTCAACTGTCAACTGTCAACTGTCAACTGACGTTATTAGTCGTCGAGATTGAAACGCTTCTTAAATCTGCCGACCTTTCCGCCTGTATCAACCAGCTTCTGCTTGCCTGTGAAGAACGGATGGCACTTCGAGCAAATTTCAACGCGGATGCCGCTCTTTGTCGAGCCTGTCTCAATGACATTTCCGCAAGCGCAGGTCACGGTAGTCTGATTGTAGTTAGGATGAAGATTCTCTTTCACTGTATTACACCTCTTTTAAAGTAAACTGTTTTAACTAAAACTATAATTGCCGATTCATTATAAAGGCATTATGGAGAAATTGCAATACTTTTTTTGAGCAGAGAGCAAATTTCTCTGTTTTTGTGTAAATTTATATACTCCTTACTTGATTTACTCCCTGTTTTATCGTAGAATAAATAGCAGTTGTTACCATGTACATGAAAGGGTTGATTTTATACAATGGCACACATAGCTCCGTCTATACTCTCCGCCGACTTCACCAAACTGGGCGAGGAGCTTCGGCGGCTTTCCTGCATGGGAGTAAAATATGTTCACATAGATATTATGGACGGTAATTTTGTGCCTAACATAACCTTCGGCTACAATATGGTGTCCGCACTCGCGCCGCTCAAGGGAGATATGATTTTCGACGTTCACCTAATGATAAACAATCCCCATTTCTATATAGAGCAGTTCGCAAAGGCAGGCTCGGACTTCATCACAGTACACATTGAAGCTTGTGAGGACGTGCCGCAGTGCCTTTCTCTGATAAGGGAGAGCGGCAAGCTTGCGGGAGTTTCCATCAAGCCGAACACGGCGGCTTCGGAGCTTGCCCCCTACCTCGGGATGTTCGATTTGTGCCTTGTTATGACAGTAGAGCCGGGGTTCGGAGGGCAAAGTATGATTGAGCCGTGCCTATCAAAGATAGAGGAGATTAAATCCATGCTGCGGGAACGTGACCTCCCCGACATTCTCTACTCGGTGGACGGAGGAGTAACCCTCGAAAACGCGGCGAAAACCGCACAGAGCGGCGCGGATATTATAGTTGCGGGCAACGCGCTCTACTCCTCTGCGGATATGGAGAAGCGGTTCGCGGAGCTGTCGGAAAAAGTGAAGGAGAAGTAAGCTTATGCAGTGGGAGTATAAAACCTTGAACTTTACGCCACTTGAGGGCGATGACGAGTATATCACAAATATGTTCAATAGCTTCGGAGCGGAAAAATGGGAGCTTGTCTCCTGCTTTACTACGACAGACGGATTCGGCACAAGAATCATTCGCGCGGTTTTCAAGAGACCGAAGCAGTAAGTAATTCTGCAATCATACAAGAAGGGAGGACGGCAATCACATGGACAAGCTAAAATGCCGCGGAGCTGTGATAAATCAGCACAAGCAACCCGCATACGGCAACAAAATACTGCGACTGCCGCCGCCTCCTCAGCTTATCGTGCCGCTCTACAACTTCGAGAGCGGAGCAATGCTCCCTACCGCGCGTGTAGGGGAGACGGTGGCGAAACACGCGGTGCTTGCCCACTCGAAAAACAAGGCGTCGGTAGTAATAGCCCCTGCGTCGGGGCGGCTGGTTGCCATAGAGCGAATCAACCACCCTATCATGGGTTCGGTTTTAGCGGCGTTCATGCGAACTGACAGCAGAATCCCGCCTGTTCCGCCCGTGCCGCACAATCTATCTGCTATGACTGCCGAGGGGATACTAAAGGCGGTACGCATTGCGAACATCATTGACGAGACTGACGGTATGCCGGTGTACCACAAGCTCCTTCGCGCTGTGGAGGAGAAGGTTCTGCTACTCATTGCCGACTGCATTGACGACACTCCTTACATCAGCAGCGCGTTAAAGACGGTGCAGGACCACGGCGATTTATGCGCTGACGGCGTGTCGGTGGTACTGAAATTACTCGGCGGAGGAAAGGCAACTCTCGCGTTCTTCAACTCCGGCGGGATAGACACGGAGGAGCTTTTATTCAAAATCGGCTTTATGAACACAGTGGAGCTGACAGGCGGCTACCCCGCGTGGTTCTCCTTCAAGCGGCACTATGCGAACGAAAAGCACATACGGCTGGGAGTTCAGGCACTTCGCTCTATCTCCCTCGCGGTGAGAGACGGAATACCGCAGACTGAGTTTATGGTAACGGTGGGTGGAGACTGTGTCTCCACGCCGACTAATGTCATTGCCTCCACGGGTACTACTGTGGGCAACTTGCTTCACAAGGTGGGGCTGTCGTCTACTCCACGGTACATTGTGCTGGGAGACACGATGACAGGCGCGGCAGTGACCTCGCTTGACACTCCTGTGTTTCCGGGGATTCGGGGAGTTACCGCGATGTCGGGAGTACAGAAAGTTCCTACTACTGCGTGTATTGGGTGCGGGGCTTGCAGTGCGGTATGTCCGCATATGCTGTTTCCGTCTGAGGCTAACAGGATGTACGAGCAGGGGATGACTGCGCTTGCTGCCTCCTACGGGGCGAATAGGTGCGTAGGATGCGGGGCGTGCAGTGCGGTGTGCCCGTCGGGGATTGAGCTGTCGGAGATTATGCTACTGCTGCTTGAGGGCGAGAGAGCGCGGACGGCGGACTAATGCAACGCACAGGCTGAAAGCTGTTGCCAAAGAGTTGCCCACACAACTACAATCTGTTGCCAAGGCGGCAACACACAACTACAATCTGTTGCCAAAGACTGAGAATTTGGGTCAAGCCTTTTTAAAGGCTTGCAGGTTCTTAGGACGGCGTCCTAAGTCGCTCTCCGCAGAGAGCGAAATCCTTTATCGTCAGAAAAACGCAGGAAGGTAGGCGAAAATGTCCCTAAGGACATTTTCCCGTAGGAAACCCTCGTCGGGGGTTTCCTGTATAGGTCGCCTTGCGACCTATAGGGCATCCCCGTTAGGCAGACTTGAGTTGACCTCACGCTACGGAGGCTACCGTAATGTGTGATAAACACAAGTTTATATAATACAGGTTCGCAGGTTCTGCTCACCTAATTTCGATAACCCCCATTCGATAACCTCCATTCTGAGGTCTCGATAATGCGAGGGAGACGAAAGTTTATATATATGCTCCGCAAGTGATACTTGCCTAAACTCGTAAACCTCAATGATGTTAGATAAACGCGAGTTTATCTAACTGAGCGACAGGCTGTAGGTCGCAGGTGCTACTTCACCCTAAATTCAGTAGCCTGAATTTAAAAACTCCCGTAAGGTGCGGTCAACGCACGTTTATAGAATATATGTCACAAGCTCTACTACCTCTGCCTCAGTAACCTCCGTAACGTGAGGTTCAACGAAAGTTTATCTAACCGAGCGACAATCTGTAGGTCGCAAGCTATGTTCACTCTGCTCTCAGTAACCTCCGTAATTTCAGTTCAACGCAGGTCTTTCTAACGGGGTTCCCCTGCGGAAAAAATGTCCTTAGGGACATTTTTTCCTACCCCCTCCTGCGTTTTCGAACGATTAGAGAGTTTCGCTCTCTGCGGAGAGCGACTTAGGGCTCTGCCCTAAGAACCCGCAAGCCTTTGAAAAGGCTTGACCTAAACTTTTGCCTCCTTGGCAACAGATTTTAGTTGTGTGCGTTGCCTCCTTGGCAACAGATTGCAGTTATCTGTAAATTAACGAAAGGAGAACTCAGCATGGAGAATCCCACCTATATCCCCCCGCACATCCGAACTACCCAAACTCCGCGTACTATCATGCTCAATCAGCTCATCGCGCTGAGTATCCTCAGCCTCCCACCACTCCTCATCTACGGAGTGAGAACCCTCATAATCATCGCCGTAGCAGTCCTCGGAGCAGTAGCCGCAGAAGCCGCGTGGTGTCTCCTAACTAAACAAAAGCAGTCAGTCACCGACCTCTCCGCCGTCTGCAGTGGGATAATTTTAGCCTGCATGATGCCCCCCGCCATACCCCTCGGGCTTGTGCTGTTAGGTTCGGCATTCGGTGCGTTGACAGCAAAGCTCCCCTTCGGCAGACTGGGCAGAGGAGTATTTCACCCCGCCGTCACAGGCTTTGCCTTCATATCCGCAGGCTATAGTCCGCACTTTCTCGTCTACCCCGCCGCCTACGGGGAGGACAGAGCCGTGCTTCCCATATTCTCCTCCTTAGACTTAGGCGAACCCGCATTCGAAAACTCTAACCCAATCGACATACTCAAACACGGGCTTGACCCCAACTTGGACGCGGCGGAGTTCCTCCTCGCGCAGATGAGAGGTCCGCTCGGAACAACAGCGGTGCTTCTCCTCCTCTGCTCACTCGCGTGGCTGATATTCAAGAAATCAGCGGCGTGGCAGTCCTCAGCGGCGTTTGCCGCCACAGTATTCACCCTCTCGCTGTTTTTCAGATACGACAGCGTTAAGTTCATGTTGCCTATATACGACCTGCTCTGCGGATACACCATATTCGCCGCAGTCTTCCTCATGGGGGACTTGCTGACCGCGCCGCAGTTTGTCTCCGCGCGTGTCATTTACGGCATCGCGGGCGGTATGCTCTTCCTCCTCCTTCGGCGAACGGGAGCAGTAGGAGGAGAGATATTCGCGGTAATGATAATCTCCGCCTTCTCCGCCTCCATCGACAGGCTGGTGTGGAGATGCCGCCTCAAGGGTATCAGCTTTACCGGACTGCGCGACAGCATAGCGATAAAAATAGAGCGGAAATTTAAAATGCACAACGAGGAGGACGAAATATATGGCACTAAGATATAATGAATCCTCCCAAAAAATACAGAACCACTCGCAGGTGCTTAGGCAAAGCCTGAGGGACAATCCCGTCCTGCTCACCGCCTCCGGCTGTGCGTTGGTTGCGGGAGCGGCGATAAGCGCGGCGAACGTGTTCGCACTGTCCGTACTCATGCTGATTTTGCTTGTGATAGTGGGGCTTATCTCCACAATTGACGGCGACCGCCTCAAACTTCCGACAAAGCCCATTGTCTATGTGGGCATAACCACTGCCGCAGTGTTCCTCACTGTGTTCTTTGTGAACAGCATTACAGGCGGGTTTTTCGACCGACTGGGGATATACGCGCCTCTCGCGGCTGTCAGTTCCCTCGCCCTGTGCCGCACGAAGGACGACTCCCCCTTCTTCGAAAAGGCGGAGGCTGTGACCGATGCCGCCGCTCTGACTGCCGTGTTCGCCTTTGTCGCACTCCCCGTCGCGATAGTTCGCGAGCTGCTCGGCTTCGGGAGGATTTTCGGCATTACAGTAACCTATCAGACGCACTCGGTGTGGCTCTACCCCTTCATCGGGTTTATTCTCGTCGGCTTCTGCCTTGCAGGAACGCGCCGATTGATTGAGTTTATCCCCGAACCCAAAGAGGGGGGTGAGGAGAAATGACTACTGCGGGAGGATTTTTCGCCTACGCGGTTATAGCCGTTTTCGCGGCAAACGCACTCACGTCGGGAATGACCGACATAGACAGCGTACTCACCGCCCTATCTAAGCCGAAACAGCTTCTCATTATGTCGCTGGCGGTTGCCGCCTTCTCCTTCGGAGGATGTGCCATTCTGTTTCCTGTAGATACTATACTTCCCGGAGAAATGCAGTCGATGCCTGTTCGCGGGCTTGTGTTCTCTCTGATTATTTTGGGGCTGTATTTTATCGGAACGAGGATTTTCTCCTCCGTCGCGCCGAACGGGTACAAAAAATACGGCGCACTTTTAGCTCCCGCCGCGATAAACGGCGCGGCACTGGGCGCACCGCTCTTTGTGAGCTACTACACGAGTATTGCTTCCGAGATGGCGAGCGACACCGCGATTATCGCCGAGCCGTCAGGCGTGGCGGTCGATTTCGCACTCTCTCTCGGAGTGGGAATCGGGAGCGGCGCAGGGTTCGCTCTCTCCGCGTTTCTGATATGCGAGGGACTGCGGAAAATCAACAACCCCGACGTGTCGCCCTACTTTAGAGGCGCACCGATTATGATGATTTATGTGGGACTGCTTGCCCTCGCCTTTTGGGGCGTGGGCGGGGGAGTGCCGCTGCTTCCATTCGCGCAGGTATGAAATAAGCGTAAGCTTATTTCATACTATTCATCATTTATCACTTATCATTCATCATTCTTCATTTGAGCTAAAGTATCCCGCTTGCCTACTGCAAGACAGGAGCGCATAAATGAAAAATGAAAAATGATACCGCTGTCGCTAATGATGAATGATAAATGAAGGCGCGGCGGCGCAGTCCGTACTCCTACCTCCCGCTTGCTGATGTAGGAGGGGAAACCTTTAGTGATTCACCGAGTAGGTTCAATCCTCCGATATTGTATAACGGAGGGCAAAGCAGATATTATATGTCCGCATATGTCCGCGAGAATACGCTTACTATATTCAATCAATAAAGGAGATTGTTTCACGTGAAACAATCTCCTTTTTCAACTGTCAACTGTTGTCTTCTACACATTAAACAGAAAATGCACCACGTCGCCGTCCTGCATGACGTACTCCTTGCCCTCGGAGCGGATAAGCCCTTTCTCCTTCGCGGCGGCGAGAGAGCCGCCAAGCTCAATGAGCTTGTCATACGCAATGACCTCCGCGCGGATAAATCCACGCTCAATGTCGGAGTGGATTTTCCCCGCCGCCTGAGGTGCGGGAGTTCCCTTAACTATAGTCCACGCGCGAACCTCCGGCTGTCCTGCCGTCAAAAAGCTGATATAGCCGAGGAGGTGATAGCCTGCGCGGATGAACCTGTCAAGCCCCGATTCCTCCAGCCCAAGCTCGGAGAGGAACATCATCCTGTCCTCCTCGCTCATGGTGGACACCTGAGCCTCCAGCTCCGCGCAGATGGGAAGAATCTCGCTCCCCTCCTCCTGCGCGATTGACTTTACCTTGAGATAGTTTTCGTTGGTGTCGATGCCGTTCGCGAAGTCCTCCTCGCTCATGTTAGCGGCGTAGATTACCTTCTTCGAGGTGAGCAGAGTGGATTTCGCCAGCAACTCCTCCTCCTCGGGATTGCACTCGACGGTGCGGGCGGGCTTTCCCGCGTCCAGCACGTCCTTTACGCGCAGGAGAAAATCCAGCTCGGAGGCAAGTCCCTTGTCGCCCTTCATCTGCTTTCTCGTGCGGTCAATGCGCCTGTCTAAAATCTCCATGTCGGAGAGGATAAGTTCCATGTTGATTGTCTCAATGTCGCTCAGAGGGTCGATTTTTCCGTCTACATGGATAATGTCGTCGTTCTCAAAGCAGCGAACTACATGGACTATCGCGTCTGTTTCGCGGATGTTCGAGAGGAATTTGTTCCCAAGCCCCTCGCCCTTGCTCGCTCCCTTGACAAGTCCGGCAATATCGACAAACTCAAGGGAGGCGGGAGTGACCTTCAGCGGATTATATACCTCCGCCAATTTTGTCAGGCGGGAGTCGGGCACGTCTACCACTCCCACATTCGGGTCGATTGTGCAGAACGGGTAGTTCGCCGACTGCGCTCCCGCGCTTGTAATGGCGTTAAACAGCGTGCTTTTCCCCACATTCGGGAGACCTACAATACCAAGCTTCATGTTATATAAGTACCTCCATTCTTTCGGGTGCGGAGATTTTCAGTATAGTCAGCGCGTTTTTCATGACTGTACGCGCCGCGTCGCACAGCGTCAGCCGTGCGGAGGTCAGCTCCGCGCTGTCGTCGATTACGCGGCACTTTCCGTAGAACCTGTGGAACTGCGCCGCAAGCTCAATGGCGTACCTCGTGATGCGGGAGGGGTTGTACTCCCTCGCGGCGGAGACAATCTCCTCTGTAAACTGAGCGAGATACCTGATAAGCTCCAGCTCTGCGGGGTGGGTGAGCAGCCCGAGACGAGCATCGTTCGCGGGAGTAAAAATAATGCCTCGCTCCTCCGCTTTCCTGAAGATAGAGCAAATACGCGCGTAGGCGTACTGGCAGTAGTAGACGGGATTCTGCGAATCCTCCGACACCGCCAAATCCAAATCGAAATCCATCTGGGAGGTGGATTCGCGCATATTGAAGAAGAAACGCGCCGCGTCTACAGGCACTTCGTCGAGGAGGTCAACCAGCTGTATAGCCTTGCCCGTCCGCTTACTCATACGAACAATCTCGCCGTCACGCACTAACTTAACAAGCTGAATGAGTACTATATCGAGCTTGCTTCCGTCAAGCCCCACTGCGTCCAAAGCTCCCTTTAGGCGGGCAATATGCCCATGGTGGTCAGCTCCCCACACGTCGATACATATGTCGAAGCCCCGTGTCTTAAATTTATTTGTGTGATAGGCTATATCGGCGAGGAAGTAGGTAGGATTGCCGTTTGCGCGAATGAGAACCTCGTCCTTCTCGCCGCCGAACTCGGTAGCCTTGTACCAGACAGCCCCCTCGCTCTCGTAGGTCAGCCCCTTCTCGGTGAGCAAATCGACTACCGCCGCTACCTCTCCCGACTGATGGAGGGTGCTTTCGAGAAACCATGTGTCATAGGTGATTCTGTACTTCTCCAAGTCGGTTTTCATCCGCTCGATATTTCGGGGGAGTGCAAAAGCTACCAGTGCCGCCCTGCGCTCCTCCTCCGGCTTATCTATGTAGGAGTCGCCGTTAATTTCGGCAAACTCCGCCGCTCTATCTGCTATGTCGCCCCCGTGGTAGGCGTCCTCGGGGAGCTGTACTGCGTCCTCGCCTAAGTATATCTGCCTGTAGCGGACATCGAGGGAGAGGGCGAATTTGTCAATCTGATTGCCCGCATCGTTGACGTAGAACTCCCGCTCTACATAGTAACCCGCGGCTGAGAGGACGGACGCGAGGCAGTCGCCGATTGCTCCTCCGCGAGCGTTGCCCATGTGCATAGGTCCTGTCGGGTTGGCGGAGACGAACTCCACCATCACGCGCTTGCCCTTGCCGTAGGAGGACTTGCCGTACTGCTCCTTCTCGGTCTCAATCTCCGACACTATGCCGGAGAAGAGCTTCTGCGACGCGAAGAAGTTGAGGAAGCCCGGACCTGCCACCTCCGCGCGGTCGATGTAAGTGCCGTCTAAAATGAGGTTTTCGCATATAATTTCAGCTATCTTTCGCGGCGGCAGGCGGAAGGCTTTTGCGTTGACCATTGCCGCGTTGCTGGCGAAATCTCCGTGGGAGGGGTCGTTCGCCGTCTCTATTATGAAGTCAGCGGCGGGAGCAAGCGGCAGGTCTCCGTTTGCCGCCGCTCTCCCCATGGAGGAGAGGATAGCCTCGCGTATTTGAGATTTTACTGTTGATATAAGCTTTGACATAATTGGTGTACTTCCTTTCATGGGGTAAGGGAGAATGTCATCTCGTGCTGTGATATTCCCCCCGCAAGCTCCATTGTGTAGCTAAGGAGGAGCAGTATGCCGCCCTCCTCCGCCGACTGATGGATTGCGGCGTGTAGGGTAGTTACCTCGGCGGCGAACTCAATCAGAGAGGTGCTGTAGATGAATTTGTGCGTACTGCCCGCGCAGAACAGCAAATCCGCGCGAACCGCTCCTCTGCGGCTGATACTCACGCGGCAGAGGGAGGGGACAGGGTGAGTAATCGGATGGGCAGGGTTAGGGGGAAGGTATTCGGCTTTTACCGTGACAAAAACCTTGCCGCCGTCCTCCTGCTTCTCAACATAGCGAAAGGAGTGACCGTTTGCCGTACTCTCCGAAACCGCGTCGGCGCGGAGTACTATTTCATCCTGAATCTCGCCCTCTGAGCGTATTACGCTCGATATGGTCAGCTTGCAGTGACTGCTCACACTGTGATTACTCACACTTCTTTGTCAAGGCTGTGTACGGCAGTCGCCATACGCTCCTCCGCGAGAGTGACTAACGTATCGATAAGCTCGCCGTTGCTCACTCCGCTTGCCTCCCACAGTGTGGGGTACATACTTATTTCCGTAAATCCGGGGAGGGTGTTCGGTTCGTTGAGGAAAATTTCATCTCCCTTGACGAAGAAGTCGATTCGTGCAAGCCCCGAACAGCCCAGTATGCGGTAGGCACGTATCGCCTGATGCTTTATTTCATCCGCCGCCGCCTTGCTGATTCGCGCGGGGATGAGGGTCTTAGAGCCTATTCCGCTGTACTTGCTCTCGTAGTCGTACCACTCGTTCGCGGAAACTATTTCTCCTATTTCGGAGACGCGCGGGAAGTCGCCCGAGCCTAAAACGGCAATCTCCACCTCAGTGCCTTTGATTGCCTGTTCGACTACAATTTTCGAGTCGTGCATCGCCGCGAATCTAATCGCGTCTATCGCGTCCGAGCGGTTCTTGCACTTGCTGATTCCCACCGACGAGCCGGCGTTCGCGGGCTTTACAAAGCAGGGGTAGCTGAGGTAATCCTCGATTATGCTGAGGTATTCTTCCATCTCTCTCTCGAACGCCGCGTAGTAGAACCACACGAACCGCGCCTGCGGGACTTTCCCAAGCTCAAGCATGGTGTTGGTTATCGCCTTATCCATGCACACTGCGGCGGAGGCGGTGTCGCAGCCCACATAGGGGATTCCCGCAAGCTCAAGCAGACCCTGCATTGTGCCGTCCTCCCCGTTCTTTCCGTGGAGGACGGGGAAAACTGCGTCGAGATAAATTGTCTCAGGAGTACTGCCGCGCATGACAAGCAGTCCGTGAGCGGTCGGGTCGGGGGAGATGAAGGCGGGTACGATACTGCCCGACTGCTCCCACGAGCCGTCGGCGATGAGCGAGACATCCCCCTCATAGAGGTACCATTTGCCCTCCTTCGTTATACCTATTAATACAGGGCTGTATTTGTCCTTCGGCACGTTGTTGATTATCATAGTTGCCGAGCGGAGGGAAACCTCATGCTCCGAGGAGCGACCTCCGAAAATAATACCCAATGTCTTCTTAGCTGTGTTCTCCATAATATCATCCTTTCTAAGTGGCTGCTCAGAGCAGTACGAATAGTATAGTGCGAGTAGCATAATCCTTATGGTATAACTAAAATTGTTTCACGTGAAACAATTTGACTTCGTGTGATTGCTCCTCCTCCTCGTGAGGGAGTAGGGAGTGGGGAGCGGGGGAGTTGGGATATACAATTATATTGCTATATACATTGATATATATTGCAGATTTTTGCAAAAATTACAGGAATCGGGCAGATTCTCCTCAGTCTATTTTGAAGTAGTTCAGATATATTATCACAATACAATAATATATTCAATAGATTTAGTTTAAATTTTCCCCAAAATTGCCCGAAAAATAAATTTTTCTATTGACAAATCGCAAATATTAGTGTTAAACTATTAAACCGTGACATTGTAGGTTTTTTCTCAAACTATGCTTGATAAAACCGTCAAAAGGGCAGTGTATGCCGCCTCTTGTTTTGTTATGTATTACCAAAAACGACCGGAGGAGAGTATCGCAGTGGTGTTAACGGAAGAAATTCCGAATTATAAAACACAACATTATTTTTATGGAGGTGAAAAAATTTGCCAACCTTTAACCAACTGGTGAGAAAGGGAAGAGAAGTTCAGGAGAAAAAGGCGAAAGCCCCTGCTCTTTTGAAGGGACTGAACACCAAGAAGAGAGTCGCGACCGAACACAATTCGCCGCAGAAGCGCGGAGTTTGCACTACGGTTAAGACAATGACCCCGAAGAAGCCTAACTCTGCACTGCGTAAAGTAGCGAGAGTTCGTCTTTCTAACGGAATCGAGGTTACAGCCTACATCCCCGGCGTCGGTCACAATCTGCAGGAGCACAGCGTTGTTCTTGTAAGAGGCGGACGTATCAAGGACCTTCCGGGTGTGCGTTACCACATCGTGCGCGGACCGTTCGATGCACACGGAGTAGCCAACAGGAAGCAGTCCCGCTCTAAGTACGGAGCAAAACGCGCGAAGGCTAAGAAGTAGCCGTAACCTACGGGTGCTTTTATGAAAGCGCGCAATTACGAACCCGGAAATTGACAAGAGAAATTAAGTGTGGCTGCATAATGTAGCGGCATCACATACATATATATGTGAGTGCTCTATATTGGCCCGCGGAAGTTCGTCACTTTCGAGTACCTATGATATCATTACTGTGAAGGAGGGAAGTAAAGTGCCAAGAAGAGGCTCAGTTGCAAAACGTGACGTTTTGCCCGACCCAATATACAACTCGATAGTAGTTACCCGTCTTATCAACAACATCATGTATGACGGCAAGCGCGGAGTAGCTCAGAAGATTGTATACGGTGCTTTCGAGATTATCGAGGAAAAATCAGGGAAATCTCCGCTTGAGGTATTTGAGGCGGCTATGGAGAATATCATGCCGCTGCTGGAGGTAAAGGCTCGCCGTGTCGGCGGTTCTACCTACCAAGTGCCGATGGATGTTCGCCCTGAGAGAAGGCAGACTCTCGGTCTGCGCTGGCTCACGAAGTATTCGAGAGTCCGCAACGAGAGAACAATGAGAGAACGTCTCGCGAATGAAATACTTGACGCTGTAAACGGCAACGGCGCGGCGGCAAAGAAGCGCGAGGATACACACAAAATGGCGGAGGCAAACAAGGCGTTCGCACATTTCAGATGGTAGGGTAACTCCTGCAAGCGATATAAAGGGGATGCTTCGAGGCTTTGTTTCGGAGTACGCCCGCAAACTAAGGAGGACAATATGCCTAGGCAGGTTTCACTTCAAATGACAAGAAATATCGGTATTATGGCTCACATAGATGCCGGTAAAACAACTACTACAGAGCGTATTCTGTTTTACACAGGCGTCAACTACAAGCTGGGTGAAACCCACGAGGGCGGCGCGACAATGGACTGGATGGCGCAGGAGAAGGAGAGAGGTATTACAATTACCTCCGCCGCAACGACTTGTTTCTGGCAGGATCACCGCATAAACATCATCGATACTCCGGGTCACGTCGATTTCACAGTTGAGGTTGAGCGTTCACTTCGTGTTCTGGACGGTTCAGTTACCGTTCTCTGTGCTAAAGGCGGCGTTGAGCCTCAGTCGGAGACTGTCTGGCGTCAGGCTGACAACTACAAGGTTCCCCGCATGGTGTACGTCAACAAGATGGACATCATGGGCGCGGATTTCTACAGAGTTTTGCAGATGATGAAGGACCGTCTCAAGTGCAACGCAGTTCCCATTCAGCTCCCCATAGGCGCGGAGTCCGACTTCAAGGGCATTGTTGACCTTGTTGAGATGAAGGCTTATGTCTACTACGACGAGCAGGGCAAGGATATCCGCTGTGAGGACATTCCGGCTGATATGACTGAGCTTGCCGCAAAGTACAGAGCAGAGCTGATTGAACACGTAGCAGAGATGGACGACGAGTTGATGGAGAAGTTCTTCGCAGGCGAGGAGCTTAGTATTCCTGAGATTAAGACGTGCATCAGAAAATCCACAATAGCGAACTCGATGGTTCCCGTCGTGTGCGGAACGTCCTACAAGAACAAGGGAGTTCAGAAGCTCCTCGACGCGATTGTAGACTTCATGCCCGCGCCGACAGACATCGAGGACATAAAGGGTATTGACCCCGATACAGAAGAGCCGACTACACGTCCCTCCTCTGACGACGCTCCTTTCGCCGCACTCGCCTTCAAGATTGCAACAGACCCGTTTGTCGGAAAGCTGTGCTACTTCAGAGTGTACTCAGGTTCGCTCGACAAGGGCAACGCTGTCTACAACTCAGTCAAGAAGTCGAGAGAGAGAGTAGGACGAATCCTTCAGATGCACGCTAATGACCGTAAGGACATCGAAACTGTCTACGCGGGCGATATAGCGGCAGGCGTAGGATTCAAGAACACCACTACGGGCGACACTCTCTGCGACGAGAAGAATCAGGTTATTCTCGAATCCATGAACTTCCCCGACCCCGTTATCCGCGTAGCTATCGAGCCTAAGACCAAGGCAGGTCAGGAGAAGATGGGCATCGCTCTCGGCAAGCTCGCCGAGGAAGACCCCACCTTCAAGGCGTACACCGACGAGGAGACAGGTCAGACAATCATTGCCGGAATGGGCGAGCTTCATCTGGAGATTATCGTTGACCGCCTTCTCCGCGAGTTCAAGGTGGAGGCTAATGTAGGTGCTCCGCAGGTTGCGTACAAGGAGACTATACGCGGCAAGGCGGACATCGACCACAAGTACTCACGCCAGTCGGGCGGACGCGGACAGTACGGTCACGTCAAGATTATTGTCGAGGCGAACGAGACAGGCAAGGGCTACGAGTTTGTCAACAGCGTCGTCGGCGGTACAATCCCGAAGGAGTACATCCCCGCGGTTGACGCAGGCGTCAAGGGTGCGCTCAATGCGGGCGTGCTGGCGGGTTATCCCGTTGTTGACGTCAAGGTCACGCTCTATGACGGCTCGTACCATGAGGTTGACTCCTCCGACATGGCGTTTAAGATTGCCGGTTCTATGGCAGTCAAGGAGGGCTTGAGGAAGAGCAATCCCGTTCTCCTCGAACCTATCATGAAGGTCGTAGTTGTCATTCCCGAGGAGTACATGGGCGACATCATCGGCGATTTGACTGCTCGCAGAGGCATGATTCAGGGCATGGAGACAGAGACCGGAGGCAGCAGAGTTACAGCTCATGTTCCTCTCTCCGAGATGTTCGGCTACGCTACCGATATGCGTTCGAGGACGCAGGGTCGCGGACAGTACGTCATGGAGCCTTCCCACTACAACGAAATTCCGAAATCCGTTTCGGAGAAGATTCTCGCGACAAGGCAGAGAAACGCGGAGTAATTTTACTCCCGCTGTATAAGTTTCCTGCAATTTGTCAAGAGTATAAACTATAAGCCATAAAACCTCTTGCAATTTGGAAATATTTGTGATATATTTCATAATATACTGTTCCGCATTGCAAGGGGAGCATAAACAAAAACATAATTTGAAAAGCATAAAGGAGGAAATTCCAAATGGCAAAAGCAAAATTTGAAAGAACCAAGCCGCACGTTAACATTGGTACAATCGGACACGTTGACCACGGAAAGACAACTCTTACAGCCGCAATCACTAAGGTTCTCAACCTCAAGGGTGATTCCGAGTTCGTTGATTACGCTAACATCGACAAGGCTCCCGAGGAGCGTGCAAGAGGTATCACAATCAACACAGCTCACGTTGAGTATCAGACAGAGTCACGTCACTACGCTCACGTTGACTGCCCGGGCCATGCCGACTACGTTAAGAACATGATTACAGGTGCTGCTCAGATGGACGGAGCTATCCTCGTTGTTTCCGCTTCAGACGGACCTATGCCCCAGACACGCGAGCATATCCTTCTCTCCCGTCAGGTTGGTGTTCCTCACATCGTTGTGTTCATGAACAAGGCTGATCAGGTTGACGACGAAGAGCTTATCGAGCTTGTCGAGATGGAAATCCGCGAGCTTCTCAACGAGTACGAGTTCCCCGGCGACGACACACCTATCGTAAAGGGTTCTGCTCTCAAGGCTCTCGAGTCTGAGTCTAAGGACGTAAGCGCACCTGAGTACGCTTGTGTTCTCGAGCTTATGGAGGCTGTTGACTCCTTCATTCCTACACCTGAGCGTAAGGCTGACCTTCCGTTCCTTATGCCTGTTGAGGACGTTATGACCATCACAGGACGCGGAACTGTTGCTACAGGTAGAGTTGAGCGCGGACAGATTAAGACTTCCGAGGAAGTTGAGATTGTCGGTCTCACAGACGAGAAGCGCAAGGTTGTTGTTACAGGTATCGAGATGTTCAGAAAGACTCTTGACTACGCTGAGGCAGGCGACAACGCAGGCGTTCTCCTCAGAGGCGTTCAGAGAGCTGACATCAAGCGCGGTCAGGTTCTCGCAAAGCCCGGCTCAATCAACCCCCACACAAAGTTCCACGGTCAGGTTTACATCCTCACAAAGGAGGAGGGCGGACGTCATACTCCGTTCTTCAACAACTACAGACCGCAGTTCTACTTCAGAACCACAGACGTTACAGGTGTTGTTTCTCTTCCCGCCGGCACAGAGATGTGTATGCCGGGCGACAACGTAGAGATGGATGTTGAGCTTATCACTCCTATCGCTATCGAGAAGGAGCTTCGCTTCGCTATCCGCGAGGGCGGACGTACAGTAGGTTCAGGCGTTGTTTCCGCTATCAACGAGTAATCTTTGACTGCGAACGACGGGTTGCGGCTTCGGAGTGCTAATCGTACCTCACAGGTGCGGGTATCGGCTCGGCGAAGCTACGCAAAACAAAAGTAATAGAGTAGTTTAAATAGTTAATTAACTTAGAAAACAACAAGTCTCCACCGGCGAAAAGCTTTGATTTATTCGGTTTTCGCCAGTGGAGACTTGAACATTATGTAGTTAATTTAGCGAGCTGTTGACCATAGTATATTACCGCCCACTTATTTGGTGTTTTGCATAGTTTAACCGCGCTATGTTGACAAATATTATTAAATATGTTAATATTACACCAAAATAAGCAGAATACTATGCGGAGGAGGGAAAAGGCGCATGAAGCCGATTTCCTATATACTGATTGCGGCGTGGATTCTCATAATAATACAGACAGTAGTATACTCTCGATTTAAACTCAGAGGAAAGGGGAGGACGTACACCATCTCGAAATGCGCGGGAAGCTTGATTTTCACGCTGACCGCTCTTAGCGGTGTAATTTTCGTAGAATCGCTTTTCGGTGTCCTCATGCTCACGGGATTCGTGTTCTCCTTTGCTGGCGACTACTTCCTCTCGAAGCAATCGGGTACGGGCTTCTTGAAGGCGGGCATTGTAGCCTTCCAGACTGCACACCTCGTCTTTATCTGCACCTTTTTTCTGTTCGGCGGCTTCTTTTGGTGGCAAGGAGCTCTCCTCCTCATATCGGTGTCGGTCTTTCCGATTATCGAAAAATGCGCCTCCCTCAGCTTCCTCGGACAGAGGAAGCTGGTCTACTCCTACACAGTTGTGGTGTCAGTCATGGTTACGGCGGCTCTCTCCCTCCCCTTCGCGGGCAAGCTGAGTACTCCCGCCGCGTGGCTTACAGCGACAGGAGCGGTACTTTTCTACATCTCCGACCTGCTGTGGGCTATATACGGATTTTCGCCCGGGAAAAAGTACCGGGTGCTGAAGGTAATGAACGTCTTTCTGTACTTTTTCGGGCAGATGCTCATGGCGACGGGAGTGTCCGCTATCGGCGGATAATGTAGTGACAGGTACCAGTTCTCTGCCCTCACAAGGGGGTGTTTTTATGGAGTACATAATAGCTTTGATAGTTATTTTGGTCTTATAGTAAATTCACTTAGAAAACAACAAGAAAACATGGGCTAAAAGCTTTGATTTGTGCGGTTTTCGCCCGTGGAAGCTTGATTGTTTTCTTGTTAATTTACTATAACTGTCAACTGTCACTTGTCACCCGTCAACTAATAAACCCTCCGTATTTTTGACTGCCAAAAATACGGAGGGTTTATCTAATATTAATCCTACTTCTTCCCTGTCTTCATAGCAGGCAGAGCGGTCGCGTGCCAGATTTTTCCGGCGTAGTCGTTTATAGCCCTATCCGCGCTGAATATGCCGGAGTTCGCGATATTGACAAGGCTCATGCTGTTCCAGCGAAGCTTGTCGGTGTAGGCGGCACTCGCGGCGTCCTCTGCGCGGCAGTAGTCGGCGAAGTCCGCCATAACCATGTAGGGGTCACTCGTGAGGAGATTGTTCGCAATATCCCCGAACTGGTGTCCCTTGAAGCCGTGACCCAGCGCGTCAATGGCGCGGCGGAGTACGGGATTGTTGTTGTAGTAGACAGACGGCTGATAGTTCTGCTTGAGGAGCTTCGCCTCAGGAGTACTCATGCCGAAGATGAAGATATTGTCGTCTCCCACAGCCTCATGAATCTCCACATTCGCGCCGTCCTCAGTGCCAAGCGTAACCGCGCCGTTGAGCATGAACTTCATGTTGCCTGTGCCGGACGCCTCCGTTCCGGCGAGTGAAATCTGTTCGCTTATCTCAGAGGCAGGCATGAGCATCTCCGCCACTGTAACCCTGTAGTTTTCGAGGAACACAACCTTGAGCTTTCCCTCAATCCGCTTGTCGTTGTTTATCACATCGGCGAGGGAGCAGATAAAGCGTATAATCTGCTTTGCCATGAAGTAGCCGGAAGCCGCCTTCGCGCCGAATATATACGTCTTCGGCACAAACGGCGCGTTCGGATTATCCAAAATCCACTGATACTGCGCGAGTATGTGCAGTGCGTTGAGGTGCTGTCGCTTGTACTCATGCAGACGTTTGACCTGCACATCAAAGAGCGAATCGGGGTCTACCATTATGCCGTTCTTCTTTGCGATGTAGTTCGAGAGGTCAACCTTGTTCTCCCTCTTAACGCCAGCTAAGTCGGAGAGTACTCGGTCGTCGTCGCGGTAGGCGGTAAGCCCCTGAAGCTCAAATGCGTCCTTGACGAACTTATCGCCTATAAGCCCCGATATGAGGGAGGTCAGCCGCGGATTGCTCTGGCAAAGCCAGCGTCTGTGAGCTATGCCGTTGGTCACGTTTGTGAACTTGTCGGGAGTGAGCGAGTAAAAATCGCTGAACACCGACTGCTTGATAATCTCACTGTGGAGGGCGGAAACGCCGTTTACGCTGTGCGAACCGGCAATGCACAGATTCGCCATCTTCACAAAGCCGTCGTTTATGATGCTCATCCTGTGAACCTTGTCGTAATCGCCGTTGGAGCGGGAGTTCATCTCCTCGCAGAAACGCCTGTTTATCTCGCACACTATCTGGAATATTCGCGGCAGTCTGCTCGAGAACAGCTCAAGCCCCCAGCACTCCAGAGCCTCCTGCATGACGGTGTGGTTCGTGTACGCCATGACCTTCGTGGTAGTCGCCCACGCCTTATCCCACTCGTAGCCGCACTCGTCCATAAGCACGCGCATAAATTCGGGGATAGCCAATGCGGGGTGAGTGTCGTTTATGTGGATGGACACAACGTCCGCGAAGTTCTCCAAGGTTCTGTAGTGACGCAGGTGACGCTTTACAATATCCTGAATAGAGGAGGAGACGAGAAAGTACTGCTGTGAGAGACGCAAGCTCTTTCCCTCCATGTGGTTGTCGCCCGGATAGAGAACCTTTGTCAGCATCTGCGCCATTGCGTTCTCCTCAATCGAGCGAAGGTAGTCGCCCTCATTGAAGCTCTTCATGTCGAACTCGCGGCACTCCGCACTCCACAGGCGAAGAGTTGATACTCCCTTGCCGTCAAGTCCCGCACACATCATGTCGTAGGGGACAGCCTTTATCACCTGATAGTCAACGTGCTCCACCGAGTGGTAGCCGTCGTTCCAGCTCTCCTGAACGCGTCCTCCGAACTTGATGTCGAGAGCGTCCTCGCGGTGTGCAATCATCCATGTCTCGCCGCCCGGAAGCCAAAACTCGGGGAGTTCAGTCTGCCAGCCGTCCACTATCTTCTGCTCGAAAATGCCGTATTCGTACTTGAGGCAGTAGCCCATGCCGAAGTAGCCCTCGGTCGCCAGTCCGTCGAGGAAGCAGGCGGCAAGCCGTCCCAGTCCTCCGTTGCCGAGACCCGCGTCAGGCTCCATGTCGTAAATCTTAGCTATTGTGGTGTGGTACTCCGGCAGAACCTTCGCAACTACCTTCTCAATGCCAAGATTGTAGAGGTTGTTGCGGAGAGAACGCCCCATGAGGAACTCCATGCAGAGGTAGTAAACCCTCTTGCCGTTCTTTCTGAGCATCTCCTCGGAGAACTTGTGCCGCGCGTCAAGCAGCATATCCCTAACTACGAGGACTACCGCCTTGTAGACGTGCTCGTCGTCCGAATCCTCCGGACTGAGCCCGAAGTGGTGGGAAAGCTTTGTGTTTATCAGTGCTTTAAGCTGATTTGCCGATAAATTCATATATAATACTCCTTCCGAATGTATCTGAATGTATATCATAAATTGCTGTATGTGCAATTTTATCATATTTCCCCGTAAATTTCAACTGTAACAATAAATAATCGTCACACTTCATCAATATCGCACAAACCCTTGTGTAAAAACATATTTTAACTGTCAAGATGTACCGTAGGAGCTGCTTTGCTACTCCTCAAAATATGGTAAATTTTGTGCAAAGTACACAAACTTGCGTAGTGTGCGGAAATTGTTTCACGTGAAACAATTTCCGTACAGTTGACAGTTGACAAGTGACAGTTGACAGTTATGGGAACGCCGCTGCGGCGGGGAAGGTACGGCAGTTGACAGTTATGGTACGGCTTCGCACCTACGCCGTATAATATCATCGGCGGTTTAACTGTTCATTTTTCGCAGAAAATTTTGTTCACTGAAAAATCCCCTCCGTCGAGGAGGATAACTGTCACCTGTCACTTGTCAACTGTCAACTGATTAAAGCGGCATCGCTTTAATCTTAGCCTGTGGACGCGGATACCCGCCCCCCGTCCGCTTCGTCTTATCAATGACAATAATCGTCCGTTCGCTCCCGTCGGGGAGTACAAGTTCGCGTGCCTCACGAGTTACTCCTCCAAGCAACCCCACAGCACGTGCCGCCTCCGCCGCCTCGACCTCCCCCGCAGGTCCTTTCATGGAGATAAACACCCCACCCACCGCACACAGCGGCAAGCAGTACTCCGCGAGTACCGACAGCCGCGCAACGGCACGGGCGCAAACCACATCATAGCGTTCGCGCATGGAGGGCGACCTCCCCGCGTCCTCGGCGCGGAAGTGGGCGGCGGCGACGGTTACTCCTATCTCGGCGGCGGTCTCCAGAAGGAAGTCCAGCCGCTTCTTTGTCGAATCGAGCAGTGTCACCGACAAGTCGGGACGCGCAATACTCAGAACCATCCCCGGAAATCCCGCTCCTGTGCCGACATCTATGAGAGACGCGCCGAGAGGAATGTCGCAGGAGGTCAGCAGGGTGAGCGAATCGGCGAAGTGCTTTACCACTATGCCGTCTGCGTCCTCTATGCGCGTGAGGTTCATCACCTTGTTTTTCTCCGTGAGAAGCCGCGCGTAGGTGTCGAGCTGAGTGAGCATTTTGCCCTCAAGCGCGATACCCATATCGGCGGCTATACTCCTCATTTTTTCTGTATCAATCATTGCTTTTGCTCCTCTCTCGAAATGCGGGACAGATGTATCAGCAGAACCGACAAATCGGCAGGACTTACCCCCGAAATTCTCGATGCCTGCCCGACGCTTAGCGGACGGATTTTTTGCAGCTTCTCCGCCGCCTCAAGCCGAATCCCCGTAATCGCGCCGTAGTCAATATCTGCGGGGAGGAGCTTTCGCTCCAGCCGCTTCATCTCGGCAATATTGGAGTTCTGCCGCGATATGTATCCCTCGTACTTTATCTCTATCTCCGCCTGTTCGAGGACATCGGCGGGTACGTCTCCTCTGGTTTGGTCTACAGAAGCAAGCGCGGCGTAGGACAGCTGAGGGCGGCGAATAAGCTCGAACAGCTTAAAGCCCGTTGTGATAGGCGCAGTGCCGGCGGCGGTGAGTATGGCGTTTACCTCCTCTGAGGGAGGAATGTTGACCGAACGCACTCTTTTCAGCTCCGCCTCTATACGCTCTGTTTTTGTGAGATAACGCTCCCAGCGGTCGTCTCCGATAAGTCCAATCTCCCTGCCTAAGGGGGTTAGCCGCCTGTCGGCGTTGTCCTGCCGCAGTACCAGTCTGTACTCCGAGCGGGAGGTCATCATCCTGTACGGGTCGGACACACCCTTGGTCACTAAATCGTCAATGAGCGTACCTATATAGCTCTCAGCGCGGGAGAAGACAATCTGTTCCTCCCCCCGAACCTTCCGCGCGGCGTTTATGCCCGCGACTAAGCCCTGCGCCGCCGCCTCCTCATAGCCGGAGGAACCGTTGAACTGCCCTGCCCCGTAGAGGGAGGGGAAATCGGTAAATTCGAGCGTGGGGTTTAGTGCCGAAGGGTCTGTGCAGTCGTACTCAATGGCGTATGCCGTCCTCATTATACGCACATTTTGCAGTCCGCTCATGGTGCGGTAGAGCTTTTCCTGCACCTCCTCGGGGAGGGATGTAGAGATTCCCTGCAAATACATCTCCTGCGTGTCAAGCCCGCACGGCTCGATGAAGCACTGGTGACGCCCCTTCTCGGGGAAACGCACAATCTTATCCTCTATGCTCGGGCAGTAGCGCGGACCTACGCCTTCAATCGCGCCGGAGTACATGGGGCTGAGGTGGAGGTTCTCCATAACTACCTCCCTTGTCCTCTCTCCCGTCCACGAAACGTGACAGCAAACCTTGTTTTCTATCGGTTCTTTTGTATCGTAGGAGAACGGCACAACTACCTCGTCTCCCTCTTGCACCTCAAGTCCGCTGTAGTCTATGCTTGCCTTGTGAACCCTCGCCGGAGTGCCTGTCTTAAACCGCCGAAGGGGAACTCCCAGCTCCTTGAGCGAATCGCCCAGCATATCCGCCGCAAACATCCCGTCAGGACCTCCGCTGTAGCTGCACTGCCCGACAAAAATCTTCCCTTTAAGGTATGTCCCCGTCGCTATAATGACGCACTTCGCTTTGAAAACTGCGCCGAACCGCGTGACTACCTCCCACTCCGCGCGGGAGTTGCAGTCCGCGCCGCTCTCCTCCGCTCGCCTTACTGCTGCTATCTCCGCCTGCTTTAGGTGGAGGTTTTCCTGATTTTCGATAACGCTTTTTATATGCTCAGAGTACTTCCTTCTGTCAATCTGCGCCCGCAGGCTGTGGACTGCCGGACCCTTCCCCTTGTTGAGCATACGGCTCTGTATCGTGCAGGCGTCCGCCGCTCTGCCCATCTCCCCGCCCAAGGCATCCACCTCGCGAACAAGATGCCCCTTCGCCGTTCCTCCTATCGAAGGGTTGCAGGGGAGGTTGCCTACGGCGTCTAAATTTATGCTGAATATTATCGTTTCGCACCCAAGCCTCGCGCTTGCAAGAGCGGCTTCCACTCCTGCGTGACCCGCACCGATTACCGCTACATCCACATCTCCCGCGGAGTACTCCCCCGCCCTGCCGCTGTTTTTGCTGTTATTCATGTTACTGATTTCCTTTGATTGTTGATAGATTTAGTGATACTGTTTTGTGCTACTTCCCAATACAGAAGCGGGAGAACACCTCCGCGAGCAGCTTGTCCGTCACTCGCTCCCCCGTCAGCTCAAGCAGGTACTCCGCCGCCTTCTCCACCGTCACGGTCACTGCGTCGAGCGTCACGCCCGCCAGCAGCTCCTCCCGCGCCCTGCTCACCTCAACCAGCGCGTTTCGCGCCGCCGACAGCTGCCGCTCGTTGGCGAGGAGTACTCCTCCTCCCCCGTCGCCGCCTTCTCCTGCTCCGAGTGCCGCTTGTCCTGCTCCATCTGTCCGTTCCGTGGAGGAGTAGCCCAACGCTCGCTTAATTGTTTCTCTTAACTGCTCGAATCCCGATTTCTCCGCCGCAGAAATATTTACAGCATGTATTATCCTGCTTCGTATATACTCTGCGTCTATATTCTGCTGCTTGTCCGATTTATTGATAACGGCTACACAATCACGATTTATAATGCTTTCTATTAACTCCCTGTCGTAATCGGTCAACTCCTCCGAGGAGTCGAAAACCGCGAGGATTAACTGCGCCTGTTCTATTTTCCTGCGGGCTTCTTTCACTCCGATACTCTCAATCGGGTCGTCGCTCTCCCTTATTCCCGCAGTATCGGACACCCTGAGCAGGAGGTCGCCGAGGGAAATTTCCTCCTCCACCACATCTCTTGTAGTGCCGGGAATGTCGGTAACAATACACCGCTCAAACCCCGCAAGGAAATTCATCAAGGAGGACTTCCCCACGTTAGGTCTGCCCGCGATTACTGTCCTCACTCCCTGCCGAAGGCGAAGCCCCTGCTCGGAGGAGGAGAGTATCTCCCTCAGCTTGGATTCTATGCGATACAAATCTTCTGCTAATTCCTCGCAGTCCACTACAGGCAGGTCGTCCTCCGGAAAGTCCGCCCACGCGGCGAGTGACGCGCCTGTCTTGGTCAGATTTTCAATTACATCGAAAATCTTCGAGGAGGTTCTCCCCTCATATGCCGCGAGGGAGTCTCTCAGCTCCGCCTCTCCCTTAGCGGAAATTATCCCCATTACCGCCTCCGCTTGTATCAGAGAAATACGCCCGTTGAGGAAGGCGCGCTTGGTGAACTCCCCCGCTTCGGCAAGTGCCGCGCCGGCTGAAAGCACCGCGCGGAGTACCCGCGAGATGACCGCGCTTCCTCCGTGGCACTGCAGCTCGATTACGTCCTCCCCCGTGTAGCTCTTGGGAGAACGAAAAAAAAGAGCGATGCACTCGTCTATCTTCTCCTCCGCGCTGCCCGACTGAGCAGACGGAGCTATCACCGCACCGTACTTCGCGGTGTAGCCCTTCGCCGCCGATATGTCTCCTCCGTCGGCTGGTTTGAATATTTTGCTCACTGTTTCGTATGCGCAACTCCCCGAAACACGCACCACGCCGATACCTCCCACGCCGGATGGAGTAGATACAGCCGCGATTGTCGCCTCCTCCGCCGTGGCGGGAGGGAGGGAGGAGGGAGAAGGAGAGGAGGACGCGTTCGTACTCCGCGCAGAGTATGTGTTATTGTGCATTTAATTCACACCGCCTTGTAATCTGATGTATACCGCACATTATACCACAACTCCTCACATCTTTCAACTCGGGCAGAGGCTAAACACGGTAGAATAGATTGCTTTTGACGCTAAATCCGTTATATTAACGCTTGACATATTGTTATGTTATGCTAAAATAAAGTCGAAAGGTGGCACTGTCCATAGGCGGTTCACCCTCAAATATTATTGACTGGAAAAATAGTCGCCAACTTTGTAGAGTGGGGCGGCTATTTCTCTTTATGTCCATTATTGATAATGTAAATCTACACCAAAAAAACAAGTACTTTTTCTCTCTTCCCTCCTCCTCAAATTGTTTCACGTGAAACATTTTCCTCCATTTACTATTCCTAAAACATTAGATTTCGTAGTATTTTCCCCGTAAATTCATGATTTTCCGCTCTATTTCCGACCTGTCTCCTCCTCGTAATCTGAAAATCCCACTGTCTACAAATCTAAATTCAGTAGTTTTGACCAATTTTGCAAAAAACTCTTTCTTTTTGCCGTTATGTGTGATATACTGCAATTAAAAGGTATACACAGTCGTAGGCATAGGTATCCGCGCAGGTATACCCACACCGGCAGACACACCACTACATACAAAATTCAGTAGTATCAATACTTAGGAGGTGCAATTTTTGGGAAAGATAATTGCTGTTTCTAACCAGAAGGGCGGAGTAGGCAAAACCACCACGGCGGTCAACCTCGCCGCCGCTCTTGGACAGCAGAAGAAAAAGACCCTGCTCGTTGACGTCGATTCGCAGGGAAGCGCGACCTCCGCTCTCGGGGAGAGCAAGAAGCACATCACAAAAACCGCATATGACGTGATAATGGGCAACGTCTCCGCCGCCGACGCAATGCGGCAGACGAGGTTTTCCAATCTCTGGCTAATCGCCGGAGGAGCTGACCTTGGCGGCTGTGAGATAGAGCTTGCCGACCTCGAGCGGCGCGAGCTGATGCTCAAGAAGGCACTCGCTCCCATTCGGGATGTGTTCGACTACATACTCATTGACTGCCCGCCCGCAGTGGGACTTATCGACATCAACGCGCTTAGTGCTTCCGATTCGGTGCTGATACCCATGCAGCCTGAGTATTTCGCCCTCGAGGGCTTAGCTCAGCTGACCAACACCATCTCGCTGGTGAGGAGGAACAACAACGCAACGCTTGAGATTGAGGGAGTGCTCATCACTATGTACGACAGCCGCCTCAACCTCACTCACGATGTTATCGAGCAGGTCAAGCAGTACTTCCCCCGTCAGATATTCAAGACCGTAATCCCCCGCAGTATCAGATTTTCGGAGGCGCAGAGCTACGGAGAGCCGATAACCTACTTCGACAAGAAGAGCAAGGGAGCTGACTCCTACGAGGCATTGGCGAAGGAGATAATCAGGCGGAACAAGCGGTAGGAGTTTATATAATGCGTAATTCATAATGCGTAATTAAGGTACGGTATGCAAGCGCAAACCATATATTAATGAAAGGAGAGGCAGTGTCGGGCAGTATAGTTAATTAACTTAGAAAACACCAAGAAAACACGGGCGAAAAGCTTGGATTTGTGCGGTTTTCGCCCGCGGAGGCTTGATTGTTTTCTTGTTAATTTAGTATATTAGCGCGGCAGTGCCGAATACACATATGGCGAGAAAGGGAGGTCTCGGAAAGGGCTTCGGTTCTCTTTTCGAGGACAACAACTTAAACATTGTCGGGACATCCGAAACTTTACCCGTCACCGAGCTTACACCCAACAGAAACCAGCCCCGCAAGGAGTTCGACCGGCAGTCTCTCGCAGAGCTTGCCGCCTCCATCACCGAGCTGGGAGTGATTCAGCCCATCCTCGTTAGGAGGCTTCCGGGCGGCGAACACCAGATAGTCGCGGGTGAGAGGAGATGGCGAGCCGCACAGCTTGCGGGGCTTACCTCCGTGCCTGTGGTTATCCGCAGTCTCACCGAGCAGGAGGTTGACGAAATCGCACTTGTTGAAAATCTCCAGCGCGAGGACTTAAATCCCATCGAGGAGGCGGAGGGCTACGACCGGCTAATGCGTAACTACGACATGACGCAGGAGATTGTCTCGCAGAGAGTGGGAAAATCGCGTTCTGCCGTAGCTAACGCCGTGCGTCTGCTCTCACTGCCCGAGGCGGTAAAACAGATGCTCAGCAAGGGCGATTTGACCGTAGGTCACGCCCGTCCCCTGCTCTCCCTTTCTGACAAGTCGGAAATCAGCCGCATTGCCTCCTTGGTCTCCGAGAGAGGGCTGACAGTGCGTGATGTAGAGCGGCTTATCAAGAAGGAGAAGGACAAGGGGAAGGATAAGACCAACCTCCCCGAGGGCTATGAGCGTGGAGTGGCTACAGGCGGTGCGGGAGGTTCAGTCGGTGCAGGAGGTGCGGGTAGTACTGCTCCTGCCGCTGAAATGACTGCTCCCTACGGCGCGGGTCAGGGGAGTTCCGCAAAACCCGCCGCGCAGAACGAAAACGACAGATATATTGAGGAGCTGGAGCTTGCCATGCGCGAGGAGCTTCGCCGCTACATCAAGATTACAGGCGGCAAAAACGGCAGAGGCAGAATCGAGATTGAGTTCTTCTCCCTCGAGGAGCTTGTAGATATTGCCATGCGTGTGGCGGGTAATAAGTGAGGAAGGGTATATGAATAGCCGCCTTCCCGTAGCAAAACTGCGGGAGGGGAGTATGAGCAAGTCTCTTTTTTTCACTCTGCTTCTCAGCCCAAGGGTTGAGGCGAGGCATTACACCCGCGTTTCAACTGTAATTACAGGGAAAAATTGAAGGAGGGAAGCACTATAGGTCGCAATGCGACCTATACAGGAAACCCCCGACGAGGGTTTCCTACGCGAGAAATGTCCTTAGGGACATTTCTCCCTACCTTCCTGCGTTTTTGAACGATTAGAGAGTTTCGCTCTCTGCGGAGAGCGACTTAGGGGGCTGTCCGATTCAAAATTAACTTAGAAAACAACAAAGAAAAGCACGAAAAAGCTTTCGCATATGGATTTTTTGGGCTTTTCTTGCATTGTTTTGTTAGTTAATTTTGAATGTGAACCATGCAAGCCTTTAAAAAGGCTTGACCTAAATTTTGCCTCCTTGGCAACAGATTACAGTTGTGCTTTGCCTTTTTGGCAACAGATTGCAGTTGTGCGTAGCCTTCTTGTCAACAGATTTCAGTTAAGTGTTAGGATGATAATTTTGAGTAATCCAATCGGAGTAAAAATATTCGATTCGCGGGATTCTGCCTACAGAAACCCCGTAGGCGCAGTGGAGGAGGGCACTCAGATTCACTTCAAAGTGTGCGTACCCCGCCACCTCTGTGCCTCAGCAGTCACGCTTCGCATACGAAACGAGCATACAGCAGAAACCGGCACAGGCAATATGTTCTGGTGCGGCATGGAGGGGGAGAGCCACGAGTGGTGGGAGGTAGACTTTACTCCTCCTACATCGGGGCTTTGGTTCTACCACTTCGACATTGCCGGAGCTGCCGGGGGCAGCTACAAAATCAGTAGAGCATGGGGCAGCGTAGGAGAAATCACTCCCGCCCTCTCGGAGTGGCAGCTCTCCGTCTGGGAGAGCGGGTACACCGTCCCGAACTGGCTTGAGGGAGGGATAATCTATCAGATTTTCCCCGACAGGTTCGCAAAATCGGGAGAGATACACAACAACGTCCCCTCTGACAGAATTATCCACCATAGCTTTGACGAGCCTGTTGATTGGAGACCGAACAGCGAGGGGAAAATCCTCAACAACGACTATTTTGGCGGCGACTTGGAGGGAATCAGACAGCACCTCCCCCGCATAAAGGAGCTGGGAGCGACCTGCATCTACCTCAACCCGATATTCGAGGCGCATGAGAACCACCGCTACAACACCGCCTGCTATGAGCGGATTGACCCACTCCTTGGCACTGAGGAGGATTTTCGGAGGCTCTGCAAGGAGGCGGAAAAACTCGGAATCAAGATTATCCTCGACGGCGTATTCAGTCACACAGGCGCGGACAGCGTCTACTTCAACAAAACGGGGAGGTACGAGGGCGGCGGCGCGTTTAACTCACCCGATTCCCCTTACAGAAGCTGGTATAAATTCACAAATTGGCCGCATGAGTACCACTCGTGGTGGGGGATTATCACCCTGCCCGAGGTTGTCGAGGAGGACGAAAACTACCTCGACTACATCTGCGGCAAGGACGGCATCCTCCGCCGCTGGCTTCGCGCGGGAGCTTCAGGCTGGAGGCTGGACGTCGCAGACGAACTGCCCGACATATTCCTCGACCGTCTCCGCGCGGCAGTCAAGGAGGAGAAGCCCGACGCGCTCATTATGGGCGAGGTGTGGGAGGACGCGACAAACAAAGTCGCCTACTCCGTTCGCCGCCGCTACCTCTTCGGAAAACAGCTCGATTCAGTCATGAACTATCCGTTTAAGGACGCTGTTCTCGGCTTCGTCACGGGCTGGGACGCAAAGGCGGCTATGGAGACCATCTTGTCGGTAGTGGAAAACTACCCTCCGCAGGTGCTTCACTCGCTGATGAACTTAGTCGGCTCGCACGACACAATGAGAGTGCTTACCCTGCTTGCAGGCGAACCCCTGCGCGGTCAAGGCAGGGAGTGGCAGTCACTGCAAAAAATGTCCCCTGACGCGAAGGCGCGTGGAGCTAATCTCCTGCGGCTCGCCACCGTCATGCAGTACACTCTACCAGGCGTCCCCTCCATCTACTACGGAGACGAGGCGGGCGTAGAGGGGTATCTCGACCCCTTCTGCCGCTCTCCCTACCCGTGGGGGAAGGAGAACGCGGATCTGCTCGAGTGGTACGTCAAGCTCGGTGAGCTGAGAGCCTCCCTCCCCTGCCTTAAAAACGGGGAGTTCGCTTCAATTCACGCCGAACGCTCCTTCATCTCCTACACCCGAACATCCGACGAGGAGGCAATTTTAGTCGCACTCAACGCCGCTTGGAACGAGGAACAGCTCCTCCTCCCCGACGAGTTTATCGGCGCGGAGTGCCTGCTGGGCGAGTACGACGGGAATGAGATTCTCCGCGTTGCGGCAACAAGCTTTGTAGTGCTGCGGGTACGGTTTCCGATATGAAAATAAACAAGCTCCGTGCCGCGAAGGCGTAGCCTTCTTCGCACGGAGCTTGTTCAGTTGACAGCCCCACAAGTGACAGGTGACAGTTAAGGAACGGCTTCGCACCTGCGATATGTATTAAATTAACAAGAAAACAATCAAGTCTCCCTCCCTGAAAATGTTTCACGTGAAACAATTTCAGGGAGGGATAATCAGTATCCGTCAAATTACAGCGGATTTGCGCCTCCGCCTCAACTGAGAGATGAAAAATCCTCCGCCGAATGACACCTTATGTCATTCGGCGGAGGATAACTGTCAACTGTCACTTGTCAACTGTCAACTGAGCAAATCAACTGTCCCCTGTCTCCCCGTCCGTAGGAGTAACCGCATCGCTCCCCGACAAATCACTGCCCGAAACGGGGTCAACAATAATCAAATTCGCCTCGTCAATAGGGATAGGAGTGCCCTTCACGTAGGTCTTGTATGTAAACGGGTAGTGATACACCCTATTCGTGCCCGTGTCGCTGTCGAAGGCGACAAAAATCTTGATTTTGTACGCCATAGGCAGCTTTCCGCTGGGAGTTTCGGCGTCAAACGGATAGACGGAGACGGTTTTCTGCTCCCCCTCCTCGTCCGCATCGTTTTCGATATATTTCGTTGGGAAGAAGTGCCGGTCGTACTGAGAGTACGCCTCCTTAATCCTGTAGAAGTCGTCCTTATATTCAAATGAGAACATCCCGTTCATAAGCTCGGTATACGCCATGCCCGTGATTATCAAAAATCCCACAACCACAAGCTTTACGGGAGTAACCCGAAGGAATTTCTTCCACTTTATCTTCCTCAAAATCATGAGTACGAAGAAGAAGAGAATCATGCCCGCCACACCCAGCATAATCTTCGCCATCAGTTCCATTCCCATGCTGACGAACAGTATCCCGTCAACAATCATCAGCGGATACTCCATAGTCGAGAGTATGATATACGAGAACAGAAGAAGGTACAAAATCAGCATAAGGAAGCGGGACAGCCCCACTCTCTCGCTGTCGGTGTAGTAGAGAATGACCGCGCCGCCCACCGACAATAGAAACACAAAAATAGAAATAAGTCCGAAAATACTCATATCAATCTCCATTCCGCCGACTGCTCGGCTGTACTGTTTTTGCTGTTTGCCGTACCTTATGTATCTGCCGTACCTATCGTACCTGCCCTGTACCTATCGAACTCGCCGTACCTTCTCCGCCGAATGACACCCTGTGTCATTTTGCGGCGGACAACTTTGCACTTTCAATTTTCAACTTTCAACTTGAACCATCCCGCCGCAGCGGCGTTCCCATAACTGTCAACTGTCACTTGTCAACTGTCAACTGAGCAAGTCACTTGTCAACTGTCAACTGAACCTCACTTGCTCATATACCGCAGTGTATCCTCCTTGAGCCGCGCCGTGTTGGAGATACACTTCGGTGCTTTCGACTTGTAGTCCTTGTCGTTGGAGTAGTATCGGTACTCCGTGCCGTCGCCGACAGCGCAGTAGATACTCCCGCCGCCCGAACACAGGAGGATGACCTCCCCCACATTTTGGAGCTGGTAGATATATTTTATGCACTTCATCTCGGCGTCAACATATATCTCCTTGCCGTTCTTGTCGTAGCTAAGCTCCGAGGGCAACTGGGAGAGTTCGCTCCCGCTGCCGACTATCAGCTCATACAGCTCGTAGTCGCTCTCCCCGAGGGTGGATTTGAGCGCGCTTATGACCATCGTGGACTTGCGCAGCTCCTTGACGAACTCCGACTTCTCCGCCACATCCTCGATGTATTCGGGATTGCCGGAGACATACAGCCCCTCGCAGTCGGAGGCTTTGGATACTCCCACACCGGCGGGCTTTCCGCTCATTGTCAGCGACACGCCGGAGGAGGTGATTGAGAAGGTCAGCTTCCCTCCGCTGTTGGAGTACTCCGCCGTGCTGTCTGATTTAAACTTGGCGTATCCCGAAATTTTAGTAGAGGATAGTTTCAGTGAGAAATCGAATCCTTCATACTTTATGTTGCTCACAGTCAGTGTAGCCGCCTGCGACTTCTTGACTTTGCTCCTGCTGTAGGCGGTGTTCTTGAGGGCGTTGTTCCTGCTCTTCTCCCCCTCGGAGGAGACATTTGCGGATGTATCGGAGGAAACATCTGCGGAGGATGTGTCGTCGGGAGCAGAAGGTATCTCCTCCCCCTGACCGCCCTCGGAATCGGAGGGCGAAAGCTCCGTCTCGTCACTCGGCGAGGAGGCAGTTCCCACTGCGGGAGTATTGCCGCCGGAGTTGCCGCCGCTGTTTTTTCCTCCCGAAAGAAGAACGATAATGCAGGCAATTAGGCAGATACTCGCTGTGACAATCGCCGCGACTGCTATCATCTTCTGCTTTCTTATGTCGAGCGAATCGAACGACATAACCGACGCCTGCCGCCTGTAACGGGCAGGACGGTCGCCGCTGTAGTCGTCATAATAATCGTCCTCGTTGCCGTAGTCTCCGTAATCGCGGTCATACTTCATCTGCCTGTTTTCCCCTCCACAGAGTAATATATGTAGTAGTTAATACTAATTGTTAACTCAATTTCTGCTACTATAGGTAATTTATTCTGAGCAGAATACGCGTTGTATTCTATTCTCTGCCCCTCAGAGCAAGTAGTTTTAACACAATAACTTGTGTTTTCGCGTCCTTAATCTCCCCTCGGAGTACCATATCTACTGCATTATCAAAATCAATGTACTCCACATCGAGAAATTCGTCCGTATCGAGTGACTGCTCCCCTGTTTTGTCGATTTTGCAGCTGTAGAGATGGATAATCTCACTGCAATATCCCGGGGAGGGGTAGAGCGTGCCCAGCGTTTGCCACTGCTCACTCTCTGCGCCTGTCTCCTCTTTAAGCTCGCGCTTTATCGCGTCGAAGGGGTCCTCCCCCGCTTCTAACTTTCCTGCGGGGAGTTCCAGAACCTCCCTGCCGTAGGGGTACCTGAACTGGCGGACAAACGCAAGCTTTCCGTCGGGAGTCTGTGCCGCTACACACACTCCGCCGTTGTGGTCAACCACCTCGCGCTTGGACTTATCGCCGTTAGGCAGGAGTATATCATCAACGTGTACTGTAATTATCCTCCCCTTGAGAATGTCCTTACGCGCAGTAGTAATCTCCTGCTTGCCGCCTGTATTTCCGCAACTGATGTTGCTTTTTTCTTTGCACCGCATACTGTGTCCCCCCACTCCTTGTGTAGTTTAAATTTATAGCAAATTAGGTTTCGTTTATTTCAAAGCCCGATTGATATACTGAAAATACACACAGTGGTATTCTATCATAAAAAATCGGACTTTGTAAAGCTATATTATATAGAAATTTTTAACACAGGAAAAGGAGGAGAAAGTGAAGCGTCATACAAATATCATAATATGTTATTCATCATGGCACTTCACTCTTGTAATCTATTCCTCGTCCTCGGCGAGTACTTCTTCCTCGTCGTCCTCCGCGTCGAGAGCTTCCTCCTCATCGAGCAGTTCCTCGTCGTCGGAGATGTCCTCCTCGCCGTCGTCCTCTATCTCGCCCTTCTCCGCCTCCTCGTCGTGGGGAACTCGCGCGATAGCCACAATCCTGCCGCCCTCGGGGACGCGCATGACACGCACTCCCTTACTCGGTCTGGCGCAGACGCGAATCTCCGACACGGCGATTCTGATGATAACTCCGTCGTCGTTGATGAGGATGATATCGTCGTCGTCGTCAACTACCTTGATAGCCGTGACGTAGCCTATACTGCTCTTGTAGTTCTTGATTCCGTAGCCGCCTCTCGACTGCAGCCTGTAGTTATCGACCTCGCTCACCCTGCCGAATCCGTTCTCGGAGATGGTGAGTACCTTGCCGCCCTCGCGTATTCTCGCCATAGCTATAACCTCGTCGGTTACGCCCTCGCCGTTCGTTCGGAGTTTAATGGAGCGCACTCCCGCCGCGTTCCTGCCCATGACGCGGATATTCCCCTCGGCAAAGCGGATAGCCATGCCGTGCTTTGTGGCGATAATCAGCTCGGTAGTGCCGTCAGTCAATCGAGTGGAGACAAGCTCGTCGTCTCCTCGCAGGGTTAGAGCTATAAGCCCCTTCTTTCGGACATTGTTAAAATCACTGAGCTTGGTTCTCTTAATAATGCCGCCCTTTGTCACAAAGACTAAGTACATATCGTTTGTGTACTCACCCGCGACACGAATCATGGAGTTAATGCTCTCTCCCGGCATGAGCGGCAGGAGGTTGACAATATTCATGCCCTTCGCCGCGCGGCTTCCCTCGGGAATCTCGTAGCCCTTGAGCCTGTAAACTCTGCCTAAGTTGGAGAAGAACATCACGTAGTCGTGGGTACAGCCTAAGAACATCTCCACAGGCACGTCGTCCTCCTTGGTAGCCATGCCGGAGATACCCCTGCCGCCTCTGTGCTGGGTCTGGTAGGTGTCCACCTTCTGCCGCTTGACGTAGCCGGCGGCGGTGAGTGTGATTACGCAGTCCTCCACGGCTATGAGATCCTCGACATCGACCTCTCCGTCAATCGTCTCAATATCCGTTCGCCGCGCCTCGGAGTACTTCCGCTCTACCTCGGAAATCTCCTCGGCGACTATCTCCTTGCGGCGGTCCTCGCTTGAGAGGATTAAATTGTACTCCTCAATCTTCTTCTTGATGGACTCCATTTCCTCCTCGATTTTGGACTTCTCCATTCCCGTGAGCTGTCCGAAGCGCATCATGACGATAGCAGTTACCTGCACCTCGTCAAAGCCGAAGCGTTCGCTCAGTCGCTGTTTGCCCTCGGGGATATTCTTCGAGGAGCGTAAGATTGCTATAACCTCGTCGATATTATCGACCGCGACGATTAAAGCCTCCAATATGTGCGCCCTGTCGCTCGCCTTTGCGAGGAGGAAAATCGTGCGGCGTACTATAACCTCAAGCTGGTGGCTGAGGTAATGCTCCAGCATCTGCTTGAGGGTGAGAACCTTGGGTTCTCCGCCGACTATTGCAAGCTGAATCACGCCGTAGGTAATCTGCATCTGCGTGTATTTGTATAGGTTATTGAGAACGACACTGGGGACAGCGTCGCGCTTTATGTCGATAGTTATGCACATTCCCTCTCGGTCGCTGGAGTGGTCCTGCGCGTTGGAGATTCCCTCAAGCCGCTTGTCGCGAACCATCTCGGCAATCTTCTCGATAAGTGTCGCCTTGTTGACCTGATAGGGAAGCTCGGTTACAATAATGGAGTAGCGGTTGTCCTTCCTCTCGACTATCTCCGCCCTCGCGCGCAGTGTGACCTTGCCTCTGCCCGTTGCGTAGGCGGCGCGGATTCCGCTCCTGCCCATGATTATGCCCGCAGTCGGGAAGTCGGGTCCCTGTATATGCTCCATAAGCTCGTCGAGTGTGGCGTCGGGGTTTTCTATGAGCAGCTTGACCGCCTCGCACACCTCGCGAAGGTTGTGGGGAGGTATGTTAGTCGCCATACCGACAGCGATACCCGTAGAGCCGTTGACCAGCAGGTTCGGAAACTTTGCGGGAAGCACAGACGGCTCTTTCATGGAGTCGTCAAAGTTGGGAGTAAAATCCACAGTCTCCTTGTCTATATCGGTGAGCATCTCCATGGAGATTTTGCTCATCTTCGCCTCGGTGTAACGGTAGGCGGCAGGGGGGTCTCCGTCCACAGAACCGAAGTTGCCGTGTCCGTCTACAAGCATATGCCGCATGGAGAAGTTCTGCGCCAGACGGACAAGCGCATCGTATACAGACGCATCGCCGTGCGGGTGATACCTGCCCAGCACGTTACCTACGGTAGTGGCGCACTTCTTGTAGGGACGCTCGGGGTACAAGCCGTCCTCATACATGGCGTAGAGTATCCTCCTGTGTACCGGCTTTAATCCGTCGCGGACGTCCGGCAACGCGCGGGAGATTATGACTGACATGGAGTATTCGATAAACGACTTCTTCATCTCCGACTCGATATCCACGTCAATTACTCTGTGTGTCAAATTTTGCTCTATGTCAGCTCCCGAATCGGAGCCGCCGCTGAAAATATCATCACTCATTAAAATTTACATCCTCTCGTGCAGTATACTAAATTAACAAGAAAACAATAAAGCCTCCACGGGATAAACCAAAACAAATCAGGGCTTTCCTCCGTGTTTTCTAAATTAATTGACTATAGACTTCACTTCTTTTATATATCAAGATTCTTTACGTATTTTGCGTTCTGCTCGATAAACTGGCGGCGCGGTTCTACCTTGTCTCCCATGAGAATTGAGAAGGTGTCACTCGCGCTTTGAGCATCGTCCAGCGTCACGCGCAGTATAATTCTCGTCTCGGGGTTCATTGTGGTATCCCAAAGCTGTGCGGAGTCCATTTCGCCCAAGCCCTTGTATCTCTGCACATCGTCAGAGCCGCCTATGCGGCTGAGTATCGCGTCCCTCTCCTCGTCGGAGTAGGCGTAGTAGTGCATATCCTTCTTGCTTATCTTGTATGTGATAACCTCGGGGTCGAGGGGGTCTTTCACCTTCTTAACCACTGCGTTTTCTCCAAGCTCAGAGAGGATTTTGTCCTTCTCCTCCTCGGAGAACGCCTCGAACTCCACCTTCTTGCCTGTCACGCGGTAGAGGGGCGGCTGTGCTATGTAGATGTTTCCGTTCTCCACCAAAGGTCGCATGAAGCGGAAGAAAAAGGTCAGTAGCAACGTTCTGATGTGTGAGCCGTCTACGTCCGCATCCGCCATTATGATTACCTTGTGGTAGCGGAGTTTGTCTAAATTAAAGTCCTCCTCGCCTATGCCGCATCCCAGAGCAGTGACTACAGGCAGGAGCTTTTCGTTCCCGAAAACCTTATCTATCCTCGACTTTTCCACATTGAGCATCTTTCCCCAAAGAGGAAGGATAGCCTGAGTTTTCCTGTCGCGTCCTCCCTTGGCAGAACCTCCGGCGGAATCTCCCTCAACAATATATATCTCGGTGTTCTCGGGGTTTTTGTCGGTGCAGTCGGCAAGCTTTCCGGGGAGTGAGGCGTTGTCGAACGCACTCTTTCTCCTCGCCTGCTCTCTCGCCCTACGCGCCGCCTCTCTCGCTCTTGAAGCCTCGAGTGCCTTGTTGAATATAGCCTTTGCGACTGCGGGATTTTCCTCTAAGTAGGTCATGAGCCTGTCCTGAATGCAGTTATCGCACAGGGTGCGTATCTCGGTGTTTCCGAGCTTTGCCTTGGTCTGTCCCTCGAACTGCGCCTCCATCACCTTAGCGGAGATGATTACTGTCAGTCCCTCGCGAACGTCGTCGCCGGAGAGGTTCTTGTCGCTCTCCTTAAGTATGCCGAACCTACGCGCGTAGTCATTCATCACTCTTGTCAAGGCGCGTTTGAAGCCCTCCTCATGAGTGCCTCCGTCAACCGTCCTGACGTTGTTTGCGAAGGAGATAAGCACCTCGTTGTAGTCGGTGTTGTACTGCATTGCAATCTCCGCCTGAGAGTGCTTGTCCGCCGACTCCATCTCAAAATACATGATGTCGTCGTGGAGTACCTCCGCACCCTTCTTCTTGTGGAGGTATTCGACAAAGCTCCTTATGCCGCCCTCGTAGTGGAAGGTTTCGCTCCTTCCGTCAGGCACTCGCAGGTCGGTAAGCTCTATCCGCACTCCCGCGTTGAGAAACGCCTGCTCGCGCAGTCTTGTCTCGAGTATGTCGTATTCGTATACGGTAGTTTCGGTGAATATTTCGGAATCGGCTTTAAATAAAACCTCAGTTCCTGTACGCTCGGTTTCTCCCACTATCTCAAGCTCGGCTACTTTAGCTCCCCGCTCAAAGCGCATATAGTGTTCGTGCTTTCCGTCAAAAATCCTGACTTCAAGCCATTCTGAGAGTGCGTTTACTACGGAAGCTCCCACTCCGTGCAGTCCGCTGGAGACCTTGTAGACGCCGTTGTTGAACTTTCCGCCTGCGTGGAGTATGGTGAAAACTACTTCTACTGCGGGCAGTCCTGTCTTCTGCTGGATACCGACGGGGATTCCTCTGCCGTTATCGGTGACGCGGATGATGTCGCCGTCCTCGATTGTACAGACTATCTTGTCACAGAAGCCTGCCAACGCCTCGTCGATGGAGTTATCGACAATTTCGTAGACCAGATGGTGCAATCCGCGCGGACCTGTAGAGCCTATGTACATACCGGGACGCTTTCGGACTGCTTCAAGCCCTTCGAGTACCTCAATATCGCTCGAATCATACGATACATTCTTATCAGGAGCAGATATATCGAAAATCTTTTCCTCACTCATAAAATTATTATCTCCCTTTATTATTTTATATTATTAATCACAAACTGTAATCTCAAACTTCAATCTGTTGCCAAAGAGGCAAGCACTAACTCAAATCTGTTGCCAAAGAGGTAAAATTTAGGTCAAGCCTTTTTAAAGGCTTGCGGGTTGTTAGGGCAGAGCCCTAACTCGCTCTCCGCAGAGAGCGAAATCCTTTATCGTCAAAAAACGCAGGAGGGGGTAGGAAAAAATGTCCCTAAGGACATTTTTTCCGCAGGGGAACCCTCGTCGGGGGTTCCCCTGTATAGGTTGCCATGCGACCTATAGGGCATCCCCGTTAGGAAAACTTAAGTCCCTCTCGTTTTGCGTAGGTTACTGAAAACACAGTAAAGGAGCTTGCACTCCCCATCGTAGATTCCCGTAGCCCTGTCCCCCTACTTCTTCCGATTATTCGGAATATTATTCCCCGCACTGCCCAGCCGCTTTATCAGCGTGGAGGTATTCATCTGGGAGAGGTAGATGACCGTCTCCCCATCCTCCATACACAGTACGAAGCTTTTCGGCAAATCATATGTCACGGTCTTTATCCTCCCGCTCTTTTCGTGGGAGCTGAGATAGTTCCTCGTTATCTTTGATGTAGTGGTGTTGTCTAAGTCAAAAATCCCCACGATATTGCCGCTCTTTATCATGGTGTCGCCGCCGATATGAAGATACATAAATTATCGTTCCCTTACCGTTCGTTCCTTTACCATCCATTCCCTTATGTCATTCGTTTCCTTACCTCGCCGCCTGCTATCTCAAATACACTGCCGTCCTTAAAGCCGCTCACCGACTCAAAGTCACAGCAGGTGATGAACACCTGACAGTCGGTCACATTACTCAGCAGAAACTGCTGCCTGCTGTTGTCCAGCTCGCTCATTACGTCGTCGAGGAGTATTATCGGTTTTTCTCCTATCACCGACGCCATCTGCTCCGCCTCGGCAAGCTTTAGGGAGATGACACAGCTCCTCTTCTGCCCCTGTGAGGCGTAGAACCGCGCGGGCTTTTCATCGAGACTTAACGCTATGTCGTCTCTGTGTACTCCCGCCGCAGTATGCCCTTTGGCTATGTCGGCTTCCCTTCCGGCTAAGAGCTTTTGCATGAAGTCGGTGCGGAGTACATCTCTCTCCTCCGCCTTCGAGAAGGAGCAGGAGTAGCTGACCTCCAGCTTCTCACTTCCGCTCGAGAGCCGACTGTATATATCCTCTGCCCGCTTTGCCAGAGCCTCGGTGTACTGCCTTCGTACTACGGCTATCTCCGCGCCGAATAAACTCAGACGCTCATCCCAAATGGAGAGCAAATCTCCGTAGCTTCTGCCGTTTTGTATCTCCTTGAGAAGCGCGTTTCTGTGACTGAGCGACTTGCTGTACTCCGCTATGGTGCGTATGAAGGAGGGCTTCATCTGGCAGACGGCGCAGTCGATAAACCTACGCCGCTCGCTCGCTCCCTCACTCACCAACGCCATATGCTCGGGAGAAAAAACTACCGCGCAAATCTTGCCGATTATCTCACTGCACTGCTGTTTTTTCACCATGTTGAGTGTCGCAGTTCGCTCCTTCTGCGTAACTGCCACTTCGAGTGACTGCTCCCTGCCCTCGGAGTAGAAGGTGGAGGAAATTTTCGCTGTTTCCTCTCCGAAGCGGATAAGCTCCGAATTTTTATACGAACGGAAGCTTTTTGCTCCCGTAAGCATCCATATTGCCTCGATTAGATTTGTCTTCCCCTGCCCGTTTTGCCCTATGAGGATGTTTGTGCCGCCGGAGGGGAGAAGCTCCTCGCTTATTATATTCCTGAAATTTTCAGCTCTTAAGCTGTTTAAAATCATACTTCCCCTCCTTTTTCCCTCCTCCCTTTTCCTTCTTTTTTATTCCTTCCTCTAATTTAAAAATTGTTTCACGTGAAACAATTTGAAAGAAGGAGGAGGGAGAGGAGGGAAAGAGAGAGTGAAAAGTGAAGAGTGAAGAGTGAAGAGTGAAAAGAAAATGCGCGGCGGCGTAATCTTTACTCCTACTCTTCGCCGTTGCAGTTGTTTAGCCTTTAGTACTCACCAAAGTCGGTACACTCGCCGTATTATATTTCGGAGTAGAAATTCGTACTCCTAACTGTCAACTGAGTAAGTCCCCGCCGTAGCGGCGGATAACTGTCAACTGTCACTTGTCAACTGTCAACTGAAACTCGCTCTCGCCTGCAGATACCACATCTCCGTCGCGGAGTTTCTTTCCGCGCATGAGGCACACCTCGCCGCCGACCTTCACATTGCCGCTCTGTATGAACTGCTTCGCCTCCCCGCCCGTTGCGTAACCTGCGAGCTTTAGGAAGCTGTCAAGCTTGATAAACTCCGTGCTGATACTGATTTTCTCCATAAATTACATTACCCTTTGTATTATTATTTTACAGATTAACTTGTAGTATAGATATTTTCTGCGTTCCTTACTCATCATTTAAACTAAAGCGGTATTTTCCTTAGCTACAGGAAAAGGGAAGTAAATGAAAAATGAAGAATGATAAATTATGAATGATGAATTAAATAAACGTCGGAAATTGTTAGTACACTGTAACCTGTACTCCTACTTCTGCGACACCTTCTGCCGTATCGGCATTAGGATAAACCTAAACGCCTCACCCTCGGGAGGAGTAATCAGCATGGGATCTTCCTCACCGCCCATCCTTATGCGGACGGTATCCGTTCCCGCGTACTTAAATGCGTCGAGGACATACTGATTCTTGAACCAAATTTCGAGAGGAGTACAGCTTATCTCCTCCTCCCACGTGTCGCTTGCCGTGCCGAGGTCGGACTTGGCGTACAGCTTTATCTCCCCCTCGTCAAAGAAGCAGCGCAGAGGTGAGTTCAGCGAAGTAGGAAGCACCAGCGACATTCTCTCCACGCCCTCAATCATGCGGCGGGTGCTGACTGTGATGTCGATGTAGTCCTTGAGCCTGACTGTCCGAAAATCGAAGAAAGTACCCTCCAGCAGACGCGACATAACCTTGAACTTGCCCACGGTGAAATTAACATGGTGCTTTGCCACCGCTATCTCGCAGTCGTCCTCACTGTCGCCTATCATGTTCTGCACCTCTGAGAGCGTCTTTCCGGGGACGATGATAACCATCTCATGTTCGGAGGAGATAGTCTCACTCCTCACCGCGATTCGCTTGCCGTCGAGAGCTATCATGTTGAGATTATCGCTCGTAATCTCAAAGCACGCGCCTGTAAACTGCGGGTGCATGAAGTTTTCGGCAATTGTGTAGCGCGTCTGAGAAATCATGGACTTGAGTGTCTGCATGGGAATAGAAAATTTCATATCGCAGACAAAATTCGGAAGCTCGGGGAAATCGTCCTCCGGCAGACCGGAGACCTCGTAGCTCGCCTCGCCCGACTTAATTGTGACCATCAAGCTGTCCTCCAAAAACTCTATACTCACCGTATCGGCAGGCAGTCGTCGGACTATCTCACAAAATATCTTCGAGGGGAGGACTATTGCTCCCTCCTCCTTGACATTCGCCTCTATGGAGCAGGTGATGCCCATTTCGAGATTATAGCCGCACATAAATATGCCGTCCGCCTTTGTTACGCGCAGGAGTATTCCCTCTATGGCGGCTATTGTTGACTTAGGAGAAACCGAGCGGGAGACATTGAGTACCGCCTCTTGCAGCAGGGTTTTATCGCATAGCAATTTCATACGTATTTTATTCCTTTCTTCCGTTTTAAATTTATGTGGAAAAGTACTCCTATTCGGCAGGGTACTACACGAGTTTTCAAAAAACGCTGTAATAAAACAGCACATAAGATAAGATAAAGGGTTATTGGTATTAATATAGGCGGTGGAAATTGTGCAAAACACCGATTTTCCTGCTGTTTAGGCTTGTCCGCCACTGTCATTTCTTTTGACACAAAAAATCCGAAATGTGGAAATACGTGGAAGAATTTCAATCTTTTGACACATTCAACTTTCCTTCAACATGAAATTAACACATTCATGTTAAAACTCAAATCTCCAATCTGTTGTCAAAAAACAATCTCTTAACTTTAATCTGTTGCCAAAGAGTTAGAATTTGGGTCAAGCCTTTGTAAAGGCTTGCAGGTTCTTAGGACGGCGTCCTAAGTCGCCATCCGCAGATGGCGAAATCCTTTATCGTCAGAATAACGCAGGAGGGGGTAGGAAAAAATGTCCCTAAGGACATTTTTTCCGCAGGGGAACCCTCGTCGGGGGTTCCCCTGTATAGGTCGCCGTGCGACCTATAGAGTTTCTTTCCATTCCTCC
>JAISGQ010000016.1 GCA_031262985.1 Oscillospiraceae bacterium
CTCAACTTCTTGAAACAAGACGATTCTAAAATGAGTCTAAAAGTCAAGCGTCACCGTTGCGCCTACGACGATGATTTCCTTTTCCATGTGCTTTTTGATTATCTCTAATTTTTTCATGCATCAGCCGTGATCCTTATGATAATGCTTTAGCAGAAAACTTCTTCTCGATTCTAAAAACAGAGTGCATTTACAGAGCAAAACTCAAAACCCATGAGGAGGCTCGTCTCCTCATAGATCAATACATATATTTTTACAACCACGAAAGAATTCAACTAAAAACAAAACTGACTCCGTTTGAAAAACGAAGCCAGTATATCACTTAAAATCTAAATCTTTTCTGCCTAGGGGTCTTTTTATACTGTCTGCATAAATTGGGGCTGTTCAGCCGAGAGATTCATGAGGGGGGAATTAGTCTAAGTTCTTCGTTTTGCGCCGTTATTTATATCGGAGCGGAAGCTCGTTCCTTAACTGTCAACTGTCACTTGTCAACTGTCAACTGAAAAAGCCTAATAGCTCAGTCCGTAGCCCACATCAAACTTCGTGTTGGAGGTGAGTATGTCGCCTGTGCTTGAGTAGTACGGCATCGGCAGCTTGCCGGAGAAGTTCTCTTTACCCATGAGTACATTCGCCACTCCGTCCGCCTCGCTTCCGGGGAGGTAGCACATGACTACCGCATCCCAATCGCTCTCATACTCGTCATAGATGACGTGTCTGCCTGCTACCATAAGCGCGATTGTCGGCTTGCCGAGCTGCTTTGATTCCTCTATCGCCGCCTTGTTTTCGGGCAGTGCCTTGCTTCCCGTAATGCTTATGTCGGCGGAGTCGCCCTCCCACTCCGCGTAGGGGAGTTCTCCGAGGCACAGCACATTGACGTCAGCCTCGCTTGCCTTCGCGGGGTCGGTAATTATCGTAAGTCCGTATTCCTCGGCGAGGAGGTTGAATCCGTCGAGTATAGTCTTAGCCTCGGGGACAATCTTATTCGCGCCGCTGTCTCTCTTTCCGAGCCACGAGAGTGTCCATCCGCCGCTCTGTACGCCTGTGTCGTTCGCGGCAGGACCTGAAACATAAATCTTCGTGCCGCTCTTTAAGGGGAGAACCGCACCGTCGTTTTTGAGGAGTACCAAGCTCTTCTCCACGAGTATACGGGCGAGTTGTCTGTACTCGTCAGAGCCTACCTGCAACTGATTTGTCTGGAGATTTTCCATGAGGGGGTCCTCGAAAATGCCCGCTTCCTTCTTGACTGTGATTATTCTGCCCACAGCGTCGTCGATTCGCTCCTCGGTGATAGCTCCGGAGGCGGCGGCATCTACGATAATCTTGACGCACTCCTCGTATACACCCGGTTCCATGAGCATATCAATACCCGCGTTTACGGCGGTGATAACCTGCTCCTTGAGCGAGCCGCCGGGGATGTTGTGGATAGACTCCCAGTCGGATACTACAAAGCCAGTAAAGCCGAGCTTACCCTTGAGAAGGTCGTTTATGAGGTACTTGTCGCCGTGGGATTTAACTCCGTTGACGCTTCCGTGAGTAATCATGACTGTGCGTGTGCCGCTGTCGATAAGCTCCTTGTAGACAGAGAGCAGAGCGTCCAGCTCCGCCTCCGAGAGAGTAGCGTCGCCGCGGTCGATGAGGTAGTCGCCCTCGCCCGAGCCGAACTTCACGTTGCCGTCGCCTATATAGTGCTTGGCGCAGGTGATAATGCCGTTGTCCGTAAGCCCCTTGGCAAACGCCTGACTGAGCGGCTTGATTATCTCCAGCTCCGAGGAGTAGCTCTCGTAGGTTCTTCCCCAGCGCGGGTCCTGAGCGGAGGCGACACAGGGGGAGAAGGTCCACAGCATACCGCTGATTTTCGACTCGTCGGCTATTGCCGCGCCCATCTTGTAGGTGAGCCCGACGTCGTTAGCCGCGCCTATACCTATATTGTGGGGGAAAATTACAGCTCCGCGAACGGTGTTTACTCCGTGGACGGAGTCGTTGCCGTAGATAAACGGAATCCCGCTCTTTGAGTTTACCGCTCCTTGCTGGAAAGCGAGTATGGACTTCTTCCAGCCGAAAGCTGAGTTCGCGCTGTCTCCGCCCGAGAGCAGAGAGCCGTAGTTTGTTTTCTGCATAGCGAACTGCCCCTGCACGGAGTAGGCGGCAGCCTGCACCATCTGCTGAGCCTTCTGCTCAATTGTCAGGCAGGAGAGAATCTGCTCCACCGACATATCGTTGTACTGCTGATACTTCGGTATGGACGGGTCGAGGACTACCGGCGGCGTCTCCACCTTCTTCTCCGCACAGCTTGCAAGGCAGGTGAGCAGAAGGGCGACTGCCAGCAGCAGTGCCGATACTTTTCTTAGATTAGTCAAGATAAACAACCTCCAAATTTTAATAGAAGCACAACCGTGCAGGTCAAGCGAAAATATGAAGTGCCGCCGCTCGCCTAACTTCGTGCTTTGATACCTATTTGATTTTCGCTGACGCTAATGATGAACGATAAATTGAATGCGCGAAGCCGTACCACTGACTGTTACTTGTGGGGCTGTCAACTATGCTTCCGCCCGCAGGCGGCGTACCCTAACTGTCACTTGTCAACTGTCAACTGAGCCTGTCAACTGAGCTTGCGGCGTCCTGCCCCGTCTCCCCCACTCCTACCCCTTGAGAGGATTCGCGGAGAGCTTAATAATAGCGTCGCTGTCGTCGTCTGCGGCGGAGATGTTCTTCTTTGACGCGTGACACCTGTCGCACTCGTAGACAATGCGTATGCCCTTCTTGCCCTTCTCCGTACCCACGGGGCGGAGAACTCCTTTGCAGTCGCTCGCGCGGTCACCGGGGAACACATCCACATGAAGGGAGCAAAGGCAGTGTGGGCAGTGGTCACGCGCCGTATACCTCAGCGGAGCGACCTCCCGCCCGCATACAAGGCAGGTGAAGCCCTCGTCAATCATAATAAACCGCTCGCTCAAAAAACCACCTCCGAATACGCTCTGAACAATACATACCGCAAGCCACGAGTGAATTATCCGATAATTTGTCCTGTTTGTCAAGCGAGGATAAACGAATACACGCAAAATACACGGGAGAAATCGGGGCATTAATTAACTTAAATAATAATTGCGGAGCAGTATAAGCTTCTTCTCCTTTTGCTTCCACATAAAAACAGACGCGCTGCACATAAAATATCAGCACGTCTGTTAAATATCCTAAAGATTAATATGCTACGCAGCGTATGTTATCCTCCTGCAAACAGGAGGATAAGCAGAAGCCCGTACCCCAACTGTCAACTGTCAATTGTCAACTGCAAAAGCACCTCTATTTGCACACTATGTATTCCTTCAAAAAGAGCATAATATCGTCATACTCTATCTTCACCACAGGAAGGAGTTCCACTCCCGCCTTGAGGTCGTTCGACTGTAGGGCGGCGACCATAGGCACGAGAACCTCCGTGAGCTTTTCAAAGGAGAGGTTAACCGCCGTGTTCTTCAATGCACACGCCGCCCGATACGCCTCCTCGCAGTTGCCGACGCTGAGGTACTCGGTCAGCTCGTCAAAGCTGGCACTCTCTGTAAACTTCCGAAGGAAGCGGACATACAGCTCCTGATTATTCATAAAGCGGCTAAGCGCGTCGTCGTAGTTAATGTGATGCTCCATGAGAAGCTCGCGGTAGTCTATACCGCTGATGTCGCACGTTACGGGAGTTTCCTCCGCCGCCTCGAACAGCACAGCCATGCCCTTGCCCTTCTGCTTTGCCTCGTACAGTGCCTTATCCGCCCTGTCATAGAGCCGGAGCATAGTCTCCTCGGCGTTCTTTCCGATACACGCGCCGACCGAAACGCTCAGGCTTATATCAAGCTCCTCCACGCCCTCAAACTCGGAGAACGCCTTCGCCGCGAACGCCTCAACTCTGCGCCACACCAAGTCCTTGTTGTCGGAGATATTGCAGAGGATTATCTGAAATTCATCTCCCCCGATTCGCCCGCAGATGTCGTGTCCTCTGAAATGACGCTCCATCGTCTCCGCCAGATGCTGGAGTACGCGGTCGCCGAAGAGGTGTCCGTATGTGTCGTTGGCTACCTTGAAATCGTCCACATCAATGGCGAGGAGCATATACTGCTGGTTTTTCGCGTCGGTTTTGAGGTAGTGGTCAAACAGCTCCTGCATAGCCCTTCTGTTGTAAATCCCCGTCAGAGAATCGTAGCGTGAGGCGGAGCGGTAGTACTCCTCCGTCTTTTTGAAGTCGTCGGTATTGAGTATCCTGCCCACCACGCGGCAGGGGGTGTTTTCAGAATCGCGGAGTATCGATGCCTGCCAGCGGCTCCACACCTTCTCGCCATCGGGAGTTTCAATCACCCTGTCCTGCGAGAAAATTTCACTCCTGTTTTTGGGTGTCGGATGTATGATTATGTCGGGGTCGCAGTCATGAGTAGGGCAGTCGGGATAACACACCTCGAAGGAGAACTCCTCCTTCTGAGGCATTCGTCCGAAACGCTCAAAGAAGTCGCCGTAAATCTGAATCTGCCTCTTTTGGCAGTCAACATCAAACAGTATGTCGTCCGCCATGCTGATGAGAGCCTGAAACATGGCGGTGTTGCGAAGTTCTGTCTTTGTGATGTCCTGCATGACGCACAGGACGCTCCGTCCGCAGACGCTCTGTCCGCTACTTTCGTTTGCAGAAGCTCCGTTTGCAGAAGCCCCTGCCGTACTCTGCGTACTCTGCGTACTCTGCGCAGACGCGCCGGAAAAAACGCCTCGCACTCGCTCACACGCCTCGCACTCGGTAGCCGCACACTCACACGTCTCACAAGTATTAGCCGCGCCCGCGAACGCACATCCCTCAGACACTCCGCCTGCGAACGCCGCGTTCTCCGGTGTATCCGAATCGGCGAACTGGTGGAAGGTCTTAACCGTGCGAATCTCCCCGCTCCTTGTCTGTATGCGGAAGGTTATCTGAAAAAGCCTATCCTTGGCGAGCTTGGATGTCAGTATCTGCGCAGTTCGTTTCCTGTCCCTCGGGTGTATCATGCCGAAAAAGCTGTTGCCCGCAGTTTTCCTGAGCTGATTCTCCGTGCAGCCGAAAATTTTTGCCGCTCCCTTGCCGATATAGTCAAGGGAGTAGGAATTGTCGGGGGAATATACGAGAATACCCGTTCCGGGTATCGCGGAGATTAACTCCATCATTTTCTGGTCACTGAACATATTTATCCATACCTTCTAACCGGCAAAAAATATAGTGGACAACGCAAAGTTGCAACGATAACAAAAGCTCGCCGAAAAAAGCAAGCAACGATTCTATTCTTTACACAATTGTAACATATATTTTTACTAAAGTAAACCGTATTTTGCATTATTTACATTATTGCTCCGACAACTAAATCTTGCCATTTCTGGTCGGTCTTTTTACCGCCTTGCATCGTTATCGTCCTTGCCTTGCGCCGGCAAAGCGGCGTCCTCTGCCTCGCAAGACAGTAAAAAGCCTCGACCATAATCTGGCAAGGTTTAGCCGCCGAAGCAATAATGTAAATTTCCAAAGTTTCGTAAAGTCGATTTTGCAAAGTTAATAAATTTTGGAAAGTACACTTGACATCTCCTTCGGGAGTTGATATAATGCGTATGTAAAGTTAACTTTCCAATTCACAAAGGAGGCGGTCATTTGAAGAACAGGCTTGAGGAACTCCGCAAAGCGCGGGGAGTTCGGCAGGAGGAGCTGGCGGCTGCTCTTGAGGTCTCGAGGCAGACAATAGGCTCGCTGGAAAACGGGAGATACAACCCCTCGATTGTTTTAGCGTTCAAGATAGCGCGGTATTTCGGGCTGACTATCGAGGAGATATTTATCTACGATTGATACTGCTCCGCACAAACTTATACCATAACAAAAGGAGTACACACATATGAAAAAAATCAACAAGAAATCGCGCACACTGTTCCTCTCGGGGATGTTCTGCTTGGCAGTAGGGAAAACACTGGAGCATATCGAATTTTTAGCGGAGAAGGCAGCCTCCCTCATTTCCTGTCGGGAGTGGGAGCAGGACTGATCTTAGCCTCGGTCGTGCTGATGTTTATCCTCCAAAAGAAGCCCGACATGGAGCAGGAGCTTTCCTCCGCCGACGAGAGGATAATGCGCATACGGGAGAAGGCGTCGCGCGTGGCGTTCTTCGTCACACTCGGAGTGCTGACCGCGCTGGCTCTCGCCCTCGCTGCAATGGATATGTTCGCCCTGTGCCTCGTCGTTGTCGGGATAATGGCGGTTCACGCCGCCGGCTACTTCATCTCCGTCGCGGTGCTGAAAAAGAAGATGTAGTATAGTTAATTAACTTACAGAAAACGGGTATCCGTCTCTCCTCCCGCAAGCTGTTCGGAGAGGGGCGGATACCCTATATTATATGCACTGCACACCACTCGAGGTGCGGGAGAGAGGGGAGAGGGAAACCGATATATACTGCGCGTAGCTTCTATCCTACAAACAACTGCGCGTAGTAGACTACGTTGCCCGACTTGTAGCAACCCACTCCGATTTTCGTAAACTCCTTGTGGAGGATATTCTTCTTGTGTCCTGCCGAACCCATCAGCTTACTTATGGCGGCGGCGGGAGTCATATTAGTCCCTTTGACGAGGTTCTCCGCGCATATGCTGTAATTGATTCCGCCGAGAACCGAGCTGAAGGAGCTTCCGTTAGGTCTTGTGTGGCTCCAGCTCTGCGCCGCCTCCTTGGCGCGTTTCTGCGCCGCACTGCTCAGCGCGGAGGAGTTCGAGAGAGTACTCCTGCCCGCGTTTTTGCGCTGGGCATTTGTGTTTGCCACAAGCTGTCCTCTGAAGCCGGAGATATCAATACCCGCGGCGGTCGCTTTGGTGGTTTTCTTCGTGGTCTTTTTCGTAGTTTTAGCCGAGGTTTTCTTTGTGGTCTTTTTCGTAGTTTTCTTAGTGGTTTTCTTAGTCGTCTTTTTGGTAGTCTTCTTAGTCGTCTTCTTCGTAGTTTTTTTCGTAGTTTTCTCCGCCGCAGCGGCAGTTGTCGCCTCCTGCGTGGTAGTTACGGTAGTGGTCGTAGTGGCAGTAGTAGTCGCGGCGGCAGTTGCAGTAGTCACAGGAGCAGTCATTACCATCTCCTGCTCCTCGGCGTTGTCCGCACCTAATATACTTGTGTCTATGGAGGGGGAGACGGGGACGGCGAGCAAATCGGTGTACTTTATTGCCACGAGCAGGATAGCAGCTATCCCGAGAAACGCGGCGGCAAAACGCAAAGCTTTTTTCATAAAGAACTCCCTTCACAAACTAAAATCAGCCAATAATACAGGGTAAGTATAACATATTCTGTAAAATATGTCAAACGAAAATTTAGGGGCAAGCACAGTTGACAGTTGACAAGTGACAGTTGACAGTTAGAGGCGCGGCGGAGTAGCAGACCTGTCTCCTACTGCTTGATATAGGAAGGGAGCAGCTTGTAGTAAATAACGAGGAGAGTGCCCTCCGCCGTTATTATATGCGGCAAGTATGAGCCTTACCCTTAACCGTAATTTGTTGTAAACTATAATTTTAAAATTGTTAGTTTTGCTTCCTTTCCCCCGCACAATGAAAAAAGGAAATTGTTTCACGTGAAACAATTTCCTTTTATGTATTACGCACTGCAATTTGTACTTTCCTTCTCAAAATGACACAAAGTGTCATTTTGAGAAGGATAACTGTCAACTGTCAAAGCCCCGCCCGTGGCGGATAACTGTCAACTGTCACTTGTCAACTGTCAACTGTCATCACGCTACGCGTGATATTCTACCCCAGCTTTGCCTTGAACGCGTCAAACTGCGCCTTCAGAGCGGCGGGGAGCTTGTCGCCGAATCTGCCGTAGAACTGATTTATGCCGTCAATCTCAGCCTCCCACAGGTCCTTCGATACGTCGAGGATGTCAGCGAGCTGAGCCTCTGTAAAGTCGATACCGTCGAGGTTGATGTCAGCGGGATTCGGAACGTAGCCGATAGCTGTCTCGTTAGCTTCAACAGCACCCTCACAGCGTCTGATTATCCAGTCGAGTACGCGCATATTGTCGCCGAAGCCCGGCCATACGAAGTGACCTTCGTCGTCTGTTCTGAACCAGTTTACGTTGAAAATCTTAGGAGCCTTGTCGCCCAGCTTCTCGCCCATGTTGAACCAGTGCTGCCAGTAGTCGCCCATGTTGTAGCCGCAGAAGGGGAGCATAGCCATGGGGTCACGGCGTACTACTCCGACTGCGCCTGCAGCCGCCGCTGTAGTCTCGGAAGCCATAATCGAGCCGACAAACACGCCGTTGTTCCAGTCGAACGATTGGTATACAAGGGGAGCTGTCTTAGCGCGTCTGCCGCCGAATACGATAGCGGAGATAGGCACTCCCTCAGTCGCGTCGAACTTGCTTGAGAGGCAGGGGCAGTTTCTCGCAGGAGCAGTAAAGCGCGAGTTGGGATGTGCGCCCTTCTGGTCGCTCTCCTTGCCGTTCCAGGGGTTGCCCTTCCAGTCAAGAGCGTTAGTAGGCGGGTTCTTGTCGAGACCCTCCCACCAAACGGTGTTGTCGTCGAGGTTGTGTACTACATTAGTGAATATTGTGTCGCTCATTGTGGAGGCAAGAGCGTTGGGGTTGGACTTGACATTTGTGCCGGGAGCAACTCCGAAGAAGCCGTTCTCGGGGTTAATAGCCCACAGTCTGCCGTCCTCACCCTGACGGAGCCAGCTGATGTCGTCGCCTACGCACCACACCTTGTAGCCCGCGTTCTGATAGCCCTCGGGCGGTATGAGCATAGCGAGGTTGGTCTTTCCGCAAGCGGAGGGGAAAGCGGCGCAGACATACTTAACGTCTCCGTCCGGCTTCTCGATGCCGAGGATGAGCATATGCTCAGCCATCCACTCCTCTTTCCAGCCCTGATAGGAGGCGATTCTGAGGGCGAAGCACTTCTTGCCGAGCAGTACGTTTCCGCCGTATCCGCTGTTTACGGAGATAATCGTGTTGTCCTGCGGGAAGTGGCAGATGTACCTCTTCTCGCCGTCTATGTCGCACTTAGCGTGCAGTCCGCGAACCCAGTCGTTGCTCTCGTCGCCGAATGTGTCGAGTACTGCCTTGCCCATTCTTGTCATAATCTCCATGTTGAGGACAACATAGATAGAGTCTGTAAGCTCGATTCCAACCTTAGCAAGAGGCGAGCCTATAGGACCCATTGAGTAGGGGATTACGTACATGGTTCTGCCCGCGTATCTGCCTCTTGCGATGCTGTAGAGCATCTCGTAAGCCTCGGCGGGGTCTTTCCAGTTGTTTGTAGGTCCTGCCATCTCCTTTGTGGGAGTGCAGATGAAGGTTCTGTCCTCCACGCGTGCAACGTCGTTCTCAGCCGTGCGGTGGAGGTAGCAACCGGGCAGCTTCTCCTCGTTGAGCTTGATAATCTCCCCGCTCTGGCAAGCCTCTGCGCGAAGTGCGTCAAGCTGCTGCTTAGAACCGTCAATCCAGACAATGTTGTCCGGCGTCATAAGCTCCGTCATTTCCTTTACCCACGCGAGTATTGTTGGGTTTTTAGTCATAGTGTTTGCTCCTTTCGTAATCGGAACGGGGAGGAGGGTAGTTAATTAACTTAGAAAACACCAAGAAAACACGGGCGAAAAGCCCTGATTTGTGCGGTTTTCGCCCGTGGAGGCTTGCTTGGTTTCAAGTTAATTTAGTGTTTTTTGCAGGAGGAATTTTATGTCACTTATAAACATATCGAATTTAACCTTTGCCTACGACGGCAGCTACGATTATATTTTTGAGAACGTATCATTTCAAATAGATACAAACTGGCGGTTGGGATTTACGGGACGCAACGGGATGGGGAAAACTACCTTCCTCAACCTGCTATTGGGGAAATACGAATACTCGGGGAGCATCTCGGGCAATGTCAGCTTCTCCTACTTCCCCTTTGCGGTGGAGGACAAAACACTCCCTACCATTGATGTTTTGTACGCCGTCAATTCCGATTTGGAGTTATGGGAAATTGAGCGGGAAATATCTCTACTCGATACGGACACCGATGTATTGTACCGTCCGTTTGAAACCTTGTCAAACGGAGAACAGACGAAGGTTCTGCTCGCCGCGCTTTTCCTTAGGGATAACGGCTATCTGCTGATTGACGAGCCTACCAATCATCTCGATTTATACGCGCGTAAGGCTGTGAGCAAGTACCTCAGGTCGAAGAGAGGGTTTATGCTGGTATCTCATGATAGGGTTTTCCTCGACAACTGCATAGACCATATCCTGTCCATCAATAAGACCAATATCGAAATTCAGAGGGGTAATTTCTCCTCGTGGCAGGAGAACAAAGAGCGGCAGGATAGTTTCGAGTTTGCGGAAAATGAGCGGCTGAAACGAGACGTAAAACGGCTCCAAGAAGGAGCGAAGCGTGCCGCTCAATGGAGCGACAAAACCGAAAAGGGGAAGTACGGGAAGCAATCCTCCGGACTGAGGGCTGACAGAGGATTCGTGGGTCATAAGGCGGCGAAAATGATGAGCAGGGCGAAGAATATCGAGGACAGGTACACTAAGTCGATTGAGGAGAAATCGAAGCTCCTGAAAAACATCGAGAGTGCGGACAGCTTGAAAATCTCCCCGCTTGTCTACCACTCCAACCGAATGATTGCGTTTGAAAACGTATCGGTTCGCTACGTAGACAGAGTAGTGTGCGAGGGTGTCTCCTTCAGCATCGAGCAGGGGGACAGGGTTGCGTTATGCGGCAAAAACGGGTCGGGAAAATCCAGCATTATCAAGCTGATTTGCGGGGAGGAGATAGCCTGCTCCGGCAGTATCTACAAGGGCAGCAACTTGATTATTTCCCTTGTCTCGCAGGACGCGTCACATCTGCAAGGGAGCTTGACTGAGTACGCGGAAATGAGCGGCATTGACGAAAGCCTGTTCAAGGCGATTTTGAGCAAGCTCGATTTCTCGAAGGTTCAATTCGAGAAAAATATATCGGATTTCAGCGAAGGGCAGAAGAAAAAAGTGCTTCTCGCAAAGTCTCTTTGCGAGAAAGCACACCTGTATATTTGGGATGAACCGCTCAATTTCATTGACGTATTGTCACGAATGCAGATTGAGGAGCTGCTGTTGCAGTACCGACCTACGATGCTTTTTGTCGAACACGACGAGGCTTTTACTGATACTATCGCGACGAAGCGGGTGGAGTTGTGATACTGCGTGCCGATTGTCTCGAACTCCGCTCCCCCACCCCTCACCGCATATTGACACAGCAACACATCCGTGCTACCATTATGATGAAGTTTAGTAGAAAAACAAAAGAGGTATACTTATGATAGAATTACAGGGAAAACACAACACAGCGAAGGTGTTCACCGACAATATCGAGCAGGAGGCAATCTCCCAGATTATCAATCTGCTCAATCAGGAGTTTGTGAGCGGCAGTAAAATTCGCATTATGCCCGACACCCACGCGGGTGCGGGCTGCACAATCGGCACGACCATGACCATCACCGACAAGGTAGTGCCGAATCTGGTGGGAGTAGACATAGGTTGCGGAATGGAAACCGTAATCCTATCGGATAAAAACATTGAGTTGCAGCGGCTTGACAAAATCATCCACGAGTATGTCCCCGCCGGATTCGCGATTCGCGGCAAGGTTCATCAGTACATGGGGGAGCTGAATTTGGCGGAGCTTCGCTGTGCCGACCATGTGAACCTCAACCGCGCCGCGCTGAGCATGGGTACTCTCGGAGGCGGCAATCACTTCATCGAGCTTGACCGCGCGGAAAACGGCAGGTACTACCTTGTCGTTCACTCAGGCAGCCGAAACCTCGGGAAGCAGGTGGCGGAGTACTACCAAAAAGCCGCCGCAAAGATGCTGGAAAAACGCCGCAATGACAACTCAGGGCTGATTACCGAGCTGAAAGCCGCAGGTCGGGAGGCGGAGATTGAAGCAGAACTTAGCAAGCGAGACTATCTGAAAATCAATAAAAACCTCGCCTATACGGACGGTCAGCTGTTCGACGACTACATGAACGATATGGAGATTACTCAGCGGTATGCTCTGCTCAACCGCAGGGCGATAGTGCGGGAGATAGTCAAGCAGATGAAGTTTAAGGCGGAGGACAGTTTCACTACGATTCACAACTACATCGAAACCGATACTATGATACTGCGAAAGGGCGCGGTCTCGGCGAAGGCAGGCGAACGCATACTCATACCCATTAACATGAGGGACGGCAGTCTGATTTGTGTCGGCAGGGGCAACCCCGACTGGAATTTTTCCGCTCCCCACGGCGCGGGCAGGCTCATGAGCCGCAGTGCCGCCAAGGCGAGCATTACTCTCTCGCAGTTTAAGGAGAGCATGAAGGGAATCTACTCCTCCACCGTGGTGAAATCGACGATTGATGAAGCCCCCGCAGCCTACAAGCCGATGGAGGAGATAATCGCAAATATCGCCGATACTGCTGATGTTGCGGAGATTATTAAGCCTGTGTATAACTTCAAGGCGGCGGAGTAGGAGGAGTAAGGGAGGACGAAGGAGGACGCAGAAATTTAAGCCCTGCCGGTTGTGAATCGGCAGGGCTTGTGTGCGTGAGGGGTTAGTTGGGGGATTGTGCTTCAAGTAGGGTTTCAATATTTCTTTTTACTAATTTTGTATGCGGGTGATTTTCTCCCAGCACCTTTTCAAGAATAGGCATAGCCTTGTTATACCATTTCAGTGCCTCATCATAATCTCCTTTTCTGTCATATACCCAGCCAATGTTGTTATATGTTATAGCTGTATCGGGATGCTCAGTTCCAAGCACCTTTTCTTTTACCTCCAAAGCCTTGTTATGCCATTTCAGTGCCTCGTCATAATCTCCTTTGCTTTCATATACCCCTGCGATGTTGTTATATGTTGTCGCTGTAGAGGGATGCTCTGTTCCAAGCACTTTTTCTTTTATCAATAAAGCCTTATTATGCCATTTCAGTGCCTCATCATAATCTCCTTTGCTATCATATATCAGAGCGATGTTGTTATATGTTATCGCTGTGTCGGGATGCTCTGTTCCAAGCACTTTTTCTCTTATCGCTAAAGCCTTGTTATCCCATTTCAGTGCCTTATCATAATCTCCTTTTCTGCGATATACCTCTGCAATGTTGTTATATGTTATCGCTGTGTCGGGATGTTCTGTTCCAAACACCTTTTCTTTTATCGCCAAAGCCTTGTTATACCATCTGAGTGCCTCATCATAGTTCGCTAAATTGTAAAAGCCAAAGCCTATTTCATGATATATCCTTGCCGCTTTTTCTAATTGTTCGTCATCCTTTAACAACTCCGATGCCTTATCCGCCGCCGCTATTGCGTGGGGGACATTTTGCGTAAAGCTCTGCCTCTCTTCTGCTGTGTCATATTTGTAGCGAAACTCTTCATACACAATATCCAGCACACAGGCGACGTAGGTGTCATCCCCTGCGGCTTTTAAGCTATCGCGTATTACCTCCTGAAACAGGCGGTGAATCGAAAGGCAGTCGCCATCGCGTTTCACAAGCGAATACTTAACGAGCGGTTTTAGTATCTCATTCGCGCTAAATTCGTTTGAAAAGGAGTTCTTCAAATTCTCCGCCAAGAACTTCTTCTGTCTAAGTATCCAACTGAAAGGAATATTGTCGGGAGCAAAATATGATAGGAGATTGAGGAGCTGAACACTTTCGGTTCTCTTGAATTTCCCGATGGAGATATGCCATGTGGCGGTCACAGGATATTTGTAGTCCTTTATATACGTGTCGCTGTTGAAGATTCCAGTGCCGATCTCATCTAAAAGTTTCTCATATTTTTCGTAGGATATTTTGTTTTCGGCGATATACGCCGCCGCCTGCTCAAGCGCGAGAGGGAAACGCCCCAGCCTGTCCGCAAGTTTTTTCGCGTTCTCCCTGTCGAAATCCTTATCTTCCCCTATGCGGTTGTTGAGGAAATTGACGGCTTCCTCCACCTCTAAAACCTCAACCTCAATCAGCTTTCCGATATGGCAGGAGGAAATACGGCTCGTGAGCAGCACCCGCCCGCTTATCGCAGAGGGCAGATAATCCTGCACGTTCATTCCCTCGTCCACGTTGTCGAAGATAAGCAGCCAGTTGTCCTGCTCCTCCAATATGCCGCATACTTTTTCTATGATTGCGGCACTGTCGTCAAGAAGAGACGCAGGCTGTCCCATTCTTTTGAGAAAGCTCGAATAGTCATTTACTACAAGCTGTTCCGTCTCCGCATTGACCCACCATATAAGCGAGTGCGTGTCTATGTGTCTGTGTGCGTACTCAAGCACAATCTGCGTCTTTCCGATTCCTCCCGAGCCGCTGACCGACTGAATCAGCGACGCAGAGTTCACCTTCTCCAACGCAGTGTGAATCGAGGAGAGAATGTCGTCTCTGCCTGTGAAATAAATATTTCTTGCAGGAAGGTTGTGGATACACTTCACAGGGGTAGGGCTGCTGTCGGGACTGCCGGATTTTGGAAATCCCGTAATAATTTTGGGCTTTAGTTCGGGATTCTTCTCGCTGACATCGGGGAGAAGATATTTCGGGATACCATACAGCTTGTGAAGTAATTCTTCGCTGATGGAGTTGTCTAATTCTAAAATCTCGCGACCGCGCAACATCTCAGGCGCGACTTTTTCTCGCTTTTCAAATGTCACAAGAACATATTTGTTTTCATTTACATCAATATCATCTAAAATATATCTGTATTCCTCTCCTACTCCGCCTTTGAAACTATCTGCTTTTTCCTTATATGTTTCCGAAAGGACAACAATAACCTTTTCTGCCTTCTGCATATTTTCTGCCATCATTTGCTTAAAGTGTATAGATGTGCGTTCATCGGAGAGTATTACATCGCAAGTGGAGTAAAAACTATTGTTGCGAAGCTCGGCGACAAGCTGTAAAACTTTATCATCGGGCTTATCATCAACCCATGCGTGGCTTACGAAAATTGAATTTGTCTTTGTATCGGTCATTTTTTGTCCCTCCCGCTCATGTTTATCAAGAATAATTTCACGACAAAAACAGTCATAAAATTTAGTTTGATTATATCACATCAAAAACTCCGCGTCAAATAAAATTGAAGGAGTTAGCCCCGTTGAAATTCGATAAACTTTGTGTTATACTTGTATCATGAATGATTCTACGATTTTCGATTCTCGCCCTATACATCCCTCCCTCAACCTACAGTACAAAAGGAGTAGTTGACCATGGAAACATCAGACCTCCGGCACAGCCTGCTTGACGACAGCAGGAACGCGGTTTCGCATCCTCTCCTCAAATTCGCGGGGAAAATATTCCCCGTCGCCTTTCTGCTGATTATAGCCGGAATTTACCTCTACAAGCCGCTTTACATGATGTTCGGTTCGCCCGAATACACCTCCCCCCATATCCCCACGGAGAAGGCAAGCTGGCTTCTGTCTCAGCTTGTGGTAACCATGATTTCGGTTGGTCTGCTGATGCTTGCGGTGTGGCTCGTTACTCACAGGAAGGCGGCTACTCTCAGCGCAAGAGCCGAAAAAATCACAGCGATATCGGTTTTATCGTTCTTCTTTATCCTTGTGTTTTTGGGTGAATTGAGCCTCTACACCGACATACCGTCCTACGACAATCAGATGGTTCGCGAAGGCGCGTTGAGCATAATGAATTATGAGAGCATTTCCGACGAAGTTAAGGAATATATTTGGTTTTGGCCTAATAACCGCGGGATTACCGTTGTTCTGGGTTTTTTGGGGCGCATAGCCGGCTTTGTAGGAGTGCCGTACAGACTGCTGTGGATAGCAGTCGATTCATCTTTTATCACGCTGTCAGTATTGTTCGCGTACATGACGGTGAAGCTGTTCTGCAGCCGCTCGGTAAGCACGGTGATTCTCGTTCTGATTTCGTCCTTCCTGCTTTTTTCCGCCTGCTCAACTCCTCTTGCCAATTCGGGGCAGGACTGGTATATGCTGTACACCGACTCCTTCTCCATGCCGTTTTCCACCATCGCCGTGTATTGCTTCGCGCGGTTTTTCCTCAATTCGGATAGAGGATACAAGCGTCTCCTCCTCACTCTGGGAGGCTGTGCGGCGGTGGGAATCAGTTCGTTTTTCAAGCCGACCCCCTTCATTATTCTGATTGCGTACGTTGCCGTACTGCTCCTCCACACCGAGAAACGGAAGCTCAAGGAACACGCCTTGTTCGTGCTGAAAAATGCGGCTGTGCTGGTTTTAGCTCTGCTGATTACAGTTCTTCCGTTTGAGCAGGCCTACTCTCAGTTTGAGATGGAGGACAGTCCCGGCAAGCAAAAGGGAACGTACATGATGGCGCATATGCTCATTTTGGGGATGCTCAACAGAGGACAGGACATCAATCACAACGGAGTTATGGTGTTCGACGACCCCATATCAATCAATCCGTTTCAGGACCGCGGTCGCTGGAACTACGCGGAGTCGGGATTTTTCACAGAGGACGTTCTGATAGCACGCCTTCGGCAGCAGCATATAGGTATGCTCAGCTTTTACTATCTCAAGGATGTTCAGAACCTCAGCCTTACATACGAGCCGAATGTCCAAAACAAACTGATTGCGGAGCAGCCGGAGAGCTACTACAAGACGCCGTTTTTGTCCTCGTGGAAAAATGCGCTTGCAAAAGCTCAGCTCCCGACAAGGGCGGTGCTGTGGAACGTGACCTTCTTTCTGATAGGCATCGGAGCGTATTTGGTGATGAAAAGGAAGATAAAGCTATCCTCCGCCGAGGTGTTCCTCAATGTCGGAATGACGGGAGTGCTGGCTTATATGACAATCTTCGAATCGGGCGACAGATATGCAATGCAGTTCTGGCCTCTGTTTTTGATAATGGCGGGAGTTGGGCTTATGCGGATTTTCGGCGTTCTTGAGAGCTGCAAGTCCGATACTGCGTTGTAGGAAATTAATGCATTCGGGCAATTTCAGGCAACACGGCACTTTCGCCGTGTTGCCTTTTGTATGGAAATACCAAAATATCCCAAAAAATATATTTAACTTGTGTCAACGCCACGTAGATTTGTGAGGATTTTCCGTCCGATACTGATTCTCGATTAAAAACGGCGCAAAAATCAATATTATTTGAAAATTTTTCTTTACAAACATACTGTGGTCTGTTATAATATCTGAGCAGTAGAGGACAACTAACTGCCACGCACACTGACGGTGTCTGTTGCGCGTGGTAACATATAGGGGTATAGCTCAGTTGGTAGAGCAGTGGTCTCCAAAACCACGTGTCGAGGGTTCAAATCCTTCTGCCCCTGCCATAGCATCACGTCTGAAACAGATAATTTCAGACATCGCCGGAAGCCTTGTAAAATCAAGACTTCCGGCTTTTTGCAAGCAAAATCGGACAAACGGTTCAATGGGTATGGACAAGTAGTTTTTCGGCAAAGGGATGGATGCCCCAAAATAGCGATGCACCCATGTCCTGTTTTGGGGCTAAAAATGACACGATTAGTGCGGTTGTTTTTGCCTGTTTTCCTTTGCCTTGGCATATTAGGCTCCTCCTTTTTCGTTTTTTGAGAAAAAGGAGAGCCTCACGGGTAAGCCGCTATGTAACAGAGCCATTCGGTGCTGCTCGTTACAGGAATAGGTAAAGACTTGAAATGCTTGTCCGGCTTTGAGGTAAATAAAAAGGCACACTGATACACGAAGACCAGTGTTCGCAAATTAAGATTGCTGTTACAACAAGCGAGATTAACGGGAAATATATAGAAAAAAGTCGAATTAAAAAACGCGCCGCATAGCATAATTAGCTTGCGGCGCGTTTCAGTTGTTCCTGTTATGTAATCTGAAAAACCATATTCAAGGGTGTAGCAATCCCGTAATAATGCGAAACTTTTTTTAATAAGTCGAGTGCTGTATAACCGTGTCGAATACAAACTGTCGGCATGGCGGTAACCTCCTTTTACCGCCGCTAAGCCTTATCTGAAACTATGTCCTCCGAATCCGGCAAATAGAAAACGGCGGCTTTCATTTTCAAAAGCCGCCGTCAGAAGCTGATTTTTGTTAAGGCATAACAAATCGCTGCCATTTGCGCGGCTTTTTTTTATTTGCCGCATGGCAGTTGCTTTGTATATGTGTCCCCTTTGCACGAACCACAAAACCTAATTATACGTTTTTCTAATCCTGTAAAAAACGGATTAGGAACGGTAAAATTATATAGGAGGAATTGTTATGCGTAACAAAGAAGAACTTTACGATTTCCGAGCATTCGGTTTAGCTATTAAGGAAGCCCGCACCAAACGAGGGATGACCCGCGATCAAGCGGCAGGACTCATCTATATTGACCCTCGTTATCTGACAAATATCGAAAACAAGGGTCAACATCCGAGTCTGCAGGTATTTTACAAATTGGTCACCTTCTTTGAACTTTCTGTAGACCAGTTTTTCTATCCTGATACCGCCCCGGATAAAACCACGCGGCGCAGACAATTAGACAGTGTGTTGGACAACTTTAATGATAATGACTTAATCATCATAGAAGCCACCGCCAAGGGAATCACTCAGGCGAAAGAAGCAGGGGAAGCGTAAAGCCTCCCGCTTCTTTTTTTGCTTAATTTTTGTTCTTCCCTCTTTTTCCATTTTCAAAGTCTTCTACATTTTGTAATACTCCCTTCTTAATACCATAGACGACATCTGCTTCTCGTGCCAGTTCCGCTGAGTGGGTAACCACGATGACGCATTTCTTATGGTAATGTGCGCTCTCTTTGAGTAGCGCCGCGATATTAGCGGCGGTTTCCTCGTCGAGATTTCCAGTAGGTTCATCCGCGAGCAGGATGGAAGCGTCGGACGCGAGCGCCCTCGCGATGGCTACACGCTGTTGCTGACCGCCGGAGAGTTTCAGCACATTGCGTCCCGCCTCGTTGCCCGAAAGCCCGACTTTTTCTAAAATGGGCAGGGGCGGCAGAGGTGAAGTCAAACTCACATTCTCAAAGGGCGTGAGATAATCGATGAGGTTGTAGCTTTGAAATATAAACGCTACATTGTGGCGGCGGTGGTAAGCAAGACCGTTTTTGTTGATGCTTTCACCGTTTAGCTTGATTTCGCCCCCGGTTGGTTCGTCAAGACCGCCGATCAGCGACAGGAGCGTAGTCTTTCCGCACCCTGAGGGGCCGAGAATAGCATACATTTTTTCAGCTTCAAACGTGGCGTTCACGCCCTTTAGTACACTGGTCTTTTTGTCGTAGGCATATTTTAGACCTACACATTCTAAGGTCGTCATTTTGTTTTCCTCCTAACTCATTTTCGAGAGTATCTCTCTCGGTTTCAGCCGAATGATGGTATAGGACGCTATCAGCACAGCGCAGACGGTAAGCAACAGACCGATAGCATAGACCCAAATCATATACTCCGGCGTAATGCTTACACTGATTTCTTTGACAGCATTGCGCTCGGACGGCTTTGAGAGCATATCAAAATCGTCTGTGCTAAACGAGCCGTTAAACTGCGGGGAAGAATCCTCTGCCAAGCTTTCGGAACTCACGACCTGCGCCATGATAAACTCGCCGGATTTATTTGCAATCGCGTTACTGGCGGGATACGAAAGTCCGAATGCCAACACCGCGATGAGCGCGGCCTCTAAGATAAACTGTCCGATGATTTTCGGTTTGCTTATGCCGATTGACATGAGTATGCCGGTTTCTCTTACGCGCCCTCGCGTCCATATTGTAAGAAGTAGGGCGAGTATCGCCACGCTGACTGCCGAGATTACGATAATCAATGTGCTGACGAGGCTTTGCAAGGACTCAAGCGGATTCGCAATGACCTCGTACTGCTCACTGTCTATACTCAGTTTCAGCGTCTTGCCTTTTATCATCGGGTGGTTCGCTATTTCATCGTATACATTTTGAATGTTTATGGGGTCTTCCACATAGAGGTCTATGTAGTCGTACCCTCGACTAAAATCGTCGCCAAACTCGTCTATCATGGCGTTGTAATCAATAATCCCTTGATTGCTCGGAATTTGACTTGCGGTAATTGCGTTGCCGCCAAGTCCTTCCGTCCCTGTGAATATGCCGACAATTTCAAAAGACACGTCTCGTCTGGCGTCCGGGCTGTAGATGGTCACTGTATCCCCAAGCTTCAGATTGTTGTACTCCGCGAGTTCGTTTGAAATCATAATCACATGGTTGTCCGTATCAATGATGTGACGCCCCTCTTTTAACGTGAGGTTTCCGTTCGTGAAGCCGCTGCATTTTTCGGAAAACAGCGTGACGATCATCATCGCCAAATCGCCGTCAAAGGAAAAGCCTGCGGGTATGTATTTGAAGTTTGTGGCCGAACCACCGAAGCTGACCGATTCGGTGTTATAGTCCGTAACGCCGGGTATTTCCATCAACGCCGAGAGCATTTCTTTCGATATAATATCTCCAGCGTATACATATGAATTGCCATACCCCGTATTGGAACCCTGTTTCATGTTCTTTTGGCTCATGTCAATTTGGAGTTTGACTTTGCCGCTGACGTTGCCGCGAACGTCTTTTGCCGCGTCCGATGCCGCACTTTGGATCGCAACACCCGTAAGAATAAATGTCGAGATAATGGTAAGCACCAAAAGCAGTATTAGACTTTTCATCTTGTGCCGGACAACATACAGTCCGGCTCGTTTTACGAAGCTCATGTTTTTCCTCC